>JBJXDX010000169.1:0-92587 GCA_046154585.1 Hyphomicrobiaceae bacterium | reverse complement strand
GCATTGCCGATCACCCCGCCAAGCAGATCGCCGACCTGCTGCCCTGGAACTGGAAGGCCGCCAAGGCCGGTGCCGCTCAAGCCGCCTGAGCACTCACCCCTGCGGTCTTCGCCGGATGCGTACGGAGAAGCGCAGGCCAACTGAGGACGAACACGATCGACACTCCGACACTGACGCCGGCCCAAACAAGGGACGTGTAGATATCGATGCCCTTGCTCCAACCGTACAACAGGTTCGTACCAGTGCTCGCGGATGTGAAAATGAGCGCCGCAGCGAAAGACAGGCGTGTCGCCAGCGAGGATGCGTTCGAAGTGACGGGGAGAGTCATGTTGAGCGCTCCAATGAAAAAGAGCGCCTCACCCCTATGCGAGGGGTTACAAAACTAATAATCTCGCGGTCCACGGTTCACCGTCCTACACAGACGTTGGGCCTAGAGCCTCGGCCGGCGTTCCAGCGCCTCCGGGGCTCGCTATTTTCCGCGTCGCCTTACAGCGACGCGAAGCGATTATACTTTCTCAATCGTGTGCGAGATATTTACAGAGCGCGCGATGCTCGTCAGATACGTCGTCGCCAGTCGGAATTTCGATAGCGCGCCTGTTACGCGCTCGACCACCTTCCCTGGAGCGTTGACCGGAGCTAAATGCGGACGGTTCAACGTCTCCCTATAGGGATAGAACCGTCCGACCGTCCGAAACCCTTGATTTCATTGGCTCTGGACAGTTTTTCGGCGACCGCCTGCGGCGCTGACCGTCCGCGATCTGGGAGGGCCTTGATCCGTATGGATTTTTCAGATCAGGACGGTTGGGGTCCGACCGGCCCGGAACCGTCCGCAACCGTAACCGTCCGCGAACCGTCCGGATCTGTTGGATAGCCTATGCGCTGCGCTTTCTTGCCGCCGCCCTTGGTTACGTATTCTTCGCACACGAACGTGGATGCAAGGAGCTGCGCTAGAGCGTCTTTAAATTCCGCTTCACTAAAATCTCGACCTTGCTGATTGGCGACGAGCCATTTCGGAGCGAAATTGCCCGCCCGGGGTTTGGGACTGAGGTTCTCCCCGGTGCTGAGCGCGGTGTGGATCAAATCCTCTGCCACCTGTCTGCATTCTCGCGCCCGTTGGCTGCTTGACGCGAGTAGGACAAAGAAACCTTCGCGAAGGGCGCAACGTATAGGACCCTCTCGCTTCGAGAGATTTGATTTTATGTGCAACAGTTCGCGAACTGTATCATCGGCTTCCTTGACGGGATTCAATTTGAGGACGGATCGCGCGGCGTTGATCCAGGCTGTCGAACCGGAGGCGGCATGGGTATCGCTGTCGGCCGTGCTTTTGCTCTCGTGAGTTATCAAGACGATGGCCATCGCGTGCTTTGTGGCCAACCTCGTGAGGCCGGCAATAAATTTCGTAACCTCGCTTCGGTCGATCTCAGAGCCGGAGTAGAGGTGCGAAGTGCCGTCGAGGACTAGGAGACGAACGTTCCCTTTTTCTGTGATGTCAGCATCGATTTCGTCCAGCATGGGTGTGAACGCCTTGCCTGACCGCCACAACTCGTGTGCTGCACCAACATATGACAAGGCCTCAATGCTGGACTCCAAAGCTTCCAGATCCTCGCCGAGCCCTGCACAGATCTTTAGCTGACGCGCGTGAAGCGTCCCCTCGGCGTCTTCGCAGAATATGCCGGCAGCCGAGCCCCTCTCCAGGACGGGGAAGCCAAGAAACGGCTTGCCGGATGCGACACACGAAATCAGTTGCTGGGCGAGCGTGGATTTCCCGCGTCCCCCGGCGGAGACAAGCAACGTGACGAAACCGCGAGGGATGAGGCGATCAACGACGAATGGAATGCGCTCCGGGAGTTTGCCTTTCCATCGCGCCGCACCGGGCGAAAACAGCCTCGGCCGGGAGCTATCTGCAACTAGCTCATTCGGCGCCGGCTCGACAATATCGAACGCGCGGGTTGGGTCGTCCCTGCCGATCGCGTCTTGCTTCGATTTCTCCGCGGACCCTGCGATACGGTCGAGCGCATCGTCGTCGAGAGGCGGAGAGCACTTTTTTTCGTTCCACACGTCGAGAAGCTCACGGCACGTATCCCGCGATACCGCGAAGTCGTACAGCCGCATAGCGACGGCCGTCGCGGCGTTGTCGCGACCATAGACGACGCCAGGCGTCTGTTCCGCGGAGCGCTCCCCCTCGTGACACTCGGGGCAATTTCGAATGAACGCCTCGCCGCGCTCGCGGGAGCCCGGCGGGTCGCGAACGACGTCTGAAGGCGTCTTTTCTCGCTCTCGCGCCTTGCGGCATTTCGCGATGATCTCCGCCGGGAGTTCTGCGATCGGCGCGTCGTCTTCGATTACATATTCCTTCCCGCCAACACGCGAGCCAGGGGCGACGACTAAGCCGCCGCGGCCTCGAACGTCCACGCCTTGGGCTAACTTACGGACGGAATTGTCGACAGCGCATCCCTGCGGGGTCCTAAAATAGTAATGGAGCCCGCCACCGGCGGTTCTCACCGAAAACGTTCTTGGTAGTTTGAGTGTCTTTACGCCCTCGAGGCCTCCCGCCGCTGCGTCAGCATCAATAACGGTGAAATCTTCACCGCAAGCGATGCCGATATTTGCGTCCTCAGGAAAAGTCTCCAGAACGGTGAAAGCATCGTCCGTGGCCTCATCCTGCCAACCTCTCCTAAGCGGATACTTCTTGTCGGCTCGAATCGCGAAAACCTTGAATCCCCGCAATGCTAGCTTTTTCGCTTCCGACCGGATGCTGGTGTGATTTGGTGAACTCGCGTTCGTCACGGTGCCCTCCACCAGCCAAGGGCTCTTCCGGCAGCAGAGTCGTAGACCTCATACCAAGCTCCGTTTCGCCTCAAATAAATAACTCCGGCTTCCACCCTCCGGATGAACTCATGATGCGCTTCGGTCGCTGTGCCCCTGAAGATTTGCTCCCAGGTGCTCTCGAGTTGCAGGTTTACGATGCGCCAGAAACGGTTCTGAGCCTTCTTGGGGAGGCGCCGGGCGGCTCTCGCGCCGGGGGTATCGGGGATGTCGGGGGTAGTCATGGTGCGCCAATCTCCCGACCTGAGTGGCCGCTTCGGACTGTCCATGTCGAAAAAACATCGCTCGGAATACGGGAGTCCCACGCCATGTCGGCTGTCAGCTCGCCGGAGAACTCACCGCTCTCGGGAGCGCCGGCAAATCCTTGCTCGGCATCGACCAGCCATTCACCCCTCGGCAGGGGCGCGTAATAGCGCACGATCGTAGCCCTTGCCGAGCCGATGCAACACGCCGCCACAATAGCGTAGCGGCGCTTCTGATTCGGGACGCCGTAGCTTCGCAAAACCCATTCGTACTCGCCGGGAAGCGAGCTGCGATGCCAATAGCGAAACCGGGAGTGCCTTGCGAACCGCTCCGCGTCCTCCCTTTGGCTTTTCAGGTAGTTGGCAAGACAGATTTCGGCCGGCAGTGGTTTTCCGCCGGTGAGATCCGGGTAGCGGTCTTCCATTTTCTCAGCGATGCGGGCCAGCTTGGCCACTCGCTCGTAGTATTCGGGGCTGAGCGTCAGCATGTGGCTCCTTTCTGCATGCGAAAGGAGACCGCGCTGTTGATACCAGGTTTTGGCAAGCGTATTTTAACTGACATGCGCTAGTTAACTTTCGCTAAAATAATGAACTCGAAAGCCGCTTTGGGCGCCAACCCAGGCGGCTTTTCTATTTCGGATGGTGCGTGTTCAGGCTGCGTGCCGGCTGGAAATCCATTCTTCAACCTCCGCAGCGTTCCAGCCGACACGGCGCGTATGCGGCGATAACTTCCGCGGCTTCGGAAATATTTCCTTCGTCACGGCTCTATAGATCCACGAACGCGAGGTACCCGTAAGTGCGGTAACGTCGCTGATGCGGAGGAGCCGAGACGGCGCCGGTAGCCCTACCTTATTCAATGTGTTCATTCTCCTTACCCCAATTTGAGTTTCGATTGGGGGAGGATACGCGCGGATGAAAACATCGACAAATTCGCGAATTGTGTCTGGCGCACTCAAGAGCTTTCGCACGCGTCCCGGAGCGAGCGAGCGGTCGCATAAGTCATTTCACGCGTAAAACGCCGAAATCTGCGTACCACACAAATTTCTAATTATTTAATTTGGGCCGGGCGCAATTCGCGCTTTTGATATTTGGGAGCGCGTATTTTATGCACTCCTCCACTTTCAACGGAGGACCGAATATGAGCCAGCTCCCAATCCCGAGTTCAGTGACTCACGAGTGCTATAAGCCGGTCGTGGACCTGATGCGCGATACCTTGGTAACGCCGCGGGTACTCGCCGAGCGTTGGTCGTTCAGTGACGATTACCTGACGAACCTGCGGCGCGCCGGCCGCGGCCTGCCGTTCGTGCGGTTGCCGCTAGGGCCGACAAGAAAGAAGGGCGGCATCCGGTACAGACTCTCCGACATTGTTGGTGTCGAACTCACGGGTGCGTTCGGGCCGGTCACGATCGAACAGGTGTGCATCGCGATCGCGTCTTGCCCTGGGATTTCTGTCGAAGCTCGAGCGGCTGTGCAGGCTCACGTGCGGAAGGCGCTGGCGGAGCGTTGATGCAGTTTTGGAACGTGGGGAAGCGCGCCGCCCATTGTCGCCGTTCGCATTGCGTCAACAGCAACGGTCAAAGGAAACCTCAGGAAATAGTAGCGAAATTAACTGTCGCTTGCATGTTTGAGGGGCAAAGTTGGTGCTGCGGCGAGTAGAGGGTACACTGCCGTATCAGGGCGCCATCGGCTGATTGCCGGACCGCTTCATGAGTCGCCGAGCTATGTCCCGCAATGACCTAATTTTGACTTTGGTTCGCGCTGGCGTCGCTGGCGACCAATCCTTGTTGCGGTCCACGGTCGAATCGCTTGCAGCGACGGAGCGTGCAAAGCGGCATAATGTGCAGGCGGATCGGCTATTGCGTGCAGTGCAAGCCAATGGCCACGCCACGCCTCGCGTTCTTAATGGGGGAACCACGACGGCAAAGTCTGGACGGGAGTTCGTGGTTGAATCTTTCCCTCAGAGGCCTCTCACGGAATTGGCACTGCCGGAGACGGTGCGCTCCGAGATTGAACATCTCATCGAAGAGCATCACGGCGCTGACCTTCTACGCTCGCACGGGCTACAACCGCGGCATCGTGTACTTTTGTCTGGCCCTCCAGGCAATGGAAAGACAGCGCTTGCAGAAAGCATTGCTGAAGCTCTGGGCCTTCCGCTGTTAACGGTACGCTATGAGCAGCTCATAGGGAGCTTCTTGGGCGAGACCACGCAGCGCCTTGGGCGGATGCTTGACTACGTGCGCGGGCTCCCTTGCGTGCTGTTCTTTGATGAGTTTGATGTCGTTGGAAAGGAGCGCGGTGACGTTCACGAGACGGGTGAGATCAAGCGGGTCGTTTCGAGCCTACTGCTGCAGGTTGATAGTCTTCCGAGTACCGTGGTCGTCGTGACGGCAACCAACCATGCTGAACTACTAGACCGTGCGGTCTGGAGACGCTTTCAGCTGCGCTTGTTGCTCCCACCTCCGTCGCCCGCTGATGCTGTTCGCATCCTGGAGCAAGGGTTCAAGTCAATGCCAGGCATGGGGGATGCCGACCCGGCAGCGGTCGCGTCGGTGCTTGGGCCTGTGAGTTATGCGGAGATCGCGGACTTTCTTATCGACCTGCGACGAAGGCACGTGCTGACTTTGGGCAAGAAACGATTCGCGGAGGTCCTGGCAGAACTCATGCCGCTTTGGGCCGCTCGCTCAAGGGTTCTTGCCAATGCCGAGCGATCCAGCACGGCCTCTACTCAAGTTCGATCCCGGCACCGCAGGCGTCCGGGCGAAGGGGCCACAAATCAAAATGCCCTACCCGCCAAGCCACAATCGCGGGCGGCAAAGGCGAGTGCTCGGTCCAAAGTTCACCGCGCTGCAAAAGGCGCTAGAGGCAGGTCAAAGCCCACTAGCTCTGAAGGCTGATCCGGAGGCCCTAGCGGCGGAGTCACTGCTCGTCTTCGAGTTGAAGGAGCGGGCGTTGGTGAGCTTCACCAAGGCGCTTGAAGCGATTCCGGGCCTTGACCTAGTTGGTGAAGGCGATACCGAACTTGAGGACGAGAATGCTCCCGGCTATCTCTACCTGCTGATTCCAACCGAAGCTGCGATCCGCGAGATGCTCGGGCTGTGGAGGTTGTGGCAAGCCAACAAGCCGCTGGGCCAAAAGTACAAGGCATGGGAGCGCCTCTTCATCTGCTTGCACGATCTCCGGAGGTGGGGTCCGAAGGATCGAGTCAGCGACGAAGATGCGAGGCTCATCGCCGATATCGCCGCATTCGATCCAAACGTGAATGTGCGCGTCGAGATTGAACTCGTATTTGAGCGGGACGCCAAAAAGGCGATGTCGCAGCGCGATGCGACCGAGGCCAGCATCGTTGAGCTTGGCGGGCGGAAACTGGATGAAGCTCGGCTCGACGAGATCGCTTATGATGCGCTGCTAGTTGAAGTGTCTGCGGCTAAGGCAGAGGCCATAGCTAGGCGCGATCCGGCCGGCTTGGCGGGGTTGCCGGATGTCTATGCGATTAGGCCGCAAAGCAAAATCGACGTCACAACTCAATTTGAGGATGCGGAAGAGCCCGTACTCGCCATTCCGGCACCCAGCAAGCCGGCTATTGCGGCAATTCTTGACGGCGTGCCGGTCGCGAACCATCCAGCTTTCTTGGATCACGTGGAGCTAGTCGATCCGGACGGCCTTGAGGCGATCGCGATCGGACAGCGCTGGCACGGTACCGCAATGACATCCTTGATCGTACGCGGTGATCTCAAGCGGGCCGAAGCGGCCCTCGATCGCGCGGTCGTATGTCGGCCGATTATGTATGCCCATCTGCATGATCAGGCAGAGGAGATTTTCGCACCCGAGGAGCTGCTGGTCGACACTTTCGTACGAGCAGTGAAGGACTTGCGCGAAGGCGAGAGTGCGGCCGCCCAGGGCATTTTTATCATCAACGTCTCCCTTGGCGATAGGAACCGACCATTCTTTGGACGAACGTCAGCATGGGCGCGGGCGATCGACTGGTTAGCACATCACTATGGGGTTCTGTTCATCGTCAGCGCGGGTAATGCAGATGGACGACAACACGACATCGAACTGAAGGACATCGCCAACAATGCGGCATTCAAGGCGCTTGGCAATCAGCAGCGAACGGAAGCCGTTCTTGCTGGCATCCACGCCGGAATTAGGCACAGACGCATCCTATCGCCGGCTGAGGCGGTAAACGCGCTGACAGTCGGCGCTCTGCATGAGGACGCAATCCGCGAAGCGCCAAATAAGGGATATTCGCTCGACCCGTTTCCGACAGCGACCTTGCCGACACCGTCAAGCCGTGTTGGTCCGGGCGTAGGCAATGCAATCAAACCAGATATCTTAATGCCTGGCGGGCGACTAAGGGTGACATCGGATCAGGCGAGCACACCTGCGATTGTGCGCGTTACGCCTGCAAATAGGTTTGGCGGGCTGCAAGTTGCCAGTCCTCGCCTAGACGCGACGGGCGTTGCCATCTCAAGTGACTGGTCCGGTGCGACGAGCGGAGCGGCGGCACTGGCTACACGAGCAGCTCACCAGATTCATGATGCCCTGGAGGTCGCCTATCCTGGTGAGTACGGACCATTATCGTTGCGTCATAAGGCATTGCTCGTGAAGGCACTCCTCGCCCATCGCGCGCGCGTGCCCGAGGACGGGCGGGAGATCATTGAGCGCGTCTTTGGCCCTATCGAGCCGAAGCTGCATGCGCGGCGAGCGTCTAACGTCTTCAAAATGCTTGGACTAGGTGTTCCTCAGCTTGATGAGACCGTCGCGTGTTTGCAAAGCCGCGCCACACTATGGGGCACTGGCTTCTTGGCCCAAGATGATGCGCGAATATTCACGCTTCCGCTGCCGGCATGCCTTTCTGATCATAGGGGACACCGTTTGCTATCGGTTACGGTCACGTGGTTTACGCCTGTCACACCGGGTCGGCGAGCTTATCGATCCGTGCGACTTACCGTTGAGGAGCCTACGGACGCGCAGCTCAAGGTCTTTGTGACTGGGGCGACACCCTTCCAAGCGGATCGCAAGCGGGTCGAGCGAGGCACGATCTTTCAGCGCTCCTGGGAGGGTTCGTCGGCGCGGAAGTTCAATGGGAGTCCACAGTTCGAACTCAGGGTCGCGCGAAAGCTGGATCCATTCGATGATCTCCCTGACACTGTGGATTTTGCAATCGCAGCCAGCCTTGAGGCGACCGATCAGGATCTGCAAATTTACGAGCAAGTCCTTGAGCCACTGCAGGTGAAACCGGCTGTGTCGATCCCAGTTGCGGTGCGGCCCCAAGGATGATGCGGTTGCTGGCAGCTGCGGGCCACGTATTGCTCCGCTTGCAGAGCTGAAGGCTTCTGCCGATGGCAGCAGCAAAAGCTTTGTCGATCTTCTCCTAACGACTCGCAAATCTTGCATACGCAAGTTAGATTTCACATTGCGATGCTGGGGATTATTTTGCGAACCGCGTTCCGACCGCCGTGTATCGACGAGCTTGATTTGGCCGGAACGTCCCCAAGGCCCCGGCGTGCACGTCGCAGTGATGTTCATGGGGAGAGGATATTGTGGGAATAGTTTATGCGTTCATGAATTTGAAGGGCGGGGTCGGCAAGACAACTCTCGCGGCGAACTTAGGACACGAGCTTGCGGAGCAGCAGAATGCGCCCGTGTTATTGATCGACACCGACCCCCAATGCAACCTCACTCAGGTGTTCTACCAATCTGATCAACTCGACCGCATCCACGTGGATCGCACGGTCTATGCCACCTTCAAAACGCCCTCGCAGTACGGCGACCCCCATCCTGCTGATTTGCGCACTACAGTCAGCGACCCGAAGTCGAAGGTTCGGGTAGACCTCATTCCGGGTTCATTCCAAACGCTGAAGTTCGGCGTGATGCAGAACGGCCTGATGCCTATGGCCATGATGCAGAATTTCGGATCGTTCATTGATCAATGCAAGGCAGAATACGCAAGCATCATTCTCGATACGAATCCGAGCAGCACGTTTACAACGCTGTGCGCGCTGTCAGTGGCTGATTTCCTAGTAGCCCCGGTGACCCTTGACGCCTTCTCGCTCAAAGGCATCGACCTGATCCGGGAAGTGATGTCCACGATGTATCCGTGGCTTAACAATCCCGAGCGAGTCAAAATTCTGCTCAATCGCATTCCGCGAACGGCGGATGCAAAGAAGCGGAAGGCGATCGATGAACAGGAAAAGAGGATTAGGCAGCAATTTCAGAACTTGAGCCCCAGCATCATGGGTGACCGCATCCACGAGACTACACTGCTTTCGACCTCCGAACCTGGCAAGGGCTTTGCCGTCCGTAATAATGACTGGCGCTTCTTCACGAAGCGCGCGGTGACAATGTTGAAAGAAGATCTCGCTGGCGCGGCCACCGACCTACTAGCGACGGCGAACAACCGGATTCACTAGATGCGTAAGGCAACCGCTCAGATCCTCGCCAACTTGTGCGCCTCGCATTCAAAGCGAGCTTTAATAGGCCTGTGGGCAGACCTCCAGACGCTGACTAAGGCAGAGTTCGAGAAAGCAATAGAAGAGGCGCCCAAATCCAATGGTGCAAAGAACAAGAAAAGGGGCATGGCGGGTGCTTCCGCGGTATCAGATCGGCCGGCGTCCAGGATTACACACCTAATGCTGGAAAAATGCGATTTGTCGGCGTCCGGCGCAGTCGAGGCACTACGTGAACAGCTGGCAACGCAAGGGATTGCGATATCGCGCATTCCGGCGTTGAGAGGGAACAATTTCGAGGCTTGGCTGTCCACACTTTTTAGGACTGTGCCCTCGTCGCATGTGTTGCACGCTGCCGTTACGCTGGCGGAACGCCGCGTCAGTTGACTTCAGATGATGTTCTGCATCTTCATCTGGTAAGAAATGAACATAAGCAGGATAACCACCGCGATCTGCTGCGCCACATACCAGAGGATGGCGCGCGGTTTCATGATAATCCAATTTGTGATGATCAATTGTCCCCTACCGCGTGCGCGCTTCAGGTCCGCGATGGCGAGTACTGGGTAAAGTATGGGGCCGACCAGAGAAATTGTGATCGTTTTGATGATGGTGTTGAAGAGCGCGCGGGATTGAGGCTTCATCAAATTGTTTTCGATCGCGTAGATGTGGCGAAAAATATTCCGGCCGTCCTCGCGAATAACGTGGTAGTTGGCGGCGGCAAAAAACGAAGTCCAGATGATCAGCAGATCGATGCTGATATGCGGAAGCGTCGGCCAGGACGACGGCCATACCGTCATGAGAAGATTGTGGAGCGGGACGCGGACCCAGTTTTGGTAGAGATCGATAGCTTCGCGGAAAAACCCGACCCAAATTTTTGCCGATTCGACAATGCTTGCTAGTCCAAGAAGCCCGAGGATGCGCGCAAAAACGTAGTTGAGAGTTTGGAACGGCGATGGCTTGGGAGCAGCAATCGTGTACGCCATGACATGCCTTTGGGAGCTGAATAAATGTAGACTACACCGCTCGGATGCGCCCTGAAACCGGAATCCCAGCTGGCGGCACCGTATGGCGGAGCGCGCATTTAAGGGGTATCTCACGAGATTTTCGATGCGTGGAGGTTGGATGGGGGATAAGTACCGGGACTATGAGGAGCTTTGCGCGCACGAAAAGCTCGATACTGACTTCTGCATTTACATTCGCGATGCCGACACGGCGGTCGCAGTCATTGCGCCCCATGGCGGCAAGATTGAACGCGGTACGTCCGAATTGGCCAAGGCAATCGGTGGAGCGGAGTACCGCATCTATTGCTTTGAAGGTGCCAAGCCGCGGAACAACTCCTACCTGCACCTGACTTCGGCAAACTTCGATGAGCCGCGATGCTTGGAGCTGCTAAAGGACTGTGACTACGTGGTTGCGGTTCATGGTTGCGCTGAGGGGGGCAAGACGATCTTTCTTGGTGGGCGGGATACCGCGCTACGAGACGCGATTGGTGCCAACCTGGTTGCGGCAGGCTTCAAAGCCGGAATCCATAAAAACAAAAACCTGCAGGGCACGAGCACAGACAACATCTGTAATCGGGGCAGACGAAGGCGTGGTGTGCAGCTAGAGATCGGACCTGATCTGAGAGATGCGATTTGCGTCGCGCACGGGGCGGAGAGGCTGAACCGACTTGCTGGATGCATCCGAGCTGCCATTGCCGAGGCTGATTAAGAGAAGGAGTACCGCGTAGATGGCTTGGCCGGCGTGCCAGCTAGACGAGCTATCGAGCTATCGGCGTTGCCGGCGACTGAATCAGTCAACAAGGTACACCGCCGGTACCCAACTGGTACCCAGGCTCCCTGTGAAATCGACCGGTTGGCTCTATGGTATCTGATTTTATTGAGGAAATCTGGTTGCGGGGACAGGATTTGAACCTGTGACCTTCAGGTTATGAGCCTGACGAGCTACCGGGCTGCTCCACCCCGCGTCACCATCGTGGCCGCCATCATGAGCGTGGCGGCGAGCCTCTGCGGCGCTCTTATAGCAGCTTTTGGCGGCCTGTGAACTGCCTTGTTGGTGCTTGCGATTTTGCCGCTCTGCGCCCGCCGAAACCGCATGATTGCGGTGCTGTTCTCGCCAGAAGATCTCGAGGGCGTTTTCCGAGCCGACTGGCGGCCGCCGCCAGCGCGGGGCGCGGCTCAGTTCCGGCGCGTGGCAGGCGGCGGGGCCTGCGCGGTGGCTAGGCTTTGGTCCTCGGACTTGCCCTTCCAGATGAAATGGATATTGCGTGCATAGATCAGCAGGCCGCCGCCCTGGCCCAGGATGAATACGGGGTCCATGCGGTAGAGCGCGTATGCGAGCAGCATCAGGCCCCCGGCGAAGCTGAAGTACCAGAAGGCCTCCGGCACGATGGAGCGGCGTGCGCGCTCGCTCGCCACCCATTGCAGGATGAAGCGCATCGAAAACATGACCTGCGCCGACAGGCCTATAGCCAGCCAGACGAGTTCGGTCGTAGGTGTGTTGGCCCACCATGTGGCAAGTTTGGACAAGTCCATCAGGCGTTCCGTGCTGCGGCCGTTCCGGCATGGCGCCGGTCTGGCGGTTGCTCCAATTGCATCATGATCACGCGATCGGCGTCACGTGCGATCGCCGGCGCGCCGCCCCGCATCGCCGCGACGACCCAGGCGACTGGCGAGGTCCGACACCTGGCGGCCCTCGGGCAGGTCTTCGGCGATCATCGGCACGCGGGTGCGTTTTCTGAGCCAACTCACGCCGATGAGGTCATAGACGCCGATCAGGGCGCGACCGAGGTTGCTGTATTTGGATATGCCGGCCACGCGCGGCCGGTCGCTGACCGGCACGTAGGCGGTTCCGTGCCCATAAGTCAGGAAGAGGGCCGGCAGGTAGCGGTGCATGCCGCTGAAATACGGCAGGCGCAGGAACGCCTCGCGCCAGAACACCTTGATGCCGCAGCCGGTGTCCGGGCAGTCGTCCCGCAGGACGCGATCGCGGATCCAGTTGGCGGCGCGCGAGGCGAAGCGCTTGGAGCCGTCGGCCTGTCGGTCCGTGCGAATGCCGCCGACGAGCGCCGGGCCGCTGCCGCCCGGCGGGGAGAGCCGGTCGATCAGTCGCGGCAGGTCGCGCGGGTTGTTCTGGCCGTCGCCATCCATGGTGGCGATGACGGGGCTCGTGGCTGCGAACACGCCGGTGCGGACGGCGGCGCTCTGGCCGCTGCGCTCGCCGTGCCGAAGGTAACGCAGGCCGGGGAGCGTCTCTCGCGCCAGCAGGGTTTTGACCTCCGCCGCCGTGCCGTCCGTACTGCAGTCGTCCACGACGATCACTTCGGCGAGAATGTCAGCGGGCACGGCCGCGTAGGTCTCCTCGACGAGCCGGCCGATGTTGCCGGCCTCGTTGAGCGCCGGGATCACGACGGACACCCGCATATCGATCAGCTCCTCACGGAACGGTAGCCGCGGCTCCACCATGCCCCAGCATACCGCAAGATGGCCGCGCCGCGCCCAGCTCATCCATTGGCCACCCGTCGCACCACTCATATCAAGCTTTCTCCCGCACACTCAACCTAGTAAATAGGCCGGAATAGGGGTGCTCCCGATTTTCACGGAATCGCTCGAACGCCCGGGGATTTTGTCTATCGTGCTGATGGTTGACCCCGTCTACCACAGCTCACGACGGGGCTCATCAGGAGCATAGCGATAGCAACGATATGCGAGATGCAGGCAGCGGCACATGAGCACGGCCGTGGTGGATGACGGCAGGCGGGCCGCGCGCGCCGGCGTACCCGTCGCGCTGTGGGGCGGCCTCGCCCTGCTATTGGCCGTGCGATTGGTGGCGCTCCGCTACAACGCGACGGACCTGTTCTTCGACGAGGCGCAGTACTGGCACTGGAGCCTCGAGCCGGCGTTCGGGTACTACTCCAAGCCGCCGCTGATCGCCTGGATCATCGGCGCGGCGACCACGGTGTGCGGCACGAGCGAGTTCTGCATCCGGCTGCCGGCGCCATTGTTTCATACCGCCACGGCACTCGTGATTTATGGCATCGGGCGGCGGCTCTACGGGCAAAGCACGGGCGTGTGGTCGGCGCTGGCCTTCGCCACGCTGCCCGGCGTTTCAGTGTCCGCGGGTATCATCTCGACCGACGTGCCGCTGTTGTTCTTTTGGGCGCTGGCGCTGCTCGGGTTCGTCGGCCTCAGCGAGGCGCGGGCGTGGTGGCCGGTGGCGCTGCTGGGCGTCGGGATCGGCCTCGGCCTCAACGCCAAGTATGCGATGGCGTTCTTTGCACTCTCCATGCTGGTCTACTTTATCGTGACGCCAGGGGCGCGGGCGCTTCTCCGCGATGTGCGGCTGTATGCGGCGCTGGGCCTTGGGGCTGCGCTGATCGCCCCCAATCTGCTGTGGAACCTGTCAAACAGCTTCGCGACGTTCTCGCACACGGCCGACAACGCAAAATGGGGCGGGGCGCTGTTCAACATCGGCAAGGGCTTCGAGTTCCTGGGTGCGCAGTTCGGCGTGTTCGGCCCGGTGCTGTTTGCGGCCTTGCTGTCGACCTCGTGGACGGCATGGCGGGAGCGCCTGCCGGAGCCGGACCGGCTGCTGCTCGCGTTCACGCTGCCGGTGTTGGTGGCGGTGACGGTGCAGGCGTTCGTGTCGCGTGCGCACGCCAACTGGGCGGCCACGGCGTACGTGGCGGGAACGGTGCTGGTGATTGCGGTGATGCTGCGCGCGGAGCGGCGCGGATGGCTCAAAGGGTCGTTTGCCGTGCATACGGCGCTGGTCGCGATCATCGGACTGGCAGCGTGGCAGGCGGGCCAGTTCAAGCTGCCGTTCGGTGCCGATCCGTTCGCCCGCACGCTCGGGTGGAAGGCGCTGGCGGGCGAGGCGCATGAGACGCTCGACACGGCGCGCCGGCAGGGACGCCCGTTCGGAACCGTCATCACGGACGATCGTTCGATGACGGCGGAGCTCTTGTACTACATGCGCAACGATCAGACGCCGGTGCTCGCCTGGTGGGAGGGTGGACGCCCGCACGATCATTTCGAACTGACGCGCCCCTTCAAGGCCGGGGCGGCTGAGCCGGTGCTGCTGATCAGCGTCCGGCGCGATGCGTCCCCGGTGACGGAGCGATTCGACAAGGTCGAGCCGCTGGGCGAGCGGGCCATACCCGCAGGCCTGATAGAGGTCCGCAAAGTACGGCTGTATGCACTCACAGGCTTCAAGCCGAAGTAAGGGCAACGAAAGGACACCGACGATGCAACTCTCCGGACGCACGGCAATCGTGACGGGCTCGACATCCGGCATCGGCCTTGCCATTGCCACGGCGCTCGCCCAGGTGGGCGCCAATGTTGTCGTCAACGGCTTGGGCAGCGAGGCGGACAATGCGGTCGCGATCCGTCAGGTGTCGGCGGCGGGTACGCGGGTGGCGTTCGACCCGGCCGACATGCTGCGGCACAATCAGATCGCGGCCATGATCGAGCGCACGGAGCGCGATTTCGGGGCGGTGGATATTCTCGTCAACAATGCCGGCATCCAGCATGTCGCGCCGGTCGAGGAGTTCCCGATCGAGAAATGGGACGCGATCCTGGCCATCAACCTGTCCGCGGCGTTCCACACGGTGCGGGCGGTGGTGCCCGGTATGAAACGGCGCGAGTGGGGGCGCATCATCAACGTCTGCTCGGCGCACTCCCTGGTCGCGTCGCCGTTCAAAACGGCCTACGTGGCGGCCAAGCACGGGCTTGCCGGCTTCACCAAGGTGGTGGCGCTGGAACTTGCGGAGACGGGCGTCACGTCCAATGCCATATCGCCAGGATTCGTCTGGACGCCGCTGGCGGAGAAGCAGCTGCCCGATCTGGCGCGGACCAAGGGCGTGACGGTGGAAGAGGCCAAGCAGCAGCTATTGGCCGGCCAGCCGACGCGTCGCTTCATCGGGGTGGAAGAGATCGGGGCCCTGGCCGTGTTCCTGGCGAGCGAGGACGCCAAATCGATTACCGGCGCCAACTACTCCATCGACGGCGGCTGGACGGCGCACTGATCCTGGAAGCGCTCCAGACTCAAATACGCGGTGCTTATTTGTGGCCGACTGTCTCCGTCGAGGCGACCGGCTGGGGCCGGGGCGAGCGGTCGCCGACGAATGTCAAGCCGAGCAGCGCCAATGCCGCGAACGTCAAAGCCGACGCGACGAAGATGTCGCGCCGCTGCTGGCGCGCCCGAAAGCGAAAGCTGCTGATGTGCCGGCGATTCTCCATGCGCCGATAACACCGAAATCGTCGCCTGCCGGCCAGAGCGCCATTGGCCGCGCGACAGAACAACCCATCGCGTGCAGTGCACAAATTGCTCGCGCACGAATGGTGCGGCGGTCAGAGACCGCGCATGATGCAGCCGAGCACCAGAATGATATGGGCGATCAGAAGGAACCAGAACTCGTTGCCGTTGACGAAGGGAATCGAGGCGCCGAAGAATTTCACGATCAACACGGCGACGGCCAAAATGACCGACAGCATGAATGTCAGAATGCCGGGTGCCTTGAGCGCCATGAAGAGATCCCCCGAGTGGCCGTTAGTCCGAAATCCGTTGCGAATCGGCAGATCGATTCGCATGTCCCGAGGGACGTATAGCAGTTCAGGCCGCTGTGTGGCACGCGCGGTCCTATTGCTTGTTGGCAACTGGAGTTACTACGGACGCGGACTGGCGTAGCGAAAGCCTGTGCCAGTGACCACCACCTCGATGGCGCCGCTGGTGATCATGGGATGCGAGACGCGGATGCCCAGCACGCCATCGTAGTTCTGCTCCCTGGCCCGCTCGCGCAAGTTATCAAAAGCAGCGGCCATCGTCTTGTCCAGCAATCGCTCGTAGCGGGTCATGCGTCCGCCGATCGTGTTTGTAATGGCCTCACGCATGTCGCGGACGATGTTGGCGCCGCTGATGGCGCAGGCGTAGACGACGTCGCCGCGTATGATTTTGGCGTCATCGACGATTTCCGTGGTGAGGAGGCGCATGCTGGTCCCTGACGATGGTGGCGGTAGCCGCCGCTAACGTGTCGCATGTATGCGGCGGCGGCCGAACAGGAGGCGCATCATCAGGAGCAGGATGAAGAGGCCAAGAAAGCCCATGACGCTGAGCGCGCCAGGATAGCGCGACCAGAGAAGCCAGGGACTGACCTTGCCGCTGCGCACGAGCGACAGGTCGGTGGCGAAATCGCCGGGCTCGAAGATGGCGTCGGAGCGCAGCATCATGCCGACGGCCGCAGCCTGATCCAGGCTCTGCAGGATGGCGGTGCGCACGCCAGGGCTGGCCAGGATCTGCATTTTCCCGGGCGACTGTGCGACCGCCGACAGCAGGCGGTTTCCAGCGGAACGTTCGAGGCCCGTCATGTAGCCTGAGAGAGATTCGAGCTCCGCCTCGGGCAGTGCGCGCGAGAGGCGTCGCAGGTTGTCGTCATCGAGCTCCAGCAAGGGCGTGCGTACGGTCCCCTTAAGCGAGGCGAGGCGGCTGATGGCCACGCGATCCTGCAGCGACAGGATGCGGGCAAGGCCAGCCTTGCTAAACTCGGAGGGCGGATTGCGCCGGTGGATCTCGTTCTCGACCACCTTCGGCAGCGAGTCGCCCGCAAGGCTCTGCCACTGAAAGGCGGTCTCGAGCGATCTCGTATCGCGGGCTATGTCGAAGGCGGCGGCAGGTAGTCTTTCGACGGCTTCGCGCAGTGTGCCGTCGCCGAGCCGCTTCAGGACGCCGGCCTCGTTCTCGCTCGCCAGCACCAGGGCGACGGTCTCATCGAGGCGGCTGAGGCTCGCCGGTTTGACGGTGTCGAGAAACGCGCGGAAATTTTCGTTCTTTTCCGCAAGGCCCAAGACCTGCGCGTGAGCGCGGCGGAAGTCGAGCCAGATGTCAACGACGCGATCAGCCGCCTTGGCGCCGATGTCGCGAACATGCTCGGTCATCTGCTCGCTCATGGCGCGGGCGAGCTCATCCTGGACCTTTTCGCGGGTGGCAGGCGATTTCATCTCGGTGGCGATGATCGGCAGGACGCCGTGGCGCAGCTCCCAGACGTCCTTGGCGATCAGCACGACGCCGACGCCACCGGCGACGACGGAAACGATGCGGCCGAGAACCGCGCCGATCAGGCGTTGGCCAACGCGGGCTGCCATGTTGGACAGCTGGCGGCGCACGAGCAGGATGACGGCGCCGGTCAGGCCTTCGCTACCTTCGACCAGGACTTGGCCGGTCGAGACCTGGGCCGCTGCCTTCGATGGATCGATGACGAACTGCTGGGTGGCGTCGCGGCTGACGACACTGGCAACCGTCGAACCGTAGCGGGGCCCTAGAAAGGCGCGGAGGCATTGGGTTGTGGGCTCGGCGGCGTCCACGGTGGCGAACTCGATGCGCTTGCCGACGTCGCGGCCGACGAACGTGGCGATGCCTTCGATTGCCGTGCGCATCTTCTCGGAGCGCTGGAAGACGCGCTCGGCCGTCGATGTGGCGAGCTTCTCGGCGGCGTCCTTGGACGCCAGCGATTCGATGAGCGCCAGCCAGCTGGTCTCCTGACGCAGCTCCTCGATGGCTTCGTCGATGCGGCGCGCCATGATGAGGTCCACCTCGTTGCGGGACCAGGCTTCGGCCACGAGCGGCTTGTAGTTCATGCCCGCGAGGCCCTTCTGCAGAGCCTGGATGGTGAGGGCCTCGATGGCAGCGCGGAAACCTGCTTCATCGCGCGACTGGCAGGCCTCGTACTCGGCCCTGGAGGCGGCCTGTGCGTAGACGGGCGAAGGACCGGCGCTCTGCAGCAGCGCCAGCGTCATCACGGTAACGGCGATGCGTCGTGCGGATCGTCTGTGCTTGCGACCTGATCGAGTCACGCTCTTCCACCTGCACTGCAAGGCCGAGGCTGGAATAGAACAGCCGCGAGCATAACGTCAACGTAAGGACCAACCGTGGCAGCCATAGGGTGGCGCGCAATGAAGGTTGCTGCCGCTGTTCCCAGCGATACAGTTTTTGCACATGACGACATTGTTTTTTCTAATGATGTGCATCAGAACAATAAATTTGAATGGTTCCCCTATTTAACATATTTCCATCCTGGCAAGGCCGAGGAAATCGGCATTGCAAGAAAACAAAAAATAGCATGAGCAAACATTGGAGATGATCATGTCTACCGCGACCATGCGGCGCGGGGAAGCCGACGCCGCTACCGAGTTCTCTGCACGTCCGATTTCGGACTTCCTCAAGCGCGTCATCGCGGCGCGTGAGCTCAAGGCCAAAAACTATGTGGCCGACTATCTCGCCTCGTGCTCGAACGAGCGTCTGGCGCATCTCGGACTGAGCACTGAGGATATCCGTGCGATGCGTGCGGGTACGTTTCAAGGCGTCCGAGGTTAGCGACATCGTGATCCTGCCTTCACATTGGGCAGGCCAGTTTATCTGACAATCGAGTGTGCAAATCCGAGCTGCCGGAGCGGCAGCGCATCTGCACCGATCCATCGAGGGAAGGCGTCACGAGGGCGCCTGAAAGGAACCGTTATGTCCAAGACACTGCACTTTGAGAGCGATGCCAACATGGCATTCGATGCCGCCTCGCGGCTCCCGATGCCGCACGCGAGTATGTCGTTTGCGATGGAACTACTGACCGGCCCTGTGCGTCTCTTTCGCTTGGCGCAAGAGGGATGGCAGCACAGGCGCGCGATGAAGGAACTCTATCAGCTCGACGACCGGATGCTGAGAGACATCGGCGTCGATCGGTCGGAGGTTCCGAGGATCGCGCGGTTCGGGCGCGAATTCCTCTAAAGATAAGGGCAGGATCTTGCCCTTACGGAAAGCCCCTGGCGGCGGCCGGAGAGACCTATTCCTCCGACCGCCGCATTTTCTTTGTTCAGGCTCCGGAAAGCGATTCGCGTCTATTAATCGAGCTTTGACTTGAACTGGGTTCCGATCGCCCTTAATGCATCGGCTGCGGACGAACCGCTTCGCACGGCGATGGGCGCCGTCACGTTCGTCCGTGAGAGGCCTGCGAGAGGTCAGACATGGGCTACAAGGTCGCGGTTGTCGGCGCCACGGGGAATGTGGGCCGGGAAATCCTGAACGTGCTTGCCGAGCGGATGTTTCCCGCCGACGAGGTGTTCGCGCTTGCTTCACGCCGGTCGATCGGCGTCGAGGTCAGCTACGGCGACCAGACGTTGAAATGCCAGGACCTCGAGACGTTCGATTTTTCCAAAGCCGATTTCTGTCTGATGTCGGCCGGGTCGACCGTGTCGAAGGAGTGGAGCCCGCGCATCGCCGCCAAGGGCTGCATCGTCATCGATAACTCGTCGTGCTGGCGCTACGACCAGGACGTGCCGCTGATCGTGCCGGAGGTCAATGCCGACGCTGCGCGCGGGTACGCCAAGAAGAATATCATCGCTAATCCGAACTGCTCGACGGCGCAGATGGTGGTGGTGCTGAAGCCGCTGCACGATGCGGCCACGATCAAGCGCGTGGTCGTGGCGACCTACCAGTCCGTGTCGGGCGCGGGCAAGGATGGCATGGACGAACTCTGGTCGCAGACCAAGGGCAAGTACGTGCCGGGGCAGGAGGTCGAGCCGAAGAAGTTCCCCAAGCAGATCGTCTTCAACTGCATTCCTCACATCGACGTGTTCATGGAGGACGGCTACACGAAGGAAGAGTGGAAGATGCTGGCCGAGACCAAAAAGATCCTCGATCCGAAGATCAAGGTATCGGCAACCTGTGTGCGCGTGCCGGTGTTCGTGGGGCATGCGGAGGCCGTCAATATCGAGTTCGAGAAGTCGATTACGGTGGAGGAGGCGCGCTCGATCCTGCGCGAGGCGCCGGGCGTTGTGGTGGTCGACAAGCGCGAGCCGGGCGGTTACGTGACGCCGGTGGATGCGGCCGGCGAGTTCGCGACCTACGTGTCGCGCATTCGCGAGGACACTACGGTGGAGAACGGCCTGGCGCTGTGGATCGTGTCGGACAATCTGCTCAAGGGCGCGGCCCTGAATGCGGTGCAGATCGCCGAGACCCTGATCAACCGCAAAATGCTCAAAGCGGCGGCCTGACGGCCGCCGTTTCCAACGAGCGCTTATTTATATTTATCAAAACCTTAGAGCGTGGCTTGTGCTTCAGCCGAGACATATCGGCTGAAGCCAACCCGCTTCTAACGGCGGCGGCCGGGGGACATGACGGGCGGGCTGCTCAGCGCTTCGACGATGGTCTGCAGGTCGGCCACGAACTGCTCGCGTTGCTTACTTGCCAGCATGGCCAGGATCTTGTCGTCGACGCGTTTTACCATCGGCTCGGTGGTTCGCAGAATGCGCCAACCTTCCTCGGTCAACTTGACGGCATAGGCACGCGCATCGTCCTTGGTACGGCGGCGCTGCAGGAGGCCTTTCTTGAGCATGCGCCGGACGATGTCGGCGAGCGTGGACCGGTCCACGCCGGTGCGCTCCACCAAGTCAGTCTGGCTCAGGCCTTCGTTCTGGGAGACGGTGAGTAGGATGGCATACTGCCTTGGCGTGAGGTCGGCGTCGCCGACCTCCAGCGCGAAAATATCGCTGGCACACTGACTAACCCGGTGCAGTAAGTGGATGGGGGACCGTTCCAGGCGCGCCGAAGCTGACTCGCGTTTCATGTAATCCGATTTTTTCTTGGGTTTTGGCCTTCGCAAGGGCAACGCGGGACTAGCCCCCACCTTCCTGATCCGCGGGCGCAAGTTTAGGGGTGAGGTCTAAGAGCGTCTACCCGCATGATTTTCCAATCACCTGTGACCAGTAGTCATGGCTTGTGCCAGATCGAAGCGACTGAAACGTTTCACGCGGGCGGCGATCTGCCAGACGGGCTTGCAGGCACCTCCTCGTGGCGGCGCATCAGGCCAATTTGCAGCACGGCGAAACCGAGGGTGAGCGGCAGGATGCCGAATACCTTGAAGCTGGCCCAGGTGGCCTCGGAGAAATTGCGCCAGACAATCTCGTTGAGCACCGCCATCGCCAGGAAAAAGAACGCCCATCGCACTGACAGCTTGCGCCAGCCCACATCGGTGAGGCGCATCGCTTCACCAAGGATGTGTTGCAGGACCGGCCGCTTCAGGAGCAGGCCGCCGAACAGGAACCCGGCGAACAGCAGATTGACAATGGTGGGCTTCATCTTGATGAAGCGAGCATCGTTGAAGAGCAGCGTGAGGGCGCCGAAGCCGACGACGAGCGCCGTCGTCACGATTAGGGTTGCGGAGATGTGGCCGAGCAGGAGCCACGAGGCGATCATGGAAACGATCGTTGCGGCCATCAGTGCGCCGGTGGCCCAGTAAATGCCGAGCGTCATGTAGGCGGCAAAAAACACCAGCAGCGGTCCGAGATCGATTGCCATCTTGAGAAGTTGCTTGCGGTCAGGCGTGGGAGCGTCCTGTTGCATGGCGGGCACGGATCCTTGTTCAACCGTCGATGCCAGGAGTGCTGCTGGCCAACGGACTAGAGCGACCGTCTCACATGGGAGCGACTAGCCTCCATGTGAAGCGGGAGGCGCCGATTCTGCTTAGCTGGACGTCGGGATCCGGGCCGGCTGCGGCTTTCCGGGCAGCCGGTAGCGCTGGAGAAGTCGCATCTGCCACCACATGAACAGGGCCGTCATCGGCATCACGAAGAACAGTTTGAAGAGGATCCAGATGTCGATCCCCGTGAACAGGCGGTTGAGCGCGTAGAACTGCGCATGCTCGAAGCCGAGCCGCACGGCCTCGTTGATGATGGCCGTGCCTAGGAAGAACCACGCCATGTTGCGGGTCAACTTGTCCCATCCCTCGGGAGAGTAATGGAACGTTTCGCCGAAGACGAAACGGAAGAAGTTGCGGCCCGTGCGCAAGCCGAGGGCCAATAGCGCGGCGATCAGCGCGTTGAACAGTGTGACCTTGATCTGGACCCACATGGCATCGCCCGTGACGAGGGTCAGCGTGCCGAACACGATGCTGACGGCGCCGGCGATGAAAGGCACGACCGGCGGCCGGCCCAGCACGACGACGCTGGTGATCAGCGATATGATGGTCGTGATGATGAGCGCCCACGTCCCGGCGGCAATCCCATGAATGCCGTTGACCAGGAACATGGCGACCAGCGGTCCGATTTCGCAAAAGACGTTGACGGTTTGGTGGGTGTCGAAAGGATAGTGACGTCTGATCCACTGCATTTACGTAGTCGCCTGTTCCCTTTGCCAACCGGTCTGCGCAGGACCGGCCCCCTATTTTTATGCCAAATCCTTTATCCGAGTGCTATCGCGCGCGCAAATTCCTCCGGATCGAAGGGCTGCAGATCGTCCACACCCTCGCCGACGCCAATGGCGTGCACCGGCAACCCGTATTTCTCAGCAATTGCAACTAGGATGCCACCGCGGGCGGTGCCGTCCAGTTTGGTCATGACGAGGCCGGTGACGCCGGCGCGCTCGCGGAAGACCTCGACCTGCGACAATGCGTTCTGGCCGGTCGTGGCGTCCAGCACCAGCAGGACGTCATGGGGGGCGGTGGGGTCGATCTTGCGCATAACCCGGACGACCTTCTCCAGCTCGTCCATTAATGCCGCCTTGTTCTGCAGCCGGCCGGCTGTGTCGATCATGAGTATGTCGTGGCCGCCGGCCTGGGCTTCCTTCAGGGCGTCGAAGACGAGGCCGGCCGGATCAGCGCCGGCAGCACGGGTAACGAGAGCCGTGCCGGTTCGCTCGGACCAGATCTTGAGTTGATCGATGGCGGCGGCGCGGAAGGTATCGCCGGCCGCGAGCATGACCTTCTTGCCACTTCGCGTGAACTGCTGGGAGAGCTTGCCGATGGTGGTGGTCTTGCCGGTGCCGTTAACGCCGACAACGAGGATGACGTGCGGCCGGTGGGTCGAGGACACGGCCAGTGGGACCGCAACGGGTTTGAGGACGCGCTCGACCTCGGCTGCGAGAACGGTTTTCACGTCCTCGGGTGAGAGACCTTTGTCGTAGCGGCCCTTTGACAGGGCATCGGTGATGCGCGCGGCAGTAGCAACGCCGAGATCGGCCTCGATGAGGAGATCTTCGAGGTCTCCCAGCGTGGTGGCATCGAGCTTGCGCTTGGTGAAGAGGCCGGTGATGCCATCCGACAGCTTGGACGAGGTTTTGGTGAGGCCGTCCTTGAGACGGGAGAACCAGCCCCGCTTGGCGGCCGGCGCGGGCTCGGTCTGCGTTTCCAGGGGCGTGACGGCGGCCAGCGGGGACTGGGTGTGCTCGACCTCTTCGGTGGAAGCTGCATCGTCCGCGGATGGGACGACTGGCTCGGCCTCCGGCTTTTTCTCCGCCGGCTGCTGCCCGCGGAAGAAGCGGCCGAACATGCCGCCGCCTTTATCGCGCTCACCGCTCACGCGCAGACCTCGCCTGCTAGCCGCCTGCCGTCGTGGCCGGTGACGTGGGCCTTGGCGAGTGTGCCCGGAACCAGATTCGAGCGCATGGCGACCTCGGCAAAATCCTGGGCGCGGCCGATGCCGCCGCGCTCGGTCAGGACTTCGACCGTGCGTCCGGTTTGCCGATCGAGATGCCGTTCCAGGGCAATGGCGCCCGTGGCGCGGAGCCGCGCGGCGCGTTCCTTGATCTCGGCGCGACGCACCTGCGGCATGCGCGCGGCCGGCGTGCCGGTACGCGGCGAGAACGGGAAGACGTGCAGGTAAGCCAGATCGCACTCCTCGACGAGATCAAGCGTGTTGGCGAACATGGCCTCGGTCTCGGTCGGGAAACCGGCGATGAGATCGGCGCCGAAGGCGACATCCGGCCGCAGCCGGCGGACCTCGCGGCAGAAGGCGATGGCGTCGTCGCGCAGGTGGCGGCGCTTCATGCGCTTGAGGATGAGGTCGTCTCCGGCCTGCAGTGACAGATGCAGATGCGGCATCAGGCGCGGCTCGGAGGCGATGGTTTCCATCAGGTCGGCGTCCACCTCGACCTGGTCGATGGACGAGAGCCTGAGCCGCGGCAGCTCGGGGACATGATCGAGAACGTGACGCACGAGACGGCCGAGCGACATGGTGCCGGGAAGATCGGCGCCGTAGCTGGTGATGTCGACGCCGGTGAGGACGATCTCGGCATAGCCCGCTTCGGTGAGCTTGCGCACCTGGCGCACGACCTCGCCGGCCGGAACCGAGCGCGACGGACCACGGCCGTAAGGAATGATGCAGAAGGTGCAGCGATGATCGCAGCCGTTCTGGATCTGCACATAAGCGCGGGCGCGACCGCCAAAGCCCTCGATGAGGTGCCCGGCTGTCTCGTGCACCGACATGATGTCGTTGACCTGAACCCGTTCGCTGTCCTGCAGGGACAGCCCGGCCCAAGTCTCGGCCTTCGTCTTTTCGCCGTTGCCGATGACATGATCGACCTCGGGCATGTCGGCGAAGCGCTGGGTCTCGATCTGCGCGGCACATCCCGTGACGATGATACGGGCGGCGGGGTCGTCGCGGCGAACCTTGCGGATGGTCTGGACGGCCTGGCGCACGGCTTCGGAGGTGACCGCGCACGTGTTGACGACCACAGCGGGCCCGACCCCGGCGGCCGTCGCCAGGTCGACAATCACCTCGGACTCGTAGGCGTTGAGCCTGCAGCCCAGGGTGATGACGCGGGTCTTGTCGTCGCGCATGCGAGCGTTGCTGCCATAATATAAAAGGCCCCGGCCTGGCGCGTCGGCGCTCGTCGATCCCGGGGCGGTTCAACGTCTGTTTGGTAGCCGGTATGTAGCGCGGAAGCGGGCCGTCCGCTAGACCGGGACCTTACTGAGTACGGCGGGGTCCAGGGTTTCCTCGTATTCGAGCTCGGCCGGTCCGGTCATCCAGACATGATTGTCGGCGCGCCACTCGACCTTGAGGGGGCCGCCGGGCAGCGTGACGACGGCCGACCGGCCCGTCATGCCATTGCGTGCGGCGGCAACCAGCACCGCGCAAGCGGCCGAGCCGCAGGCACGCGTCAGTCCGGCACCGCGCTCCCACGTGCGGATGGTAATGGCGTTCGGTGAGACGACGTGCGCGAGGGAGATGTTGGCGCGCTCGGGAAACATCGGATGGTTCTCGAGCATGGGTCCGAAGCGAGGCAGGTCATAGGCCTCCACGTCGTCGACCCAGAACACCGCATGCGGATTGCCGATATTCACGACGGATGGCGAATGCAGGATCGGCTTCTCGATCGGGCCGATCTGCAGCTCGATCTTGCGCGTGTCGTGGAATGGTTCGGCGAGAGGGATGTCCTGCCAGCCGAACCTTGGCTGGCCCATATCGACCGAGATATCGGATTGGGAGTTGACGACGACGGCGAGGCGTCCCGCAGCGGTTTCGAATGATATGTTTTTCGCACCTGTCTCCTGCGACACCACCCAGCCAATGCAGCGCATGCCGTTGCCACAGGCTTCTGCCGGGGAGCCGTCGGTATTGTGGATGCGTACGAGGGCCTGGGTGCCCGGCAGGCGCGGGGCGTGCAGCACCATGAGCTGGTCGAAGTGTGAGCGCCTATTGTCCGCGATGGCGCGTGCCTCGGCCTCGGTGAAAACCTTGGGCGAGCGGCGCAGATCGACGACGACGATCTCGTTGCCGAGGCCGTTCATCTTGCGGAAGGGGATAGTGGCAGGCTCAGTCATGCGTCCTTATATGGCCAGCAGGCACGGCCAGACAATCGGTTTGCGGAACCCGTGATCGAGGACAAGCCAGACATGCACAAGGCTTTGATGGGCGGGGCAATCCTTTTAGCCACAACTCTGCCGGCGCTAGCGGTCCAGACGAAGGCGCCGGCCGCGCCTCCGACTGCCATTGCGGTGCAGAGCATCGCCAAGGGATTGAACCATCCGTGGGGGCTGCAATTTCTGCCCGACGGCCGCATGGTCGTGAGCGAGCGTGCGGGACCGATCAGGATCGTGGGGCGTGATGGCACGATCTCACCGCCGATTGCGGGTGTGCCCGCAGCCGACGTGCGCGGGCAAGGCGGCATGCTGGACGTGGCGCTGGCGCCGGATTTCGCGACCTCGGGGCTGCTGTTCTTCTCATTCTCAGAGCCGCGCGGCGGATCGCGCAACGGAACGAGCGTCGGGCGAGGGCGCCTCGTTCTTGACGGCAACAGGGGACGCCTCGAAAACGTGAAGGTCATCTTCCAGCAGGATCCACCGTTCGCCTCGACCATGCACTTCGGCTCGCGCCTCGTGTTCGATCGTGGCGGCAACCTGTTCGTCACGACGGGCGACCGGTATTCTGCGCGCGACGAGGCGCAGAACCCGGCCAACCATCTGGGCAAGGTCATTCGCATTAACTCAGATGGAGAGGCGCCTGCGGACAATCCAAAGCGCCAAGGCTGGCGGCAGGAGATCTGGTCGATCGGGCACCGCAACGTGCAGGGCGCGGCCCTGCACCCCGAGACGGGCAAGCTGTGGACGGCCGAGCACGGCGCGCGCGGGGGCGACGAGGTCAACATTCCGGAGAAGGGCAAGAACTACGGCTGGCCCATCATCACCTACGGGCGCGACTATTCGGGTGTGAGGATCGGCGAGGGGACGGCCAAAGCGGGGCTGGAGCAGCCGATCTACTATTGGGATCCATCGCCGGCTCCGTCCGGTGCCGCGTTTTATACGGGCGATCTATTCCCGGGCTGGAAGGGCAACCTGCTGGTCGGCGCACTGGCCGGGCAGGCGCTGCACCGGCTGGTGCTGGACGGCGAGCAGGTGGTGGCAGAGGAGGTTCTGCTGAAAGACCGGGGGCGCATACGAGACGTGCGCCAGGGGCCGGATGGCGCGGTGTGGCTTCTGACGGACGATCCGCAAGGTGAAGTGCTGCGGGTGGCGCCGGCGGGGCGGTAGAGCTGGCCGCTGGGCTATTGATTTGACTTTGGCGGGCAGTCCGGCCATTTTCCGCGCCATCCAACCGGCCCGTTCGATACGAGCCGCCACCTGCAGCAGGGCCTCGGAGCCGGCGCAGGGGTCAACGCCCGCCAGCGAAGGTTCGCCCGCGGGCGCATTGGCGTTTGGGCAACTGGATTGGTGAGACGAGGTTCGGTCATGCTGAAGGTTCTGGGCCGCAAGACGTCGGTCAACGTGCAGAAGGCGATGTGGACGGTGGGCGAGCTTGGCCTGCCGCATGAGCGCGTGGACCTGGGCGGCGAATTCGGTGGCCTCGATACGCCGGAGTACGGCGCACTGAACCCGAACCGGCTGGTGCCGACGCTCGACGACAACGGCTTCACACTGTGGGAATCGAACTCCGTCGTCCGCTATCTGGCGCGGACATACGGCCACGGCGCGCTAGCACCTGCGGACGCAAAAGCATACGCGAAGGCCGAGTCGTGGATGGACTGGTCGCTGACGACCATCTACGGCGACATCATCGGCACGTGCTTCATCCAACTCGTGCGCGTGACGGCCAAGGACCGCGACGCGGCTGCCGTCGCAGCCGCGTCCAAGCGTGCCGGCGAGAAGCTCGGCATCCTCGACGCGCAACTCGAGGGCCGCAGCTTCATCATGGGCGACCAGGTGACGATCGCCGATATCGCTGTCGGCACGCTGATGTACCGGTATTTCAATATGAATGTGGCGCGGCCGCCGTTGCCGAACGTTGAGGCGTGGTATGCTCGCCTTACCCAGCGGCCCGCCTATCAGACGCATGTCATGATCGACTTCAAGCCGATGATGGTTGCGGGCGCGTAATCTCCGATTGGATCGACGCATGTTCGAATCTCTTTCTGATCGCCTCTCGATTGTCCTCGACAAGCTGACGAAGCGCGGTGCGCTGTCGGAGGCCGATGTCGGCGAAGCGATGCGCGAGGTGCGGCGTGCGCTGCTGGAGGCGGACGTCGCGCTCGACGTCGTGCGCTCGTTCACCGACAAGGTGAGGGCCAAGGCAGTCGGCCAGAACGTGGTGAAGTCGGTCACGCCCGGGCAGATGGTCGTCAAGATCGTGCACGACGAGCTGGTATCGATGCTGGGCTCGGACGCCCAGCCGATCGATGTTGCCGCCGCGCCGCCGGTGCCGCTGATGCTGGTCGGTCTGCAGGGCTCGGGCAAGACGACGACGTGCGCCAAGATCGCCAAGCGGCTGACGGATCGCGACAAGAAGAAAGTGCTGATGGCATCGCTCGATACGCGGCGTCCGGCAGCGCAGGAGCAATTGCGCGTGCTGGGCGAGCAGACGGGCGTCGACACGCTGCCGATCGTGGCGGGTCAGAACCCGCAGCAGATCGCGCGGCGCGCGCTCGATGCGGCCCGGCTCGGCGGCTACGACGTGGTGATGCTGGACACGGCGGGGCGCACGCACATCGACGACGACCTGATGCGCGAGTCGGCCGAGATCCGCGACATCACCAAGCCGCACGAGACGCTGCTGGTGGCGGACAGCCTGACGGGTCAGGACGCGGTCAATCTGGCGCGCAGCTTCGATGAGCGCGTCGGCATCACCGGCATCGTGCTGACGCGGATCGACGGCGACGGCCGTGGCGGCGCGGCGCTCTCCATGCGCGCCGTGACGGGCAAGCCGATCAAGCTGCTGGGCACGGGCGAGCGCTGGGACGCGCTGGAGGACTTCCACCCGCAGCGCATCGCCGGCCGCATCCTCGGCATGGGCGACGGGGTGCGCCTCGTCGAGAAGGCGGCGCAGACCATCGACGCCGAGAAGGCGCAGCAGATCGCGCAGAAGATGCGCAAGGGCGAGTTCGACCTGGCTGACCTCGCCGATCAGATCAAGCAGATGCAGAAGCTGGGCGGCATGGGCGGCGTGATGGGAATGCTGCCGGGCGTCGGCAAGATCAAGCAGCAGATGGCCGGCGCCAATCTCGACGACCGGGTGCTGAAGCGGCAGACGGCCATCATCTCGTCGATGACGCCGCGCGAGCGGCGCAATCCGAAGGTTCTCGACGCCAAGCGCAAGCGGCGCGTGGCGGCTGGCTCCGGCACCAAGGTCGAGGACATCAACAAGCTGCTGAAGATGCACCGCCAGATGGCGGACATGATGAAGATGATGGGCAAGAATAAAGGCATGATGCAGCGCATGGCCGGCGCCATGGGGCTCGGGGCCGCCGGTGGCGCACCGAGCGGCGCGGAGCTGGAGAAGATGCAGGCAGAACTGGCGCGGCTCGACCCCAAGGCGCTCGAGCAATTGCCGAAGGAGCTGCGGGACGCCTTGCCGAAAGGCGGGGGCCTGCCGGGGCTCGGCAGCCCGGCGCCGAGGCTGCCCGGCCTGCCGGGACTGGGCGGGAATGCGCCGCGGTTTCCGATGCCGAGCTTTCCGGGGAAGAAGAAGTAGATCATGCATCCCGTGCTTGAAACCGAGCGTCTACGCATGCGCCCGTGGTGCGATCAAGACCTCGACGCCTTCGCGGATTTTTGTGCCGACGAGGAATCGACGCGCTACCTCGGCGGCGTCTGCGATCGCGCGGACGCGTGGCGGCGCATGGCGGTCATTGCGGGGCACTGGGCGTTGCGCGGCTACGGTATCTGGGTGATCGAGGACAAGGCCACCGGCGCGTTCGCAGGTTACAGCGGCCTGTGGAATCCCGAAGGATGGCCCGGTCCGGAGGTGACGTGGAGCGTGTGCACGCCGTTCCGGCGGCGCGGCTATGCCGTGGAAGCGGCGCAGCGCGCCAGAGAGTTTGCCTATGACGAGCTGCAATGGCCGACGGCCGTCAGCGTCATCCATCCCGACAATTCGGCCTCCAAGCGCGTGGCCGCGCGGGTGGGCGCCGCGCTCGAGAAACAAACCGCACTCAAGGGGTCACCGGTGGATGTCTTTCGTCATCCGGTCCCGGGTAAGACACAGTAAACAACATCAGGAGAAAAGCATGTCAGTGAAGATCCGCTTGTCGCGCGGTGGCTCCAAAAAGCGCCCGTACTACTACGTGGTGGTGGCCGAGTCGTCGTCACCGCGCGACGGCCGCTATATCGAGCAGGTCGGCACGCACAATCCGCTACTGCCGAAGGACAACGCCGAGCGCGTGAAGCTCAATCTCGAGCGTTGCAAGCACTGGCTGTCGGTGGGTGCGCAGCCGACGGACCGCGTGGCGCGGTTCCTCGATGCGGCGGGTTTGATGAAACGCACGGCGTCCAACAACCCCGACAAGGCCAAGCCGAAGAAGAAGCGTCAGGAGCGTGAAGCGGCGGAGGCAGCGGCTGCGGCCGAGAAGGCCAAGGCCGGCGCCGAGGAGCAACCCGCGAGCTGACGCCGCCGGTATGCGGAAAACAGAAACGGCGCCTTTGAGAGGCGCCGTTTTCGTTTGCCGGGACGATAGCCCGCGGATTACTGCGCCTGCGTGCGGGTTGTCGTGTGGCGAATGTGCGCGCGTGTCGACGTCGGTACGGTCATGCCGCCATCGGCTGGTAGATCGATGCCGTTCAGGGTGCGCACGCAGGTGGCGCGCCATTCCGGCTTGGACATGTGCGTGCTGACGTCCCAAAGCTGAATGCAGTTTGCGAGCGTGCTGCCACTTCCGCCGGAGTGATCGACTGCGGCGGTTCCGCCGCCGGATGCGAAGACGTCAGGCACCGGCGGGCTCGATTGACCGATTGCGGGATCCGTTCCGCCGGTCAGGGCGGAGTTGCGCGTTGTGTTGGCGGTGACGGGCGGAGCCGAGGAGGTGGTCGCAGGCGTCGACTGCTCGATCACGGCTCCAGCGCTGTCGGATGCGGCAGACGAGCCGGTGCTGCCGCCTGGCGGCGGTTTGCCGGGGTGATGTCCTGTTCCCGTACCTTTGCCTAAGCCCTGTCCCACGACCGGCTGCGCCGTTGCGGAAGACGGAAGCGTGAAGCCGCGACCTTCGGCGAACGACCGCACCACGGTGTGCGTTACCGTCATCGCGTGTGGCGCGGACATGGCATGACCGCCGCCGAAGCCGCGTGCGGTGGCGGGGCCGCTCGCGAAAAGCAGGCCGGCCGACATCAGGAAAAAGAGCGCGCGCGAAGAGAGCGTGTGCATGTGCATTACCTCGCTGGACCGAGCGAATTGTTTGACGTTCCGGACGGTCGTCTGTCGCTGCCACGCGCGGGCGTGAAACTCAGCGGATGGGTTCGATGCTGCGATGTGACGCCGTCTCAAGATGCGCCGTCATCGTGTTCAAAAACGTAGGAAGTCACCCGCCGGGATGCAGCGGCGTCAAGGCGAGAGTTTGCTCACAAGAGCGTGATTTCCAGGGTGCAGCGCGCGGCAGCGGCCGAATAGCGCGGCACTACTCCCCGTGGCGGCCGATGATGGAGATCGAGCAGACGTTCTGGTGCGGGAAGCCGCCGAGGTTGTGGGTGAGGCCGAAGCGGGGTGAGTCCTGGCGCTGGCGCGGGCCGGCACGACCCTGCATCTGCAGATAGATCTCATAGATCATGCGCAGGCCCGAGGCGCCGATCGGATGGCCGAAGCATTTGAGGCCGCCGTCGATCTGGCAGGGGAGCGCGCCGTCTGCATCGTAGAAGCCGTCGAGCACGTCCTTCACGGCTTCGCCTTCCTTGGAAATGTAGAGGTCCTCCATGGTCACGAGCTCGGTGACGGAGAAGCAGTCGTGCACCTCGATCAGGCTGATCTCGGTGCGAGGATCGTGGATGCCGGCTTCCTGATAGGCACGCTTGGAGGCCGTGCGCGTGGTGACGAAGTGGCTGCCGTCCCAGGAATTGTATTGCGCCTCCTGGCCGTTGGAGACGGAGAGCTGCAACGCCTTCACGGAAATCAGGTCGGTCTTGCCGAGGCTGCGCGCAATTTCCGGTGTGGTGACGATGGCGCAGGCCGCGCCGTCCGAGACGCCGCAGCAGTCGTAGAGGCCGAGCGGCTCGGCGACGACGGGCGCCTGCAGAACGGTGTCGATGCTGATCTTGTTGCGCAGATGCGCCTTGGCATTCTTGGCGCCGTTGTCGTGGCTCTTGACGGAGATGTGGGCCATGGCGCGCTTGACGTCCTCGGCCGGCGCGCGGTGCTTGGCGCGATAGGCGGCGGCGAGTTGGGCAAACGCGCCGGGTGCGGAGAAGTTGGCCCACGACATGGAGTTCAGCACGCCGCGCGAGCGCTGCGGCAGGCCACCGTAGCCCGTGTCCTTGAGCTTTTCGCACCCCATGGCGAGCGCGATGTCGGCCGCACCCGAGGCGACGGCATAGACGGCGCCGCGGAAGGCCTCCGTGCCGCTGGCGCAGTAGTTCTCGACGCGCGTGACGGGGATGTAGGGCAGGCGCAGGGCGATGGCGAGCGGCACGCCCGATTTGCCGACGTGCTGCTCCTCGATGGCGGTGGCGAGCCAGGCGGCGTTGATCTGCTTGGTCTCGATGCCGGCGTCGCCGAGCGCTTCCTCGAAGGCCTCGACCATCAGGTCGTCGGCTTCCTTGTCCCACCGCTCGCCGAACTTGGAGCAGCCCATGCCGAGGATGGCGACCTTGTCCTTGATGCCGGATGCCATGTCTCTCTCCCTGCGTGAAGGCGTGTTGGCTGGTTAGTTGCTGCCTGGAGCCGCTTTCCAGAAGTAGCGGGTGAAGCCGCGCTGCGCGTCGTAGTCTTTGATGCGGAACATCATGCGCATGGGCTGGCCGACCTCGAGCGTGTCGGCGTCGACATCGGTAAAGTCGAGCATCATGCGGCCGCCGCCCTCGAACTGGACCATGCCGTAGCAGGCCGGCGGGCTCGGCGAGAAGGTCAATCGGTCGGCGGTGTAGGAGTTGATGCGGCCGGGCGTGTCGGCGAACGGGTGCGGCTCCTGCGTGTGCATGGCGTTGCAGTTGGGATTGACGCAGATGTTGGATTTCGGGATCTGCAGCGTGCCGCACTTGGTGCAATGTCCGCCGAGAAAGCTCGTCAGCAGGCCGCGGTTGCGCCAGACCGACGACATGGCGGTATGCTTGTCGACGTCGCCGCGCATGCCTTTCTCGATTTCGACGAGGTTGTTGAAGGCGAGAAAGCGGGAATAGCTCGTCTCCTCCTTGCGCCGTTTCAGATGGCCGGAGACGGCGAGACGCGGCGCAAGCTTCGCCGCGTCCGGCATGACCTGGAAGATGAGCACGTCGGCGCCCTGGCCGAAGCCGACCACCATGATGCGGTCGCCGGGCTTGGCCTGCTCCAGCGTGTGCACCAGCATGATGAGGGCGTGGGCGGCGCCAGCCTCGCCGCAGGTGGCGTGCAGGTTGTCGCGCAGGGCCGTGTCGGGGAGACCGGCCGCCTTGGCGATCGATTGAGCGACGCGCGGCAGAGTACAGGGCATGCAGAAGTGCGCGATGTCGCCGCCGGTGAGCTTGGCTTTCGCAAGCGCTTCGGCGACGACCGGTGGCACCAGCTTCATGTAGCCTTCGTCCCTGATCCAGCGCTCCTCCCACTGATAGTCGAAGGGCTGATCGTCGGAGCGGTAGTGGTCGATGAAGTCGGCGGTGCGGCTGGCGCTGGCGAGCAGCGTCGCGACGGCCTCGCCGGGGCCGACGACAAGGGCCGCGGCGCCGTCGCCGGTGGTGAGTTCGAGGGCGCTTGCCGTTTTTGTGCGACGCTTTTCGGCACCGACGACCAAGGTGGGCCCACCGCCCGCGAGTGCCGCCATGAGGGCGGACGTGCCGGCACGCTGCGTAGCGGCGACATCGAGCGCGGCAACGCCTCCGGCAATGCTCAGCGCTTCGGCGACGATGCCGGCGTTGAGGCGGTCGCGGAACGGGAAGGTGGTGGAGGCGAACTGCAGTGATTTGACGGTGGTGCGATCGACGCCTGCCAAGCAGTCGCGTGCGGCCTCAACGGCCATGGTGACAGCGTCCTCGTCCCAATTGCAGATGGCACGCTCGCCCTTGGCCTGGGCCTTCAGTGCCGGGTTGAACCAGCTGTTGGCGGCCACGGCCGCCTGGCGCTGCAGGCGCAGGCGCGGAATGTAGGCGCCAAAAGAAAGGATTCCGGCCATGACGCCTCCCGGCATTTCTTGGTTGCGCGGAACTTGCCACGCGGTACCCGACAGCGTCAACGCGCGGCTGGTTTGCCGTAGGTGCGCGGCGGGAGGCCGGGCTTGAGGGAGAAGTGGGTGTGCAGGCCGAGCCAGCGCGTGCCGTCGTGCCGCAGGGTGACGGTGGCGCGGCCGGGTCGGTCGAAGGCTGTGCCGTCCTGGTGGTAGCCGGTGGAGGCCCATGGAACGGCGGCCCAGGCGTAGGGACCATTGATCTCGCCGTGCAGGCGATCGACCAGAAAGCGGAAGTCGGAGATGGTGGGCCAGACGGCGCTCCACTGCTGGGCGACGAGCTGATCGATGCCGAACACGATCTCGGCGTGGGTGCCGAATGAGGCGACGTTGGGATCGAAGAGCCGGCGCGCCGAATCGAAGTCGACGGCGCGGACATACCCTTCCCAGGTTCGGAACCACTCGCGTAGCGGCTCGATATCGAGTGATGTCGGATGAGGCATGGCGTTGACTCGGTTGCGCCCGAAGTCAGTAGCTCAACACCTTCACGTCGTCGTTGTCCATGATCTCCTCGATGAGCTGCGTGCGGCCTATCACGCCCGAGCACTCCGCGATCAGATCCTCGGGATGGGTGTCGTAGACATCGGCATTGGGCGAGCAGCAGTAGAAGCGGACGCCGGCGAGATGGGCGTCCTTGACGAAGTGGTAAAGCGTCGTGGTGCCGCCGGGCTTCACGAAGACGCGCTCCGCAACACCTTTTTTCATGAACTTGCTAGCGGTGGCAGTGCAGATGACGACGGCATCATAACCCATGGCAGCCGCCGCAGACGCTTGAAAGATCGGTACGCCCAGCTCGTCTCCCTTACGAGGATCGGTGGTCGCCATGACGACAATGAGCTTCCTTGTCATCGCGTTGCTCCCTCGGTGTGATGCCGTGTACGTTCCCCCTTTGCCGTTTCGTTGCGGCCATAGAAGCAGGTACTGTGCGGTTTCGTGCTAAAGCGCGTCGAACTTCGTTAAAAATCAAACAATCAGACACATGAATGGTGGTGCGATCGCCATTCGGAGGAACGTCCGACTTGAACGCAGAAGAAGCAAGACCGGCGCAACAGCCGGCGCAGGTCGCTCCCGCGTCGCGCGTGCTGAGGGCGGCGGCGTGGATGAGCGTCGCGCTGGCGTCGTTCACGCTGATCGCGGTCGCCGGCCGCGAGGCAGCGCATGGCGCCTCGACGCTGACCATCATGTTCTATCGCAGCTGGATGGCGTTTGCGATTGTGCTGCTCGTGATTCCGTTGACAGGCCGGGGGCTTTCCCAATTCCGCACGCCGCAGATCGGCATGCACGGCCTCCGCAGCGTGGTCCACTTCGGTGCGCAGTTCAGCTGGCTGCATGCCTTGCCGCTGATCCCGCTGGCGCAGCTGTTCGCAATCGAGTTCACCGCGCCGCTGTGGACGGCGCTGATGGCGCCGCTGATCCTGCGGGAGAGATTGACCGTATGGCGCACCGCCGCCGTGCTGATCGGATTTGCCGGAGCGTTGATCGTGGTGCGGCCGGGGAGCGCGGCCTTGAGCACGGGAACGATCATGGCGCTGCTGGCGGCCATCGGCTTTGCCGTGCATTACATCATCACCAAGCGGCTGATGCGGTACGACGCCGCCTTCACTGTGATTTTCTACTGGACGCTCATTCAAACGGGACTCGCGAGCGTGCTGATCCTGCTGGATTTCCAGATCCCTGATGCCACGGCGCTGGTCTGGATTTTCGTCGTGGCGATCTGCGGCCTCACTGCCCACTTCGGCATTGCGCGGGCGTTGGCGCACGCTGACGCCATCATCGTGACGCCGATGGATTTCCTGCGCTTGCCGCTGATCGTGCTGGTGGCGGCAGCCGTCTATGCCGAGCCGGTCGATCCGCTGGTGCTGCTGGGCGGCGCGCTGGTGCTGATTGCCAATTTCCTGAACATCTGGGGTGAGCGGCGACGGGTAACGGACGGTTAGTTAAGAATCGTTTGCAACTAGGAGAATCAGTGTGTAGCGTGCGCCGGCCAGTTGCGGTCAGGGGACAAAGCGACTTGGGGGGGTACAACGCAATGCGCAGGTGGGGTTTGGCGGCAGGAGTGTGGGCTGCGCTGGGAATGCCGGCTGGAGCCTACGACATCGTTGATCGAGAGATCGACAAGGGCCAGCGGATGCTCGAGACGATGCATGTCGGGCTGCAGGGCTTCCCGGGCGGATCAAGCGGCAACACGCGCAATCTGCAATCGCTCGCTTACGCTTATGGAATGACGGACTACTGGCAGCTCAAGGGCGGGATTGCCGGCGATCGTCTCGACGATCGCGGCTGGGAGCTCACGACCGTCTTTGCAGAGACCGTTTTCGAATTCGTGGATGTCAAGAAGGCCGGCATTGGCCTCGGTTGGTTCACGGGGATTGGCGCCGCAGTCTATCACGACACGACCAACGTCGCGACCTTCGGGCCGATCATCAAATTCGCGCACGCGGGCCTGTCGCTGACGCTCAATCCGTTCCTGGAGAAGACGTTCGGGCAGAACCATGAGCGCGGTATGGCCTTTGCCTACGGCTGGCAGGCGAATATGGAGATCAAGAAGGGAGTCGTTCTGTCACTCGCGGGGTTCGGACACATCGCCGATATCGGCGGCCATACGCCGGCGTTCGAAGCGCAGGAGCACAAGATCGGGCCGCTGATCGGGTTCGAGACTGAGGTGGCGGAGAACCGCACGCTGGGTCTTGAGCTGGGTGTGTTCTTCGGCCTGACCGATGCCACCGCCGATACGGCGGTCAAGGGCAAGCTCAGCTACACATATTGATTGCTCACTTGCGCTTGATGCCGATGCTGCGGCCGGCCCGCTCGGGTCGTGGCAGCGCTGCGGCGGCGGCCTTCATGGCTTCAAGCGAGGCCCGCATGTTCGCCGGCCAGGGCGCGGTGCGCCGCGCGTTCATGTCGATGTGCAGGAACATCCACTCCGAGGTGCACGACAGCCAGCCTTCGGTCGCGTGCAGCATCTCGCAATAGAGATGCAGGCGCTTGTCGTCGACGTCGAGCACGCGCGATGCGACGCGGACCGTGTCGGTCTGGAACAGCTCGCGCACGAAGCAGACGTGCGTTTCGACCGTCATGTATGAAGCGCTCTGGTCCTTGATGTAGTCGGGGCCGAGGCCGGCAAGCATCAGCGCCTCGTCGATGCCGCGATCGAACAGGACGTTGTAGTAGGCCTGATTGAGGTGGCCGTTGTAGTCCACCCACGCCTCCTCGATGCTCATGGCGGGCGACAGATGCGGGGCGGTGAAGGCGGTCGTCATAGCAATTTGATATCCGAAGCGCGGCCGCCGTTATGGCATGCGAAACGCGCCCGGGACCAGCCGAAATAGCAGCGCATGCAAGCGGGATCAGGAGGAGCGGAATCTGAGGTCTGCGGGAGAGATCAGCACGGAGAACTGCTCGCACCAGATGATGACGCTCTTGTACTTGGAGAGATCGACGCCGGCGGGAATGGCGTAGCGTTGGCTGCCTTTGAACGAGCGCAGGCGGCCGAGGTCGACGAACATCTCGCCCTTGAGATCGGAAGATGTGCGGATCGTGGCCTTCGGTACCAGATAGACGTGAAACTTGGGGCCGGGGCCGACCTCGAAATCCTCACCCAGGAACACGCTGCCGCTGCGCACCGTGGCGGTGCCCTGGCCGTAGTGGATCGGGTCGGAGGGGTTGGCGTGGATGAATGTGCCCTCGGCAACAACGGCGTCACGGCGATCCACTTCGGTCAGTTGCTCGGCAGCAGGCGGTGGCGGGAAGACATAGGGGAAGGCGAAGAAGCCTACGGCAATGCCGAAGGCCGTGCCGGCGATGGCACCGGCCAGGAAGGTGAGGATCATGCGAGCCATGGCGACAGACCGTGGTGCTTTCGTTTCGACGCAGCACCGTCTCACAGATGCGGCCAACGCGGAAATGACATCTCGTCAGATCACGGTGATCCGTCCGTGAACGGCCAAAATGATGTCACACCCGCTCGATCTCGGCGACGGCGCGGTCGATCTCGTCGCTGGTGAGGGTCCAGTCGTTGTCGAGATTGGCGACGATCTTTTTCATGAAAGCCTCCGACAGGCCGACGGAGCGGACCTTGTCGCCGGTGTGGTCGTAGAGGATGGCGAGCGCCAGCTGCTGGGGGCTCTCGCCCTCATAGGTCCACTCGAAGCCCCAGGTGGTGAACTGCTTGACCTCGTAGTGCTCGGGCAGCTTGCGCCCGTCAACGGTGACCTGGAGCCCATCGAAGCCGCGGATGCCCGCATAGGTTTTCATGGCTTGCCGAAGTCCCCTGCCGGCCGGTTGATATATCAGCAGCGTATGCTGCGGCGCGATGCGTGTAAAGCGACGCCCGCCTGCGCTCAAAGGATGCCGTAGCGGGCGAAGACGTCGGCGAGCTTGTCGCCGCGCTGCAGGTCGTGGAGCGTGTTGTGCTCGCCGGTGACTTTCTCGAAGGCGAGCTCGAGGACCTTGGTTTCAACGGACTTCGGGATGATGACGACACCGTCGGCGTCGCCGAAGATGAGATCGCCGGGCGCGACGGGCACGCCGGCGCATTCGATCGGCACGTCGATGGCCATGATGCGGCCGCGACCCTTGCTGTCGAGCGGACCGATGCCGCCGTGAAACACCGGGAAGCCCATGGCGCGGATAGCGCGCACGTCGCGGGTGCAGCCGTCCATCAGCGCGCCGGCGGCGCCGCGTGCCTTGGCGGCGGTCGAGAGCAGCTCGCCCCAGGGTGCAACACGCGCCGGATTGGAGCAGGCGAAGACGGGGATCTCGTCCTGCTGCAGGCTGTCGACGAGCTTGATCTCCAGCTCGTACGGGTTGGTGCTGGGCTCGTGGTGGTAGACCTCCATGAAGGCGGCGGTGCGGGCGCGGCCGACCATGACGCGATCCTCGTCGAGCGGGCGGATGCGCGGCGGCAGCGCCTGATGCATGAGGCCGACTGAGTCGAGGCAGTCGGACAGCACGGAGACGAACAGCTTCTCGCGCATGGTATCGAGGGGAACGGATGTCATGATGGGGGATTCCGGTTGCGGATCAGTCGTTGATGGCCTGGTAGACGAGCTGCTTGACGAGGCGGCGGTAGGCGGCGCGGATGGGACTCGGGGCCTGGCTCATGTAGACGGCGACGATCTGCTCCTTTGGATCAACCCAGAAATAGGTGCCTGCGTATCCAGCCCACATGAACTCGCCCGCCGAGCCCGGCACGCCGGCGAGGCCGTCGCTGGCGCGGACGGCGAAGCCCAGCCCAAAGGTGTAGCCGTGGGTGCCCAGCAATAGCTCACCGGGCGTTGGCGACGCGTTGATGCGCATGCCGAGATGATCCGACGCCATGAGTTGGATGGTGCTGCGGCTGACAATGCGCGTACCCTCCAGCGTGCCGCCCGCGAGCAGCATCTGGGCGAAGCGCAGGTAGTCGGACGCGGTCGAAACACCGCCGGCACCGCCGGAATCGTTGCCGGGCTGTGCCGACACGTCGATGAGCGGATACTTGTTTCCGGAGGCGGGGTCGGTCTCGAACGGCTCGGCGAGGCGGCCGATCTTGTCGGCGGGAACGAAGAAGCCGGTATCGACCATCTTCAAAGGCTGAAAGACGCGCTCGGCGAGGACGTCGCCGAGCCGCTTGCCGGACGCGGCCTCGACCACGCGGCCGAGCACGTCGGAGGCGAGGCTGTATTCCCACGTCGTGCCGGGATGGTGGATGAGCGCAATTTTCGACAGGCGTTCGACCTGCTCGGGCCCCGTCATGCCGCGGCTGTCGTAGTCGCGCACGCCGGGGTTGGCGAGGCCGGCTTTCACCAACCCATCCTTCACCGTCGCGTTCTTGGTGAGCTCGCCGTAGGCGAGGCCGGCGGTGTGGCGTAACAGATCCTGTACCGTCATCGCGCGCTCGGGCGCAATCTCGCCGCCGCCCACAGAGACGCGCAAGTCCTTGAACGAGGGCAGGTGCTTGGTGACGGGATCGGTCAGCTGAACGACGCCGTCCTCGACCAGAAGCATGGCGGCGATGGAGACCAGCGGCTTGGTCATGGAATAGATGCGGAAGATGGAGTCCGTCTGCATCGGCGTTTTCTTGACGGGATCTTGGAAGCCCCAGACGCCCTGGTAGACGAGGCGTCCGCGGCGCGCGACCATGACGACCGCGCCGGGCAGCCGCCCCTGCTCGATCTCCTTGCTCAGGACGGTGCCGATGCGGTCGAGCCGCGTGGCCGACATCCCGGAGACCTCGGCCGAGGCCTTGGGCAGCGGGCCGGCTGGTCCCTTGGCGCGTTGGGCGTGGACGCCGGATGCGGCGGTGAGAACGAGGGCGCAGAACGACGCCAGCAGAAAAGTGCGACGCAGCATGGACGTTTCCCCGTTATTCGTTGGCACTCGGGGGCATTCAATCCCGGTTGGCGGGCGGCTTCAAGACTTGGCGTGCCTGCAAACTGCATCTGGCGAAACAGCGTTGCCCGACCAGAGCGCGATCGTTTCGTATGGAAGCGCTTCCGGCTTCCATGTGTCCTCGCGTAGCGCGGCTCCGCCGCGACGCCTGAATCGCACTCTCAATTAGTGGCGATTATCGGCTGACAAACCCAACGGCCTGGAGCAACCTCCTTATCGTAGTGGGTGGAGGTTCATATGACAGAGCGCATTTTGTTGGTTGGAGTAGCCGCCGCGATCATAGGTGGTCTTATCCAGACTTTGGCTGTCGCGCAGGGAACGACGGCTAGCGGGCCCTTCGGCATGACGCAGGGTAGCGCGCCCCTGACCAACAACTTGATCTGGCGGATCAACAGCCAGAATGGTCAAGTATCCTTCTGTTGGTCCAATCTAAACGACTTCAACAAGGCGCCCCGATGCTCCCCGTGGGGTGGTTGAGATAGCAGTTACTAGGACGCTACTTTCTTGCCGTCGCGTTGCTTAGGCTTGGCCGGTGACGACCCTGTTTGATGGCCGTCAGCCATCGCCTTCGCCGAAATCCTGATCCATCTCCCGGGCCGGCTCCTGGTTGGCGCACTTGCCGACGATCTTGGCGGGCACTCCAGCGGCGGTGCAGCCTGCCGGCACGTCCTTCAGCACGACGCTGCCGGCGCCAATCTTGGCGCGAGCGCCGACCTCGATGTTTCCGAGGACGCGAGCGCCGGAACCGATCATGACGCCCTCGCGAATCTTGGGATGGCGGTCGCCCACGTCTTTGCCGGTGCCGCCGAGGGTCACGCCCTGCAGGATCGAGACTCCATCTTCGACAACTGCCGTCTCGCCGATAACGACGCCGGTTCCGTGGTCGATCATAATGGCGCGTCCGAGGCGCGCTGCCGGATTGATGTCGATGCCGAACATCAGCGCCATGCGGCTCTGCAGATGTAGCGCGAGCGCGCGACGACCCTGATGCAGCAGGGCATGCGCCATGCGGTAGGTTTGAAGCGCGTGATAGCCCTTGAAGAACAGCAAGGCCTCGAGCTGAGACTGGCAAGCGGGATCACGGTCGAAAACGGCCGCGAGATCGGCGCGGGCCGCAGCCCCGATGTCCGGATCAGCCGTGAGCACGGCATCGAAGACCTGGCGCAGCAGCATCGCCGGCGCCTCCTCCGTGCCGAGCCGCTGGGCGAGGATATAGGCCAGCGCCTCCTCAAAACGGGATTGGTTGAGCACGCTGGCATGAACGAGACTACCGAGGATCGGCTCTTCCACGGCCAGCGTTTGCGCGGCCTGGCGGATGCCCTGCCATACCGGGTCGTGCTCGATGAGCTTGGCGACGACTTGGTTCACGAGACGCTCCTGCATTCGTCCAGATAAAGACCGGCCGCAACTGACATGCCTAGCCGGCCGCAGATCGGGACGAACAATAGCATTTCTGCTGCCGGGCTCGAAACCGCCGATCCGGCCTGCACACTGCTGGCCAGTTCACGCTGTTTGGTGGTCATGCGCTTTTCTGCAACGCCAGCGTGACGCCGCTGAGCGTGAGCGCGATGGCGGCCGCTTCCCGGAGGCCGAGGGGCTCGCCGAGAGTCAGCGAGGCCGAGATGGCGCCAATGAGGGGAACGAGCAGTGTTCCCATCGACGCCACCGAGGCCGGCAGGTGGCGCAGAGACTCAAACCAAGTCAAATAGCAGACGCCCATAGGTACGAGCGTCATGTAGATCAGCACGGACCAGCCGGCCGGGGAAAGGGCTGCGAAGTCCGGCCGCTCGAGCGGCAGGCCGATCAAAACCATGGCCAGGCAGCCGATGCCGACTTGCCACGCGACGAGTGCGGTCGGGGCGATGGGGAGTGGCGACCGATTGAGAACGGTGCCGAGCGCGAACGATACGGCGGACGCCAGCGCGAGGGCAAATCCGAAAATTTCCTCGGAACTGAACCTCAAGCCTTGTCCACCGAGAAGCACGCCTACGCCGAGGAGACCGAGCAGCAGCGCCGCGACATCGCGCATGGTCGGCCTGGTGCCCAACAGCGGCCACGCCAATAGAATGGCCCAGATCGGCATCGTGTAGACGAGCAGCGCGCCCTCGCTGACGCTGACCCATTTCATTGCCACAGTCGCGAAGCCCATCCAGGCGAAGACGTTCGTGAAGGAGGCGAAAAGCAGCTTCGGGAGAGCGTGGCGCGGAAAGGCAAGCGTTTCACCGCGGCCCGTGGCAACAACCGCGAGTATCAGCGCCGCTGCCAGCCCGGCGGCGCCGCGCGAAAACAGCGGTGGCCATTCGCGAAGCAGCACCTTCATGGCCGGCCAGTTGAGGGCCCAGCCGACGACGGTCACCCCGAGGCAGAAAATGCCGATCCACCTGGCGTTGCCCATGGCGCAGCCTTACTTTTCTGGCGCGCGGCAACGCCGGAACCCAAAGGAGTGCCGGCGTTGCTCTGGCATCAGCCGAGCTGGCTGACGAACTTGGCCTGCATGTAGACGGTGAGGCCTTCCGCGCCGCCTTCGTGGCCGAAGCCCGAATCCTTGACGCCGCCGAAGGGCGTCTCGGGGAGTGCCAGGCCGAAGTGGTTGATGGTCACCATGCCCGACTCCAGCGCATCCGCGACCTTGGCGGCGGTCTTGGAGTTTTTCGTGAAGGCATAGCTGGCGAGGCCGAACGGCAGGCTGTTGGCGCGGCCGAGCATCTCGTCGGTGTCGTTGAAGCGCAGCATGACGGCGACGGGGCCGAACGGCTCCTCGGTCATGATGCGCGCCGACTGAGGCACGTCGGTGAGGACGGTGGGCTCGAAGAAGTTGCCCTGATTGCCGATGCGCTTGCCGCCGGCCTGCACCTTGGCGCCCTTCTCCTGCGCGTCCGTGACGAAGGCCTGGATGGCATCGACGCGGCGCGGGTTGGCGAGCGGGCCCATCCGGCTCGTGGGATCGAGGCCGTCGCCGACGCGCGTGCCTTTCGCGACGTCGGTGAACTTGCTGACGAAAGCGTCGTAGACCTTGTCGTGGACGAAGAAGCGCGTCGGCGAGATGCAGACCTGACCGGCGTTGCGATATTTCATGGCGCCCATCATCTTGGCCACGTGATCGCTGTCGACGTCGTCGAAGACGAGGACGGGCGCGTGACCACCGAGCTCCATGGTGGCGCGTTTCATGTGGCTGGCAGCGAGCGCGTTCAGATGCTTGCCGACCGGCACGGAGCCGGTGAAGGAGATCTTGCGGATGGAGGGATGCGGGATCAGGTATTCGGAGATCTCGGCCGGCACGCCGTAGACGAGATTGAGGACGCCCGGGGGGACGCCCGCGTCGTGAAAGCAGCGCACGAGGCCGATGGGTGAGCCCGGCGTTTCCTCGGGGCACTTGAGGATGATGGAGCAGCCGGCCGCAAGCGAGGCCGCGATCTTGCGCACGGCCTGCGTGACCGGGAAATTCCAGGGTGCAAAGCCGGCGACGACGCCGACGGGCTCCAGGATCACCATGTTGCGGACGCCGTCGGCGCGCGCGGGGATGATGCGGCCGTAGGCGCGTTTGCCTTCCTCGGCGAACCAGTCGATGACGTCGGCGCCGCTCAGCACTTCGGCCTTGGCCTCGGCGAGGACCTTGCCCTGCTCCAGCGTCAGCACGTTGGCGATGGCATCGGCGCGCTCGCGCAGGAGATCGGCGGCCTTGCGCAGGATCTTGCTGCGATCGTAGGCGGAGGTTTTGCGCCAGACCTGGAAGCCCTTCTCGGCGGCGGCGATGGCCTTGTCGAGGTCGCCTTTGGAGGCATGGCCGAGCTTGCCGAGGACGGAGTCCTTGGCGGGGTTCATCACGTCCTGCGACTTGGCGCCGGTGGGCTCGACCCACTTGCCGTCGATGTAATGGTTGAGCGTTTCGTACATGCGAAATCCTCGGGTTTGATGAGTGGCGCTGTTCCCTGACGGATATATGGCCGTGGAGGGTGGTTGAGGCAAGCGGGATGGTGGGCGAGGCAGTTCGGCGCGCGCGGCGTTGTCCCTTCTCCCCGTCCTTCACCTTCATGCGGAGCATGGCTACGCCATGACGAGAAGGTTAGGACGAGGGGCAGGTACTTGCTCTGAGTTTGTCGCGGCCCCTCACCCCGACCCTCTCCCCGCATGCGGGGAGAGGGGGAAGGTGGTTACAGCCAGGCCACTTCGGCCTTCTGGCGGGCTTCGAAGGCGGCGATGTCTTTGTCGTAGGACAGGGTGAGGGAGATGTCGTCCTGGCCTTTCAGCAGGCAGTCCTTGCGGAAGGAGTCGATGGCGAAGGTGTCAGTCTTGCCGTCGGGGCCAGTGACGGTTTGTGACGGAAGGTCGACGCTGATCTCGGCGCCGGGCAGCTCCAGCAGGAAGCGCAGCAATTCGTTGACGCGCGCCTCGGGCAGCACGACCGGCACGCAGCCGTTCTGGTAGCAGTTGTTGGCGAAGATGTCGCCGAAGCTCGGGGCGATGAAGGCGCGATAGCCATTGTCGAGCATCACCGTCACCGCATGCTCGCGGCTCGATCCGCAGCCGAAGTTGCGCTCGGCGACGACGACGCCGGCACCTTTGAACGCCGGCTTGTTCATGATGAAGTCGGGCTTGGGCGAGCCGTCCTCGTTGCAGCGCAGGTCGCGGAACATGCCCTCCTTCTGCTGCTCTCGCGTCAGCCCGAGGTATCGGCCGGGAATGATCTGGTCCGTGTCGATGTTGGGTATGCCGAGCGGGACGGCGACGGCTTTCCATGTCGTGAAAGGCTGCATGGTGTGGGCCTCAGTTCGGGAGCAGCTTGCGGACGTCGGTGAAGGCGCCGGTGACGGCGGCGGCCGCAGCCATGGCCGGGCTGACGAGGTGCGTGCGCACGCCGCGGCCCTGGCGGCCGACGAAGTTGCGGTTGGAGGTGGAGGCGATGCGCTCGCCTGGTTTGCCGGTCTCGCCGTTGACGCCGATGCACATGGAGCAGCCGGCGTGCCGCCATTCAATGCCGGCGTCCTGGAAGATGCGGTCGAGACCTTCGGCCTCGGCCTGCTCCTTGATGATGCCGGAGCCAGGCACCACCCAGCTCGGCACGGCGGCCTTGCGGCCTTTCACGACCTTGGCGGCTTCGCGCAGGTCCTCGATACGGCTGTTGGTGCACGAGCCGATGAAGACGCGGTCGATCTTGATGCCGTCGATGGGCGTGCCAGGGGTGAGGCCCTGATAAGCGAGCGCGCGTTCGATGCCTTCGCGTTTGGCAACGTCGGGCGCGGACGAGGGCTCGGGAATGCGCGCGGTGATGGGCGCGGCATCCTCAGGGCTCGTGCCCCATGTCACCATGGGTGCGACGTCGGCGCCAGCAAGCGCAAGCTCGCGATCAAACGTGGCGCCGTCATCGCTGGGCAGGCTGCGCCACGATTTCAGCGCGGCTTCCCAGTCCGCCCCCTTCGGTGCGAACGGCCGGCCGCGAACGTACTCATAGGTCGTATCGTCTGGCGCGATCATGCCAGCCTTGGCCCCGCCTTCGATCGACATGTTGCAGACCGTGAGACGGCCTTCCATCGAGAGCGAGCGGATGGCGCTGCCCGCGTACTCGATGACGTGGCCGACGGCGCCGGCCGCGCCCATCTTGGCGATGATGGCGAGGATCACGTCCTTGCCGGTGATGCCGAAGCCGAGCTGACCGTCGACCGTGATGCGCATGCTCTTGGGCTTGCGCTGCCACAGCGATTGCGTGGCGAGCACATGCGTGACCTCGGAGGAGCCGATGCCGAAGGCGAGCGCGCCGAGCGCGCCGTGCGTGGAGGTGTGGCTGTCGCCGCAGACCATGGTGAGGCCCGGCAGCGTGATGCCCTGCTCGGGGCCCATCACATGCACGATGCCCTGCCGCCTATCGCCGACGTCGAACACGGTGACGCCAGTCTCGGCGCCATGCCGTGCCATCGATGTGACGAGCAGGCGCTGGCGGTCGTCGGTGATGTCGGCGACGTTGCGCGTGTTGGTGAGAACGTAGTGATCGGGCGTACCGAAGCTGCGGTCCGCGCGCCGGACGTTCTGGCCGATCTTTTTCAGACGCTCGAAGGCGAAGAACGAGCCGTCGTGCAGGATGTGCCGGTCGATATAGAGCAGCGTATAGCCGTCCGGCCGGTCCACGACGATGTGACGGCGCCAGATCTTCTCGAACATGGTGGCTGGCTGAGACATGGTGCGTTCTCTCGCTGGCTTGGCGCGCTATTCGGCAGCTTGCTTCTTGTCAGTGCGATAGGCGGTGCGGCGCTTGTCCCATGCGTCGGCGCCGAAGCGATTGAAGAACTGTCGCACGGGCTTCAGGGTGTTGGCAGGCGGCAGGCCGGTCTCGCGCAGCTCTCTCAACGCTGCATCGCAGACCTCGACGACGGAGCGCGTGAGAAGGCCCGGGACGATGGTGAGGGCATAGCCCAGTTTTTCGGCGGTGGCCATATCCACGATGGGTGTCTTGCCGCCCAGCACGATATTGAGCATGCACGGACCCTGGATGTGCTTGGGAACGGCCGTGACTTCCTCCAGCGTTTGCGGCGCCTCGACGAACACCATGTCGGCGCCGGCCGCCAGCGCCGCATTGCCACGCCGGATCGCCTCGTCGAAGCCCAGGACGGCACGGCTGTCGGTGCGCGCGATGATCGTGAAATCCTTGGATTGCCGCGCGTCGGCAGCGGCGCGGATCTTGGCGACGTAGTCGTCGAGGGGAATGACCTCCTTGTCCTCGAGGTGGCCGCACTTCTTCGGGAACACCTGATCCTCGAGGTGCACGGCGGCGACGCCGGCGCGCTCGAACTCCTGGATGGTGCGATAGACGTTGAGCTCGTTGCCGTAGCCGGTATCGATGTCGGAAACGAGGGGGATGGAGAGGGCGTCGCAGAGGCGGCGGGCGTTGGCCACCATCTCGCTCATGGTGATGAGGCCGAAGTCGGGATAGCCGTGGGCGGCCGAGGTGCCCGCGCCGGTCATATAGGCGGCGGTGAAACCGGCCTGCTCGGTCAGACGCGCGGTGATGCCGTCGTAGACGCCGGGCGCAACGATCATCTTGCCGGATGCCAGCAGCTTGCGGAACTGCGCAGCGCGAGACTCCATCGGCATTGGCAAGTTTCCTCCTCGTGTCGCTCTTGGAGCGTTGATTGTCGACTGTAGGACTGGCGACCGGGGCCAGCAAGGGTTACGGTTATGCAGACGCCGAGCCACGGGTATGCGTTGCTGACCCAAGACGCTGGCAAGAAGAAACGTCAGGCAGGAGCGCGTAGATGAGGAGGCAAGTCGCAATCTCGGGCGTGGATCTCGAGATTGTAGAGAAAGGAAAGGGCCGGCCGCTTCTGTTCCTGCACGCCGGTGAAGGGTTGTGGCCGGAGAGGCCGTGGCTCGAAAAACTCAGCGAAACGTATCGTGTCATCGCGCCGTTTCATCCGGGCTATGGCGGATCGGCTTTGCCGGACTGGTTCGGCACGGTCGATGACTTGGCTTACCTCTATCTCGATCTCGCCGACCACCTGCAACTGATGGACGCCGTGCTCGTGGGTGCGTGCTTCGGCGGATGGGTCGCGGCCGAGATGATGGTGCGCTCGGGCAAGCGGTTCTCGCATCTCGTGCTGGCCGATCCGATGGGCATCAAGGTGCGCGGACGCGATGACCGCGACATCGCCGATATGCATGGCATGCCGCGCGCCGAGGTCATGACGCTCGCTTGGGCCGATCCGGCCAAGGGCGAAGTGGATTACACCGAGCTGCCCGAGACGGAGCTTGCGCAGATCGTACGCGGGCGCGAGGCCTTGGCGCTGTACGGCTGGAAGCCGTACATGCACAACCCGCGCCTCAAGCGCTGGCTGCACCGCATCGATCGTCCGACGCTGCTGCTCTGGGGCGAGAAGGATCGCATCGTCGACCTCGACTATGCCGAGGGCTGGCGCGCTGAAATTCCCGGCGCCAGGCTTGAGGTGATCGCCAATGCCGGTCACTACCCGCATTGGGAGCAGCCTAACGAGTTCGCCAAGCACGTCGCGGCATTCGCTGCGGCCTAAAGCACGTTCAAGCTGGAGATCCGCAAGATGCGCGTCTGGTACTTCTCGGAAATGGCCTACCACCCGGCCTGGGAGGAAGGCCTGAAGCGCGGCTCGCTGCGTGTGGTGCTGCCGAACGGTCAATTCGACCCGCAGATCGGCCACCAGCTGCTGAACCGCTATCTCGACGAGTTCGCCTATGCGGATGAAGTCGGGCTCGACATCATGGTCAACGAGCACCACAGCACGGTGACGTGCCTAACGGCCTCGGTGCCGATGGCGTTGGCGATCATCGCGCGCGAGACGAAGAAGGCGCGGCTGCTGTCGCTCGGCAATCCGATCGCCAATCGGCCGGATCCTGTGCGCGTTGCCGAGGAGATGGCGTGGATCGACGTGCTATCAGGCGGGCGGCTGGAGATGGGGCTGGTGAAGGGCGCGCCCTACGAGATCGCGCCGGCCAACAGCAATCCCGCGCGCCTGATGCGGCGCTATTGGGAAGCGCACGACCTGATCCTTAAAGCGCTGTCAAATACGGATGGACCGTTCAACTGGGAAGGCGAGTACTTTCACTATCGCAACGTCAACATCTGGCCGCGGCCGCTGCAGCAGCCGACGCCGCCAGTATGGATGACGGGCCTCAGCGTCGATACGGGCAAGCTGGCGGCGGAGCGGGGGCACGTGGTGGCGACGCTACTGTACGGCAGCGTCGCCAAGCCAATGTTCGAGGCCTATCGAAAACGCGCATCGGAGCTGGGTTGGACGGCGGGGCCGGACCGGCTCGCCTATGCCGCCGTTGTCGGCGTGGGCAACACGCGCGCGGAAGGCCTGCGCCGGGCCGATCTCATCGCGGGCTATGTGCGCACGGCACCGATCGTGCTCGAGCCGTTTACGAACCCGCCGGGCTACAACTCGGTGGGGGCCAATGTGGCCATGCTGAAGGCGGGCCCCAACGCCAAGCCACCGACCAAGGATCGGGGCGGCAACACAGTGGATTTCACCAAGGCCAGCATCGAGCAGCTCATTGCGTGCGACGCGGCGTTTGCCGGCACGCCCGATGATGTCTACGCTCAGATCAAGGACTTCAACGAGCGCGTCGGCGGCTTCGGGCATCTCTTGTTCTTCGGTCAGGGGGGCTTCCTCGACCACGCGGACACGAAGGAGAACCTGCGGCTGTTTGCCAAGGAGGTGCTGCCGAGGCTGCGCGATCTCAATCCGCAGTCGACGCGGGCAGCGACGGCGGCGGCGGAATAATCGATACGACGACGGGGCCATTTTCGGAGAGTGATGATGACTGACCGCTTCCTGCGCACGGGCGTTTTCCTGGCGCCCTTCCACGCGCTGAACGAGAACCCGACGCTCGCGATCGAGCGCGATATGGACCTGCTGGTCCATCTCGACAAGCTCAACTATCACGAGGCGTGGGTGGGCGAGCATCACTCGGGCGGCTTCGAGATCATCGCCTGTCCGGAGATGTTCATCGCCGCGGCGGCCGAGCGCACGAAGCACATCCGCCTCGGCACGGGCGTGGTGTCGCTCCCCTATCACAACCCGTTCACGGTCGCGAGCCGCATGATGCTACTCGACCACATGACGCGCGGGCGCGCCATGTTCGGCGTGGGCCCGGGCTCGCTGGTGTATGACGCCGTGAAGATGGGCCTCAATCCGGCGGACCAGCGGCGCAAGCTCGATGAATCGCTCAGCGTCATCGTGGACTTGATGCAGGGCCGCACGGTGACGAAGAAGACGGATTGGTTCGACTTGCAGGATGCGCACCTGCAGCTCGTCGGCTATTCGCGACCCATGATGGAGATGGCGGTTGCCAACTCGCGTTCGCCGGTCGGCGCGGTGGCAGCGGGCAAGAACGGCATCGGCATGCTCTCTATCGGCGGCACGTCGGATGAAGCCTTGAAAGCACACGCGGCCAACTGGGGCATCCTGGAGGACAGCGCGCGCGAGCACGGCAAGACCGTCGATCGCTCGAAATGGCGCATCGTCACGTTTGCACACGTGGCGGAGACGCGCGAGCAGGCGCGCAAGGACGTCGAGTTCGGGCTCGCCAATTTCGCCCGCTACTTCACCGAGGTCGCGACGTTTCCGATTATTCCGGCCGGGATCGAGAACCCCTGCGACTACCTCATAAACGAGGGCCTCGCCTGCATCGGCACGCCGGACGATTGCATCCGCCACTTCGAGCGGCTGTGGCATGGCTCCAACGGGGGCTTCGGAGCGGTGCTGCTGCTCGCGCACAACTGGGCGGACTGGGCGCAAACGCAGCGCAGCTACGAGCTGATGGCGCGCTACGTTCACCCGCAGTTCCAGCGCGGCTCCAACAGCATGCGCGTCCACAGCTACGACGATGCCAAGGTCAAGCACGAGACGGCGGGTAAGGAATCGCAGGCGGCGATCCAACGGGAGATCGACAAGTACAAGGAGAAGAAGGGCGGGTAGGGCGACCTAGGCGTCAGCCAACTCCAGCCTTTTTTCGATGCGATCGAGACGACCTTCAATGCGGTCGATCCTACTCGACAAGCTGGCATACGGCTGTTCGAGGATGCCAAGCCGGGTTTTGATCTCGCGATTGTCCTCGCGCAAGGCATCGACAGCGCCACGGATGTAACGCAGGTGCTCTAAGACGAGGTTTTCACTCTCAGTGGTCATGATACGCATCATATCCGAGGCGTCTTTGCTTCGCCAGCGCCCTTGATCCGCTCCCAAGGACATGGTTGCGCCTAGGAGCAATGGCTTGCCGCCAGTAGGGGACCTCCGTAGGGTTGGCCGGGGGCGCAACTGGAACTGCCGCTATGGCCAAAATTCTTGCCCTGGACCAGGGCACAACGTCGAGTCGCGCCATTGTCTTCGATGAGGCGCTGAACCCGGTCGGCTTCGGGCAGCGGGAGTTTCCGCAGCATTTTCCGGCGTCCGGCTGGGTCGAGCACGATCCCGAGCACATCTGGTCGACGACGATGGCGACGGCACGCGAGGCGATCTCGAACGCGCGCACGATCGCGGCCGACATCGCGGCGGTCGGCATTTCCAACCAGCGCGAGACGTGCGTGATCTGGGACCGCAAGTCGGGCCGGCCGATCCATCGGGCCATCGTCTGGCAGGATCGGCGCACAGCCGACGTGTGCCAGAAGCTCAAGGACGAGGGGTGCGAGCCGGGCGTGACGGCGAAGACGGGGCTGCTGCTCGATCCCTATTTCTCGGCGACGAAGATCGCGTGGCTGCTCGACAACGTGAGCGGGGCGCGGGCCGCGGCGGAAAAAGGCCAACTCGCGTTCGGCACGATCGACAGCTTTCTCATCTGGCGCCTGACGGGCGGCAAGGTGCATGCAACCGACGCTACCAATGCCTCGCGCACGCTGCTTTTCGACATCCGCAAGGGCGAGTGGGACGAGGATCTGCTGCGATTGCTTCGCGTGCCGCGCAGTGTGCTGCCGGAGGTGCGCGACTGCGCGGCCGACTTCGGCACGATGGTGCCGACGATCCTGGGCGCCGCGCTGCCGATCCGCGGCGTGGCGGGAGACCAGCAGGCGGCGACTATCGGCCAGGCCTGCTTCGCACCCGGCATGATGAAGGCAACTTACGGCACGGGGTGCTTCGCGCTGCTCAACACCTGCGCGCAGCCTATCGTCTCGAGCAACCGCCTGCTCACGACGATTGCGTATCAGCTGCGCGGCCAGCGCACGTATGCGCTGGAAGGCTCGATCTTCATTGCCGGAGCGGCGGTGCAGTGGCTACGCGACGGGCTCGGGATCATAGCGTCGGCTTCGCAGAGTGGCGACCTCGCCAGCAAGTCCGATCCGGCGCAGCGGGTCTATCTCGTGCCGGCGTTCGTCGGGCTCGGCGCGCCGTACTGGGAACCGCATGCGCGGGGTGCGCTGTTTGGCGTGACGCGCGCGACGGGCGCTGCCGAGCTGGCGCGCGCGGCGCTGGAGTCGGTGTGCTATCAGACGCGCGATCTGACCGAGGCGATGCGTCGCGACTGGACGCCCACGGCCGGCATGGTGTTGCGTGTCGACGGCGGCATGGTGGCGAGCGACTGGACCATGCAGTGCCTGGCCGACATCCTCGATGCGCCGGTCGATCGCCCGACGGTGCTGGAAACGACGGCGATGGGGGCCGCCTGGCTCGCGGGCCAGCATGCGGGCGTGCTGCCCGGCATGGAGGGTTTCTCCGAGCTGTGGAAGCTCAACACGCGGTTCACGCCGAAAATAGATGCCGACGAACGCGAGTCCCGCTACACCGGCTGGCGGCGTGCGGTGAGATCGGCCATCGCCTTTGCAAAGGAATGAATGCATGGAAATTGGCAGTCTGGCGGAGCTGAGGCAAATCTACGAGCAGCCGACCGAACTCGCGGTGCGCAAGGAACTCGATCACTGCGACAAGCACTGCCGTGATTTCATCGGCCGCTCGCCGTTCGTGGCTGTGTCGACCTCTGATGCGGATGGGTGGCCAGACGTGTCGCCACGGGGAGATGCGCCAGGGTTCGTCGCCGTCCCTGAGGACAAGATCCTGCATTTGCCGGACCGTCCGGGCAACAATCGGCTCGACAGCTTCCAGAACATCATCGCCAATCCGCGCATCGCGCTGCTGTTCCTGGTGCCCGGGCGGCTCGAGACGCTGCGCGTCAATGGCACGGCGCGGCTGCTGACGGACCCGGCGCTGCTGCAGAAGTATGCCGTGCGCAACAGGCCGGCGCGGGCGGTGGTCGAGATCACCGCGCGTAGTGTGTATTTCCAGTGTGGCAAGGCGGTGGTGCGGTCCGGCGTGTGGCAGAAGGAGAAGTGGCCGTCGCTCGACGGGCTTGCGACCTTCGCCGAGGCACTCGCTGACCAGATCAAGGGCATCGACAGGCCCGAGGTCGAGACGCGCCTGGAAACGGCCTATCGCGACAAGCTTTACTGAGACACGGCGAGGCTGCGCGCGAAGCCGACAATGGCGTCGCGCACGGTGGCTTCCTGATCGCGTTGCGGGGAATGGCCGCAGCGAGGCAGGACCAGGCGCTCGGTGGGGCCCTGGCTGCGCAGGCCGATGCGGTCGATGTGCTCGAGCGTGCCGTATTCGTCGTCCTCGCCCTGGATCAGCAGGGCGGGTGCGTTGAGGCGGCCGGCCAGATATTCGATCGACCAGGCGCGGAACTCCGGCAGCAGCCACGTATCGGCCCAGCCGAGGAACGCGTCGTCGACGTGGGCATGATATTTGGCGAGGCGCTGCTTCAGGCCCTTCGACTCGTAGGTGGCGCGAACGCGCGCGATGCTTTCGACGCAGATGTCCTCGACGAAGACGTGCGGTGCCATCAGAACGAGTCCGGCTACCGGGCGGCCTGACTGAGCCGCGTGGATGAGCGCGATCGACGCGCCGTCCGAATGGCCGACGAGCAGCGGGTTCTCGATGCCGAAGCTGTCGAGCAGCGCGGGCAGCACGTCGAGCGCCTCCTCGTGCATGAAGTGCACGGTGCGCGGCTGCTCCAGGCCGTCGGACTGGCCGTAACCAAAACGCGAATAGACGAGCGCGCGCGTGCCGGTCTCGCGTGCCACCTGATCGGGAAAGTCGCGCCACAATGTCGCGCAGCCGAGCCCTTCGTGCAGAAAAACCAGCGGCGGATGCCGCGCGGCGTCTCCAAGCACCATGCGATACTCGATGCTGCGGCCGTTAACCGTCGTATGAGGCATGAGGTCTCCCGGCGTCTTCATGGCGCCCAATTTCGCCGCGATCAACCATATGCAACGCTAACGCTGGCGGCATGGGTTGACCTGACAACTATAATGGGCCACCGAACCGCCGCACGAGAACGAACTCGTTGTCCCCAAACACCACCAGAACGGAGACGTGCCGAAATTGTCTCGTATTCGCGCGCTTGTTCGACATGGGTCCGCAGCGTTGTTGCTGGCCGTCGCACTGACAGATGCCTCTGCCGCAACCTTCTCGACCCGGGTCGAGAAGGAAGCGCTGGCGGAGCCAGGCAACCTCGTGCCGCAGCTCTCGCATTTTCTCGACCGGCTGATGCTGGCGGAGTCGGGCGGGCGCGACACGGCCGCCAATCCGCGGTCGTCGGCGCTCGGGCCGTTCCAGTTCATCAAGTCGACGTTCATCTCCATTGCGCGGCGGCATTTCCCGGCCGAGGTGGCGGAACTCAATGACGCGGAGGTCCTGGCATTGAGGACGACGCGTTCGTTTGCGCGTGCGACGGCGGCCGTTTTTACATTGGAGAATGCGGTCTACCTGAAAAGCCAAGGCATTCAGCCGACGCTGCCGCATCTCAGGCTGGCGTTCCTGCTGGGGCCTACAGGTGCGGTGCGCGTGCTGCAGGCGGAACCACAGGCGCGGCTATCATCGGTGGTCGGGGCAGGCGTAATTGGGGCCAATCCCTTCATGGTTGGCGTCAGCGCCAGCGCTCTCGTTGCGCGCGCGACGCGCGACATCTACGGCGGGCCGAAGGTCGCCGCTGCGCCGCGTGCGATCGCGGTCAGGCCGGACCCTCGGCCGAGGCCGGCAGCACGAGCCCAAGGCGGACCTCCGGCCGTTGCGGCGCTGGATATCAAGTGCAACCAGAAGCTGGCGAGCTGCCAGCGTTGGATCGCACTGAAGCAGGAGCAGGCGACGCGCAGTGCGCAGACCGCGGGCAAGCGCAAGACCGGCGCAGTGCCTAAACTCCGAGGTGCCGGTGCATGAGCTCGGGATCTGCCTGAAGCTCGGCCGGCCGGCCTTCGAATGCGATCTCGCCTTTGACCAGCACGATGATGCTGTCGGCGAGGGCGGCCACGTCCGATACTGATTTATCTACGACGAGTGTGGCGATGCCGCTGTCGCGGATGAGCCGGATGGTGCGCCAGATCTCCTCGCGCACGATCGGCGCCAAGCCTTCGGTGGCCTCGTCGAGAATGAGCAGCCGCGGATTGGTGAGAAGCGCGCGGGCGATGGCCAGCATCTGCTGCTCGCCACCGGAAAGCTGTGCGCCGGAATGATCCAGGCGCTGGGCCAGGCGCGGGAACAGCTCGAGGACGCGCGTTACGGTCCAGTCGGCGCGGCCGTCCGCACCTGGGCGCTCGGCGACGGCGAGATGCTCCGCGACGCTGAGGCTGGCGAAGATGCCACGGCCTTCCGGCACGTAGGCGAGGCCGGCGCGGGCGCGCAGGAAGGCCGGATCGCGCGAGGCGTCGCGGCCGTCGATCCACAGGCGCCCGCGGCGCGGCGGAACCAGGCCCATGATGGAGCGGATGAGCGTGGTCTTGCCCATGCCGTTGCGGCCCATGAGCCCGACGCTCTGGCGCTGGGCGATGGCGAGGGAAATTCCGCGCAGGATATGGCTCTGGCCGTAATACGTGTGCAGGCCTTCGACGCGCAGGAACTGAGGCTCGTCGCTCACGCCGTACCCCCAAGGTAGGCGTGCTGAACGGCGGCGTTGGCGCGGATAGCCTCCGGCTTGCCGTCGGCCAGCACGGCGCCGTCGACCATTACGGTCATCCAGTCGGCGACGGCGAACACGAAATCCATGTCGTGCTCGATGAGCAGGATGGCGTGATCCTGGGCCAGCGACTTCAAGAGATGCAGCATGCGCTCGGACTCTTCGGGGCCCATGCCGGCCATGGGTTCGTCGAGGAGCAGCACCTGGGGCGATCCTGCGAGCGCCATGGCAATCTCGAGCTGGCGCTGATGGCCATGGGACAGGGTTCCGGCAATCTGATCGCGCACGCCGGCGAGGCCGACACGGACGAGCACGGCGTCGGCGCGGTCGATGAGATCGCGCTCCTTGCGGGCGGCGCGGAATAGATGTCCAAGGCGCGTGTGGCGCGCTTGGATGCCGAGGCGGACGTTCTCCAGCACCGTCGCAGGGCCGAGTAGATTGGTGCGCTGGAACGAGCGGCCGATGCCGAGATGTGTCATGCGCCAGGACGGCTCGCCGGCGACGTCGCGGCCCATCAGGTTGATGCGGCCTGCGGTCGGTGAGAGCTCGCCCGACAGGAGGTTCACGAGCGTGGACTTGCCCGCGCCGTTCGGGCCGATGACGGCGTGCAATTCGAGCCGGTGCAGGGCGATGGAGACGTCGCGCACGGCGGCGAGGCCACCGAAGTTGCGCGACAGTCCATCGCTAGCCAGTACCGGCGCTGTTGTCGGCCGAAGGTCAGCCATCGCCGTTGGCTTTCTCGGGGGTGCCGTCGCGTCTGAGCCAGCGCAGCGACAGGCCCGTCAGTCCGCGCGGCAGCAGCAGCACGATGGCGAGGATGGCGGCGCCTTCCACCAGTAAGGTGCGCTCGGGGAGCCAGAGCGAGGCGACTTCGCGCAGCACGCCGACGTAGGCCAGCGCGCCGATGATGGGTCCGTGCAGCGTGGTCAAACCGCCGAGCAGGATCATGAGCAGGGCTTCGGCCGAGCGATGCCAGCCGACCAGCTCCGGATTGACGAAGCCGCGGTGCATCGCCCACATGTGGCCGGCGACGCCTGCCAGCATGCCGGCCAGCGTGAAGGCTGCGAGCTTGTAGCGGTAGGTGTCGTAGCCGAGCGCCTGCATGCGGTGCTCGTTGATGCGGACGCCCTCCAGCACGCGGCCGAACAGCGAGCGCGACAGGAACGCAAGGCCCGCGTACATGGCGACCAGCAGCGCGAGCGCGGTGTAGTAGGCAATCATGGGCCGCTGACGGCGCGGCAGCGTCAGCTCGTAACCGAGGGCCGAGAGCACAGGTTTGGCGAAAAAGGCGCCGTCGGTGCCGCCGCCGATCTTGGTGTCGTGGAACAGGAAGAAGATCATCTGGCCGAATGCCAGCGTCACCATTAGGAAGAAGAAGCCTCTGGTGCGCAGCGAGAGTGCGCCGACGATGAGTGAGGTGAGGCCGGCGGCCAGAACCGCGGCGGGTAGCGTGAGCCAGGCCGGTAGCGGGCCGCTCGTGGGCGTGACGAGATACACGGTGTAGGCGGCGAGACCATAGAAAGCGCCATGGCCGAGACTGACGAGGCCCGTGCAGCCGACGAGAAGCTGCAGGCTGAGCGCGAGCATGGCGGCGATCAGCGCCGTAGTGCCGAGTTCGACGTAGTACGGCGGGGCGATAAGCGGCAGGAACGCGAGCGCGACGGCGCCGGCGGCGAGCCCATAGATGCCGAGCCGCGTCCGCGGCAGCATGGTACCGGTGCTGCTCATGTGCGCTGGCCAAACAGGCCGGAGGGCCGCCACAGCAGGACGGCGGCCATCAGTACGTAGACGGCGAGTCCGGCGGCCTTGGGTGCGTAAGCCTTGCCCATGGTGTCGACGAGCCCGATGACGAGCGCCGACCAGAAGGCGCCGGAGACCGATCCGAGTCCGCCGATCACGACCACGACGAACGAGATGATGAGGAAACCGTCGCCCATGCCGGGATAGACGGAGTAGAGCGGCGCGGCGAGCACGCCGGCCAAGACCGCGAGCGCCGTGCCGACGGCAAAAACGGTGGCGTGGATGCGGCGCGAGTCGATGCCGAGCACGTCCACCATCTCGGGCTTCTCGGCGGCGGCGCGGATGATGGCGCCGGTCTTGGTGCGCTCGATCCAGAGGAACAGCGTGGCGGCGAGGGCCAGGCATACGCCGATCACCGCGAAGCGATAGGCCGAGTAGGCAAAACCCGACGTGATCGGCACGGAGAAATCGAGGACGGCCGGGATCGGCACGGAATGAAAGTCGTTGCCGACGATCAGCGAGCGCGCTTCTTCGAACAGCAGGATCAGCGCAAAGGTCAGCAGCACCTGGTCGAGATGCTCGCGCGTGTAGAAGCGCCGGAACAGGCCGCGCTCCAGCAGCAAGCCGAACAGCGCGCCGCCCGCGAGCCCGACCGGCAGGGCGAACCAGAGCGACCCTGATGCCCGGGCCACGAGAAAGGCTGAGTAGGCGCCCAGCATGAAGAGCGAGCCGTGCGCCAGATTGATAATGCCCATGACGCCGAAGATCAGGGTCAGCCCGCTGGCGATCAGGAACAGCAGCAGCCCGTACTGAACTCCATTGAGGAGCTGTACCAGCAGGCTCGCGATATCCATGGGGTGCGCTTTCGGCCTTCAGAGAGCCATCGGCCGGACGATGCGCCCGGCCGATGCCGCGTTACGTCAGGCCAGTGTGCAACCGGTGCCGGGATCAGCCAGATTTTCGGCAGCGATGCCGACGACCTTGTTCTCGCCGCCCTGCACTTTGCGCAGATAGATGTTCTGCGTCACGTTCTGCGACGGCGCCATGCTGATGGCCCCGCGCGGGCTATCGATCTTGGCGGCGCGCATCGCTTTGTAGAGTCCGGCCTCATCCTCGATGTTGCCTTTGACGGCCTCGAGGCCGATGGCGAGCAGCTGCGCAGCGTCATAGCCCTGCACGGCGTAGACGTCCGCATCACGGCCGGCCTTGTCCTTGAAAGCCTTGCGGAAGGCAAGGTTCTTCGCGTTGTCGAGCCCGTCGCCGTAGTGCAGGGCGGTCTCGATGCCGTTGGCGGCGTCGCCTTGCGCTGCGAGCGTGCCCTCGGTCAGGAAACCGGATCCGCACAGCGGCACCTTGATGCCGGCCGCCGCGTATTCCTTGACGAACTGCACGGCGCCACCGCCGGCGAAGAACGCGCCGACCATCTCGACGCCGAGGTTCGGAATCTGCGCGAGCAGCGGCTGGAAGTTGGTCTCGGGGAACTTCAAAGTCAGCATCTGCACGAGCTGGCCACCGTGCTTCTCGAGGCCTTGCTTGAAGCCTTCGCCAGACTCGTGACCGGCAGCATAGTCCCACGTCACCCAGACGGCTTTCTTGATGCCGCGGCGGCCGAGCTCGAGGCCCATGCCGTGGGCCGGCTGCCAGTTGGTGAAGGACGTGCGGAACACGTTCTTGGCGCACTCGGCGCGGGTCACAACGTTATTGCCGGCGTTGGGGACGATGGTCAGCGTACCGCTTTCCTTGACCACCTTGTGGATGCCCATTTGCACGCCGGAATGCACTGTGCCGATGAGGACGTCGACTTGGTCGCGCTTGACCAGGCGGTCGGCGTTCTGCGGGCCGTTCTCGGGTTTGGACTCATCGTCGAGCTTGACGAACTGGATCTCGCGTCCGCCGAGCTTGCCGCCCTTCTCGGTCAGCAGCACCTCGACGGCGAAGGTGATGTTCTCGCCGAGCTTGGCGAAGGTGCCGGAGTAGGGCAGCATCAGCCCAACCTTCAGCGGTTTGGCCTGGGCAATGGCCCAGCCCGTCGGCACGGCGGTGCTCGCGGTGAACGCTGCCGCGCCCTGCATTACGCGGCGGCGCGACAGCCCGCCCGAATAGCTTTTCTTCATGCGTCTCCTCCCGTCAGACTGGCCCCGTGGCCCATGCCCCAAGCGCAGGATCGTTTCGGAATGAACCACTTCGCTCCACCCGAAGCGCCTCGGCCGAAACGTGAATCCTGCTCTCCTTCATAAGTTTAGAGTGCGATTCACGCGTCGCGGCGGAGCCGCGCTGCGTGCGGACGCATGGAAGCTGGAAGTGCTTCCATGCGAAACGATCGCGCTCTAGCGGCGGCACTATAGACGGTTTTTGCGGCTGTCGTGACCGACTTTGGAGGCATCCCGCGGCGCAAAAAAAACGGCGCGGGCAGCGCGAAAAGCGGCCCGGACTGTCGCTGTCTTGCGTTTTATGACAGATTCCAGCAGTTAAGCCGTCGACGGGGCCGGCACCGTCGCAAAGGTGTCACCGGCCACCGCTAGAGAGCGGCCACGCAGTTAGGCCTGGATCAGGGAGGGAAGTTGTTCATGTCTTTCAGACACGTGCGCGCCAGTATCGCAACCGGGACCTTGGCGGTGTTGCTGGCAGGACTGTCCGTGGCGCCATCGTTCGCCCAGACCGAGATCAACTGGTGGCACGCCATGACCGGCGCCAACAACGACGTGATCGTAAAGCTGGCGACCGACTTCAACGAGTCGCAGAAGGACTACAAGGTTGTTCCGACCTACAAGGGCAGCTACATCGATACGATGAACGCAGGCATCGCTGCGTTTCGCGCCGGCAACGCGCCGCACATCATGCAGGTGTTCGAGGTCGGCACCGCGACCATGATGTCGGCGGGCGGCGCCGTCAAGCCGGTGCACGTGCTGATGAAGGAGGCCGGCGAGGCGTTCGATCCCAAAATCTATCTGCCGACCATCACTGGCTACTACTCGACGACCAAGGGCGAGATGCTGTCATTTCCCTTCAATTCGTCGAGCGCGGTGATGTGGTACAACAAGGACAGCTTCAAGAAGGCCGGCCTGGATCCGGAGAAGCCGCCCAAGACATGGCCTGAAGTTTTCGATGCGGCCAAGAAGCTCAAGGCGGCCGGCCATTCCACTTGCGGTTTCGCGAACGCATGGGTCACCTGGCTCAACCTCGAGCAGCTCTCGGCCTGGCACAACGTGCCGCTGGCGACGAAGGCGAACGGCATGGACGGCTACGACGCCGAGCTGAAGTTCAACAGTCCGCTGCACGTGAAGCATCTGGAAGCGCTGGTGGAGCTGCAGAAGGACAAGACCTACGACTACTCCGGCCGCACCAACACAGGCGAGGGCCGTTTCACCTCCGGTGAGTGCCCGATCATGCTCACGTCCTCGGCCTTTTTCGGCAACGTCCGCGCCAACGCCAAGTTCGACTTCGGCAACGCGCCGATGCCGTACTATCCCGATGTGGCGGGGGCTCCGCAGAATTCGATCATCGGCGGTGCCTCGTTGTGGGTGATGGCTGGCAGGAAGGCCGAGGAATACAAGGGCGTGGCCAAGTTCTTCACGTTCCTGTCCGACACCGACCGCCAGGTCGACGTCCACAAGAAGTCGGGCTACCTGCCGATCACCAAGGCGGCCTATCAGAAGGCGAAGGACTCGGGCTTCTACAAGGAGTTTCCGTATCTGGAGACGCCACTCCTGGAGCTGACCAACAAGGAGCCGACCGAGAATTCGCGCGGTCTCAGGCTCGGCAACATGGTGCAGCTGCGTGACGTGTGGGCCGAGGAGTTCGAAGCGGCACTGGCGGGCAAGAAGCCAGCCAAGCAGGCACTCGATGATGCCGTCTCGCGCGGCAACGCCATGCTGCGCCAGTTCGAGAAGTCGGTGTCGCGGTAGTGGACTCAAGGGCGGCTTCGGCCGCCCTTTCTGCTCGTGCGCTTATGTGTTGGCTTCGACGCTAGACGCACAGATGTCTTCCTCGGGCTTGTCCCGAGGACCCACCGAGCCACAGAGATTGGTAAGTGCGAAAGGCGTAGCGATGCGCATCAAGTCGCTCGTGCCGATGCTGTCGGTCGTGGATCTCCGGCGCACGATGGCCTTCTATTGCGACGACTTGGGATTTCGCTGCAGGGGCAAATTCGGCGATCCCGAGCCCGTCTGGTGTCATCTGCAGCGCGACAGCGTCTCCCTGATGTTCAACCAGCCGCCGGCAGAGGAGATGGCCGAGCTGCCGCGCCGGGCCAAGGACTTTCAGATCTTCTACTGTTATCCGGATGATGTCGTGGCTTTGCATCAAGCCTGGACGCAGAAGGGGCTTCCGGTCACCGACCTGCGCGTGACAGTGTACGGCATGAGAGAATTCGAGCTGCGCGATCCCGACGGGTACTGGCTCTGGTTCGGCCAAAGCACCAGCGACCCGCCAACGGTGCGCGAGTAGGGAACGCAGGGAACGGGGCCATATGGAAAAGCGCGCGATCTTCGGGGGGCTGCTGCTGCCGTTCCTGCTGCTGGCGCCGCAGCTCGCGGTGACGTTCGTGTTCTTCTACTGGCCGGCGTCGCAGGCGGTGTGGCAGTCGTTCCTGCTGCAGGATGCGTTCGGGCTGAAGACCGACTTCGTGGGGTTCGAGAACTATCGCGAGCTGCTGAAGAACCCGGACTACTATCACGCGATGGCCAACACGTTCGTGTTCGCCGTGGCCGTCACGATGCTGTCGCTGTCGATCGCACTGTTCCTGGCGACGCAGGCCGACAAGCACATCAAGGGCGCGGGCGTCTACAAGACGCTGCTGATCTGGCCCTATGCGGTGGCGCCGGCGATCGCAGGCGTGCTGTGGCTGTTCATGTTCCAGCCGTCGCTGGGGATCGTGGCGCGCGGATTGCGGGCCATGGGCATGGACTGGAACCCGCTGCTCAACGGCACGCATGCGATGACACTCGTCATCATGGCCGCGACGTGGAAGCAGATCAGCTACAACTTCTTGTTCTTCCTGGCGGGGCTGCAGTCCATTCCGAAGTCCGTGCATGAGGCAGCGGCCATCGACGGCGCCAAGCCGTTGCGGCGTTTCTGGACGGTGACGTTCCCGCTGCTGTCGCCGACAGCTTTTTTCCTGCTGGTGGTGAATATCGTCTACGTGTTCTTCGATACGTTCGGCATCATCGATGCGGTGACGGGCGGCGGACCGGCCAAGGCGACCGAGACGCTGGTGTACAAGGTGTATCAGGACGGGCGGCTCGGCAGCGACCTTGGCGGGTCGGCAGCGCAGTCCGTGATCCTCATGATCATCGTCGTGGTGCTGACGGCGATCCAGTTCCGCTATATCGACCGCAAGGTGAACTACTGATGCCGCAGTCCGTCATGTGGAAGGAGCTGACCGCGGCCGAGCTGCGCGACAAGGCGCAGGCCGGGGCGATCGTGCTGCTGCCGGTGGCTTCCATGGAGCAGCATGGGCCGCATCTGCCGGTGGGCGTGGATACGATACTGTGCGAGGGCGTGTGCAAGGCGGCGGCCGAGGCCATTGCGGCCGATTTGCCTGTGGTGGTGGCGCCGACGCTGTGGTGCGGGCTGGCCGAGCATCACATGGCGTACGGCGGCACGTTCACGTTCGATGTTCCCACCTATCAGGCGGTGCTGCTGGAGTTTCTGACGAGCATCGGGAGGCATGGCTTCGAGCGCGTGCTGATCGTCAATGGTCACGGCGGCAACATCAGCGCGCTGGCGGCGTTCCTGCCGGATCTGGTGCTGGCAACGGGCCTCAAGATCTGCGCGACGACCTACTTCGAGCTGGCGCAGCCGGAGATCGCCAAGATCCTCGAGGATCAAGATCGCGTGCGGCATGCCTGCGAAGGCGAGACCTCGATGATGATGGTGATCGCCGCCGAGCTGGTGCGGCGCGACAAGCTGCCCGACGCGCATGGGCCAGCGCATTCCACGCCGCGGCCGCTGGGCGTGGCGCGCTCGCGCTCGTTTAAGGATTTCTCGGCGTCGGGCGTGGTGGGCGATGCGCGCCGCGCCACGGCCGAGAAGGGCGAGAAGATGCTGGCCGTGTGCCGCGATGCCATCGTGGCGGTGCTGCGCAGCGACGAGGCCTGGTCATGATGCTAAAGGGGTGCACCGCCTCTCCTATCTGCGTTCCCGGAAGCGGCGCGTTCGCGCCGCTATCCGGGATCTTTCTGCGTGCAGTAGAGCACCGTGCGTCCCATGACCGGGAAAGGCCCCGGCTCATTCGCGCTGACTGCGCGAAGCGCAGCTTCGCCGCGATGGCCGGGGACGCAGAAGGATGGTTACGCAGGCTTGGATCGCAGCGGACGGCGGGAGGGGGCTGAGTCGATGGTCGAGCATCGCCCGTTTCGGAATCTGCTCGCACATGCCGCGCTCTGGGTGGGTGTGTTCATCCTGGCGTTTCCGGTGTACCTGACGTTCGTCGGCTCCACGCATCCGCAGAGCGTGATCGCCAATGGGCAAATGCCCATCACACCGGGACCGCTGTTCTTCGAGACCTACTGGAAGACGCTGTTCGTCGGCACCAGCGGCACCACGCGCGAGCCGGTCGGCACGATGCTGCTGAACAGCTTCATCATGGCGTCGGTGATCGCCATCGGCAAGATCGCGATCTCGATCATCTCGGCGTTTGCCGTGGTTTACTTCAAATTTCCATTCCGCATGGCGGCGTTCTGGGCGATTTTCATGACGCTGATGCTGCCGGTCGAAGTGCGCATCTATCCGACCTACAAGATCGCCTCCGACCTCAACATGCTCGACAGCTATGCGGGACTGACGATCCCGCTGATCGCGTCGGCGACGGCGACGCTGTTCTTCCGCCAGTTCTTCCTGACCATTCCGGACGAGCTGGTGGAGGCGTCCAAGCTCGACGGCGCGGGACCGCTCAAGTTTTTCTGGGATACGGTGCTACCGCTGTCGCGCACCAACATCGCGGCGCTGTTCGTGATCCTCTTCATCTACGGCTGGAACCAGTACCTGTGGCCGCTGCTCATCACCACGCGCGACGACATGCAGACCATCGTCCTCGGCATCAAGAAGATGATCGTCACGGCCGACGCGCTGACGGAGTGGAACGTCGTCATGGCCACCGCCATGCTGGCCATGGTGCCGCCGGTGGCGGTGGTGATCCTGATGCAGCGCTGGTTCGTGAAGGGACTGGTGGAGACGGAGAAGTGAGCAGGTCGAAGCAAACTCATTTTGTCATCCCGGCCAAGCGCGGGCCCCGGTCCCGTAACGTGGCAGGTTCTATGTGCCCGCGCGCGAGCCGGGACCCAGAATTACTGGCGGCAGCCATCCGTCGTGTGGCCCCTGGGTCCCGGGTTTCGCTCCGCTCGCCCGGGATGACAACCTCGGGAGAACGCGCATGGCCTCAGTAACTCTCGAAAATGTCAGCAAGGTCTATCCGGGCGGGGTGGAAGCCGTGAAGGGTATCGCGCTCGCGATTCCGGACGGCGCGTTCACGGTGCTGCTGGGGCCGTCGGGCTGCGGGAAGTCGACGCTGCTGCGCATGATCGCGGGGCTGGAGACGATCTCGGGCGGCACCATTTCCATCGGCGGCAGGAACGTGAACCAGGTGGAGCCGGCCGACCGCGACATCGCCATGGTGTTCCAGAACTATGCGCTTTATCCGCATATGAGCGTCTACAACAACATGGCCTACGGCCTGCGCAACCGGAAGATGCCGAAGGACGAGATCGACCGGCGCGTGCGGCATGCTGCACAGCTGCTGGCGATCGAGGAATTTCTCGACCGCAAGCCGCGCGCGCTGTCGGGCGGGCAGCGTCAGCGCGTCGCCATGGGCCGCGCGATCGTGCGCGAGCCGCAGGCGTTCCTGTTCGACGAGCCGCTGTCGAACCTCGATGCCAAGCTGCGCGTGCAGATGCGGCTCGAGATCCGGCGTCTGCACAACCGGTTGAAGGCGACGTCGATTTTCGTCACGCACGATCAGGTCGAAGCGATGACGCTGGCCGACCAGGTGGTGGTGATGAACAAGGGCACCATCGAGCAGGTGGGCGCGCCGACGGACGTCTACCGCCGTCCGGCGACGCGCTTCGTGGCGACCTTCATCGGCTCGCCGGCCATGAACCTTGTGAAGGGACGGGTGGCCGCGCCCGGACGCGTGGAGATCGCCGGGGCCGGCACGCTGGACTACGACGCGAAAGCCTTCGAGGCGGCGGCGGGCCGGGAGATCGAAGTCGGCGTGCGTCCCGAGGATGTGGTGATCGCGGAGAATGCCAACGGGTCAGGCGTCGCCCTAAACTCGGAGTTCGCCGAGGAGCTGGGCGCGAACCGGTTGCTGCACGGCAGCGTGGCGGGCACGCCGTTCGTGGTGTCGGTGCCCTCGTCGGACGATGCGGCGCCCACGGGCGGCGTGCGGTTCTCCGCGCCGGTCGACAAGGTTCACCTGTTCGATCTGGAGAAAGGGCGGAGCCTCAGATGCGCCTCCTGATCGCAGGCTGGCAGGGGCAGGTGGCGCGGGCGCTGGTGGAGCTGGCGCCGTCGGCTCCGGACGTGGAGGCGTTTGCGGTCGGCCGGCCGGGACTCGACCTCTGCAATGCCTCGTCGATCAGGCGGGCGATGACCGATGTGCGGCCCGACGTCATCATCAATTCGGCGGCCTACACGGCGGTCGACAAGGCCGAGAGCGAGCAGGAGGCCGCATTTGCACTGAACCGCACCGGCGCCGGCCTGCTGGCGGAGGAGGCGGCCAAGCGCGGTGCCGCCATCATCCATATTTCGACGGACTATGTGTTCGATGGCCAGAAATCGACGCCCTATGTCGAGACTGATGGCGTCGCACCGCAGAATGTCTACGGCCGCTCCAAGCTGCAGGGCGAGGAGGCCGTGCGGCAGGTGAATCCCGAGCACATCATCGCACGCACGGCCTGGGTTTACAGCCCGGTGGGCGCCAATTTCGTGAAGACGATGCTGCGGCTCGCGGGTGAGCGCGACAGCCTGCGCGTGGTGGACGATCAGACGGGCAACCCGACCTATGCGCCGCACCTGGCCAAGGCGCTGCTCGACATTGCGCGCAAGGTGCGGCACGCGCCGCGCGACGACCAATGGGGCACGTATCATCTGGCCGGGTGCGGAGACGTGAGCTGGTGCGGGTTCGCGCGCGAGGTGTTCCGCGTGTCGGCCGAGCTTGGCGGGCCGTCGGCCGACGTTACGGCCATCACGACGGCGGAGTATCCGACGCCTGCGGCGCGGCCGAAGAATTCGCGGCTCGATTGCAGTAAGGCCGAGCAGAACTTCGGCGTGGCACTGCCCGACTGGCGCGAGGGTGCGCGCGAGTGTGTCACGCGGCTGCTGGGCAAGGGGTGAATGCGCTGAGGTGTGGCACGGTCGTAGCCATACACGTCTCCTTCGGGGTTGATGGTTGTCGCCGCAGGGCCGTTCGCCCACTGGCAGTTCGGGCACCCGACTAGTGTGCCGGCCCGCAATTCAGATGTTCCCTACGTTGCACCACGCGGATGCAGCGACGTAAGGTTCCGCGTGATGCGCTTGCAGAGCGTAGCTTGAAATGCTGTCTTGCTTCCAAATCAGCAGGAGAGAGATCATATGCGCAACGTCCGTGTCGCCGCGGCACAACTCGGGCCGATTCAGAAGGCTGATAGCCGCCAGGCGGTGGTGGCGCGCATGCTCGATCTCATGGAGCAGGCGGCGGCGCAGAAGGTGGGGCTGATCGTCTATCCCGAGCTGGCGCTGACCACGTTTTTTCCGCGCTGGTATCACGAGGACATCCGCGACGCGGACATCTGGTTCGAGCGCGAGATGCCGAATGCGGCGACGGCGCCTCTGTTCGCGCGCTCCAAGCAGCACGGCATGGCGATGAGTTTCGGCTATGCCGAGCTGACGCCGGACGGGCACCGGTTCAACACGTCGGTCTTGGTGGACAAGAGCGGCGGCATCGTCGGCAAGTATCGCAAGGTGCATCTGCCGGGCCATGCGGAATTCGACACGACGCGCGCGTTCCAGCACCTGGAGAAGCGCTATTTCGAGCCGGGCGATCTGGGCTTTCCGGTGTTTCGCATGGATGGCGGCATCTACGGCATGTGCATTTGCAATGACCGGCGCTGGCCCGAGACGTGGCGCGTGCTGGGGCTGCAAGGCGTGGAGATGGTGGTGCTCGGGTTCAACACGCCGTCGGTCAACGCGCAGAAGAGCGGCGAGGGGCCAGAAACGCGCATCTTCCATCACAAGCTGTCACTGCAGGCCGGCGCCTACCAGAACTCGACGTGGGTGGTGGCGGTGGCCAAGGCCGGCGTCGAGGACGGGCATCCGCTGTTCGGTGCGAGCTGCATCGTCGATCCGGACGGGCGCGTTGTGGCGGAGAGCAAGACGGAAGCTGACGAGCTTGTCGTGCACGACTGCGATCTCGATGCGACGCGGTTCGGCAAGGAGACGATTTTCGATTTCAAGCGGCATCGCCGCATCGAGCACTACGGGCGCATCACGTCGCAGGTGGGTGTCGAAGTGCCGGAGTGAAACCTTCTGCTGAGCCGTCCGTACCTGTCAGCGGAGGAGCCTCGATGATTTCCATCAGTGCGCTTCCCAGGCGTCAGGGCTTCTCCCGGCGCCGGAGCTTTTTGCTCCGGCGCTAGGCCCGCCGCGATACGGAGACGGGCGCGGCCTTGGCGCCAATCGGCTTCACAGAGCAAGCCAAATCGGATATTAAAAGGGTTGCGGGCTGCGCAGACGCCCGCTCAGGCGCTCGGCGTCCAAGTTCTGCCTCACCCAGCTATTGGGAGGCACGCATGGATCCTACCGAGCACTCCGCAAACCATGAATCGCTAGCAACGTTGGCAGGGCACAACCTGTTGCTGCTGTCGGGGCACGACCTTCGTCGGTTGATGAGCCCGACCGCATCGATCTCCGCCCTGCGCGACGCCTATCGCGATCTCGCGGATAACCGAGACGACAGTGGTCGATCTTTGGGGTTCGTGGTGGAAGGAGGCTCCATTCATGTCAAGGCAGGATTGTTGCCCGGCTCCCGAAGCGTCTTCGCGGCAAAGTTGAACGTCAATCTCCCGGACAACGAAGCACGCCATCGATTGCCGACGATCCAAGGTGTCGTCGTACTGGTCGATGCGACGAACGGTCGACCGCTCGCGCTCATGGACTCCATTGTCCTGACTGCTCTTCGGACCGCAGCCACGGCGGCGCTGGCGGCCGAATACGGGGCAAGACCCGAGGCTCGCAGTGCCGCCATCATCGGATGCGGGACACAAGCGCAATATCAGCTCGAAGCTCTCTGCGCGCGCTTTCCCTTGGAAGAGATCAGGGCGTTCGATGTCGATCGGGCCAAGGCCGAGGCGTTCGCTCGCGGCGCAAGAAGCTCTGCGCTCGACTGCCGCTCCATGCCCTCGGTCTCGGCGGCGTGCGAGCGTGTTGACATCTGCATCACGTGCACGACGTCAAAGGTGCCTGTGCTGACGCGGGACATGGATCTTGCGGGATGCTTCGTTGCAGCGGTCGGCGCCGACAATCCCGAAAAGCAGGAGGTCGACCCGCTCCTCATGCAGCGTGCTCGTATTCTCGTTGACGATCTCGAAGCCTGCGCGACCGGCGGCGATCTCTCACACGCGCTGAAGACGGGTGCCGTGTCTCGGGATGTGGTTCATGCCGATCTGGCGGACCTCGCGGCTGGCCGGAAAACGGGTCGCGGCACCGCCGATGAGCTTGTCATCTTCGACTCAACCGGAAGCGGCGTCCAGGATGTGGCATTGGCATTTGCTGCCTATCGTGCGGCGTTGGCGACGGACATCGGACACCGGTTCGCAATGCGCGGCGCGTGACCGATCACCTGCGCCGACATCGGTTGGGCGGCCCACAATCGGGTGCGCCCTAATTCTTGCCGTAGAAATCCTTGTACCAGGCGACGAAGTTGTCGATGCCGGTCTGGATGGGCGTGGCGGGGCGGAAGCCGATGTCGGCGATGAGGGCGTCGACGTCGGCGTAGGTTTCGGCCATGTCGCCGGGCTGCTGGGGCAGGAAGTTTTTGCGCGCCGTGCGGCCGAGGGCCTTCTCGATGCAGCCGATGAGATCCATCAGCGCGACGGGCGTGTTGTTGCCGATATTGTAGATGCGGTAGGGCGCGGACGACGTGGCGGCATCGGGGGCGGCGCTGTCCCAGGCCGGGTTGGGCAGCGCCGGGTGATCGAGCGCGCGCACGACAGCTTCGACGATGTCGTCGATATAGGTGAAGTCGCGCGTGTGCCGGCCATGGTTGAAGACGTCGATGGGCTCGTCGGCGATGATCTTGCGCGTGAAGGAGAAGATGGCCATGTCGGGCCGGCCCCAGGGGCCATAGACGGTGAAGAAGCGCAGGCCGGTGACGGGAAACTGAAAGAGATGCGCGTAGCTGTGCGCCATCAGCTCGTTGGCTTTCTTGGTGGCGCCGTAGAGGCTCAAGGGATGGTCGACGTTCTGATGCACGGCGAACGGCATCGCCGTGTTGGCACCGTAGACGGCGCTCGACGAGGCATAGAGCAGGTGCTCAACGCCGATGTGGCGGCAGCCTTCGAGGATGTTGAGGAAGCCGACGAGATTGGCGTCGGCATATTCGTGCGGATGGTCGAAGGCATAGCGCACGCCGGCTTGGGCGCCGAGATGCACGACGCGTTGCGGACGTTCCTTGCTGAAGACATCGGCGATGGCGGTGCGGTCTGCGAGATCGGCCTTGACGAAGCGGAAGTTGGGGAACTTGGCCAGGCGATCGAGACGCGCGTGTTTCAGCGACACGTCGTAGTAGTCGTTGATGTTGTCGAGACCGACGACGGTGTCGCCGCGTTCCAGAAGCACGCGCGCAGTGTGGAAGCCGATGAACCCCGCCGCTCCCGTAACCAAGACATGCATGTGCAAGCTCCGCCTGGCGATGCCGGCTGTCGGCCCCGCTCATAACCCTGAATGACCACCATTAACAGTGCGTCGTCAGGAGTGGGTTGACGGAACGAGAGAGCGGTAGGTGCGCGCGAGCCCGGCGCGGACATCGGCTTCGGTGTAACCATCGAGCACGCGGGCGCGTGCGGCAAGACCGAGTTTGCGTCGCAAGGCGGGGTCGCGGGCGAGCTTTTCCAGGGCATCGGCGAGGGCCTTGGCATCGGCGGGCGGCACGATGAGGCCCTCCACGCCAGGGCGGACGAAGTGGCGGCAGCCCGGCACGTCCGTGACGATGAGGGGGCGAGCCGAGGCTGCGGCCTCCAGCAGCGAGCGCGGCATGCCTTCGCGGCTGCGGGCCGGCAGCACGAAGATGGCGGCGCGGCGCCAGATGGCGGCGACATCGGAGGTGAAGCCGAGCCAGCGCGTGCGCTCGCCGTCGCTCCAGGATTTGAGGACGCTGGAGGGGATGGCTTCGAGATTGCCGTCGTCGGAGCGGCCATACAGCTCGATGGCGAGGGGCACGCCGCGCGCCTTCAGCAGGGCGGCGGCCTCCATCAGGACATCCACGCCCTTGGGCAGGATCATGCGGCCGACGAACGCGGCGATCGGCATGTCGCCGGCGGGCTCCGGCAACTCGGGGAAGGCTTCGGGATCGATGCCGGCACCACCGAGGATGGTGACGCGATGCGCCGGCGCGACGCCGCCGTCCTTCAGGAAAGCGAGGTCCTCGGGATTCTCGACGACGAGCCAGCTCGACGGGCGGGCGATGACGCGGCGCAGGATTGCCAGTGCAACCAGGCGTGCCGCGCGGGCCTTCGCCGTTGGCGATATGGCCAGGAAGCCGAGGCCCGTCATGTGCACGATCGTGTGCGGCACCCGTGCGAGGGCACTGGCCACACCACCGAGCACGATCGGCTTCATGGCGATGAGATGCAGCACGTCGGGCTGCTCGTCGCGTAGGATGCGGGTGAATTGCCGGATGGTGGCAGCCTCCCGCACGGGGTGCATCGAGGAGCGGTTGTAATTCAGCTCGATGGTGCGCACGCCGAGCGATTGGACTTCGGCCAGGCGCCCGGAGTCGCGGGTGACGACAACGACCTCGCGCGCGAGCTGGCGCAACTCGGCAATGAGCGGACGGAAATGCGAGAGGAGAAACCAATCCTCGGTGATGGCGACGAGAATTTTGGCAAAGATGGGCGTGCTATCGGGCAATCGGGCGCCCTCTCAGGCAGCATGTCACAAATGCCAGCGCCTTGATCCTCCGGTGCAAATTCGACGCGGGGGCTGTATGTTGTCTGACAGTTGACGCCGCCCGAAGTCTGTCGGACGGTGGCGCCCGGCAACCGGCCTTCGCAAACGGGACTTCAGACATCGGCATGACCCAGATCCTGTTCCGGAATTTCGAACTGCTCGATCCCGACCACGACGAGGTTCGCGATGGATACGAGCTACTCGTTGAGGGCGGTCTCATCAAGGAGGTTTCGTCGAAGCCGATCCGGGCGGACAACGCCACCGTGGTCGATTGCGGACGGCGGACGCTGATGCCGGGACTGATCGACTCGCACGTGCATGTCTGCCTGTCGGAGGTCTACATCCGGCAACTCGAGAATATTCCGCTTACGCTCATGACGGCGCGCGCGGTGGATCTGATGCGCGGCATGCTGAACCGCGGCTTCACCAGCGTGCGCGATACGGGCGGGGCGGACTGGGGTATCAAGGCGGCGGTCGAGCAAGGATTGGTGCCGGGTCCGCGGCTGTTCATCGCCGGGCGTGCCATCGGACCGACCGGCGGACACAGCGACGGGCGCCGGCGCACGGACCAGGGCGGCGGCTGCTATTGCTGCAACGCCTTGAAGTTCACGATGCAGATCTCGGACGGCGCCGATCAGGTGCGCAAGGCTGCGCGCGAGCAGATGCGGCAGGGGTGCGATCACGTCAAGATCATGATGTCGGGTGGCGTGGCCTCGCCCTACGATCCGCTGGACAGCCTGCAGTTCTCGCCCGGCGAAGTGGCGGCGGCGGTGGAAGAGGCGGGCGCGTTCGGGCGCTATGTTTGTGCGCATGCCTATTCGCCGGAGGCCATCACGCGCGCGGCCAACGGCGGTGTGCGGACGATCGAACACGGCAATCTCATCGATGATGCGTCGGCGGCGCTGATGGCGAAGAGTGGCATGTTCCTGATCGCCAACCTGGTCGCCTACTACGCCATGCGCGAGCGCGCTAAAGAGTTCGGCATGACGCCGGAGATGCTGGAGAAGAACGATCTCGTCATCGACGGCGGCTTGAAATCGCTCGAGATTTGCAAGCGCGCCGGCGTGCCGGTGGCTTACGGCAGCGATCTGCTGGGCCAGCTCCAGGTGGACCAGTCCCGCGAATTCCAGTTGCGGTCTGAGGTGGTGAAGCCCATCGACATCGTCCGCTCGGCGACGACGATCGGCGCGCAGGTCGTGCGGCAGGAAGGCAAGCTCGGGTGTGTAAAGCCCGGCGCCTTTGCCGATCTCATCGTCGTGGACGGCAATCCGTTGAACCGCCTGGAGCTGCTGCAAGGGCAGGGCGAGCACATCCCGCTCATCATGAAGGGCGGCAAGCTCTACAAGAATGCCTTGAACTAGGCGGAGCCGACGGTCGTGAGTCAGACACTGCTGAAGAATTTCCAGCTGCTCGAGCCGGGGCACGGCGAGCTAAGGGGCGGCTATGAGCTGTTCATCGAAGGCGACAAGATCAAGGAGCTGTCGGACAAGCCGATCAGGGGCGACAACGCCACGGTCGTCGACTGCGGCGGGCGCACGGTGATGCCGGGCCTCATCGACGCGCACGTGCATGTGATGCACAGCGAGGTCAACGTGCGCTTCCTGGAAGCGATGCCGCTGACACTGCTGACCGCACGCGCGGGCACGCGACTGCGGGCCATGATCGACCGTGGGTTTACGACGGTGCGCGACACGGGCGGCTGCGACTGGGGCGTCAAGACGGCGGTCGAGACCGGGCATTTCGTCGGGCCGCGCGTGTTCATTGCCGGCAAGTCGATCGGGCCGACCGGCGGCCACGCGGACAGCCGGCGCCGCACGGACATGGGCGGATCATGCATCTGCTGCGACGGCCTACAGTTCAAGTCGGCGATCGCCGACGGTGCCGATGAGGTGCGCAAGGCGGCGCGCGAGCAGATGCGGCAGGGAGCCGACCACGTCAAGATCATGATGTCGGGTGGCGTGGCCTCGCCCTACGACCCGCTCGACAGCCTGCAGTTTTCAATCCCCGAGGTGCAGGCGGCGGTGGAGGAGGCGCATGCCTTCGGCCGCTACGTCTGCGCGCACGCCTATTCGGCCGAAGCCATCATTCGCGCGGCGCACAACGGCGTGCGCACCATCGAGCACGGCAATCTCATCAACGACGAGGCGGCCAAGCTCATGGCGCAAAAGGGCATGTTCCTGGTCGCCAACCTGGTGGCCTACTACGCCATGAAGGAGCGGGCGGCCAGGTTCGGCATGACGGCCGAGAGCCTGGAAAAGAACGACATGGTTATCGATGGCGGATTGAAGTCGCTCGAGATCTGCAAGCGGGCGGGAGTGCCGGTGGCCTATGGCTCCGATCTGTTGGGCGACCTGCACGTCGACCAGTCGCGCGAGTTTGCGCTGCGCAGCGAGGTGGTGTCGCCCATCGAGATCATCCGTTCAGCGACGACCATCGGAGCCCAGGTGCTGCGACAGGAGGGCAAGCTCGGGACGCTTGCGCCGGGGGCATTCGCCGATATCATCGTCATCGATGGCAATCCGTTAAAGAACCTCGCCCTCTTGGAGGGACAGGGGCAGCATCTCTCAGCCATCATGAAGGGCGGCAAATTCCACAAGAGCCGCCTCAACTAGACTTGCGGCGGAGGGCCGCAATTTATGGTGCAATCGACGTCATCTGCCGATGCAGCCGGTCATATGGGCGACCGGGTGAGGTCGGCTGGATTCAACTCGCGCCGCCTCGGCCGATATGCGCTGAATGGCATGGCCGGGCTCGCGCTCGCCTACATTCTGACGCCGCTGTTCTTCGTGACGTGGCTGGCCTTCTTTCGGCAGGAGATCCCTTCGTTTCCACCGGAAGGCTATTCGCTCAAGTGGTTCGCGGCGATCGCAGGGAACGACCGATTCATCAATGGCTTCCTGCTCAGCCTGCAGGTCGGCGTCATCGCCACGCTGATCGGGCTTGCCGTCGGCGTGCCGGCGGCATTGTGCTTAACGCGCATGCGGTTCAACGGGCGTGAGGCTCTGAACAGCCTGCTGCTGCTGCCCCTTGTGGTGCCGGGCGTCGTGCTGGGGACGGCGCTATATGTGTTTCACGTGGAAACAGAGATCCACACCAGCATTCCCATCCTGGGCTCTCTCGGCGGTTTGATTGCCGGCCACGTGCTGGTTGTTATTCCCTGGTGTGTGCGGCTCGTGACGGCAAGCCTCGCCGGGTCCGATCGCACGATCGAGGAGGCGGCCCAGAGCCTCGGAGCGGATCGCTGGACCACGTTCCGGCGGGTGACGCTGCCGTCGATCCTGCCGGGCATCGTGGCAGCATCGCTGTTTGGCTTCGTGAGCTCGTTCGGCAATCTCGAGATGAGCCTGTTCTTGGTCGGTCCCGGGCGCACGACGCTGCCGATCGCGATCCTGCAGTATCTCGAATGGAAGATTGATCCGACCATTGCCGCCGTCTCGGTGCTGCAGATTCTGCTGATCGGATCGGCGATGCTGATCACGGATCGTTTCGTCAAAATCAGCCGGGTGGTCTGAGAACATATGGCGCGTCTTCAGTTGCAGAATGTGACCAAGCGGTACGGCGATTTCCACGCCGTTCGCGATGTGACGCTCGATGTGCCCGATGGCGAGTTCCTGGTGCTGCTAGGCCCCTCGGGATGCGGCAAGACCACGACGCTGCGTATCATCGCGGGCTTCGTGGAGGCGACCGCCGGTATCGTCATGCTGGGCGGGCGCGATGTGACGACGCTGCCGCCCTGGAAGCGCAACGCGGGCCTGGTGTTCCAGAACTATGCGTTGTTTCCGCATCTGTCGGTGGCCGAGAACGTCGCGTTCGGGCTCGAGATGCGCAAGGTAGGAAAGCCGGAGATTGCGCCGCGGGTGGCGGAAGCCCTGCGACTGGTGCGGCTCGGGCATCTGGGCGAACGCCTGCCGCGCCAGCTTTCGGGCGGCCAGCAGCAGCGCGTTGCGCTGGCGCGCGCGCTGGTGTTCAAGCCCGACGTTCTCCTGCTCGACGAGCCGTTGTCGAACCTCGATGCCAAGTTGCGGCAAGAGGTGCGCATCGAGATCCGCCAGCTGACGCGCCAGCTCGGCCTCACGACCATCATGGTCACGCACGACCAGGAGGAGGCGCTGACGATGGCAGACCGCCTCGTGGTCATGAATGACGGCTCCGTGCGCCAGCTCGGCACACAGCGCGATCTGTACGAAAGGCCGGCCGATCGCTTCGTGGCCGGCTTCGTCGGGCGGTCGACGTTCCTCGAAGGCGCGGTGGAGGCCGCGGGAAAGTTTCGCACCGACGGCGGGCTCGACATCAGGTGTCCGAACGGTCTGGTGGGGCCGGCGTCTCTGGCGCTGCGCCCGGAGCGCATCTCGCTCGGTACCGCACCCCTGCCGGGGCTCGACAACCAGTTGCCGGGCGTCGTCGATTTCGTCTCCTACCTCGGAGCCAATATCGATGTGCACGTGAGCCTGCCGTCGAAGGAGCGGGTCATTGTTCAGATTCCCAACCGCGAAGGCGGGCTGGACCTCAAGACGGGCGACGCCGTGCATGTCGGTTGGGCTGCCTCGACGGGCGCGCTGTTTGCGGGCGGCGCACGAGGCGCTGAAGGATTGCAATAGTCGGAAGACGTGTGTGTTGCGGAAAGGGAGAGCAGGAATGACCAGTCAGTTCACGCGTAGCAAGGCGTCGCGGCGTCAAGTGTTGAAGGGCGCTGCGGCGGTTACCGGCGCAGCTGTCGTCGGGATGCCGGCGATCGTGCGCGCGCAGGCCAAGGGCAAAATCATCATTGGCACATGGGGTGGCGACTACGCCCGGCTCCTCACCAAGAACATCGAGCAGCCGTTGCTGATCTCCAAAGGCTGGGAGGTCGTGCAAGACCAAGCCGGCGATCCGCAGCGGCGCAGCAAGATGCTGGCCGAGAAGCGCCTGCCGCGCGGCACCAGCGATGTGCAGGGGTTGTCGGCGCTCAACATGTACCAGATGTACGATGCGGGCGTGACCGACGAGATCGACTACAGCAAGGTTCCCAACGCCAAGAACATGCTGCCGTCGATGAAATACAAGCACGGCGTCGGCCATATCTATTCGGGCAAGGTTGCCATCTTCAACGAGAAGTTCATGGGCGGCAAACCCAAGAGCTACAAGGAGGTGTTCGATCCCAAGCATGGCAACAAGCTCGGCATCATCGACATCCAGTATCAATATACCCTGGTAGCTGCAGCGTTGGCCGCCGGAGGCACGACGAAAGACCTGGAGCCAGGCAAGAAGCTGCTGCTGGAATGCAAGAAGGCCGGTGCACGCATCTATCCGACCAATGAGGCGTTCGCGCAGGGGCTGAAGGCGGAGGAATTCGGCATCGGCATCATGTGGAAGGCGCGCGTGGTGCAGTGGCAGAATGCCGGCATTCCGGTGGAGTCAATCGCTCCGACCGAAGGCACCCTGTCCTACGTGTCGGGACTCGTGATCCCGAAGAACGCGCCGAACAAGGACGGCGCCTACGCCTATATCGACGCGATGCTCGATCCGGGCGCCCAGGAAAACTTCGCCATCGACATGGGCTACAACCCGACCGTGATGAACGCGAAGGTGACGGCTGACCTCAACAAGCGCATCGGCTTTACGGCCGATGAGATCAAGGGCCTCGTTGACCTCGATTACGGGCACATGACGGAGCAAGACGTCGCGCTGAAGGAGTGGTGGGACAAGGAGCTCAAGGGCTGAGATGGAGGAGCCGGGTCGTGCCAGAGCGCACGCCCCGGCCCTCAATTCTCCGGCGCGGACGGCGTATGGCACAGACGGTAGCAGCAACGGCAGCACCACCCCGGATAGACGACGAGCGCAGCGCATCGCTGTTGTCGGCGGGCGTGCTCATCGGGCCGGCGACGGTGATCGTCGTCATGGGCTTGCTGCTGCCGATCTGCATCCTGTTCCGCTATAGCCTCAACCAGTTCAAGCCGCGCGTGATGATGGTGGAAGCCTTCACCGCGGAGAACTACATCAAGTTCTTCACCGATCCGTATTACACGAACATCTTTTTCACGACGCTGAAGGTGGCGCTGATCTGCACGGCGATCTGCCTCGTACTCGGCTTTCCGCTGGCGTACGTTCTGGCGCGCACGCAGACTCGTTTCAAGAACATCCTCATCATGCTTGTGGTGCTGCCGCTGTTCGTCGGCAACGCCGTGCGCGCTGCGGGCTGGATGACGCTGTTCGGCAGCAAGGGCTTCCTCAACGTCACGCTGATGGACCTCGGCATCATTTCCGAGCCGATACAGATCATGTTCACCGAAGGCGCGGTGATCGCCGGCATCATTGCCGTCAATCTCCCGTACATGGTGCTGACGCTGCAGAGCGTGATCGAAGGCATCGAGCGGAACATCGAGGAGGCGGCGTTCAGCCTCGGCGCCGGGCCGTTCGCCATGTTCCGCCGCGTGCTGTGGCCCTTGGCGCTGCCGGGCATCATTGCCGGCACGATCCTGACGTTCATTCTGGGCATGAACGCCTACGCGACGCCGGTGCTGCTCGGCGGCCCGAAGTTCAAGATGATGGGGCCGCTCGTGTTCGGCCAGTTCCAGCTCAACAACTGGCCTTTCGGCGCCGCCGTGTCGTTCATCCTGATGACGGCGACGCTGGTGCTGACGGCGACGGCGAATATTCTGATCCAGCGGCGGTATAGGCGATGAAGTGCTGAGCCTTACGCCGCCTGCGCCGCGCGGATCTGCTCGCGCAGGACGGCGAGGTTGCCGCCGCCTTTGACGGAGCCGGGCAGCGGATGGCCGACAATGTCCTCGGCGAGGATGGCGGTCTCGATGAGCTTGCGCAGGTCAACGCCGGTGTCGATGCCCATCTCCTCGCACATGAACACGAGATCCTCGGTGCAGACGTTGCCGGCGGCGCTCTTGTGCGCGGCGAACGGGCAGCCGCCGAGGCCGGCCACTGCGGCGTCATAGATGGCGACGCCCATCTCGAGGCCGGCATAGGCGTTGGCAATGCCCATACCGCGCGTGTCGTGCAAGTGCAGTGCCAGCGCGACATCGGGGTGCTTGTTGCGAACAGCGCCGACGATGCGCTTGATCGTGGCAGGTGTCGCCCAGGCCATGGTGTCGGCGAGCGACAGGACTTTGATCTTGAGATCGTGCTCGGCAGCTAGCTCAAAGACCTGGCCGACCATTTCGAGGAGGCGTCCGGTCGGCATGTCGCCTTCGAAGTTGCAGCCGAACGCGGCCATCATGGAGGCGCGATCGATGGCGATGCCGTTCTCCTTGAACAAGCGGATCATGCCGGCCTGGGCGGCGTAGTTCTCCTTCAGTGTGCGGTTCTGATTGCGCTTGAGAAATTTTTCCGACGCCGTCAGGGAGATGGAGCCGCGAATGTCGTAGCGATCAACGGCAATCGCGCGCAGCAGGCCCTTGTCGTTGAGCCAGAGGCAGGTGTAGCTGACACCCGGATGCTTCTTGAAGCCCTGGCTCACCTCCTCGGCGTCGGCCCAGCCCGGCACGTTCTTCGGATTGACGAACGACACGCACTGGATGTGCTTCAGGCCGGTGAGCGACAGGCTGTCGATCAGCTCGATCTTGCGGGCGGTGGAGATGGGGCCCTTCTCGATCTGAAAGCCTTCGCGCGGGCCTTCCTCGTTGATGCGGATCGATTTCGGCAGATCGGACATCTGGGTCTCCTTGCGGTTTCTTAGTTGGTATCGGTCAGGACGATGCGCGCTCGGGCTCGAGAACGGGAGCACTGGTAAACCGGGTAGACAGCCAGATGCCGGCGAGCATGGCGGCGATGAAGACGATGAGCGCCGGCAGCTGCGATCCAGCGGCCGGCAGCGCGGCGAGCGCCGGGCCGGGACACAGGCCGGCCAGCCCCCAGCCGGCGCCGAAAATGGCCGCGCCGGTCACGAGCCGGCCGTCGATGTCGCTGCGCGCGGGGACCTCGAATTGGGCGTCGAGCGCTGGGCGGGCCATGCGCCGCTGGATGCCGTAAGCGATGAACATCGGCACAAGGGCGGCCGCAAACACCACGCCGAGTGTCGGGTCCCACGTGCCGGACGGGATGCCACCGACATCGAGGAAGGCGAGGATCTTTTGTGGATTGATCATGCCGGAGATGGCGAGGCCGGCGCCGAACAGGATTCCGCAGGCGAGAGCGAGAAGGATGATCATCACATGTCTCCCAGCGGCACGAGGTGACGCGTTACGAAGACCACAAGTGCGGCGACGGCCATGAACACACATGTCGCAATGATAGAGCGCGGCGACAGGCGCGGGATGCCGCAGACGCCGTGGCCGGAGGTGCAGCCGCCACCGAGACGGGCGCCGAAGCCGACGAGAAGTCCGGAGACCGCGAGCAGTGCCCATGAGGCCGGCAGCGCCGGTGCCGCGACGACTTGCGGGGCGAGCATCAGCACGAGCAGCGTGCCTAGCGGCAGTCCGAGGAGATAGGCGTGGCGCCATGAGAAAGGAAGCCGCAGCGCCCCTTCGAGGATACCCGAGATGCCGGATATACGTCCGGCCAGCAACAGGAACAGAGCCGCCGCCGTGCCGAGCATGAGGCCGCCAACCAGCCCACCGACAGGAGTGAAATTCTGCATTGCGCGCCTTGCCTTTCTCAGCTACCGGGCACGCCCTGGGCATGAACGTAAACCGCATATAGAGACTGGCTCGCGGCCATGAACAGCCGGTTCCTGTGCTTGCCGCCGAAGCAGAGGTTGGCGCACCGCTCCGGCAGGGCGATCCGGCCGATGGGCGTGCCGTCGGGGGCGAAGACCATGACGCCGTCAAGCTCCGGCTTGCCCATGCCCCAGCCGCACCACAGGTTGCCGTCGGTGTCGCAGCGCATGCCGTCGGCCGCGCCTGGGCCGCAATCGATGAACAAGCGCCCGTTCGAGAGCCCGGTGCCGTTCTTCGTCACGTCGAACACCTTGAGCTTGCGCGTCGGCGTCGCGCGCGATTCCACGACGTAGAGCTTGGTCTCGTCGGGTGAGAAGCACAGGCCGTTGGGCCCGAGCACGTCGTCGGCGACGATCTCGCCGCGGCCGGTTTCGGGATCGAAACGGAAGATGTTCTGGCCAAGCTCCTGCTTGGCGACATAGCCCTCGTAGTAGCCGCCGAGGCCGAACGGCGGGTCGGTGAACCAGATGGAGCCGTCGGACTTCACGACGATGTCGTTGGGCGAGTTGAGGCGCTTGCCGTCGTAGCTGTCCATGAGCACAGTGATGGCGCCGTCGTACTCCGTGCGGGTGATGCGGCGGCCGCCGTGCTCGCAGGTGATGAGGCGGCCCTGGCGGTCGCGCGTGTTGCCGTTGGCGAAGTCGGAAGGCTTGCGATACGCGCTGACGGCGCCCGTTTCTTCATCCCATTTCAGGATGCGGTTGTTGGGAATATCGCTCCATAGCAGATAGCGGCCGTCGCCGAACCACACCGGTCCTTCGGCCCAGCGGCATCCAGTCGCCAGGCGTTCGACACAGGCGAGCTTCACCCAGTATTTCTCGAAGCGCGGATCGAGCGCGGTGATGGCCGGATCGGGATAGCGCGTAGCCTGCGTCCAGCCGTTCGGGAAAAGGTCTGAATTTGTCTCGGGCATGTCGCGCATCTCACGTGTTCGACACTCGCGCACCAGCGGCGCACCATGCTGCCTCAACCGGACAACGATCGGTCTCGGCGCACCAGCAGCATAAAGCAGGGATCAAGTGACTTGCAGGGAAAAGTGCCGCCGTCGCCGGCACGGTGCAGTATCGGCCGCCGATGCGCGTCGAAGCCTTAAGGCGACGCGTCGCTGCGATCGCTCCACGTGCGCATCGGCCGGCCGCTCGATCTGGACGGAGGAGCCGGGGGGCGAGCCCCAAGACCCATGCGTCCGTTGGCGGCTGGCTGGTGGGTTGTGTGAGTGCCGGTGGCGGGGGCTTGGTCAGCGCTTTCAGCGGCGGCGTTGGTCGCGACGGTGGACGACGTGCCGGCTGTGCCGCTCGGGTGACGCGCTGCCGTCAAGGCCTGGCGCCGCTCGGCCTCGCGCGCGGCTTTCATCTCATTGAGCTGCTGCGCGGCGACCTTGTCGCCTTTCGCCTTAGCGGCCTCCAGGGCGTAAATTCTGTGACGGTCGGTCGCCTCCTTGGACCAGGGCTCGGCTTTGCACTTGCAGCTCGCCTCGTATTGCGTGCGGTAGAGGAACGCTGTCTTGAGGCGGCGATACGGTTGTCCGTTCTGGTCTTCCATGTCGTCGATTTCGGAGCCGGTTCTGCCGCGATAGAGCCTAGCCGGCGAGCCGCAACTCGATTCGCATTTCTGACGGTCGCGATCGAAATTTTCCGGTGTCGTCGCGTAGCTGATGGGCCAGTAGTAGCCGTCGCACAGGCGCACGCACACTGTGCGAGAGGTGTTGCTTTGGTCCGGGCGCCTCTCATCATTGTCGTCGCCGTCGCGCGAGTTCCACCAGTCGTTGTCATGGCGTTCCCGATCGCGCTTGCGCCAGGCGTCACGCTCGCGCCAGAGGGAACGGTCCCGCCCGTAGCCGCCCCAGCCTTGAGTCAGGACGACCGAGCCCTGCGTGTGGCCGTGCGGTACGCTCATCGCTGCCTTCTCCGGCGCAGCAGGTAGGGCGTCGGCAGGCTTGGTTACCGGAGGTGAAGACGTTTCCGTAAGCGCGGGCACCAGTTGCGCGACCATGCCGGCGAGTTGGCCGGTTGCCTGGGCGGCGAGTGCGCAAAGCGACAGAATGACGAAGCAATAGGCGGCAACGGGCACAATCGCCGGCCCCGGCGCAAGGCGCCAGTGCCGCAAGAAACGCAATACCATCGAACTCGCCCTTGTGGGCCGGAGGAATGCCCGGCAACTGATCGTTAAACGCTTGCCCCACCGTCGTTACAACGCCGCATTCTTGTTCCGGTTCCGCCGTCCGCTCCGTGTACCCCGGCTGTTAGCGCGGGGCAAGACGAATGGCGCCATCGAGCCTGATGCTTTCGCCATTCAGCATTGCGTTTTCGCAAATATGACATGCCAAAGCGGCGTATTCCGACGCCTTCCCAAGGCGGGAGGGGAACGGCACCGTGGCCGCCAGGGCCCGGCGCGCGTCGTCGGGCAGGCTGTCGAACATCGGCGTGTGGAAGAGGCCCGGAAGGATGGCGCACACGCGAATGCCGTCCCGGGCGAGGTCGCGCGCGACGGGCAGCGTCATGGCAGCAACGCCGCCCTTCGAAGCCGAATAGGCCACCTGGCCCATCTGGCCGTCCTGAGCCGCGACGGACGACGTGTTGATGATGACGCCGCGCTCGCCGTCGCCGGCGAGAGGTTCGAGCGAGAGCATGCCGGCCGCACTCTTCGACATCATCAGGAAGGTGCCGATCAGGTTGATGTGAATGACCTTGCTGAAGCTGGCGAGGTCGTGAGATTCGGTCGTGTTCGGCTCCTTGCCGCGGCGCGCGATGCGCTTGCCGATGGCGATGCCGGCGCAGTTGACGAGAATGCGCTCCTGGCCATGGGCTTGGCGGGCCTTGGAAATCGCCTCGTCCACGGCGGCTTCGCTGGTGACATCGCACTTGGCGTAGAGGCCGCCGATCTCCTTGGCCACCGCCGCGCCGGCGTCCGCGCTCAGATCCAGGATGGTGACCTTGACGCCTTTTTCCGCCAAAGCGCGCGCTGTCGCTGCGCCCAGTCCCGAGGCCCCGCCGGTGACGATTGCGGAAATCCCTTTGCCGAGCTGCATGGAACTGTCCTTTCGCGATGTCAACGGAGGCCTGACGCGGGCCAGCTGTGCGGACCAGTCATAAAGTCGTGCGGCGGCGGCGTAAAGGCGCGGCTGCCTCTTGTGCCGGCGGGCCCGACGCGGTTTTATGGCGCAAGAGTGCTAGACAGCCCAATTGCTGCCGCCGCACACGGAACCAGGAGGCTGCCTTGTCCCGCAACAAGCTGATCGACCTCTACAGCGATACCCAGACGAAACCCTCGGCCGGCATGCGCAAGGCCATGGCGGATGCCGAGGTGGGCGACGAGCAGCGGGGAGAGGACCCCTCGACCAACGCGCTGCAGGATCGCATCGCGGAAAAGCTCGGCAAGGAAGCTGCCGTCTTTCTGCCGTCAGGAACCATGTGCAATCAGATTGCCATGCTGGTGCATTGCCGGCCGGGTGACGAGATCATCGGCGCGGACGTGACGCACGTGTTCACGTCGGAAGCCGGCGGCGCGTCGGCATTGGCCGGGGCGCAGACCTGGCCCATCAAATGCAAGAACGGGATCTTCACCGGGGCCGACGTCAAGGCGGCCATTCGCGATTCCGGCCGTCACAATCCGCGGTCGCGGCTCGTGGTCGTCGAGCAGAGCGTCAATCGCGGCGGCGGGGCAGTCTGGAAAGTTTCCGAAATCGAGGATGTGGCCCGCGTGGCGCATGAGCATGGGCTGTCGGTGCACATGGACGGCGCGCGCCTGCTCAACGCGGAAGCCTCGGCCGGTGTGCCGGCGAAGACGATGACGGCGCCATGCGATACGGCGTGGATCGACCTGTCGAAAGGGCTCGGCTGTCCGGTCGGCGGGCTGCTGACGGGACCCAAGGATTTCATCAACGAGGCCTGGCGCTGGAAGCACCGGCTGGGCGGAGCGCTGCGGCAGTCGGGCGTGCTGGCGGCGGCCGGCCTCTACGCGCTCGATCACAACCTCGAAAAGTTGAGCGAGGATCACGCCAACGCGCGGCGTCTGGGTGAGCACATCCGGTCGATCCCCGGCCTCAAGCTGATGACGCCGGACATCGAAACCAACATCGTCTTTTTCGATGTCAGCGGTGCCGGGCTGACGTCGCGGCAGGTTTATGATCAGCTCATCGCGCAGGGCGTGCGCATGGGCGTGTCGTACGGCGGCATGATCCGCGCCGTGACGCATCTCGATGTATCGCGCGACGATATCGACGCCGCGGGTGCGGCGCTACGCGATGCGGTAGCCTCGCTGAAAGGTGTCGCGGACCCGGGCAGGGCGGCTGCGACGGCCTGAGCTAGGGCTCCGTCCTTACGCCAGCGCTGCCGGCCGCGCGCGCTGCATCATGATGGCCGCGGCGCCGAGCAGCGCGCCGAGGACGACGTTGAAGCCGATGTGAATTCCGAGGCTGCCGAGCAGCGGCAGATAGGCTTCCACGTCGAGCCCCGTCAGTGGCTTCAGAACTGCGCTGATGATGGCCGGGAAGACGAACAGCAGGCCCGCGATGACGAAGAGAGCCGTCTCCGTCGGCGTGTTCTCGCGCCGGAAGCGGCCCTGGAAGGCAAAGGCCAACAGCGCGATTCCTGTGGCCGTCTCAAGGGTGATTTCGACGATGTCGAGCCAGTTTCCATCCTTTGGAATTTTCAGCAAAAGCCCGACGCCGAGAGGATCGCAGACGAACACGAATGGCACGAGGAATGCCGGCATCGTGTATTTCCAGGACTGCAGCGTGGTCTTGTAGGGACTGCCACCCGTGATGGCGGCGGCGGCGAACGGCGACAGCGCCGTCGGCGGAGACACTTCGGACAGCACGGCGTAGTAGAAGATGAACATGTGCGCAGCGAAGTCCGGGACGCCGAGCTTGATGAGGGCGGGTGCGGCGATAACGGCGCACATGATGTAGGACGCGGTTACGGGCACAGCGAGGCCCACGACCCAGACAATGGCGGCGGTAAAAATGGCGGTCAGCACCAGGCTGCCTTGCGCATAGCCGATGATGATGTCGGCGAAGCGCTGGGCGAGGCCTGTGAGCGTTACGACGCCGACGATAATGCCGGCGGTGGCGCAGGTGGCGGCGATGTTGAGCACGCCGGTCGTGCCCTCGGAAAGCGCGCGCAGGAGCTTGGGCGGAACCAGCGCCGTGTCGCTTTTGAGATAACTCAGGGCGATCGCCAGCATGGTGGCCCAGAACACGGACAGCACCGGCGAGAAACCGAGCAGCATGAAGGCGATGATCGAGACGAGCGAGCCGAAGTGAAACCAGTAGCTCTTGACCAGCGGCCATATAGTGCCGCTCTCGACCAGGCGTTCGTCGGCCTTTCCATATTTGGCGGCATCGAGCTCGACCATCACGAAGATGGCGAAGTAGTAGAGAAGCGTCGGGATACAGGCCATCGCGATGACCTCGAGATACGAGATCTTGAGGAATTCCGCGATCAGGAAGGCGGCGGCACCGAGCACGGGCGGCGAGATGATGGCGCCGAGGCCGCCGGCTGCGAGAAGACCGCCGGCCGCGTTCTTCTCGTAGCCGGCCTTGGCGAGCAGCGGATAGGCGACCGTGCCGATCGTGACGGTGGTGGCGACGCCCGAGCCTGATGGACCGCCCATCAGGAACGATGACAGCACAACGGCGCGACCAGCGGCGTTGCGCTTGCCGCCCATAGCCGCGAACGAGAAATCGATGAAGAACTTTCCGGCGCCGGAATACTGCAGTACGGCGCCGAAGATCGTGAAGAGGATAATGAGGCTGGAAGAGACCTCGACGGTCGTGCCGAAGATGCCCTCCAGTGTCATGTAGAGATGGCCGGTGAGGCGTTCGAGGTCGTAGCCGCGATGCGTCCAAGGTGCCGGCAGCCGGTGTCCAAGCAGCGCGTAGGCGATAAAGACCAGCGAGACGACCGGCATGATCCAGCCGGTGGAGCGGCGCGTCGCTTCCAGCAGCAGCGCGATGAGCATGAGCCCGACGGCGTAGTCCATGGGCTCGGGATCGATGGCGCGATCGCCGAACTCGGGACCTTGCCAGGCGATATAGCCGACGACGAACAAGCTGGCCGCCGCGCACAACCAGTCGAGCGGCGTGATGCGGTTGCGCCAGCTCTTGATCATCGGAAACAGCAGGAAGATCAGGGCCAGCACCATGCCGACATGCAGTGGGCGCAGGAGATAGGTCGGGACGATTGGCGTGGCGGTGAAGGGCCAGGAGCCGCCGGCGGCGGCATAGAGGTGGAAGACGGAGACCGCGGCGGCGGCCAGCATGATGGTTTTGCCGAGGACGCCACCCAGGCGATTGGTGGCGCCTTCCTCCTCCTCGATGAGCTGCTCGAGCCTTTTACGGGCCTCTTCATCCAGGACGGCTGTACTTGCTCCGGGCACAGGTGTCGGAGAGTCCGCTCGGTCACCGTTCATGGGAAGTCTTCCGTCCAAAGATATTCAGCGAATCTATCCGCATCGCTGCAAGATCCCAGCCATGGCATCAAACAGAAACTGCCGGACGGGATCGTCCGGCAGCTGAACGAGAGGGATATTCGCGCCGGCTTCAGTCGACGCTCAAGCCCTTTTCCTTGAAGTACTTGAGCGCGCCGGCATGCCAGGGAACGCCGATCAGCTTGGTTTTCTGGTTTCCGGCGACGACGCTCAGGCCTTCCTTGTGCACCTGGCCCAGATCCTCGCGCTTCTCGATCATGGTCTTGGTGAGATTGTAGGCGAGATCCTCGGGGAAGTTATCGTTGACGGCCATGATAGTCCACACGGCTGTCATGGAGGCATCCTTCTCCTGGTTGGGGTAGGAGCCCTTCTTGATAACGGCCTCGCCGTAGATCGGACCGTTCTTCTCGATGATCTTCGGCAGCAGGTGGCCGTGCTCGATGATCTTCATCTTGACGTTCGGCGTCGCGGCGACATCGGTGATGGCCGCGGTCGGCACGCCGGCAACGAAGAAGAAGGCGTCGATCTTGCCGTCCTTCAGCGCGTTGGCCGATTCCGCCGCGCCGAGGCGCTCGCGCTTCATGTCCTTGTCCTTGTCGAGGCCGGCGGCCTCGATGACGCGGAACGCATACACTTCGGTGCCGCTGCCTGGCGAGCCCGTCGATACGCGCTTGCCTTTGAGATCTTCGAATTTCTCGATGCCTTTGCCCTCGAGCGCGATGACCTGCATGATGTTTGGATACATCACGACGAGGCCGCGGATCGGCAGCTTGGAGGTGAACTTGTCGCGGCCGTTGAGCGCATCCACAGCGGCGTCGACCTGCGTGAAGGCGACGTCGGCCTTGCCGGTGCCGATCAGCTTCATGTTGTCGACCGAGCCGCCGGTCACTTCGGCCGTCGCGGTGAGACCCGGGTATTCCTTGCCCAGGATCGTGCCGAAGCCGCCCGCCAGCGGATAGTAGATGCCGCCGGTGCCGCCGGTGGCGATGGAGAGCTGCTTGGTTTGCTGGGCCAGTGCAGGCGTGACGCCGAGAGCGGCGGTCAGCGCGAGCACAGTTAGAGCCGTACGTTTCATCTGGAGGACGTTCTCCCTGAAAGGGCCTTGCGGCCGGTTGCATTGCCAAAGCCGGTTCGACCGGTTGGCAGGACTGTTAGCCCAAACGCGCCCGCTCCGAAAGGAGGGCAAACGTCTATGTTGAACGGCTTACAGAGTAAGGATCACCTTGCCGGCGACCTGCCGCGTCTCAAGCGATTTGATCGCTTCCGCAGTGCGTTCGAGTGGGTAACGGGCGTGAACATGAGGTTTCAGGCGCCCATCTGCAACCCAGGCCAGGACCTGGGCCATGTTGGCGCGATGTCCCGCAGGATCGCGCCGTGCTGCCTCACCCCAAAACACGCCGACGATGGAGCAGCTTTTGAGAAGCGTGAGATTGAGCGGAATCTTGGGGATGGAACCCGCCGCGAAGCCGATGACGAGAAAGCGTCCGCCCCAGGCCATGGAGCGTAGCGCCGGCTCGGCGTAGTCGCCGCCGACGCAGTCGTAGATCACGTCCACGCCGCGGCCATCGGTCAGGTCGCGCAGGCCCTGCTTGAGGTCTTGTGTGGCGTAGTTCAGGACGGCGTCGGCGCCGTGCTGCTTGCAGATGGCGAGCTTGTCGTCCGATGACGCCGCGGCGATGACGCGCGCGCCCATCAGCTTGGCGAGTTCCACGGCCGCGAGGCCTGCGCCGCCCGACGCGCCGAGGACGGCTACCGTCTCGCCCTTCTGGACCAGACCGCGATCGCGGAGGCCGTGCATGCCGGTGCCGTAGGTCACGGTGATGCCGGAGGCGGCCTCGTCGCTGACGCCATCGGGGACGGGGACGAGAACATCCGCCTTGATGGCGACCTTCTCGCGCGCGCCGCCAAAGCCCATATATCCGCAGACTCGCATGCCCGGTTCCAGATCGTTGACGCCCGGGCCGACGCTTTCGACCGTTCCGGCGATCTCGGCCACCGGCGATAATGGCAGCGGCGGCTTGTACTGATATTTGCCCCGTGTCAGGAGCGTGTCGAAGAAGTTGAGGGCGGCCGCTTTGACCCGCACGACGGCCTCGCCCGGACCCGCCACGGGATCGGGAAGATCCTCGACGACGATGGCATCGGGACCATCGAGCGTCTTGCAAAGGGCAGCCTTCATGTGAAACCTCCTCGGATCTGGCGCACCTTACGGAAACGGTATTGCACTGCAAGCGCGCCTGCTCCAACAGGGCTCGAATGCCATGACTGTCCGAATATCCCAGCCCGCGATGCGCGGATATTTCGCCATCGGCGCGGAGCGCATCTCCAAGAGCCTCAACCTGGGCAACCTGATGCGTTCAGCGCACGGCTTCGGTGCGAGTTTCACGTTTACGGTGGGGGCGAGGTATCGTGCGTCGGAGGCGTCCGCTGATACGTCGAAGGGGCAACTGCATCTGCCGCACTACAACTGGGCCGGCATCGATGAGATGGCCCTGCCGCACGGCTGCAAGCTGGTCGGGATCGAACTTGTCGATGACGCGATCGACCTGCCGAGCTTCCGTCATCCGCTGCGGGCCGCCTATGTGCTGGGGCCGGAGCGCGGCGTCCTGTCGGAGGCGCTGCTTGGCCGCTGCGACTATGTCGTCAAGATACCCACGAGTTTCTGCATCAATGTGGCGATGGCGGGAGCCATCGTGATGTACGATCGCGTGCGCACGCTCGGCCGTTTCGCGCCGCGCCCGATTTCCGAGGGCGGGCCGACTGATGCGGCGGAGGCCCACGTCTATGGGGAACCGGTAAGTAGGAGCAAGCCGGGGCGCTCCCACTGAGGCAGCTTATGCGCTTGAAGCTGCGATGTGTTCAGGCCAATGGAGGATATAGAATGAGAGTCGCGCTCCTAGCTTTGATGCTCTTCCTGGCGGGCCCGGCCGTTGCGCAGCAGCACCAGCACGGTCACTCGCCCTATGCCGCGCTCCAGCACCGAGATGTCAAGGCGCTGAGTGAGCAACAAGTCGCGGACCTGCGGGCCGGACGAGGCATGGGCTTGGCGCTCGCGGCCGAGCTCAACGGCTATCCGGGACCCATGCACGCCCTGGAGCTGGCCGATCGGCTCCAATTGTCCGTCGAGCAGAAACAGCGCCTGCAGCAGCTATACGAAGCGATGAAAGCCGAAGCGATGGCAGCGGGCGAAAGGCTGATTGCCGGCGAACGGGAGCTGGATCGGGAATTCGGCGCGCAGAAGATGACCGCCGACCGGTTGGCATTGCTGACGGCGCAGATCGGCGAGAGGCAAGGAGAGCTGCGCGCCGTGCATCTCAAGTATCACCTCGTTACGGCCGAACTGCTCAGCGCCGATCAGCGACAACGCTATGCCGAGCTGCGTGGCTATCGCTGAGCGGGGGCAAGCTTGGCTTGTGATGCCGCAGACGGCCCTGTCAGGAGCCGCTGCCTTCAGGGCTGACCACACGCAACCGAAACAGTATAGTCCCGCGCCATGACCCTCACATCATCCAAGACTTCCGCGAGACCCGCAGCCGCCTGTTCCGTGCCGGTTGGCGAGGCCGTGCCCGTCATCAAGGGCAGCCATGTCTATCTGATCGACGGGTCGGGCTACATTTTCCGGGCGTTCCACGCACTGCCGCCGCTGACGCGGCCGTCCGACGGGCTGCCGGTCGGCGCCGTGCACGGCTTCAGCGCCATGCTGTGGAAGCTGCTCGGCGATTCCAAGCTATCGGACCGGCCGACGCACCTAGCGGTGATCTTCGACGCGTCGGAGAAGAGTTTCCGCAACGAGGTCTACAAGGAGTACAAGGCGCACCGGCCGCCTGCGCCGGAGGAACTCGTGCCGCAGTTCCCGCTCATCCGCGATGCGGTGAAGGCGTTCAACGTCGCCTGCCTGGAGCAGGACGGCTATGAGGCCGACGATCTCATTGCGACGTATGCTGTGCAGGCGGCGAAGGCGGGCGCCGACGTCACCATCATTTCCTCCGACAAGGATCTGATGCAGCTCGTGCAGCCGGGCATCACCATGTTTGACACCATGAAGAACAAGAGGATCGGTGCCGACGAGGTGATGGAGAAGTTCGGCGTGCCGCCGGACAAGGTGATCGACGTGCAGGCGCTGGCGGGTGACTCCGTCGACAACGTGCCGGGCGTGCCGGGCATCGGCGTCAAGACGGCGGCCGAGCTGATCAAGGAGTACGGCGATCTCGACGGGCTGCTGGCACGCGCGGGCGAGATCAAACAGCCCAAGCGGCGCGAGAAGCTGATCGAGTTCGCCGAGCAGGCGCGCATCTCGCGCGATCTGGTGACGCTCAAGCTGGATGTGCCGGTTGAAATCCCGGTCGAGCGTCTGGGCGTGCAGGACCCGCAGGCGCCGGCACTGCTCGGCTTCCTGCGCAAGATGGAGTTCAGCACGCTCACCAAACGCATTGCCGAAGCGCTGAACGCACCGATCCCGGCGCTGGAGCGGACGGCGCCGCCACCGGCACCGAAGGCGGTGAAGGCAGATTCAGCAGGGGCTAATGGCGCCAACTCGCCGGCAGCGGCGGTGGCATTCTTCGCGCGTGAGGCCGCGGCGCCGATCGACCGCACGAAATACGAGCCGGTGACGAAGCTCGAACGCCTGCAGGAGTGGGTGGCGACGGCACAGGGCATGGGCCGCGTCGCCATCGACACGGAGACCACCAACATCGATCCGATGGTGGCGGAGCTGGTGGGCTTCTCGCTGGCGGTGGCGCCGGGCGTCGCCTGCTACGTACCGCTCGGGCATCGCACGGCATCCGATGCGCTCGACTTCGGTGAGCATGCGGGCCTCGTGCAGATCCCGGTGCGCGATGCCATCGCGGCGCTCAAAGGCATGATGGAGGACCCATCCGTCCTCAAGATCGGGCACAACATCAAGTTCGACCTGACGATGTTCTCGCGCTACGGCATCGAGACGCGGAATACCGACGACACCATGCTGATCTCCTATGCGCTCGACGGCGGGCGGGGTCAGCACGGCATGGACTCGCTGGCGGAAAAGCATCTGCAGCACACGTGCATGACGTTCGAGCAGGTGGTGGCGTTCGCGCCCGGGGCGAAGAAGTCGGGCAAAACCTTCGGCCAGGTGCCGTTCGACAAGGCGACGGAGTACGCGGCCGAGGACGCCGACGTCACGCTGCGGCTGTGGATGATGCTGAAGCCGCGGCTCGCCGCCGAGCGCATGGTGACGGTGTACGAGACGCTGGAGCGGCCGCTGCTGGAGGTGATCTCCGGCATGGAGCGCGCGGGCGTCAAGGTCGATCCGTCCGTGCTCTCGCGGCTGTCGAGCCAGTTCGCGCAAAGCGTGGCGCGGCTCGAGGAAGAGATCAACGGCCTCGTCGGCCACAAGTTCAACCTCGGCAGCCCCAAGCAGCTCGGCGAGCTGCTGTTCGACCGGCTCAAGCTGCCGGGCGGCACGAAGACGACGACCGGCCAATGGGAGACGCGCGCG
>JBJXDX010000168.1:0-107973 GCA_046154585.1 Hyphomicrobiaceae bacterium | reverse complement strand
CTGGCCGACAAGCTCGACACGCTGGTGGGGTTCTGGGCGATTGGTGAGAAGCCGACGGGATCGGGCGATCCGTATCAGCTGCGGCGGGCGGCGCTGGGCGTGATTAGGATCGTGTTGGAGAATGATTTGAGGGTGGGGTTGGTCCGCGTTTCGCACGACGCACTGAACTATCTGGAAGACGCCCTTCACCAGAAGCGGCTTCAGAAAGCTAAAGAGTCTCCGGGAATAAGCGCTGTTGCTTCCGGGCGCGTCACGAGGAAATGGCAAGGCGACGATATCTCCACTGTAGCGATTGACCTCCTCTCCTTCTTCGCCGACCGCCTCAAAGTCCACCTGCGCGAGAAGGGCGCGCGGCATGATCTGATCGATGCGGTGTTTGCGCTCGGCGGGCAGGATGACCTGGCGCTGATCGTGAAGCGGGTCGAGGCGCTGGCGGAGTTTCTGACCACCGACGACGGCGCCAACCTGCTGGCGGGCGTCAAGCGGGCGTCCAACATCCTCTCGATCGAGGAGAAGAAGGACAAGAGGAGCCACGCCGGCACGCCGGACGGCGCGCTGCTGGTGGCGCCGGAGGAGAAGGGCCTCGCGGCCGCCATCGCCAAGGTGAAGTTCGATACGCAGGCGGCGATCAACGTGGAGAATTTCGCCGGCGCCATGCGGGCGCTGTCGGAGTTGCGTGCGCCGGTCGATGCGTTCTTCGACAAGGTGACCGTCAACGCCGAGGACGCGAAGCTGCGCGAGAACCGGTTGAAGCTGTTGTCGGAGATTCGCGCGGCGACGCTCGGCGTGGCGGATTTTTCGAAGATTGCGGGTTGATGGCCACTACGGCCTGAACGCGATGAGCCTGACGGGCCGCAGTCGCCATCGCACCGACTCGCGCTTTCACGAAATAAGTTTGGGCATGATACGCTGCACGCATGGACGCTTTCTCCGACCCACAGGCCGTCGCACGCTATGCTGAAGGGCCGCCGCGTCTTGTGCCCGGCTTCGCCGATCTGCAACGCATGGTCACGCTTCTCCTCGCAGAGCGCGCGCCGGACGATGCGCGGGTGCTGGTTCTCGGCGCGGGCGGCGGCCTGGAAATCAAGGCGTTTGCCGAAGCCCGGCCCGGTTGGCGCTTCGACGGGGTCGATCCATCCGCAGAGATGTTGAAGCTCGCACAGTTGACCATCGGGGCTTTCGCTGCTCGCGCACGATTGCACCATGGGCTCATCGACAGCGCGCCGGAAGGTCCGTTCGATGCCGCAACATGCATTCTGACCCTGCACTTCATTGAGCGTGAGGAGCGCCGGCGCACACTCGACGAAGTCTGGCGCCGCCTGAAGCCCGGCGCACCCTTCGCGGTCGCTCATTTCAGCTTCCCTCAGGGGCCTGGCGATCGTGGCCTGTGGCTCGCGCGGTATGCCGCCTTCGCGGTAGCCTCCGGCGTCGAGCCGTCGCAGATGGAGAATGCGCGGTCCGCGATCGCTGCCCGTTTGTCGATTCTCGCTCCCGAGGATGACGAGCAGCTCTTGCGTGATGCGGGATTCAGCGAGGTCAGCCTCTTCTATGCCGGCTTTGCCTTCCGTGGCTGGGTTGCGTACGCCTGACGCTCATGCCCGTTGCCCATGGCCGACCTCAGTGACGGCGAGTTATCCCCGGAGTGGCCGGGGACTGCCGCATAAATGTGCAGCCGGACGGGTGTCCGGAACGTCCGGACGCGTCCGGATCGGTATTTGGGCTGTGTCGGGGGGTGTCCGAGGGGTGTCCGAGGGGTGTCCGACCCTGTCCGGCGGGTGTCCCGATGGTGTCCCGATGGTGTCCGGCCGGATGTCCGGGACACCGCGAAAAAAAGTAATCCCCGCTTTGACGTGGTCATCGATACTGGTGGCGTTCCGGGTCATGGGGCGCGATCGAGCCCTGGCCTTGATCCGGGAATCGCTGTCCGATGATCCGCCCGGTAGGCCGCCGGACCAGCGGAGCGCCGATGCGGAACTCGGAGGCGGTCAGCCGGGCGTTCGGAGCCCAGAAAAAGCGCATAGGTCATCCGGGTTTCAGAACGCCCGGCTCCCCTTTTTCGCGCTGAACCTCGAGCGCGCGGCGCTGCGGGGCGATTGGCGCGTGTGCGCAAAGCTGGGGATGTGCTGCAGGGATGCCACGTCAGAGGAGCAAACAAACGCAGTCACAGTACGATGGAGCGCCGTCGTGGATGGCCACCTTCGTGGCCATGACGGTGCGGGAGGGTTCACCTTTCGGCCGGGGCGCCTCGTGTGAGGCTAGGTCATTCAATCCGAAACGATCCTGCTCTAGGCTCGCGATGGGCAGACACAGAACGGACGGCGCCGATGCACAAACATCTCTTCGTCTACGGTACGCTGATGTCCGCCGCCGACGGTGCAAGGCTCGGTAAAGCGCAGCGTGCACGGCTGCAGCGCGAGGGAACCAGCCTCGGCGCTGCAACGATCAAGGGTCACCTCTATGATCTCAGGCGCTACCCCGCGCTCGTTGCGTTCCCGAACGACGTCGCACATGGCGAGGTTTTTCGACTCGCCAATCCGCCGAGCTCTTTCGTTTGGCTCGACAAATACGAAGACGTGGTGCCGGGTCGCGAGACGAACGACTACGAGCGGGTCGTGCGGCCGGTTTGGCTCGCGAATGGCGAGGAGATCTCGGCTTGGGTGTATCTGTATCTCGCCGAAGTGCCCAACAAGGCGCGGATTGCTGACGGCCGGTGGCAGCCGCGCTGACGTTTCAAAAATCAGGCGATGACGGGGCGCACGCCGAGACGGGCGCGGAACCAGATGGCGACAAACGGAAGGATGAGCGCGGCGACGACGTAGATGGGCGGCGCGCCCCAGGTATCGACGATGGGGGCTGCAAGCGCAACGCCCAACGATTGTCCGAGGAACAGGAAGAACGCGAACATCGAGACGCCCATGGCGCGGGTCTGCGGCGCCATCTGCGTGGCATTTGTCTGCAAGGTGTTGTGCAGCATGTAGAAACCCAGTCCGAGACATGCGATGGCAGGAAGGGCGAAGGCGACGCTGGGCGCGAACGCCAGCAGCGCATAGCACAAGGCCATGAGCGAGCCGCCGGCCGTCGCCAGTCCGCGCTCGCCCAGCTTTTGGAACAAGCGCTTGGCCGTGAAGGAATATGTCAAGGCACCGGCGCCATAGACCGCGAGCAAAAGCCCCACGAGGCCGAAGCCGATGCCGAAGCGATGATGCAGGTCGGCGCCGATGTAGGCGAAGGCGCCATACATGGCGAAGGCTTCGAGGAAGACGATGCCGAGCATGGCCCGCACCCAGGGACTGGCGAACAAATCGCCGATCGCGGCCACGGTCGTGCGCCATCCCGTCATGGCCGGCGCAGCGGCAGGCTGCGCGCCGGGATTCGTCTTGAGCTCGATCAGCATGCACGCGCCGGCGAGGAAATGGATGGCGCCGACGCTCAGGAACACCGAGCGCCAGCCGAAAACGTCGCCGATGAAGCCGCCCACGGCCTGGCCGAGCACGATGCCGGTGAATTGGGCCGACAGGAATCGCGCCAGAACGGCCTGCCGGGTGGCGAAGGAAAAAGCGTCGCCGATCCAGGCGAAGGCGAGTGGAATGATGGCGGCCGCCATGGCGCCGGACAAGAAGCGGGCGACGATCAGCCAGTCCATGGTTTCGGCAAGCGAGCCCGCAGCGGTGAAGACGCCTGTCGCCATGGAGGCGAGCGCGGCGACCCAATATTTGCCGCGCCGGTCGCCGATCGGTCCCCAAACGAGTTGCAGCAAGCCATAGGCGATCGCAAAGGCGGTCACCATGCCGGCGGCAACGCCGGGGGTGGTCGAGAAGGCGTGCGCGACCTGCGGCAGCAGCGGATCGCAGACGCGAATGTTGACGGAGCTGGCAAATGCCGCGGTGGAGAAGAGGAAGATCGTGCGGCGCGGCACGTTGACGGCCACGGAGATCGACGGGTCGTTCACCGGCATGCCCCGCGTGAGTTGGGGGCGAGCCGGGTGTTGCCGCACGGATGCTTGGATTGGGCGCGCGCCATGCGGCTCCGGTCTGAACGCCTGCGTCACTGCTGGATACGAGCTAATGCTGCAGCGCGGAAATGTCGAGCGCCAGCGGCGTCAAGCATAGCCGGCATGCGGTCGCGCCGGGCAGCGGAGCGCGGCTACTTGCAGACCCGGTCGGTGCCGTCGCGGCCGCGCCGGGCGAGGTCCATATGGAAGTGGTCGTGATGCATGCGATCGGCGTTGGGGCCGAGCACGGTCGAGAATTCCTGACAGGCGCCGTCATGCACGGCACGCAGGAAGGCCGACTCGCGCGGATCGCCGCGCCACGCCCCTTTTACGGTGATCACGTCGCCATCCGACAGGATGAAAGCCGAGACATCGAGGGCATTGGCATGGCCGTGCTCGGACAGGCGGCCGCCCGAGACGTGATTTATGGCACGGCACGAATAGGAGGCCGCGACCTTCAACTCGACGAGATCGCGCCCCAGATACTGACGCGCCGCGGGGCGCACGGTCTCGCGCACCCACCGTTCAACGGCCGGCACCATCGGGCAACGGACCATGGCGGGCGGGCGCAACTGCACGTGGCCGTCGGCGACCGCGGTCATTTCAAAGGGTTTGATCGCGCCACACGGCTCAGGGCCGCCAAGCGACACGCGTTCGACGAGAAAGGGATTGGCGCGGACGTATCCGGAGGCGAGGCATTGGCGTTCCTCGTCGGCCCGCCACGGTTCGTTCTTGAAAACGAACTTGGGCGTGCTGCTACAGCCCCAAATGGCCAGCACACCCGCAGACACCGCACACATAAGAACACGCGTACTCCACATGGGAGAAAGGGTAACCGAGGGATGGTAAAGGCGGCGTAAACCACGATGGCTACAATCGACACCAAAGCAGATGTTCGTGTTGGCATCGGGGTGCGATGCGCGCGGATTTGCGGCGGAAAAATGAATTGCTATTGGCGGCTGCCGTCCATGTAGAGGCGCCACATGCGCTCGCCGACCATGCAATCGATGGGCTCGCCGGACGCCCCGCTCGACGCCTGTGTGCGGATCAATCGGGCCGGCTGCTCGGGTGCGAGATCGGAGATCTCCAGGATGAGCTTGCGCCGGGTCGCGGAGCGAAACTCGCCGCGCTCGCGGACCGGAATCATGAAGGCTCCGGCACCGCCGATGACGCAGTTCGTGTAGTAGGTGTCGAGATTATTGATATCGAAGAAGCCGGACGGCTGGTCGCGCTTCAACAGGATCGGCAGGCCGTTGATGATGATGCCCTTGCTGACGAGTTCGTCACGCGCGTCCTGGGCGGGAGGTCCCGAGTTGTTCGGCCCGTCACCCGAGACGTCGACGACGCGGCGCGTGCCTTTGAAGGGATTGTTTTCGAGCTGACGGCCGGAATAGGTCAGCGCGCCGGAGATCGATGTCATGCGCGCGCGGGAGATCGGCGCGGCCTCAAGCTGGTCCGAAAAAGCCTGCGCCGCCGCCGGACTGTCAATCAACGTCCAGGGCAGCACGGTCTGTTGATTGACCTGGCCGGCCCACTCGACATAGGTCACCGCAATGCGGCCCGTGGCGCCAGCGGCAATCGCGTTCCAGACCTCGGCATCACGGAAAGCTGCAACATATCCGTCGCGCTGCAGGCGCTGCTCGTCCATATCCATCGAGAGCGAGACGTCGACGGCGAGAACGAGTTCCAGGTCGACCGAAGTTTCGGTCTGTGCCTGCGCGGCACCACCGACGCTGACCGCCAGCAAACCAAGCAGCAGGAGGCGAGACAGAGAGCGCATTGTCAGAGTGTGACACGCCTTTGGCCACGCGGCCAAGCCGTCTCACAAAAGGGTGATTCTCCGTCCCCGTGACACTTTGTGCGAAGAGCGTCGAAAGGCTGGAGAATCGAAGCGAAACAGTTGTATGGTTACCTCTCGCAACCGCGGAATTCGGGGGATACGCCGTGGGGAGACCCGTTCCTGTGCGCAAACTGGCCGCCGTCGAGACCCTGTCCGAGGCCGGCAATCCGACGATCGCGGCAGCCTTGCGCACGCTCGATCTTGAAGGCGAAGGCATCGCATCGATCCGGGCTGCCCTTGCCAACCGTATGGGAGAGCCGTTTTCGCGCGCGGTGGAGATCCTGGCCGCTGCGCGGGGGCGGGTGATCGTTACCGGCATCGGCAAGTCGGGGCACATCAGCCAGAAGCTGGCCGCGACCTTCGCTTCGACGGGCACGCCGTCGTTTTTCGTGCATCCGTCGGAGGCGTCGCACGGAGACCTTGGCATGGTGACGAAGGATGATGTCATCCTGGCCATGTCCTGGTCCGGCGAGACCGTAGAACTCAAGAACATCATCACCTATTCGCGCCGCTTCGCCGTACCGCTGATTGCAATGACATCGCGGGCCGATTCCGCACTCGGCAAGGCCTCTGACGTGGTGCTGGAGCTGCCCAGGGCCAAGGAAGCCTGCCCACACGGGCTCGCCCCCACCACCTCGACGACGATGCAGCTTGCCCTCGGCGACTGCCTCGCCATCGCGCTGCTGGAGGCGAAGGGCTTCACGGCACGGGATTTCAAGGTTTTGCATCCGGGTGGCTCGCTCGGCGCGCAACTCAAGTTCGTCTCCGACCTCATGCACAAGGACGAGCGGCTGCCGCTCGTGCGCGACGACAGCGTGATGAGCGAGGCGCTCGTCATCATGACGGAAAAGAGCTTCGGGTGCCTGGGCGTCGTCGATGAGACCGGCAAGCTCGTCGGCATGATCACGGACGGTGACCTCCGGCGGCATATGGGTCCCGATCTGATCAAGGCGCGCGCCGCGGAGATCATGACGCGCAAGCCCAATACGCTGCCGCCGAACATGCTGGCATCAGCGGCACTGGAAAAGTTCGACGCGTTGAAGCGCACGCAGATGTTCATCGTGCAGGGCGGCAAGCCTGTCGGCATCATCCACGTGCACGATCTGCTGAGGGCGGGCGTCGCCTAGAGCAGCCGGTCTATTCTGCCTCGACCTGAAGCACCGTGCCGTGGACGGCTGTGACCTTGACGTGAGTTCCGGCCGGGGTTTCGCGTCCTGCGACGGGCCACAGCGTATCGCCGATGCGCACCTTGCCGCGACCGGCGACGATCGCCTCCTCCACGACATAGATGCGACCGATGGCCTGCGCCGCGCGCTGGTTCAGGGCCGGCTGATCGCTGCGTGAGATGCTGGGATGGGCCCAGACGAAATCAATGAGAATGTCGAGGACGATGGCCGCGATGCCTGCGAGCAACAACCACCAGCCATGCGCCAGACCGCCGTAGATCCGCGCGCCGCCAGCCAGACCCAAGCCAAGGCCGAACCACGGCAGTACGAGACTTACGACGGCGATGCACCAGGCGATCGCCCCGGGACTCTGCTCAGGCGTCCTCACGCTCCACAACCAGCACCGTGCCGTTGACACTCTTGACGATGACGCGCGAACCCGCCGCGGCGTCGGCACCCTCGGCCTGCCAGATCGTGTCGCCGACACGCACCTTGCCGCGGCCGCTCTTGATGGCCTCCTCGACGGTCACGGTGCGGCCGATGTACTGGGCGCCGCGCACATTCAGATCCGGAAGGTCACTCAAGGTGGCGTCCGGCCGGGCATAGCGGCGGACGAGGAATACCGTCGCGACCGCGATCAGCGCGAAGACGATGAGCTGCCACTGCCAGGCTAAGTCCGTCGCCAGCGCAAGCAGACCGACGAGGACGGCAGCGACGCCGAACCACAAGAAGTGGACGCCCGGGATCACGGTCTCCAGGGCAAACAGGAGCACAGCGAGGATGAACCAGTTCCAGGACCCAAGCGCAGCAAAGAGGTTGAACAATGACATCGATGGGTATCCGCAGTCAGATCAGGACAATCAGGTTTTCGGTACGCTGCCGGGCACAGCTCGCACATTGACCGGACTGTCCTTGAAGGCTTCGCGGGTGATCTCGGCAAGTCCCGCCAGCGAGCCGATTACCGAGGACGCCTCGAGCGGCATCATGAGAATTTTCTGGTTAGGTGAGCGGGCGATGGCCTCGAGCGCCTTCATGTAGTTGTTGGCGACGAAGTAGTTGAGGGCCTGTACGTTGCCGCCGGCGATCGCCTGCGACACCATCTCGGTTGCCTTGGCTTCGGCCTGGGCGGCACGCTCGCGGGCTTCGGCGTCGCGGAACGCGGCTTCCTTGCGGCCTTCGGCGGCAAGCATGACGGCCTGCTTCTCGCCTTCGGCCTTCAGGATCGCGGCTTGACGCATGCCTTCGGACTCCAGGATCTGGGCCCGCTTCTCACGCTCGGCCTTCATCTGGCGGGCCATGCTGTCGACGAGATCGCGCGGGGGAGCGATGTCCTTGATCTCGATGCGGGTGACCTTGACGCCCCAGGCTTCGGTGGCGGCATCGACGACGTGCAGCAGCCGGGCGTTGATCTGATCGCGGTTGGACAGCAGCTCGTCGAGGTCCATGGAGCCCATGACCGTGCGGATATTGGTCATGGTCAGGTTGACGATCGCGGATTCGAGCGCGTTGACCTCGTAGGCGGCTTTGGCGGCATTCAGCACCTGGAAGAAGTTCACGCCATCGACGGTGACCATGGCGTTGTCGCGGGTGATGATGTCCTGCGAGGGGATATCGATCACCTGCTCCTTCATGTTCATCTTGGCGCCGATGCGCTCCATCACGGGGATGAGGATGTGCAGTCCCGGCGAGAGCGTGCGGGTGTAGCGACCGAAGTTCTCGACGGTCCAATTCGAGCCCTGGGGTACGACCTTAACGGTCGACCACAACGCGATCACGACGAGCAGGATGAACAATGGTCCCAGAATTTCGAAGCCGCCGAAGATATTCATTTGTCCCCTCCCGATCAGGCCCGGTGCATTATCCGATTAGACAAACGCCAGCATTAGGGCGCAAAGGCCAACATGGAGTAAACAAGAGCTTTAGGATCGGTGAATTTCGAAACAGCCAGAACAGGTTGTCTATCCGAGTGTTACGGCCATCTTAAGACAACAGCGCTGCAGCTCCGCGGATCAGGCCCAGCCGGCCAGCTCGCGCCGCACGACGTGCTCGATGACACGCATGCCGTCCTCGCCATCGTTCAGGGCGGGGATATAGGTGAAACTGGTGCCGCCGTTGCTCATGAAAATGGCGCGGTTCTCGACATCGAGCTCTTCGAGCGTCTCCAGGCAGTCGGCGGAAAAACCTGGCGCGATAATGGCAATGCTGCGGGTGCCGGATTTAGCGAGCCGGGCAATGGTGACGTCGGTGTAGGGCTGCAGCCAGGGATCGTTGCCGAAGCGCGACTGGAAGGATGTGACCCAGCGCTCGGTTGGCAATCCCAGCTTTTCGCGCAGCAGCCGCGAGGTCTTCAGGCACTGGCAGTGATAGGGGTCACCCTGCTCGAGATAGGTCTGCGGCATACCGTGGAAACTGGCCAGGAGCACATCGGGGGCGACGTCGAGCTTGGCGAGGTGGGTGCGGACAGAATTGGCGAGTGCATCGATATAGACGGGATCATCGTGCCATGCGGGCGCAGCGCGGACGGCCGGCTGCCAGCGCATCGTCATCAGAACGCGGAAGGCCTCGTCGCACGCCGTTGCCGAGGTCGCGGCGGCATACTGAGGATAGAGCGGCACGAGGAGAATGCGGTCGCAGCCCTGAGCCTGCAGCCATCGCAAGCGGCTTTCGGTGCTCGGGTTGGCGTAGCGCATAGCCCAGTCGACGACGATGCGCGCATCACCCTGCAACGCGCGGGCAAGATGATCCGCCTGGCTTCGGGTGATGGTCTTGAGCGGACCTTCGTTGCGCTCCTTGTTCCAGATCGATGCGTAGTCGCGACCTTTGGGGCCGGGGCGGACGGTCAGGATGATGAGATTGAGGATCGGCCACCATTTCCAGCGCGGCACCTCGATGACGCGGCGGTCCGAAAGGAACTCCTTGAGGTAGCGGCGCATGGACCAGTAGTCCGTGCCGTCGGGAGTGCCGAGATTGAGCAGCAGCACGCCGATGCGTCCGCTTGCGACCGGCGGATGACCGGCCGGACGGAAGCCTTCCGATGCACCAGGGGGATTCTGCAATTGCATCTTGCCTCGATCCGGCGGCTTCAGTCGAGCGTGCGCAGCAGCTCGGCAAACAAGCGGCAGCGCGGCATAAGCGACGATACGAGCAGGTGCTCCTCGAACGTGTGTGCGCCACCGCCGTCGACACCGAGGCCATCCAGCGTGGCGCGGCCAAGCGCGCCGGTGAAATTGCCGTCGCTGCCACCGCCGAACGATCCGTGCTTCAGCTCGAAGCCGATCTCAGCGGCGAGGATGCGCGCCTTCTCGAACAGCCCCATGGTAGCGGGGTGCGCCTCCCACAAGGGACGGACTGGACCGGGCTCGAGAACGATCCTGACACCATCGCTTTCACTTTCGATGGCGCGCATGCGTTCGGCCACCTCGTGAAAGATCGCTTCCGTCGGCGCGACCGTCAGGACCTCGGCGCGGCATTCGATCGGCATCACGTTGACGAATGTGCCGCCGTGGATACGGCCGACGCTGAACGTCATGCCGCGCTCGAAATCCGTCATGCCTTCGATGCGCTCAATCGTGCGCGCCATGGCGCGGATGGCGCTACGCCCTTGCCGATTGGCGGCACCCGCATGGGCCGGACGGCCGTGGGCGGCAATCCAGAAGCGCTGGAACGCGAACCGGCCCGAGACGACCACGCCATTCTTGCAGGGCTCCGTCACGAGCACATACTTGTGCCGCTTGGCCCCGGCCTCGATGCGCGTGCGCGAGGAGGGGCTGCCCACTTCCTCGTCCGGGATGAACATGAACGTGATGGGAAGTTTCGACTGGCGATCCGCTTTCTTCAGGATGCCCAAAGCATGGATCGCCAGGCGGCATCCGCCCTTCATGTCGTAGATGCCGGGACCGAAGTAGCGGTCGCCATCGCGCCGCAGCGGCAATCGCCCGTGCAATGTGCCTGGCAGATGCACAGTGTCGAGATGCGACAGGATGAGGATGCCGGCATCGGATGTGGGCTCGCCGCCGAGCCGGGCGAGCAAGATATCCGCGTAGCCGTCGGTTCCAGGTACTCTTTCGATGCGGGCACCCAGCGTCTGCATGTCCGCCGCGGCAAGATCCATCATCCGGTTGACGCCGGGCAGGTGCGTCGTGGGGCTCTCGACCTTCACCCAGGGCAGGATGCCAGCCAGAATTTCCTCGGCATTGAAAAGGCTTGCAGACAGCACGTGCCGTTCTCCAGAGCTGCGTCATCAGCGCCTTTTGGAAGCGGCGAGGTTCAGGCTATAGGGAGCCTGCCGCGTCCGGATCGCAGTGGTGGCCTATCATCCATGAATTGGAGCAGATGATCCACGTGCACGACGCCGCAACACCCCTATACCGCACGACCCGGCTCGATCTGGCCGCTGCCACAATCCTTACCGCGACGGCCCTGGTCGCCTTTCTACTGGCGCCGCGCGGGTCGCAGTTCGAGATGCTCCTGCTGGCGGCCGCGCCGATCGCGGCGCTCGTGAGGGTGGGAGATTTTGCGGGCGCTCTCGCGCGAACGCCGCTGCTGGCCGCGTGCGTCGCGTTCGGGGCCTATATCACGATCAATGCCGCATGGTCGATCGATCCGGCCGAAGCTTACGGCAAGGTGCTGTTCTACTGGGTCCTGCTGGTGACAGCGCATCTCGCCATCACGGGCCTCAGCACCGTCAGCGACGAGGTTCTGGATCGGCTGCAGAAGGCGGCGGTCATCGCCGTGATGGCCGGGGCGGTGTTCCTGCTCATCGAAGTTCTGACCGACCAGGCGATCAAGCGCTTCATCTTCTCGCTTCTGCCGTTCGCCCGGCCGCCGCCCAAGCACACGAAGGTCGTGGATGGCGAGGTCGTCGAAATCGGTGCCTACATTCTGAACCGTAACATGGCGGCGCTCTGCCTGGTGCTGGGCCCGGTGCTGCTGATGCTGCGGACCCTGCTTGACGCTCGCCGAACCCTGATCGCCGGGCTCGCGCTGGTGGCGGTTTCATTCGTCGCGGTGCTGAGGTCCGAGCACGAGACCTCGATGATCGCCATGGTGCTCGCCTGTGCAGCGTTCGCGGGCATGGTGGTTGCGGCTCCCGTCATGCGCAAAGCCATCGCGGCCGGGTGGGTGATTGCGACGCTGCTCGTCGTGCCGATGGTGACGCTCGCCTACAAGCAACAGCTGCATTTTTCAGAATGGCTTCCGCTGACGGCGCGCAACCGCGTGATCCTGTGGGGTTACACGGCGGGCGAGGTGGCAAAGACCCCTATTCTCGGGATCGGGGTGGCGTCGACCAAGGAGCTGGATAAAGCCAACGCAGAAAAGGCTATTCAGCCGCCTGGATACACATACCCGCTGCGCACGGCGCAGCACGCTCACAATATCTTTCTGCAGACTTGGTACGAGCTTGGCGCCATCGGTGCTGCCCTGCTGCTGGCCATGGGCTTGTGTGCACTCGATGTGCTGTCGCGTCTGCCAAAGCGCGATCAAGCGCTGGCATTTGCGAGCTTCGTGGCGGCCGTGCTGATCGGGTCATTCACCTGGGGCATCTGGCAGACATGGTTCATGGCTGCCTACGGGATCTGGGCCTTGCTGCTGGCACTCGCGTTCGAAGGCTCGCGGCGGCAAGAAGCACGCGGATAGGGCGCCAGACGTATCATTCGTCGGCTTTGGCCGTGCGCCGGGCACGTGATGGTTTGACTGCGGGGGCCTCTGTTTCTGTATCGGGCTCCAGGGCATCCAAGTCGCGGGCCGCTTCCCAGCTCACAGCCATCTGATGCGCAAAACGCCGGGGTCCGTCGGCGAACAGACGCTGCGCCATGGGCAACGCAAGATTTCTAAGCTCGAGCTGACGGGCAAGGCAGTCCTGATGGATGATGTCGATCTCGTCGGTGGCGAGGCCGTTGTCACGGTGCGTGCCGGCGAATGCCGCAAGCACCGCATGGTCATGCTCCTCGCCCAGGATCTGCGCGATATCGCGGGCGGCCGAAGCACGCGCGCGGCACAGGTCCGGCCATGCGCGCGAGACGAGCAGCATCTGGCGCCAATGTTGCTGCACCGCCTTGCGCAGGTCGTGGAACGCCTCATCGTCCGGCTCCATCTGCGCCTGCGCGAGTGCACGGCGGCCCTTGCGATATGTGGCATGCAAACCGACTTCCAGCGCATCGAACCCGCTGTTCTGGACCTTGATCTGAGCAAACCGGCGCTTGGCGCGCCCGAGCGAAGATAGAACCTTGCCGCGGACCTCTTCGGTCCCGGGGGATGCCGTGTGGTCGAGGCGCTCCCGCAGGCGGTCCACGATCACCTGCCGGTTGCCAGACAGTCGGGTCTCGAGCTTGGCCAGCGTCAGACGCATGACCTCCCCGTCCCGCGCGGGGGACAGAAGGTGCCCCATCTGCTGCAACGCCTGGTTCTCGTGCCGGTAGGGCTTTTCGCCGATGGCTGCCCGTACGAGCCGCAGCAAAGCGCGCAGGCGCTTGATGCATTTGCGCGTCTCGTGAATGGAACCCGCGGGGTCAGCCGCGTTCCTTAAGTAGCCCTCGGCCAGCTCAAACTGTTCCGAACCAACGCGCCGCACGCCGCGCGTGAGCGACTCTTTGAGCTTGAAGCGATAAGCCATGGGTACCCTGACGCAAATCCGGGCACAATCTCTGACGTCAAACTGTCATAAACAAGCGGCATCCCGGACGCTGTGCAGCAGGCTCAGAGCGCATCCAAATAGATGAGGGGACTCAAGAGGACCGTACGCTGGCCGCCCAAGCGAGCCACTGACGCACTCGCACTTCCGGATCCGCGTGCGTGAAAAAGTCCGTGATGACGGCAATGGTGTCGGCGCCGGCCGCCACGACGCCCGGCGCACGCTCCGGTGTAATGCCGCCGATCGCGCACAGCGGCATCGCGCCGATGCGTTGTTTCCATTGGCGAACCCTGTCGAGGCCCTGCGGGCCGAACGGCATGGCCTTGAGCTTGGTTTCGTAGATCGGGCCGAGCGCCACATAATCGGGCTCGGCAGCGAGCGCGATGGCCAGCTCCTCCTCGTTGTGGGTGGAGATGCCAAGCTTTACGCCGGCCGCCTTGATCGTGGGGATATCGGCGGCGGCCAGGTCCTCCTGTCCCAGGTGGATGTAGTCGGCGCCAGCGGCGATGGCTTCGCGCCAATAATCGTTGACGATCAACTGACAGCCGTGGCGGATGCAGAGCTCCAGCGACTCCAGGATCTGCCGGCGGACCTCCGCCTCGGTCGCATCCTTGAGTCGGAGCTGGATGGTCTGCACGCCGAGCGGCACGAGCCGCCGCATCCAGCCGATGTCAGGCACGATAGGATAGAAGACGTCGAGACCTCCCGGCATGGCGCGCCTACTCTTGGGTGTCGGGGTCGAAGAACGGCGTTCCGGCGACCGGTGTCGAGGGCCGCGCCATGTCGCGCATCTCCATCAGGCCCGCCTCGTAGGCCGTGCGGCCGGCATCGATAGCAGCAGAAAATGCGCGCGCCATGGCGACGGGATCGCGCGCCTTGGCAACCGCCGTATTCAGAAGGACAGCGTCGAAGCCCATCTCCATGGCTTGCGCCGCGTGGCTGGGTGCGCCTATGCCGGCATCCACGACCAGCGGCGTGCCGGGGAAGTAGTTACGCAGGGTGCGCAAAGCATACGGGTTGGCAAGACCGCGCCCGGTTCCGATCGGCGCACCCCACGGCATCAGAACTTCGCAACCCACGCCGAGCAGGCGCTCGGCCACGCCAAGATCCTCCGACGTGTAGGGAAAGACCTTGAAACCTTCGCGGACGAGTACCGACGAGGCTTCGACCAGGCCGAAAACGTCCGGCTGCAGCGTGTCATCGTTGGCAATGACCTCGACCTTAATCCAGTCGGTGTCGAACAGCTCGCGCGCCATCTGGGCAGTGGTGATTGCTTCCTTGGCCGTGCGGCAGCCGGCGGTGTTCGGCATGATGCGCGCGCCGGTCGACTTGACGAGGTCGAAGAAGCGCTCGCCGCCGCTGTCCTTGGGGCTCTCGCGACGCAGCGAGACGGTGACCACCTCCGCACGCGAGGCCTTCACGGCATCATGCAGCACCTGTGGCGAGGGATACTGCGCCGAGCCCAGAAACATGCGCGAGGTGAGCTCGGTGCCATACACCGTCAGCGGCTTTCCGGCCATGCGTGGATCATGCATGTTCATGCGATCGACCTGTCACCCGCCCTGCCGTGGCGATACGATCTCGATCTTGTCGCCGGGAGCGAGCCTGGTGGAATTGCGGGCTGTGCGGGGCACGAATTCTCCGTTGCAGGCCGTCGCGATCTTCGCGTCGCCGTAGCCGAGCTCCAAGATCAGCTCGGCGAGCGTTATAGCGCGCGACACCTTCGCCTGGCCGTTCACGACCAGACTCATGTTCTTGGTTGCCGTTGTCACGCCGGCCATTCTGTTGGGTGCTCCTGCCCGCATTGTTATCTGCCCGTAATGTAGGGAATTTTCTCCCAGGGACAAAGTCTCGATATCCTGACCCAAACCGCCAGTCCATGCGTGCGCTTAGCTGAAGGCAAGTTGTACCTTCATGGCGCGCGAGCGGTCACCGGCCAGATCGAAGGCCGCGCGGGCTTCCGTGAAAGGCATGGTGGCCGAAATGAGTGGCTGCACATCCACCAGACGCCGGGCCAGCAGCGTGACGGCCAGCGCGAACTCCTCGTGGAACCGGAGGGTGCCGCGCAGCTCCAGCTCCTTGGCGACGATGACGCTCAGCGGCAGGACCGCCGGCGAGCCGATGCCGACCTGAACGACCACGCCACCCGGCCGCACGGCGGTGAAGGCCGACGCCAGTGCCTGGGCGTTGCCGGAGGCTTCTATCAGGACATCGAACGCGCCTTTGTCCTTGCCGTACTCGGCGAGCGCATCAGGCGCCGCGGCGACGTTCAGGAAGCGGTCGACGCCGACCTGCCGCATAGTCTCGCCGGGAGCGTCAGTCACGTCGCTGGCCACGACTTCGGCGGCGCCGGCAAGGCGGACGCATATGGCACACAACGCGCCGATGGGGCCGGAGCCGGTGACCAGCACGCGCCGGCCGAGCAGGGGTCCGGCGCGGTGAGCTGCGTGCAGGCAGACGGCCAGCGGCTCGGCCATGGCGGCCTCAGCGGCGCTCAAACTGGCGGGCACCACATGACATTGACGCGCATCCGCCACCAGGCTTTCGCGGAAGGCACCCTGCACGTGCGGCGAGCGCATGGCGCTGCCGTAAAAGCGCATGTCGAGGCAGTGGATCTGCTGGCCCACTCGGCAGAAGCGGCAGTCGCCGCACGGCCGGCTCGGCGAGACGGCGACGCGGTCTCCCGGCGAAATGTTATCCACGGATGCCCCGACCTGGTCGACAATGCCGGCGATCTCGTGCCCGAGGATCATGGGCTCCTTGAGCACGATCGTGCCAATCCGCCCCTCCTGGTAGTAATGCAGATCCGATCCGCAGATACCGCCGGTCTCGATGCGCCCGCACCTCGTGGGGGCCGGGAACGGCGGCGGCCACCTCGTCGATGCGAAGATCCCTTGCGGCATGAATGACGACGGCGCGCATGGCGATCTCCCGGGATGGCGGCGACGTGGTGGGACAGTAGTGGAATCGGGCAGCCGACGTCGAGCGCAGTCGCATCCCCGCGTATCATCCCTGCAGCCCGCGAGCAGTCGGCATTTGCCAGCAGACCCGCCCTGATCGATGATGCGCGAACCTCATTCACCTTCAGGATAGCCCATGTCTCCTGACGCCTTCCGCCTCGACCATCGCGTTGCCCTGGTGACCGGATCGTCGGCCGGCATCGGTCATGCGCTGGCCAAGGGTCTGGCGGAAGCCGGGGCTCTCGTGGTCATGAACGGCCGGGATACGAGCCGGCTCGGTGCGGCCTGTGAGGCCATTCGTGGGCCGCAGACCGATGTGCGCGAGTCAGTCTTCGATGTGACGGACAGGGCAGCAGTCGAGACGGCGGTGGATGGGATAGAGCGGGACATCGGACCTATCGACATCCTGGTCAACAATGCCGGCCTGCAGCGGCGGGCGCCGCTCGAGGACTTTACGGATGAAAACTGGCACGACGTGATGCGCACCAACCTCGGCAGCCCGTTCATCGTCGGGCAGACGGTGGCGCGCCGGATGATCCCGCGCAAACGCGGCTCGATCATCAATATCTGCTCGGTGAACAGCGAGTTGGCCCGGCCGACAATCGCGCCCTACACGGCGACGAAAGGCGGACTGAAGATGCTGACCAAAGGCATGGCCGTGGACTGGGGCCGGCACGGCATCCGCGTCAACGGCATCGGGCCCGGCTATTTCAAGACGGAGCTCAACAAGCCGCTGTACACAAATCCTGAGTTCTCCGGCTGGCTGGAAGGACGCACGCCACTCGGCCGCTGGGGCAACGTGGAGGAGCTGGTGGGCGCGGCAGTTTTTCTCGCCTCGGATGCGGCAAGCTTCGTGACGGGGCACATTCTGTATGTCGACGGCGGCGTAACGGCCGCACTGTAGGAGCACGAGGACGCAATTGGGCGCAGGTCTTTTCAGTCTCAAGGGCCGCGTGGCGCTGGTGACCGGCTCGACGTCGGGCATCGGCCTGGCGCTGGCCCGCGGACTCGCCGGTGCGGGCGCGATGATTGTGCTCAACAGCCATGTGGCCGACGAGCTGAACCGCACGCGGGAGCTTCTGAGTGCGGAAGGGCTGGAGGTTCGCGACGCGCTGTTCGACGTGACCGATAGCGCGGCCGTCATCCGGCAGATTGCGCACATCGAAAGCGATGTCGGCCCCATCGACGTGCTGGTCAACAATGCCGGCATCCAGCGCCCCACGCCGCTCGAGAACTTTTCGGAGCAGGACTGGGACGATCTCATCCGCGTCAACATGGACGGCGTGTTCTACGTGGCGCGCGCCGTGGCAAAGCACATGATCCCGCGCCGGCGCGGCGCCATCATCAACATCTGCTCGATTAACAGCGAGCTGGCACGCCCGGCGATCGCGCCCTACACGGCCACCAAAGGCGCGGTGAAGATGCTGACCAAGGGCATGGCCGTGGATTGGGGACGATACGGCATCCGCGTCAACGGCATCGGGCCCGGGTATTTCGAGACGCCGCTGACACGGCATCTCGTGGCGGATGAGGCCTTCACCGGCTGGGTGAAGGGGCGCGTTCCCCTCGGCCGCTGGGGGCAGGTGGAGGATCTCGTCGGTGCAGCCGTGTTCCTGGCATCCGATGCGGCGAGCTTTGTGACCGGCCATGTGCTGTACGTGGATGGGGGCGTTACGGCCGCCTTGTAAGGCGTCCGGCTGGGCTGCAATTTCTGCCCCAGCAGGCATGGAAACCAATACTGCCATCGGCCAAGTCGCATATTGAACACAGTTCACAACTATCTTACATGCTCGCGAGTTGCAGGATCATTGTGGAGCATTCCATGCTGAAGCGGATTGCGGAGCTGATGCTGGGCGCGGCGTGCCGTGCGGCGGCCTTAGTGGCGGACGATGACCATCGACTCGTTCTGACCCCCCGCTACGGCGGGCTGATCCTGCCAGCGGGGCGCCTCAGCCAACGCTGATCGTTAACTCGAATCTACGATACCGCTCAGCACGTTGCCGACTACAACTGATTCACCGTTACAGCTCACCGCTTGCGGAGACTTGAGCATGTTCTCGACGCTGATGACCACGCGCCGCTTCGCACCGCTGTTCTGGTGCCAGTTCTTTTCTGCGCTCAATGATAATTTCGTCAAGACGGCGCTCGGCATCCTGATCCTGTACCAGATCGGCGGAACGCACGGGCCGGCGCTCGTGACGCTCGCCACGGCGATTTTCATTGCGCCGTTCTTTTTCCTGTCGGCATTGGGCGGCGAACTCGCGGACAAGAACGACAAGGCCTACGTCGCCGAGCGCGTGAAGTTCGCTGAAATTGGCGTCGCCGGCGTTGCTGCCCTCGGCTTCCTGCTGCACTCGGTGCCACTGCTGTTCGTGGCGCTCGCCCTGTTCGGCGTGATCGGCGCGCTGTTCGGCCCGGTGAAGTACGGCATTCTGCCCGACCACCTGAAGACAGATGAGCTTTCATCTGCCAACGCGCTGGTCGAGGGCGCGACGTTCCTTGCCATTCTCGGCGGCACGATTGCCGGCGGGGCGCTGGTCGCCGGATCGGGCAGCCGCTGGACGATCGTCGCGCTCGTCATGATCATGGCGGTGGCGTGCTGGCTGACGGCACGCCTCATTCCGCCGACCGGGGCGGGCTCGCCCGACCTGCCGATCACGCGCAATCCGCTGACATCGACCTGGGCGCTGCTCGGCGAACTGCGCGCGGACACACGCCTGTGGGGCGGGGCGCACATCGTGTCCTGGTTCTGGCTCGTCGGCGCCATCGCGTTGTCACTGCTGCCGACGCTCATCAAGGACCGACTTGGTGGATCGGAAGGCGTCGTGACCATGGCGCTCGCCGTTTTCACGATCGGTATCGCGCTGGGCTCCATCGGCGCCGCGCGCGCAAGTCACGGACGGCCGAACCTGGCGCTTGTGCCGCTCGGCGCATTCCTGATGGCCATCTTCTCGGCGGTGCTGGCGTGCGTCGCCTGGGGCGCCAGCTGGGGTGGCGGCCAGGCCGGGGCGTTCGACGTCCTCTTCAGCGCGAGTGGCCTGCCGCTGGTCGTCGGACTTCTGGGCCTTGCATTTGCGGGTGGCCTTTTCATCGTGCCGTCGTTCGCGGCGGTGCAGGCGTGGGCGCCGGCCGAGCGGCGCGCGCGCGTCGTCGCCGGCGTCAATGTGCTGTCGGCCGCTTACATGGCCGGCGGCAGCCTGATGGCGGCGGTGCTGCAAGGGATGGGCGCGGGCGTCGGCCTGCTGTTCATGCTGCTGGCGCTCGGCAACCTTGCCGTCACCGGTCTGGTTCTACGCGCGTGGGGCCGCGACGGCGTGCAGGATGTCGCGCGGTTCCTCTTCAAATTCCTGCTGCGCCTCGAGGTGAAGGGGCTGGAAAACCTGCCGGCGGAAGGCGAACGTGTGGTCATCGCGCCGAACCATGTCAGCCTGCTCGACGGCCCGCTGATGCACGCAGTGCTGCCCGGGCATGCGGCGTTTGCGGTGGACTCCGGGATCGCCACGGCGTGGTGGGCGAAGCCCTTCCTCAAAGTCATCCGCACCTACACGCTCGATCCGACCCGGCCAATCGCGGCGCGCGGACTCGTCAATACGCTGAAGAGCGGGCAGACCATCGTGATCTTCCCCGAGGGGCGCATCACCGTGACCGGCGGGCTGATGAAGGTCTACGACGGCACGGCGATGATCGCGGAGAAAGCCGATGCCTGGATCGTGCCAGTGCGCATCGATGGGCCGGAGCGGTCGCCGCTCGGATATCTGCGCGCGACGCAGATCAAGAAGACGCTGTTTCCGAAGACGACAGTGACCATTCTGAAGCCGCGTAAGATCGAAGTGCCGACCGAGCTCAAGGGCAAACTGCGACGGCAGGCGGCGGGCGCCAAGCTGCAAGACATCATGATCGACAGCGCCGTGGAGACGGCCCACATCGATCAGACGCTGTTCGAGGCGCTGGTCGAAGCGGCGCAGCAGAAGGCTGCGCAGAAGATCGCCATCGAGGATCCGCTGGGCGGGCGGCTGTCCTATCGCAAGCTCATTCTCGGTGCGCAGGTGCTGGGCCGGCAGCTCGAACGCGAGGCGCCGCTTGGAGAGGCCGTCGGCGTTCTGCTGCCCAACTCAGCGGGCGTGGCCGTGACGTTCTTCGCGCTGCAGTCGATCGGGCGCGTCCCGGCTATGCTGAACTTCACGGCGGGCGCGGCGAATCTGCTCGCCGCATGCACGGCCGCCAAGGTCGGCGTCGTCCTGACGTCGCGCGCTTTCATCGAGAAGGCGCGGCTGCAGCCGGTGGTCGACAAGCTCAGCGAGCGCGTGCGCATCGTCTATCTTGAAGAGGTGCGAGAAAGGATCACGCTGGGCGACAAGCTGCGCGGCATGCTGCTGGGATCGAAGCCGCAAGAGGTACGCGGACCCAACAACCCGGCGGCGGTTCTCTTCACATCGGGTTCTGAAGGCCTTCCGAAGGGCGTCGTGCTGTCGCACCGGAACATTCTTGCCAACTGTGCGCAATGCCTGACACGCTTCGCGGCCAACGGCGAGGACAAGGTGTTCAACGTACTGCCGGTGTTTCATTCCTTCGGCCTGACGGGCGGCATGATGATGCCGCTGGTCGGGGGCATCCCGGTCTATCTTTACCCTTCGCCCCTGCATTATCGGATCGTGCCGGAACTCGTGTACGGCTCCAACGCGACGATCTTGTTCGGCACCGATACCTTCCTCAACGGCTATGCGCGCACGGCGCACCCTTACGACTTCCACAAGGTGCGCCTGATCGTGGCAGGCGCCGAGGCCGTGAAGGATCGCACGCGGCAGATCTACATGGAGAAGTTCGGCGTGCGCATTCTGGAGGGCTACGGCGTGACGGAAACGGCGCCGGTGCTCGCGATCAATACGCTACACGCAAACCGCGTCGGCACGGTCGGGCGCTTGTCGCCGCTGATGGAGGCGCGTCTCGATCCGGTTCCGGGTATCGAGGAAGGCGGGCGACTGTCGGTGCGCGGACCCAATGTGATGCTTGGGTACTATCGCGCCGAAGCACCGGGAATTCTGGAGGCGCCGGCCGACGGATGGCACGACACGGGCGACATCGTCACCATAGATGCGGATGGCTTCATCCGCATCAAGGGGCGCGCCAAGCGGTTCGCCAAGATCGCCGGCGAGATGGTGTCGCTGGCCGCGGTGGAGACCATGGCTGCGGAGGTTTGGCCCAATGCGCTCTCGGTGGTCGTCAGCATTCCCGATGCGCGCAAGGGCGAACGCCTGGTGCTGTTGACGCAGGAGAAAGCCGCGACGCGCGATGCTTTGTTGCGCCATGCCAAGCTCAAGGGGGCGCCGGAGCTGAGCGTGCCGGCCGATATCGTGGTTGTGGATGCGCTGCCGTTGCTGGGGTCGGGCAAGCCTGACTACGTGACGGCGACGGAGTTGGCGCTCAAGCGCGCGGCGCCTGCACCCGTAGAGGCCAACACCGCCGCAGCTTGACTGCGGGCCTAAGTCTTTGACGACACCGCGCCACGCGCCATGGCGATGGCTTCGTGCACGATGGCTTCATCGCCGATGTGATTGGCGAGGAGGAGCACGAGGCGTGCATTGAGCGACAGGCTGTCGGCATCGCTCAGTCCGCGATGCGCATCGATGATGGCGTTGTAGATGCGGTCTGGATCTTGAAAAGCCGGGTTACGCTGAAGGGGCATGTGACCTCACGCGGCGATGGCCCGCCGATAGGCGACGACGATCTCTTCGGGCGCAGCGTGGCGCCAGCGTGCGGCAACGTGCTGGTCCGGACGAATCAGATAGGTGGCCGGCTCGTCGGCGGCGCCGTAGCGCATACACGCCATCTCGTCAGTGACGGTAACGTGACGCACTTCAGTCGTGCCGTTTGCATCATGCGGCGCGTTGCCTGGATGGCGTGCGAAGGAGACCTGACAGAAGTCTCCGCCAAGCGCGGCCAGCAGCCAGCCGTTGCCGGCCGGTGCGTCGGCGGCGGCCGCGCCCGGGCGCAGCGCCGGTGTATCATCAGGTGCAAATCCGTCGAGACTCGACAGCGGAGAGACTTCGTACGCGGTCGGGACGGACAGGCGACCGGAGTTCAGGAAGGCGCGGGCGAACGGCTCGGTCTCGACCAGGCCCAGGACGGCGTCGCGGAAAGCGCGGGCGCCGGCGCCTTTGGGCGAAATGAAATCGGTCGAGCGCGAGGAGGCGAGGATGTTCTCGTCTGCGGCCTGCCGGCGCTCGATATCGTAGCTGTCGATCAGCGCCTCGGGGGCGCAGCCGCGCAGCACATGATCGAGCTTCCAGGCCAGATTGTCCGCATCCTGGATCCCCGAGTTGCCACCGCGGGCGCCGAATGGCGAGACCTGATGTGCGGCATCACCCGCGAAGAGAATACGCCCATGCCGGAAGCGTGCCAGCCGCCGGCAGTGAAAGCGGTAGCAACTGATCCACTCGAAGGTGAAATCGACATCGCCGAGCATGGCTTTGACGCGGCGCGCTACGTTCTCGGGGCGCGTTTCTGTTTCGCGGTCGGCATCCGCGCCGATCTGGAAGTCGAGACGCCAGACGTTGTCAGCCTGGCGATGCAACAGCGCCGACTGGCCGGGGTTGAAGGGCGGATCGAACCAGAACCAGCGCTCGGTCGGCCGGTCGATCTGCAGTTTCACATCGCAGATCAGGAATTGATCGTTGAAGGTCTGGCCTTCGAAGCCGAGGCCAAGCTCGCGGCGGACGATCGACCGCACGCCGTCGGCGGCCACCAGCCAATCGGCGGTGAGCGCGTACGAGCCGTCCGGTGTGGAGACGTGCAGGCCGGCGCCAGTGGCCGACGGCGCGACGGCCGTGACCTCGTTGCCCCAGCGCAGGTCGATGAGGCCGGTGCGCGCAGCAGCGGCCACGCAATGCGCCTCGAAGTGGAACTGCTGCAGATTGATGAAGGCCGGGCGTGCGTGGCCGGCCTCGGGCTGCAGGTCGAAGCGGTAGACCTCGCGCGAGCCGTTGAAAACCTTGCCGGTCTTCCACGTGACGCCGCGGCGGATGAGGTCATTGGCGAGACCGAGACGCCCCATGATCTCGAGCGTGCGCTTGGACCAGCAGATGGCGCGGCTCCCCTCGGACAGGCCCTGCCGCTGGTCGAGCACGACGCAGCGATGCCCCTTGCCGGCGAGATCAAGCGCGAGCACCAGACCAACGGGGCCAGCCCCGATGATGACTATGGGATGGTGGGCCGGTTGAGCGCGATCCTGATCGGGAGAGCGCCGATAAGCGAACATGGTGTCGAGCGAGGCCGTCACCGAATTGCCTCGGGACCGTCGATGCCGGCAGCGATGAGATCGGGGCTGCGTGCCGCTGCATCGAAGTCGAGAAAATACTCGTCGAGCTGCGGGGGCTTTACCGGCGTGCCGGAGAGCATGGCGTGCGCTTGCCCGCGATGATGGATCTGATGCAGAAAAAGATGCGCCAGCAGGTCGCCGACGGTCTCGTCGAACTTGCCGGCCTCGCCCCGGTCCGTCGTCACGCGTCGCGACGGGTCGGCGGGCCCGAGGTTGTCGCAAAAGGCGATGAGGCGGCTGTCGCTTTCGGCTTGCGCGGCTGCGAGCCGCTTTATGTTGTCGAAGGGCACATACTCGGAGAACGCAGCCGGGCCTCGGCCGCCACCGACAAGGGCGTAGATGTAGTAGTGATCGACAGCAAGGATGTGGTTGAGCGTTGCGTGGAGCGAGGGGAAGAAACTCGTGCGCGCAGCTTTGAACTCGTCTTCGCCCAGCCGCGTGCATGCCGCATACAGGCGATGGTTCGACCAGGCGTTGTTGCGCGCCATCTTGCGAAAATGCGAGGCGAGATCCATTGGCGCTTCCTATCCCTGCAGGGCCGCCCACATGGCGCGGTCGCGCTCGGCGGTCCAGATGCGCGGCGTGTCGATGCCTTGTGCTTCGTCATAAGCGCGCGCGATGTTGAAGGGCTGGCAATGCTCGAAGATCGGCCATGATCCGTAGCGCGGACGCATGGCGGCGGTGGTCTGGTCGAAGCAGTCCTTGAGCGAGGCGCCGCGGGCCACGCCACGCTTCACCGGCTCGTAGGTATCGCGCAGGAAGTCGCGCGTGAGGGAGATGCTTTCGGCGACGGTGGCAGCACCGGTCAGAGCATCGCCACGCCCCGGCACCAGCGCATCTGCCTTGAAGCCGCCGAGGCGCGAGAGCGTGGCGGGCCAATCCGTGAAGTGCGCGTCGCCACAGTAGCAGGCCGACTTGTATTCGACGATATCGCCGGAGAAGACGACGTTGGCATCCGGCACGTAGGCAATGATATCGCCGGCGGTGTGGGCACGCCCGACGTGCATGAGATCGACGCGGCGCTTGCCGAGCCACAACGTCATTTTCTCTTTGAATGTGACGGTGGGCCAGGTGAGCCCAGGAATCGTCTCGGCCGCCTGGAACAAGCGGGGAAACCGGCCGAATTCGGAGTCCCAGTCCTCCTTGCCGCGCTCGACGATCATGGACCGGCACTTATCGGACGCGACAATTTCCTGGGCCTTGTAGCCCGAGGCACCGAGCACACGCACGGCGTGATAGTGCGAGAGCACCACGTATTTGATCGGCTTGTCGGTGACCTGGCGCACGCGCTCGATGACGAGGCCCGCCATCACAGGCGTCGCCTGCGCGTCGATGACGATCACGCCGTCATCGCCGACGATGATGCCGGAGTTGGGATCGCCCTCGGCCGTGAAGGCGTAGAGGTCGCGCCCGATCTCGCCAAAGGAGATCTTTTTCTCGGTCATGTCGCTGGTCGACGCAAAGCCCTGGGCCATCGGCGTTGTCCTCGTGCCTAGTGAAGGGTGACTGGAATGGAGAGAAAACCGCGGAAGCGGACGCGCCCGCCGCGCGTTGGCCTGCCCCTTGCGCGATAGTGCGGGAAGCGGGCCAGAAAGCGGCCGATGGCGATGCGGCCTTCCAGGCGCGCGACGTTCATGCCGACGCACAGGTGCGGACCCGAGGCGAAAGCCAAGTGGCGGTTGGGTTGACGGCCGATGTCGAGCCGGTCGGGATGCAGAAAGCGCTCGGGATCGCGATTGGCCGCACCGATGCACAGCGTGATGGACGTCTGCGGCGGCAGGGCCACGCCGCCGATCTCGGTCGCGCGCGAGGTCATGCGGTTGCCGAGCTGGTTCGAGCTTTCGAAGCGCAGGAATTCCTCGACGGCCGTCTTGATGAGGGATGGGTCGTGGATAAGCCGTTCACGCTCCCCGGGCCACTCGAGCAGCGCGAACAGGCCATTGCCGATGAGGTTGGTGGTCGTCTCGTGTCCGGCGTTGAGGATGAAGATGCAGTTCTGCAGAAGCTCCGCCTCGGTCAGCCGCAGGCCGTCGCTTTCGCCGAGAATGAGGCGCGTCAGCACATCCTCGTCGGGATCGCCCGGAGTTTTGCGCCGGGTCGCAACGAGGCCGCCGAGGTAGTCGAGGAACTCGCTGACGGCACGATTGCCGCGCTGCAGCTGCTCGGGCGTCGGCGCAGGCTCCAAGGCGCCGAGGATGGCGAGGGACCACGCGCGCAAAGGCCCGCGCTCCTCGCGGGGCACCGCCAGGAGGTTGCCGATGACCTCGACGGGAATGGCGGCGGCAAAATCCTCGATGAGATCGACCTCGTTCCGCTTGTCCATGTCGTCGAGCAGGCGGTCGACGAGATCTTCCACCGGCCGCTCCATGCCGGCGATGGCGCGCGCGGTGAGAGCGCCGGCCATGATGCGGCGCACGCGCGTATGCAACGGCGGATCATTGAAGACGAGGCTCGTCGTGTGATGCGCGTAGAGCGGGCTGTCGCCGTATTTGGGGAGGAACTCCAGCTTCTTGTCGGAAGAGAACGTGGCCGTGTCCTTGTAGACGGCCTCGAGATCGGCGTGGCGGGTCAGCACGCAGCCGCCGGCACCGCAATGCACCGGCGCGTGCATGCGGAGCGCGTGATAGACGGGATAGGGGTCAGCGTGAAAGCCTTCAGGCAGGCGGGTGAGATCGAAGCTGGAGGCAACCTCGGCTGCGTGGGAGGGAGCAAGCAGCCGCATGCCATGCTCGTCCAGCGACAGGCTGCGTGGAAAGGGCTCGGATGGCGTCGACACGTCGTCCCTCCCCTGAGCTCACGCCTTGTGTGGCACGATGCGCTGATCGATAGCGCCGAAAACGGATTGGCCGGCGGCATCGAGCATGTCGATGCGCACACGGTCTCCGGCCTTCAGGAATGGCGTTCGCGGCTTGCCATGCAGCAGTGTCTCGAGCATGCGCACCTCCGCAAGGCAGGTATAGCCGACGCCGCCCTGGCCAACAGGCAAACCTGGATCGCCACCCTCACCACGATTCGATACCGTGCCCGATCCAAGGATCGTTCCGGCCGATAGGCGACGCGTCTTGGCGGCATGGGCGATGAGATCGGCAAACGAGAAGGCCATGTCGCGGCCGGCGTCAGGCTGGCCCAGTGCCTCGCTGTTCACAAACGCCAGCAACGGCAGGTGCACCTTGCCGTCGCGCCACGCCGGGCCGAGTTCGTCGGGCGTGACGGCGACAGGAGAAAAAGCCGACGACGGCTTGCCATGAAAGAAGCCGAAGCCCTTGGCGATCTCACCGGGGATCAGGTTGCGCAGCGAGACGTCGTTGACGAGCACGACGAGCCGAACGTAGTCGAGCGCAGCCGCACGCGAAACGCCCATCGGCACATCGCCGAGAATGACGGCGATCTCGCCTTCCAGATCCAGGCCCCAGGCTTCGTCCACCAGCTCGATCGGATCATGCGCACCAAGCAAAGTGTCAGACCCGCCCTGGTACATCAGCGGATCGGTGGCAAAGCTCTCCGGCATCATCGCGCCGCGAGCCTTGCGCGCGAGCTCGACGTGATTGAGATAGGCCGAGCCGTCCGCCCACTGGTAGGCGCGGGGCAGCGGAGCCATGGCGCGCGCGGGGTCGAAGTCGACGACCCGCAGCCGTGATGACGCGCCTTCGCTCACCTCGTCGAGCTCGGACGCGATGCGCTCGGCCGGCAGCACATAGGAATCCCAATCGTCCAGAAGCTGCTGCATCGTCAGGAGTCCGGCAATGGCATCGGCCGCGCGCACGGCTTTCGACAGATCGCCCGACACCAGCACGAGCTCGCCGTCGCGCGTACCATTTCTCACTGTCGCAAGCTTCATGTCACCCTCAGCACGCGATCATCATCCGTGGCTATGGTTTCGCGGGGTCGAAGCGCTTCTTCAGGCCGGCCCAACAGTCGGCGTAGTCCGGTTGAAGCGTGTCGAGCTCTGCGGCGTATTTCGTCACGCGCTGCGGGAACCGGGACTCGAACATGAAGGCCAGCGTCCCCGTAAGCTTGACGGGCTTCAGCTCGACAGCGCTGGCGTGATCGAAGGCCTGCGCGTCGGGCCCGTGCGGCAGCATGCAGTTGTGCAGGCTGACGCCACCCGGCGTGAAACCCTCCGGCTTGGCGTCGTAGACGCCGTAAACGAGGCCCATGAACTCGGACATGATGTTGCGGTGATACCAGGGCGGCCGAAATGTGTTCTCCGCCACCGCCCAGCGCTCGGGAAAGATGACGAAATCGATGTTGGACGTGCCGGGCGTTTCCGACGGCGCGGTGAGCACGGAGAAGATCGACGGATCGGGGTGGTCGAACGAGATCGCGCCGACGGGTGAAAAGCGGCGCAGGTCGTATTTGTAAGGCGCGTAGTTGCCGTGCCAGGCCACGACGTCGAACGGGGAGTGACCGAGCGTCGTGCGCCAGAGCGTGCCGCCCCATTTCACCGTTAGATGACACGGCTCGTCGCGATCCTCGTAGGCGGCGACAGGCGTGAGGAAATCGCGTGCGTTGGCAAGGCAGTTGGCGCCGATGGGTCCGCGCTCGGGCAATGTGAAGGCGCCGCCGTAGTTCTCACAGATGTAGCCGCGAGCGGGGCCTCCCATCAGCTCAACGCGCATCTTCACGCCGCGCGGGATGACGACGATCTCGCCAGGCTCGGCTTCGATGATGCCGAACTCGGTGACGACGCGCAGCCGCTCCTCCTGCAGGACAATCAGCATTTCGGCGTCGGCGTTGTAGAAGCAGGCGTCGCGCATGGATTGCGTGGCAAGGTAGATGTGCGCGGCCATGCCGGTCTGGGTGCCGGCATCGCCGGCGGTCGTCATGGTGCGGATGCCATCCACAAAGGTCAGCTTCTCCTTCGGGATCGGCATTGGGTTCCAGCGCAACTGTCCGATCGGCATCTCATGCTCGTGGCAGGGTGCCGTGCGCCAGAAGCCGCCGTCGACCTTGGTGAAGCGGCCTGAATGCTTCACCGATGGCCGGATGCGATAGAGCCAGGAGCGCTCGTTGGAGGCGCGCGGCGCCGTGAAGGGCGATCCCGACAGCTGCTCGGCGTAAAGGCCGTAGGCGCATTTCTGCGGCGAGTTGCGTCCGACCGGCAGCGCGCCGGCCAAGGCTTCGGTTTCCAGGCTGTTGCCAAAACCGGACATATAGGAAAGGGCCACGGCGGACCTCCGTCGCTTCGTGTTTCCACCCGAGTGTGTTGCGCCAAATCTAAGCGTTCGGGCCGTCAATGACAAAGACTCGGGAATCGCTGGCGCCGGTCTCAATGAAATCGGCGGTAAGGTCGGCCAGCACCGGCGCCAGCAGGTAACCATGACGGTAGGCACCGGTGACGTAGATGTGGCGGCCACGGACGACAATTTTCGGCACGTTGTCCGGCAGCGATGGACGCACGCCCGCGTTGAGCTCGACGATCTCGGCCTCGCCGAAGGCCGGATGCACGGCGTAGGCGGTACCGAGCAAATCGAGCGCGGAGCGGACGGTGACGGGGCCGGCGTCCTCGCGCTCAATGACCGTGGCGCCGACCATGTAGAGGTCATCGCCCCAAGGCACCACATAAAGCGGGAATCGCGGGTGCAGGAGACGGATCGGACGCGTCAGGCCAACATCGGGCGCACGGACGACGGCCATCTCGCCCCGGACGCCGCGCAGATCGGCGAGATCCGGGCGCGCGGCAAAGCCGCGGCAGTCGATCACGAGATGGCCTGCCGCGGCGAAGCTTGCAGGATCGGGGATCGATGCCTCGAAGCGAAGGTCGGCGCCCAGGCGGCGCGCCTGGGCGACAAGCCACGCGAGCGCGGCACGCGGCACCACGTGCGCTTCGCCGGGGTAAAACAGGCCGCGGGGAAAGCGATCTGCGAGATTGCTTTCGAGGTTCGCGATCCGGCCGGCATCGATCAGTTGGTGGCCGTCGGTGAGGCGGGCAAAGCGGGTGAGCTCGCTCTGGTCGCGCGGCGCGGCGACAACGAGGCTGCCGCGTGCCACGACGCCAGGATAGGCCGCCTTCCAAAGGTCGAGACCGCGCAGGCCAAGCGCCTGGATGATGGGCTCGGCGGCCTCGGACTCGCAGTAGGGCGCCAGCATCGCGCCGGCTATGCGGCTGGACGCACCGGTCGCTGCCTCCGGCAACGTCTCGTGCAACGCCACGGCACGGCCGCGACGGGCCAGCTCGAAGGTCTGCCACAGGCCGAAGATGCCGCCGCCGACGACAATGATGGGATCGTGTTTCACCAGCCAACCCTAAAAGCGCGCGCGCTGCGTTTAGGGCATAGCACGGGAGCGGGGCTAATCCGCAAGCACGATGCCTTCACGGCGCGGGTCGGCGCCGCCCTCGAGCATACCGTCCGGCCGGCGAACAATAATATGCACGCCGGAGGTCTGGGCGTCGAAGGTCATGATATGCCCGTACGGCTTGATCTTGAGCGCATGCCAGATCGGCGACCGCATGGCCCAAGGGCTCGCCAACACGTCCGCGAGCGAGGTCGCCGAGAGTTCAAGCTCGAAGGTGCTGCCGCGGCTGCCGAAGTTGTCGAGCGCGGCGGCGGCCTGTGCGTCGAGGCCCCAGTCGACAAGACCGACAATCGCCTTCAGGACGTAGAGAATGATGCGGCTGCCGCCGGGGGAGCCCAGAACAGCTTCGGGGACGCCGCGCTCATCAAGCACGATGGTCGGCGACATGGAGCTGCGCGGCCGCTTGCCCGGCTCCACGCGGTTGGCGATGGGACGGCCGTCGGGGGCACGCGGGCGGAAGGAGAAGTCAGTCAGTTGATTGTTGAGCATGAAACCCGCAGCCCACAGGCGCGAGCCGAACGCTGTCTCGATGGACGTCGTCATGGCGACGGCATTGCCCGCGCCGTCGATGATGGAGATGTGGCTTGTGCCTGAGGCTTCGTGCGTTTCGTCCGCGCCATAAGCGACCCTTTGGAGGCCGGGCGGCGTGCCGGCTGTGGCTTTCGGCGCAGCTGTGAGGGCGTGCATGAACGGGCGGCGGCCATCGAGGTAGGCCGGATCGAGCAAGCCGGACGGCACAGGGGTAATGTCGCTGTCGGCGACGTATCGGTCGCGGTCAGCGTAGGCCAGCTTCTCGGCCTCGGCGATGATATGAAGGGCATGCGCGGGCATGCCCCCGCGCGAGCCGCGGCCAAGATCGAAGGGCTCGAGCAGGGCGAGTGTCTGCCCGACGGCGATCCCGCCGGACGAGGGCGGGCCCATGCCGCACACCTGTCGGCGGCGATACGCGGTGCAGACCGCCAGGCGTTCCTTGGCGCGATAGCCGGCGATATCCGCGAGCGTCAGATCGCCCTTGGCGCCGGGTGCTTCGCCCACAGCGCGGACGATATCCGCAGCGATCGGGCCCGTATAGAACGCGGCGGCACCGTATGCCGCGATCGCTCGGAGCGTGCCGGAAAATTCGGGATTGGCGAGGCGATGTCCAGCCGGCCATGGTGCGCCGCTGGCGTCAAAGAAATAGCGGCGCGCACCCGGCGAGAAAGCAGCAGCACCCTGCTCCGCCAGCAAAAGATTGAGCCGCGGCGAGATGATGAAGCCGTCCGTAGCAAGCTTGATCGTCGGTGCAAAAAGGTCGGCCCAGGGTAATCGGCCATATTGCCGGTGGGCCATCTCCATGGCGGCAAGCACACCGGGCACGCCGACGCTCAAGCCGGAACGCACTGCCTCGCCGAATGGCATGGGCCGACCGCCTTTCAGAAAGCGGTCGGCCTTGGCCGAGGAGGGAGCGGTCTCGCGCCCGTCATAGGTCGTGAGGGACTTGGTGGCAGCATCGAAATGCACCATGAAGGCGCCACCGCCGATGCCGGACGATTGCGGCTCCACGAGGTTGAGCACGAGTTGCACGGCGATGACGGCGTCGATGGCATTGCCGCCGCGCCGCAAGATGTCGCGGCCGGCTTCGACCGCGTAGGCGTTGGCTGCGGCCACCATATGCCGGGAGCCGTGGACGACCCGTTTGCCAGTGACGGCAGTCGCCGATTCGGGAGCGGCCGGCGCGCGCTGCGCCTGCACACCGGTGGACGATACCAGGGCGAGAACGGCAACGATCAGCCTGAGAACGACGGCCAGAATACAAGCCTGCAGGGTTGCAGTTGGAAAACTCATGCGATCCCACACGCGGATGGGACCTACATCGTAGACCGCTTGGCGGTCGGGACGAAAGGAGCAGCTGCCTATGCGGCGCTGGAGCGGTGGAAAGGAGGGGGAGGACGGCAATGCCGGGACAAGGGGCATCCCGGGGGATGCACTGCCGTCCTCCTGAGGGGGAGCAAACGCACACTCACTTGTCTGCCATGTCAGCCGGGGAAAGCTGTGTGCAGACCGATAGCAAGGCGGGGGGAACCACCTGCTTCAACGCAACGCCACGCTCACAACCGAGCCGCCAGAGGCGGGCAATCGCGAAGGTCCAATCCTCGAAACAGGGCAAGAGAGGGGGCTATCGCAGCGTCTCGAAGGATCAATCAGTCTCCTCGCATGTTCTTTATTCGTTCTATATTTGCATCGATGCCTCGTCAAGACAAAACTGGAACAAATATGGAATTTAACGGGATCTAAAATCAGGGAGAGCTGCTTTGGCGCGAGACGCCTCGATGTCACTGCATCGAGCAAAAGCCCTGATCCAAAACGTGAATTGTTGCCTGTTTCACACACAAGCGCTCAAAACATCTCACACACACCTAAAAACGCCACCGAGTGACGGCCCGCCCCGTTGCACGCTTGCCCCGGCATCGCCACAATCACGGCAACGGTCAGACCGATCTGCAACAACTTCCCTGACCATCACCTGACAATGTCGGCCAGTGGTTCAAGCCGGCTGTTGCGTCGCGTCATAAGCGGCATCCGATCGAGGATGATCGGCACGAACAACGGGGGTTCAAACCGAGATGACCATGAGACGTAAGCTGGGGCACGCGCTGCTTGCTGCCGGCGGCCTGGCGGCAGGCGCACTCGCGGGACAATCTGGCGCATGGGCACAGAGTTCCGATGGGCTTTGGGGCGGCGGCTCAACAACCGGCGGCAGCGGCAAGGCAACGGTACGGTTCACATCGCAGTATTCTCCGGGACAGATCGTGGTCAGCTTCGGCGACCGCCGGCTGTACCTCGTGACCAGGCCCGGCGAGGCGGTGAGCTATCCTATAGCCATCCCGCGCGAGCAAAGCCGCTGGCAGGGAGCGACCAACGTAACGATGAAGCGCGAGAATCCATCCTGGACGCCGACGGCGACCATGCGCGCTGAAAATCCGCGTCTGCCGAACTGGGTGCCGGGTGGCCATCCGCTCAATCCGCTCGGCGTGCGCGCGCTGTACCTCGGATCATCTGCCTATCGCATCCACGGGACGGACGCTCCTTGGACCATCGGCTCGGCTGTGTCGAAGGGTTGCATCCGCATGTACAATCAGGATGTGCTCGATCTCTATCCGCGCGTGAACGTGGGCGCCAAGGTGACGGTCACCTGGAATAAGTTCAGCTCCGAACCTTCCGTTGCGTCCGCCGATGAGGATGCTGTCGTGGCCAAGCCCAAAGCACAACCTGCTGTAAAGCACACGAAACGCGTGGCCACGCAGAAGAGTGCGGCAGCCCCGTATGAATGGCGAATGCCCGAATAACGGCCCGAACACGAGGGAACATCCGACAGGCGGCCTTGAGCCGCCTGTTTCGTTTGTCGGGCCAGCAATTGCCCTCCGCTGCCCTTCAGGAAGGGTTTGACAAACAGGCTTTGAGATCCGCGGCCAGCGATCGCAGGACGTTGAAATACAAATCAGGCCCAGGCTTCAACGAAGCGCCGAGATAGTCGAGCGTTCCCGTCCGCGCCGACGTCCCCTCCGTAATGGTGCGTACAAGCTTGGGCTCGAACTGAGGTTCAGCGAAAACGCATACGGCCTTGAGCGTCGAGATTTTCTTGCGCAGCTCAGACAGCCGCTTGGCGCTCGGCGCAATTTCAGGACTGACAGTCACGGCGCCAGCTGCTGTCAATCCGTATCGACCCTCAAGATAATGATAGGCATCGTGGAAGACGATATAGGGCCGGCCGGCGATCGGTTTGAGGGTCTGCCGGAGCTCGACATCAAGCTGATCGAGCGAGCGCGACACAGCATCGGCATTTTCCTTGAACCGCGCGGCATGCTCAGGCGCCTCCGTGGCGAGGACCGAGGCAATGTACTGAGTGATGACCTTGGCGTTAGCAGGGTCCAGCCAGATATGGCCATCGTTCGACTGGGCAGACTTGCCGGGCTTGCCATGGTCATGATGGTCGTGGGCATCGGCTTTCTTGACATGGCGGCCTTTAGGGCCGTGGTCGTGCGTGTGCTGCTCGAACGTCGCGCCGCTGCGCATTTTGTGGAGGGTCAGCCCGGGTGCATCTTCCAGGGTGATCACTCGCACGGACTTGGGCAGTGCGGTCAGCACCTTGATCATGAAGGGCTCCAGAATGTCGGAAACCCTGAAAACCATGTCGGATTGGTTAAGGGCCCGGGCGTCGGATGGCTTCAACGTGAACGTATGCGGGGAACCCGCTCCATCGATCAGCAGCTTGGGCTCGCCGACCCCCGCCATAACGCCTGCCACCAGCGCGTGAATGGGCTTGATAGTCGCCACGACCTTCGGCTCCGCCAGGGCGCCAGTATTGCCAGTCAAGCAAAGAAAAGCTGCCGAGAGGGGCCCGGCGATCCAATGCTTCAGGGCGGCCATGACCTTCTCCAACATGCGATCCAACCGTCGAGGGTTGCATTAATGTTATAAAGTATCTAACAAAAGGCAAGGGACTATGTGACGATATTGAACGCGTGGCGCCGCATCCGGCCCCGAAGTTGGCCAATTCGTGCCACATGCTTCGTCGAAAGCGAAAAGGGTATGAGGCACATCAGTGATCGGAACGCGTGGCGTACTCGTGGTCAGGGAAGATACCGCGATCGTGGGCGAGATTCGGAATTGCCAGCGGATCGAGATATACGGGCACGTTGAGGGGCAGATCGCGGCCGAGAGCATCCTTGTTCACGAAGGCGGGCGCTTCTACGGCACCGTCAAGTCGGACAACGCGGACGTCCACGGCACGATGCAGGGAGAGGTGTTTATCAAGCATCTCATCAGCATTCGCAGCTCAGGTTCTGTCAGCGGCAACGTGCGCTACGGACAGCTGGCGCTGGAGGCAGGCGGCAACCTCAGCGCAGAAGTACGCAACGTCCCGCCGACCCTCGGCGGCGACCTCGGCCTGACGGTCAATAAGGGACGGACGGTAACGATTACGCTGGAGGACCTGCGGGCATTCGACCCGGATGACAAGGCGACAGATCTGATATTCTCGGTGTCGAATACGAAGAACGGCTTCGTTTCCCTCTCGCGTCAGCCGACCGAGCCCGTCTCGAAATTCAGCCAAGCCGATCTTCAGAGTGGCACTGTCCTGTTCCGTCACGACGGCACAAATACGCCAAAGGCCAGTTTCGATGTCGTTGTGGCCGACCATGCCGGGGCCACGTCAGGGAATGCGCGCACGGTCCAGGTTTCTGTCAGCGGCTAAAAAAACTGGCCTGCCGGCTGACGCCTCTGCGACTATGCAATGTGGCTGTCATCGGCCGGCCGATCGCCTCGTTGTGCGTCACAGGTCCATGGAAGCGGCAAGAAAGACATGACGCGGACTCGAAACCTTTGTTCTCTAGCGGCCGCTGCGGTCGCTTTGTCGGCGGCCGCGGCACCGGCCGCGAACGCGCATCCGCACGTGTGGATTACGGTTGAGAGTACGGTGCTCTACGAGCAGGGTAGCATCGCCGGCATCCGGCACAAGTGGACCTTCGACGAATTCTATACTGCCATGGCCATCCAGGGGCTCGATACCAACAACGACGGCAACTATGATCGCAAGGAACTGGCCGAGCTTACAAAGGTGAACATCGATGGCCTCAGGGAGTTCGCCTTCTTCACGCACGTCAAACTCGCTGATCATGCACTCGAGGTCGATGACGCCCGAGACGCCTACCTCGACTATGCGGAAGCAACGGCTCTCGGCGAGAGCGAACCCGCCCCTTCGGAGAAGAGCAAGGCGGGTGAGACGAAGCCCAGCGTCGTCGGGCGCATGCAGAATTGGTTTTCGGGCGATAGCAAAGGTGGCAAACCCGCTGCTAAGCCCAAAGTCCTGAGCCTTCACTTCACGCTGCCCCTGAAACAGCCGGTTCTGGCCGAGGCGCCGGGCTTCACGTTCTCCGTGTCCGACCCGACTTTTTTTATCGCTTTTGAACTGGCGAAGGACAGTCCCGTAACACTAGGCCCGGGCGCTCCAACAGGCTGCAAGGTCCGCATCGGCGGCGCGGAGCGGGGTGCCGATGACGCCAAGCGGCTGGGCGAGTCGTTTGCCAACCAGCTCGGCGGCCAGAGCATTGGCTTCAGTTTTGCCAAGCCGATCGCGGTCACATGCGAAGCAAAACCATGATCCAGCGATCATTGTATCTCATTCTTGTCGGGGCCCTCCTAGTTCTGGGCACGTTGCCAGGGCTTGCGCAGGGATCGGGCCAGGGCGGAGGGCCGGCCGTCGGGGCGACGCCGCCGGCCAAGAGCTTCCTGCCGCCGCAGGGCCAACGTGCCGCGCCCACACCGGAAGCCTCGGGTCCGCTGCACGGCCTCTACAGGTGGCTCACAGCCTGGCAGGCCGACATCAATCGCCGGCTGGCGGCCGCCGTGCGTGACATCCGCACCGGCAATCCAGTGACCGCGACTTTGATCCTGGCGGCGCTCAGCTTCGCCTACGGGGTGTTGCACGCCGCGGGACCGGGCCACGGCAAGGCCGTGATCTCGTCCTATGTGCTGGCCAATGAGCGCACGGTGCGGCGGGGCATAGCGCTGTCGTTCCTGGCGGCCCTCATTCAGGGGCTGTCAGCTCTGATCGTGGTTTGCATTCTGGTGCTGGTTCTCAAGGCGACCGGCCTCACGATGAAAGCGACCGAGGCCTGGCTCGAAACTGCAAGCTGGGCGCTCGTGGCCGTGGTCGGAGGATGGTTGCTCTGGCGTCAACTTCGCGGCTTGAGAGCACCTGCTACAGCTCATGCTCACACGCACGACCACCATCACGGGCGCGGCCATGATCACCACGGGCATGGGCACGATCATGGACATCATCATGCCCATGACCATTCCTGCTGCGATCACGCGCATATCCCGGATCCGAAGCAGCTCGAAGGCGCATGGTCGTGGCGCAAGGCGCTGCCGATTGCGTTCGCGGTGGGCGTGCGGCCCTGCACTGGTGCGATCCTCGTACTGGTCTTTGCTATTGGGCAGGGCTTGCTCTGGGCCGGTGTGTTCGCCACGTTCGCAATGGCGCTGGGGACTGCTATCACCGTGTCGGCCCTCGCCGCCTTGGCGGTGGGTTCGCGCGAGCTTGCCGTGCGCATAGGCAATGGCGGTGGGGGAGAGCGCGTGCGGCTGATCGCCGGCATCGGCGGGTCGGCGCTTGTGATGCTGATGGGCGTCGTGCTGTTCGTCGGCTCGCTGAACGGCGCGACGGCGTTCTGACGCGCTTCGCGCACACATGCCCGTTAACGCATTGCTTACCCTTTTCTTTCCGCGGGCAACAGATTCGAATAGCGTCAAATCCAACGCATTCGACAGGAGCGGCCCGTGTTGCGTCGGCCCATCTACTCCATCGCGGTTTTAACCGTCCTGATTGTGGCAGCGGGCGCCCACGTTCGCGCCGCTCTCGATGCCAGCGCACCGGCCGCGAGCGCCGGGTTGGAATTCCTCGTGCTGGAGGTCAAGAGCTGCCACATATGCGTGCTCGTGCGCACGCACATCCTGCCGCAATATGAGCGCTCGACGACGGCCCGCGACGCACCGATGCGCTTCGTCGATCTCAATGCGGTCGACGAAGCCAAGCTCGGGCTGGCAGCACCGGTGACGACAGTGCCGACTATCGTGCTGATGCGCGAAGGCCAAGAGGTGGCGCGCCTGACGGGCTACACAGGTCCGCAGATCTTTTTCCAGGCCGTGCCCGAAATGCTGACCCGCGCGGAATAAATCGCGCCGCTATCCGCAATTGAGTTGAGAAGTGGAACCGCGCGCTTGCGTGGGCCCCAGTCGATTGCAATCGTGACCCTTAACATCTAAATATGGCAACTGTGCTGACCTATTAGCGTGGCTCGCGGGCGCTTATCATCGAGCCGCCCTTGGGGAAGCCAGGAACACTCGAGGTCCAAGCCGTATGCCCAAGAGCAGCCCAAGCCTGAACGACAAGTTCGACCTCGACGAAACGCACCAGCTGCTGAACGGCGCGCAGGCGATCGTGCGGCTGACGCTGATGCAGCACGCGCGCGACAAGAGGGCGGGCCTCAACACCGCTGGTTTCGTTACCGGCTATCGCGGCTCACCGATCGCCGGTCTCGAGGGCGCGTTCCTCAGAGCGAAAGCCATCGTCGGCAAATCCAACATCCGCTTTCATCCCGGCCTCAACGAGGATCTGGCAGCGACTTCATTGTGGGGCTCGCAGCAGGCCGAACTGAGGGGCGACGGCAAATACGACGGCGTGTTCGGTATCTGGTACGGCAAGGGCCCGGGCGTCGACAGGACCGGCGACGTGCTTCGCCACGCCAACCATGCCGGCAGTTCGAAAAACGGCGGCGTTCTGGCGCTGTTGGGCGATGACCACATTGCCGAAAGCTCGACGTCGGCGCATCAGTCCGAATTCGCAATGGTCGACTACATGATTCCGGTGCTGAACCCGGCCGGCGTGCAGGAAATGCTCGACTTCGGCATCTATGGCTTCGCGATGTCGCGGTACTCCGGGATGTGGGTTGGCCTCAAGTGCGTCAAGGACAACATGGAGGCGACCGCAACCGTTGATGGGCGCCTCGACCGGATCGAGACGCACATTCCGCAAGACTTCGTCATGCCTCCCGGCGGTCTGAACATCCGCGTCGGCGATCAGGCGCTGGACAAGGAAGCGCGTCTGCACGACTACAAGCGCAGCGCGGCTCTCGCCTTTGCCCGCGCCAACAAGATCGACCGACTGGTGATGAGCGGCGGCCCGCGAGCCAAGATCGGCATCATCACGACCGGGAAAAGCTATCTCGACGTCAGAGCCGCGCTCGAGGAACTTGGCATCGACGAGGTGGCGGCGAACTCCCTGGGGCTGCGACTTTACAAGGTCGGCATGCCCTGGCCGCTCGAACCGGAAGGCGTGAAACGTTTTGCGGAAGGCCTGGATCTCATTCTCGTAGTCGAAGAGAAACGCTCGCTGATCGAGACCCAGGTCAAAGAGCAACTCTACGATTTGCCGACGCGCCCAAGGGTGCTCGGGAAGAAGGACGAGAACGAGCAGTGGCTCTTCCCCGCCAAGGGTGCGCTCGAGCCGACCGAAATCGCCATCGCGGTGGGCGAGCGTCTGCTGCGCGCGGGATGTTCGAGCGAAACGATCAAGACGCAGGTCTCGGAGCTGAAGCGCCTCAAGGGCAACAAGCCGGCGACGCCTGAAGCCGCCACGCGCATCCCCTATTTCTGCCCGGGGTGCCCGCACAATTCATCGACCGTCGTGCCGGAAGGCTCACGCGCCTACGCCGGCATCGGGTGCCACTATATGGCCCAGTGGATGGACCGCTCTACCGAAGGGTGGACGCACATGGGCGGCGAGGGTGCCAATTGGATCGGTGAGGCGCCGTTCTCGCGGCGCAAGCACGTGTTCCAGAATTTGGGCGACGGGACTTATATCCACTCCGGCAGCCTGGCGATCCGCGCGTCGATCGCGGCCGAAGTCAATGTCACCTACAAGATCCTCTACAATGATGCGGTGGCCATGACTGGGGGCCAAGCCCTCGATGGCGGAATGACGGTTGGACAGATCGCGCGGCAAGTGCTCGCCGAGGGCGTGCGCAAGCTGGTGGTGGTCACCGATCAGCCGGAGAAGTATCCGCAAGGCTTCCTGCCGGACGGTATCATTGCCTACCATCGCCGTGACCTGCAAAGCGTGCAGAAGGAATTGAGCCAGATCGACGGCGTCACTGCCTTGATCTACGATCAGACATGCGCCGCCGAAAAGCGGCGGCGGCGCAAGCGCGGCTCGTTCCCGGATCCCGTCAAGCGGGCTTTCATCAATCCGGCTGTCTGTGAGGGATGCGGCGACTGCGGCGTGAAATCCAACTGTGTCGCCATCGTGCCTCTAGAGACGGATCTCGGCGTCAAGCGCGCGATCGATCAGTCCACCTGCAACAAGGACTTCTCCTGCATCAACGGCTTCTGCCCGAGCTTCGTCACGGTGCACGGGGCCGTGCCAAAACGGTCGCGGGGCCTGGCCGGCGCCAGCGGTTTGGCGGGAATGCTGGCAAGCCTGCCCGAGCCCAAGCGGCCCAATCTCGACAAGCCTTACACCATGCTGGTGAGCGGCGTGGGCGGCACCGGCGTCGTGACGATTTCCGCCGTATTGGGCCAGGCGGCGCATATCGACGGCAAGGGGTTCGGCGCCATCGACATGGCAGGCCTTGCCCAGAAGGGCGGTGCTGTCGCCTGCCATATGCGCGTCGCTCGATCGTCGGAAGATATTCACGCCATCCGCGCCGGCGTGGCTTCGGCCGATTTGATTATCGGATGCGACTTGGTGGTCACCGCCTCCAACAAGGTGCTCGAGACGGTCAGGCCGGATCACACGGCCGTCATCTACTCGACGCACGAAATGCCCGTCGCCGATTTCGCGCGCCAGCCGGACCTCAGGCTGCCGGCGTCCGACCTGCGACGCTCGATCGAGGAGCGCGCGCGCAAAGGCCCCGTGCACGCGATGGATGCGAATACCTACGCCGTGAAACTGTTCGGCGACTCTATCGCTTCCAACATGTTTCTGCTCGGTTACGCCTATCAACTCGGCTATGTGCCGGTATCGTCGGGCGCGATCGAGCAGGCCATCGAGCTGAACGGTGCGGCGATCGAAATGAACACCGACGCCTTCCGCTTCGGCCGCCTTGCCGCCCATGACACCGGCGCCCTCGAGCGCATCGTGCAGCCCAAACCAGCTACGTCTCTCACGACGGCCGCCGATGTGGTCGCGTTCCGCGCCAGTCACCTCAAGGCCTACCAGGATGAAGCCTTGGCGCGGCGTTTCACGGACATGATCGCGCGTTTCGAAGCGCTGGAGCAAAGCAAGGCGGCGGGCCGCAAGGGCCTCAGCGAAGCCGTCGCACGCGGTTACTTCAAGCTGCTGTCCTACAAGGACGAGTACGAGGTGGCGCGCCTGTACACCGATGGACGGTTCGAAAAGGCGATCGGCGAGAATTTCGACGGTGATCTGAAACTCGAGTTTCACCTGGCGCCGCCTCTGATGTCGTGGTTCAGCAAGGACAAAGTGACGGGCCACCCGCGCAAGGTGAGCTTTGGGCGATGGATGTTGCCAGTGTTTCGCCAACTGGCGAAGGGCCGGCGACTGCGCGGGACGAAGTGGGACATCTTCGGCTACACCAGCGAGCGCAAGCTGGAGCGCAAGATGATCTCGGATTACGAGGCCGTGCTGGCGGAGATCGAGCGCCGCCTGTCGCCGGATACGTACCACACGGCTGTCGGTCTCGCCCGGCTGCCCGAGGACATCAAAGGTTTCGGACACGTCAAGCTCGCCAATTACGAGAAGGTCAAGCAGCGCGAGGCGGCGCTGCTCGCTGACCTCAGAGACCCCAAGCCCGCACCGAGCCTGAAGGCAGCCGAGTAGGCTCGCGGCAGTGACAGGCGACGAATCGGCATAGTCTGGCGCTGCCGTGCGGTCTCGCCTAGATTTGGACCCAAGCTCGGGCTAACGCACTGCTGCGATCGCGCATCGGCCTTGTTGTCGGGGGGAAACTGTGGCCGGCATCCTGCGACCTGTCACTGCGCTCCTGCTGAGCGCTGCTATTCTGCTCATGGGCAATGGCCTTCTGAGCGTGCTCGGCCCCATCCGGGCGGACACCGAGAACTTCACGCGGCTCGATATCGGCATCATGGGCTCATGCTATTTCGCGGGCCTCATGCTGGGCTGTCTGCTGTGGCCACGCATCATTGCGACGGTGGGGCACATCCGTGCCTTCTCCGCGCTCACGGCCATCGCCGCCATCACACCGCTGGCACAGGCCGTTTGGCCCATACCTGTGGTGTGGTGGGGGCTGCGCGGCTTGAACGGGCTGGCCTTCGCCGGCCTCTTCATGGTGATCGAGAGCTGGCTCAACAGCTCATCCAGTTCGGAAACCCGAGGCCGCGTGCTTGCGGCCTATACGGTCCTCAATCTGACCGTCGTGACCGTCGGTATGCAGCTCGTCGTGGCCGGTGAGCCGACGAGCTTCGAGCTATTTTCACTAGTGGCGATTCTATACTCGCTAGCCGCCGTTCCTCTCGCGCTTGCGCCTGCGAGTGCGCCCGCGGCACCTCGCGTGGCAAAAATGCGCCTCGGATGGCTGATGTCGGTTTCGCCGGCCGCGGTTCTCGGATGCTTCGGCACCGGCCTTGCGAACGCAAGCTTCTGGACCCTCGGCCCGATCTACGCCACGGGCGCGGGAATGCGCGCGCAGGATGCGGCACTGTTCCTCACGGCCGCCGTTCTCGGCGGAGCCGTCAGTCAATGGCCCGTTGGCTGGCTGTCGGACAGGATCGGGCGACGCCCCATGGCGATGATCGTCTGCATCAGCGCGGCAGTGGCAGGGCTCGGCCTCTATGCCGCGAGCACCGAATCGAAATCCATCGTCCTGCCGCTCGGCGCGTTCTATGGCGCGGCCGCCTTCACCGTCTACACGCTGTGCGTCGCCCATGCCAACGATCTGGTGCACAAGAAGCGCGCGGTCGAGGTCTCGAGCGGCTTGCTTCTGGTTTTCTCCATGGGCGCGGTCATAGGCCCGCTGATCGCCTCATTCATGATGCGCGAGCTGGGGCATGGCGCGCTGTTCCTTTACTCTGCCATGGCGCATCTGGGCATCGCATTGGTCATGATTCTACGGGTCCAGCAGCGGCCAAAACTTCCGATCGAGCGCAACGAGCCGTTCGTTTCAGTGCCCAAGACGACTCCGGCCGTGTTCGATCTCGACCCTCGTGGCGAACGCGAGGGGGAGGCCGAAAGCGAAGACGCAGCTCCCTCCCCTCTGGCTGGTTATGGATCGCGGCATCAAGGCATGTCGCCACCGCCCCTCTTGCCCACACGAAGCAACGCCTGATAAGGCGATGTTGTGAATGACAAACGAGGGCGCGGCGATCATGCTGCCCCTCAGAGCGACTGTTGCTGGGAGCGGTGCCGGATGGCCAAAAACAAGAACCTATACGCACTCTTCGAGGCACAATTCCGCTCTGCAGGCGACGCTCCGGCATTTGTCGTCCCCGGTGGGCGCACGGTGACATACAAGACCCTCACGGAAGACGTCGGCCGCATGGCTAACGCGCTCGCAAAACTCGGCGTGAAGCCTGGCGACCGGGTGATGGCGCAGGTGGAAAAGTCGATCGAGAATGTCGTCCTGTACTTGGCGACGCTGAAGGCCGGCGCCGTTTTCAACCCACTCAACACGGCCTACATGCCGGCGGAGCTCGAGTACTTCGTCGATGACGCCGAACCCGCCGTCATCGTCATGCCGATGGAGCGGCTGGCCAAGATCGAAGGCATGGCTGCCGTGAAGAAGGTGCCGGCGCGGCTGACGATGGAGGCTGACGGCTCGGGCTCGATGCTCGACCTCGCCAAGGAGCAGCCTGCCGCCCACGATACCGTTACCCGCACCGATGATGACCTGGCTTGCCTGCTGTACACGTCGGGCACGACCGGGCGATCCAAAGGCGCCATGCTCACGCATGAGAACCTGTCGTCGAACGCCGAGGTCCTGCACGCTTACTGGAAATTCCAGAAGGGCGACGTGCTGCTGCACGCGCTGCCAATTTTCCACACGCATGGCCTTTTCGTTGCCCTGCACACGGCATTCCTCAACGCATCGAAGATCCATTGGCTGACGCGGTTCGATCTCGATGCGGTGATGAAGCTGCTGCCCCAGTCCACGGTGATGATGGGCGTGCCGACTTTTTACACCCGCCTTCTCGGCACACCAGCATTCACGAAAGATCATTGCAGCAAGATGCGGCTCTTCATCTCCGGCTCGGCGCCGTTGCTGGCTGAGACGCATCAGGAATTCGAGGCGCGGACAGGCCAGCGCATCCTAGAACGCTATGGCATGACCGAGTCGGGCATGATCACGTCTAACCCTTATGCCAACGATGGGCGCATTGCGGGCTCGGTCGGCTACGCGCTGCCCGGCATCGAGCTCAGGGTCGCATCTGAGAACGGGCGCATCCTTCCCGCCGGCGAGGTCGGCGTGCTCGAGATGCGCGGACCCAATCTCTTCAAAGGCTACTGGCGCAATCCGGAGAAGACCAAGGAGGAGTTCCGCGACGACGGCTTCTTCATCACGGGCGATCTCACGACGATCGACGCGGACGGGCGCGTGACGATCGTGGGACGGGCCAAGGACCTCATCATCTCGGGCGGCTTCAACGTTTATCCCAAGGAGATCGAGACCGAGATCAATCTCCTGCCGGGTGTTGCTGAATCCGCCGTGCTGGGCGTGCCGCATCCCGATTTCGGCGAAGGCGTGATTGCGGTCGTCACGCCGGCCCCCGGAGCAAGCCTGCCCGGCGAAGAGCAGATGATCGGGACGCTGGCGGAACGACTCGCAAAATTCAAGCTTCCCAAGCGCCTGTTCGTTATGCAGGAGCTGCCACGCAACGCCATGGGCAAGGTGCAGAAGGCGGAGCTGCGCAATCGCTACAGTGATCTCTTCAAGACTTGAGCGTCCGCGTCAGCCGTATTTACGCTCGTCGGCAATGACGAGACCGTCGTTAGGAAGGCTTCCCGGCGCAACGATCTCCACCTCGCCCTTCAACTTGGTGAGCGCCTGCAGGTCGCTTGCAAGCGCCGACGCTAAGCCAGCATCGGTTCCCGTCGATTCGGCGTGCAGCGTCATGGTGTCCTGTTCGCCCGAGCGGCCGACCACTAGCCGGACGCGGCCCAGTCCAGGATGGCGTTTGGCAATTTCGGCGACATGCTCGGGGTGGACGAACATGCCCTTGACCTTTGTCGTCTGATCGGCGCGGCCGAGCCAGCCCTTGATCCGCATGTTGGTGCGGCCGCAGGGGCTGCGTCCCGGGAGAACGGCGGACAGGTCGCCTGTCGCGAGGCGGATCATAGGGTAGTCACGGTTGAATGTGGTGACGACCACCTCGCCGACCTCACCGTCGGGAAGCGGATCTCCAGTGCCAGGTCTGACGATCTCGACGATCGCGCCCTCGTCGACGATCATCCCCTCCAGAGCCTGGCTTTCGTAGGCGATGATGCCGAGATCGGCGGTGGCATAGGTCTGGTAGGTGGCGATACCGCGCTGCTTGTACTCGGCGCGCAACGACGGGAATAGTGCGCCGCCGCCAACCAGAGCCTTCTTGAAGGACGAGGCGTCTTTGCGGCTCTCCTTCGCCTTGTCGAGCAGGATCTTGAGATAGTCCGGCACCCCGACGTAGGCCGACGGCTTCAAGTGCTGGATGGCCTCGAGCTGCTGCTCGGTGTTACCCGGCCCTGCGGCCACGACCGTGCACCCGAGCGCGCGCGCCCCGGCATCCAAAATCCATCCGCCCGGAGTCAGGTGATAGGCAAAGGTGTTGTGGACGATGTCGCCGCGACGAAATCCCGCCGCGTAGAGTGCCCGTGCGGTGCGCCACCAATCCTCGCCCAAGCCCTCGGGCTCGAAAATCGGACCCGGCGACATGAAGATGCGGCCGATGGAGTTGGTTTCGGAGGCGGCAAAGCCGCCGAACGGGGGACGCGCGGCCTGCAGATCCTTCAATGACGCTTTGCGCAAGACCGGCAATTGCGCCAAAGCTTCGCGCGTCGTCACGGCTGCCGGATCCATACCCTGCAGCTGGCTGGCCCATCCGGGCGCCTTCTCCATGGCCCTGCGAACGAGATCCGGCAGCAGTGCGAACAACGATTGCTCGCGCGCCTCGGGGTCGCGCATTTCGAGTTGGTCGAAGTGATCGGATGTCATGTCAGTCGCGGGCCTTCCTGGAGGCGATTGGATGTCGTGCGCAGCCAAGACCACAAACCGCCGCCTCACGCAAGCCAGCGCTTGCGCCTCTTGTATTGCTTGACCTCGCGGAAGGATTTCCGCTCGCCGCCAGCAATGCCCAGATAGAACTCCTTGACGTCGGCGTTCTCCCGCAACTCCGCGGCATTACCGTCGAGCACAACGCGGCCATTCTCGAGAATGTAGCCGTACGTCGCGTATTTCAGCGCCATGTTGGTGTTCTGTTCGGCCAGAAGAACGGAGACGCCGTGCTCGGTATTGAGCCGCTTCACGATCTCGAAGATTTCCTCGACCAACTGCGGCGCGAGCCCCATGGAGGGCTCATCGAGGAGGATCATGGTCGGGCGGGACATCAGAGCCCGCCCGATAGCGGTCATCTGCTGCTCGCCTCCGGAAATATAGCCTGAGAGCGAGTTGCGCCGCTCCTTGAGACGCGGAAAGTAGCTGTAGACCATCTCCACGTCGTCAGCGATGGCGCCGCGCCCATCCCGCCGCGTGAATGCGCCGGTCAGCAGGTTCTCCTCGACCGTCAGGTGGCCGAAGCAGTGCCGGCCTTCCATCACCTGAATGCAGCCCCGGCGAACCAGGACATTGGGGGTGAGACCGTCGACGCGCTGGCCCTTGAATTCGATTACACCCTTCGTCACCTGGCCCCGCTCGGAGCGAATGAGATTCGAAATCGACTTGAGCGTGGTGGATTTCCCCGCGCCGTTGGCGCCGAGCAGCGCGACAATTCCCCCTTGCTGCACGTCCAGGGATACCCCCTTCAGCACCAGGATGACGTGGTCGTAGATGACCTCGATGTTTTTGACAGCGAGGATGGGCTTGGCCACCTCTGGCTTGGCTGCGGGCTCGGCGGGCGCCACTAGATTTGCTCCCATCTCTCATGATTGGCGCAAGCGGGAGGCGAACTTCGCCTCCCGCTTGCCTTGCAGTTATCTCAACACGTCGCGATCAGCTTTCCTTGGAGCAGTCGCGTGGCGTAATCTTCTTGTCAGCTGCGTACTTGGCGGCCGTTTCCTTGACCATAGGATCGAGGATCGAACGATCCGCCGTGTAGTAGTCGGAGATGATCTTCCACGCCTTGCCATCCCACTGATGCAAGCGGCCCTCATCCGCACCCTGATGGTCCTGGCAGCTAAACTTGATCGGCTTCAACATGCCCTCGAAGCCGAGCTCCTTGATGCGATCCACGGAAAGGTCGAGGTTTTCAAAGCCCCAGCGAACCTGCTCGCCCTTGAGCGGCTTGTTGCCGAACTTCTTCTGCGCCGTGCGGATCGCCTCCACGCCGAGCATGGAATTGATCAGGCCGCGGTTATAGAGAACTTGGGCGAAGGTATCCTTGCCGGCAGACTTGTCCTTGGAGATGACGAATTTCTCCATATCCTCATGCACCTTGAACTTGCCGGCCGGATGCTGCAGCAGCAGCGCCTTGTACCCGGTCGACTGATCGCCAGCGGGCGTCACATCGGGCTCCGCGCCCGACCACCACACGCCGATCATCTTGTCGCGCGGATAGGCGACCGCCGCTGCCTCTTTGATGGCCGTGGAGTTCATGACGCCCCAGCCCCACAGCAGTACGTAGTCGGGCCGGTCCTGTCGAATCGCCAGCCACTGCGACTTCTGCTCGACGCCCGGATGCGTGACCGGGATCGCCTTGAACTCGAACCCGTCCTTCTTGGCGCGCGCCTCAAGTGCCGGGATCGGCTCCTTGCCGTAGGGGCTGTCGTGATAGACGAGGCTGATCTTCTTGCCCTTCAGCTTGTCGAAGCCGCCGAGCTCTTTGGCGACATGCTGGATTGCCACGTCGGCCGCGGTCCAGTAGCTCCCCACGGCGGGGAAATTCCAGGGGAACACCGTGCCGTCCCGGCTCTCCGAGCGGCCGTAACCGAGCGTCAGGAGCGGAATCTTGTCGCCGGGAACTTTCTCGGTCAGCGCGAACGTGATGCCGGTGGACAGCGGCGAAAAATACCCCGCGCCGGTCGGCCCCTTGCCCTTGAGGCGCTCGTAGCACTCGACGCCCTTGTCCGTGGCATAGCCGGTCTCGCATTCCTCAAAAACGATCTTTACGCCGTTGATGCCGCCGTCGCGCTCGTTGATGAGGGTCCAGTAGTCTGCCGCTCCGTTCGCAAACGGGATGCCGTTGGGCGCATAAGGTCCGGTGCGATACACCAGTGAGGGCAGAAACTGCTCATTCTGTGCCAGCGCCGGCTCGGCGATAGCAGAGATGCCGAGGGCGGCGGCAGCCAAGCCCAAAGTCGTTCGAAGCATAGTGTCTCCTCCTTCTAGCTCCGGCTTAGAGCCGGGATTCCGATGCGGGCATCCGTTTCTTGGTCTGAGCTGAGCCGCCACGCCGCTCTTGCGGGCTCAAACTTTAGGGCTGCGGTTTAGTAGGGATAGGGCCACAGTCTCAGCTTTTCCTTGGTGATCGACCAAAGTCGCGCAAATCCATGCGGCTCGACGATCAACAGATAGCAGATCAGCACTCCGGTGACGATGAACACGAGCAGGGATACCGTTTCGACGGAGATCGGTATCCCCAGAGCATGCGGTACCTGGTCGAGCAGAATCGGCAGGATCAGGATGAAGGCGGCGCCGAGAAACGACCCAAGGATCGACCCCAGTCCGCCGATGATGACCATGAACAATAGCTGGAACGACCGGTCGATCGAAAAGGCGAGCGGCTCCCAGGAACCGAGATAGATGAAGGCCCAGAGAGCACCGGCGACGCCAACCATGAAGGACGACACGGCAAACGCGGTCAGCTTGGCGTAAAGCGGCCTGATGCCCATCAGCTCGGCTGCGATGTCCATGTCCCGGATGGCCATCCATTGCCGGCCGAGATTGCCGCGCACGAGGTTCTTGGCAAGAAATGCGAACACGGTCACGAATGCAAGGCACAGCAGATAGCGCTCGGTCGAGGTGTTAACGATCAGTCCAAAGAAGTTCAGCTCCGGCGCATTGACGGATCCCGATGGGGTGTAGTTGGTGAACCATTTAACCCTCAAGAACACCCAATCGAAGAAGAACTGCGCCGCCAGAGTCGCCACCGCCAGGTAAAGCCCCTTGATCCTGAGGCTCGGGATACCGAACAGCACGCCGACAAATGCCGCCATCAATCCTCCGAGAAGGATGGAGGCGAGAAGAGGCAGCGGACGAATGGAAATCTGAGTACCGAGCCATTCGAGCGGGATGTGAATGCCGGTGCCGAATTTATAAGCGCAGTAGGCACCGATCGCCATGAAGGCGCCACTGCCGAGCGAGATCTGACCGCAGTAGCCGACCAGGATGTTCACGCCGATGGCCGCAAGCGCCAGGATCAGGAATGGGATCAAGATGGCGCGCAGCAGGTAGTCGCTGCCGAATGGCCAGACGTGAAACTGCGCCAGCAACGGCACACCGATGAACGCAGCGGCGAGCAGCAGATACAGGGCGATGCGATCCTGACGGATCGGGAAAATCGCCATGTCGGCAGCGTATGTCGTCTTGAACTGGCCAGCTTCGCGGTAGAGCACGATCCAAGTCTCCTCAAATCCGCTCGATGATCCGCTCCCCGAACAGACCCTGCGGCCTGACGAGAAGAACAGCGAGAGCCAGAACGTAGGCGAACCAGTACTCAATGCCGCCACCGATATGCTGGCCGAGATAGACCTCGGCAAGCTTCTCACCGGCGCCAACGATCAATCCACCGACGATCGCGCCCGGCACTGACGTGAACCCACCGATGATGAGCACAGGCAGGGCCTTGAGCGCCAAGAACGTGATCGAGAACTGCACGCCCAGCTTGGTGCCCCACACTGTTGCGGCCACCAGCGCGACGAGCCCGGCGACGAGCCAAACGATGAACCAGATCCAGCTGATGGGAATACCCACCGATTGCGCGGCTGCGTGATCGTCAGCGACCGCACGCAGCGCCCGGCCTGTCTTGGTGCGCTGAAAGAAAATCGCCAGCCCGGCGACCAAGGTGCCCGCGATGAGCCCGCCCCAGACGTCCAGCTTGTTCACAAGGATGCCGCCGGGGAACAACCCCTCGGCGACGAACCACGCATCGGTGGGGAAGAGGCGCAAGGGATAGACGTCGGCGCCGAAGATCATCTGCGACGCGCCCTCGAGAATGAAAGTCACGCCGATAGTCGACATGAACAACGTGAGGCCGTCCTGATTGACCAGCGGCCCCAGGACAAACCGCTCGATGATCCAGGCGCAGATCGCCATGATGACGGCGGCGAACAGAAGGCCCAGCACGATCGCGGCCCAGTTGGGCACGCCGCGCGCCACCAAGAAGTCGAGCGAGCGCACTAGCGCAAGGCCGGCCAGGAGCACCATGGCACCCTGAGCGAAATTGAAGACGCCGGACGCCTTGAAGATCAGCACGAAGCCCAGGGCCACGAGCGAATACAGCACGCCTGCGAGCAAGCCACCGAGCAAGACTTCCAGGACCTGGCCGAGAAGAACCACGTGATTCTCCCTAATGTGGCAGTCCGAGATAGGCCTGGATGACGCGCTGATCCCGCTGCACCTCGTCAGGCGTGCCATCGGCGATCTTGCGACCGTATTCGAGAACAACGATGCGGTTGGAAAGGTCCATCACCACGCCCATGTCGTGCTCGATGAGGGCAATGGTGGTGCCAAGCTGATCGTTGACCGTCAGGATGTAGCGCGACATGTCCTTCTTTTCCTCGAGGTTCATGCCGGCCATGGGCTCATCGAGAAGTAGCAGCTCAGGCTCCATGGCGAGGGCGCGCCCAAGCTCGACGCGCTTCTGCAGTCCGTAGGGCAGCTTGCCGACGGGCATCTTGCGGATGTGCGGGATCTCGAGAAAATCAATGATCCGCTCGACGACCTCGCGGTTCCGTATCTCCTCGGCCTGAGCTGGGCCAAAACGCAGCGCCTGGGCGAGCATACCCCGCCGCATTTTCAACGTCCGGCCCGCCATGATGTTGTCGAGCGTCGACATGCCCTTGAACAGCGCCACGTTCTGAAATGTGCGCGAAATGCCCTGCGATGCGGCCAGATAGGGCCGCATATCGCGGCGGCGCTTACCCTTGAAGGTGATCGTTCCCTGCTGGGGATGATAGAACCCGTTGATGACGTTAAGCATCGACGTCTTGCCGGCGCCGTTCGGCCCGATGATTGCGCGAATCTCTCCCTTGCGGACGTCGAACGAGACATCGGAAATAGCTTTGACGCCGCCGAACGACAGCGAGACGTTCTCGACTGCGAGGAGAACTTCGCCGGCGCCGGTGCCGGCGCCCACATCGACGTCGGCCTTCATTCGGCTGCCTCCTTGAGCGGCGCGGCAGCCGAGTACGTTTTCATGCTGACGATGCGCACGTCGCCTTCGATGGTGCCCTTGCGCCCGTCCTCGTATGTGACCTCGGTGGCTATGCGGCAGCGCGTCGAACCATCGTAAAGAGCCGTGATGAGAGGGCCGTAGCGATCAGCGATAAAGCTGCGGCGCACCTTCTGCGTCCGCGTCAGCTCTCCGTCGTCGGCGTCGAGCTCTTTGTGCAGGATGAGAAATCGTTGGATCTGCGAGCCCGCCACCATGGGCTCGGCCGCAAGCACCCTGTTCAGCTCGTCGATGCGCCGCTCGATCATCTCATACACCTGGGGATGAGCGGCAAGCTCTTGGTAACTCGCGTAGATGATGTTGTTGCGCTCGGCCCAGCTGCCGACGGATGTCAGGTCTATATTGATGAAGGCCGTGACGTGATCCCGGCCATGGCCGAAGGCGACCGCCTCCTTGATCTCCGGGAAGAACTTGAGGCGGTTTTCGATGTACTTGGGAGCAAACAACGCGCCGTTGTTGAACCGGCCGACGTCCTTGGCGCGATCGATGATGCGCAGATGTCCGCGCTGGTCGATGAAACCGGCATCCCCTGTCCGCACCCAACCGTCAGCAGTCTTCGTGGCGGCCGTCGCCTCGTCGTTCTTGAAGTATTTGAGGAAGACGCCCGGGCTCCTGAACAGGACCTCGCCGGAGTCCTCGATCTTGATCTCTATATCTGGACCAGGCTTGCCGACCGTCTCGGGATACACTTCGCCATCGGGCTGCAGCGTGATAAAGACACTGGCTTCGGTCTGACCGTAGAGCTGCTTCAGATTGATTCCGAGAGAACGAAAAAAGCTGAACAGCTCGGGGCCGATGGCTTCGCCTGCCGTGTAGGCGACGCGCAGGTTGGAGAAGCCTATGCGGTTCCTGAGCGGTGCATAGACCAACAGGTCGCCCAGCGCATAGAGAACGCGATCACCCGAACCGACTGGCTTGCCGTCAAGAATTTTCTCGCCGGCACGGCGTGCCACCTCCAGGAAATAATGAAACATCGTCTTCTTGATGCGTCCGACATCCTCCATGCGCACCATGATCTGCGTCAGGAGGTTCTCGAACACCCTTGGCGGCGCGAAGAAGTAGGTCGGGCCGATCTCGCGGCGATCCTCGACAATGGTCTCAGGACTCTCAGGACATGAAATGCACAGGGCGCCTGCATAGGCCTGCCCGTAGGAGAAGATATGGTCGCCCACCCAGGCCATCGGCAGGTAGGCAATCATCGTGTCGTCGGGCGTGAAGTGGTCGAAGATGTTGGCGTTCTGGCCCGACACGACGACGTTCTCATGCGTTAGCATCACGCCCTTGGGCTTGCCGGTAGTGCCTGAGGTATACAGGATGACACTGACGTCGGAACCCTTGCCGCGGTCGACCTCGGCGAGCCATTCGGCGGCGGCGTTGGGGTCGCGCTTCAGGGCGTCCCGTCCGAGCGACTGAACACTTACGATCGAATGCAGATTGGTCGGGTCGTAATTCTTCAGACCGCGCACATCGTCGTACATGGCCACGATCAGGGACGGCACCTGATCCTTCACGGAGATGATCTTGTCGACCTGCTCCTGGTTCTCCGCAACGGCAAACTTGACCTCGGCGTGAGACAGCACATACGCCATCTCCTCGGCGACAGAGTCCTGATAGACTGGAACGGGTATGGCTCCGAGACACTGGGCGGCGGCGAATGCCCAGTACAAATGTGGCCGGTTGTCGCCGATGATGGCAATGGTGTCGCCGCGCTTCAGGCCGAGCGCCTTCAGACCAAGCGAGAAAAGGCGGATCTCGTCATGGGCCTCCTTCCAGGTCCATGTCTGCCAGATGCCGAATTCTTTTTCGCGAAAAGCCGGCCGCGTACCATGCTGCTGTGCATTCCGCAGCAGCAGCTTGGGGATCGTATCGAAACGCGCAGGCGCCGCACTCACGTCGTAACTCTCCTCCCTCGTCCAGCCACCGGACGGCAATCTCTAGTGCGTTGCCCACACTTAGTTTTTTTGGGCGCTTTGCGACGCCAGGGCGAACAATATCAGAAAAAAGACGAGCCCGCTCAACGGGTACCTTGACAGACACTACCGGCAGTTGTCTGGTAGCGTCGTGGCTGGTCTTGGTTGCTGCGCCGCAAACAAGCGGTCTGCAAGTTAGCGGGTTGCCGCGCCACGCCCGTCGCAAATTCCACTCAGCCATCGTAGTTCGCCAGGGCGGCGAGATCGATAACGGTAATGCCGCCGCGTTCCACATGGATCAATCCGGCCTCTTCGAGCGTCTGCAGTGCCTTATTGGCGATCGGCCGTGACAAGCCTGCGAGCAGTGCGAGTTCCTCCTGCGTGATTTCCATATGCTTGCCGACGCTGGGGTAGAGAATTGGATTGAACAGCCACGCCAGGTTACGCGCGATCCGAGCCGTCGGATCGTGAATGCGATCGTGCTCGATGGTGGCAATGAACTGAGCCATGCGCTCGTTGAGCTGATGCACGAGATAGCGGTTGAACCCGACGCTGGTCTCGAACAGCCACATGAAGGTGGCTCGGTTCATCAGGGCAAGATGAGTGTCGCGAAGGGCAACGAGATCGTATTTGCGCTTTTCGTTCTTGAGCACACTGCCTTCGCCGAACCAGCCGCCAGAGCCGATGCCGGCAAACGTCATGGCTTTGCCCTGATGCGATATGGCGCTGATCTTGACAAGGCCCGTAACGACGCCGGTCCAAGAGTTGAGCTGATCGCCGCGATGACAGACGTAGCTGCCGGCTGTATAGTGCCGTTCCGTGATGCCCTTACGGGCCCGCGTAGCCTCCTCGTCGGTCAGCGCATCGGCCCAGAACGCCACCTGCCGCAGGTCGTCCTTCGCGCTCACGGGGCTAGACCTCGGCTCTCGCATCCTGCTTTCATATTACACTAGGTTGAGGCAACCGCTCCTCAAGATATCGCCAAGATACCGGCTGTTTTTGTCCCTTGGAAGGAGTGGTGGCCGCTCGTAGGATGCCGGCACAATCGCCTTTCGCTCAACATTCAGGCACAAGGACACGCCATCATGGCCAAGGAGCTTTTCCATTTTATCGGTGGCAAGCGGGTCGAGGGCCAATCCGGCAAATTCGGAGATGTCTTTTGGCCGATGACGGGCGAGGTTGCTGCCCGCGTGCCGCTGGCCAGCACCGACGAGGTTCGCGCCGCCGTCGAGAACGCCAAAGCCGCGCAACCGGCTTGGGCCGCGACCAACCCACAGCGCCGGGCCCGCATCCTCATGAAGTTCGTCGATATGGTCGCACGTGACAACGACAAGCTTGCCGATTGCCTGGCGCGCGAGCATGGCAAGACCGTTGCCGATGCCAAGGGCGACATTCAACGTGGCGTCGAGGTGGCGGAATTCGCCTGCGGCGTGCCGCATCTCATCAAGGGTGAATACACCGAGGGGGCAGGCCCCGGCATCGATATCTATTCGCTGCGCCAGCCGTTGGGTGTGGTGGCAGGCATTACGCCGTTCAATTTTCCTGCCATGATCCCGATGTGGAAGTTCGCGCCCGCCATCGCGTGCGGCAACGCCTTCATCCTGAAACCATCCGAGCGCGACCCCGGCGTGCCGCTGATGCTCGCGGAGCTGATGATCGAAGCCGGCCTGCCGCCCGGCATTCTGAATGTCGTCAATGGGGACAAGGAGGCGGTCGACGCCATCCTCGATGATCGGGACATCCAGGCCGTGGGCTTCGTGGGCTCGACGCCGATCGCCGAGTACGTCTACGCGCGCGGCTGCGCCTCCGGTAAGCGCGTGCAATGCTTCGGCGGCGCCAAGAACCATATGATCATCATGCCGGACGCCGACATGGACCAGGCGGTCGATGCGCTGATCGGCGCCGGGTATGGGTCCGCGGGCGAACGCTGCATGGCCGTGTCGGTCGCCGTGCCGGTCGGGCAGAAAACAGCTGATGCTCTGATCGACAAGCTCGTGCCGCGGGTCGAAAGCCTCAAGATCGGGCCTTCGACGTCCAGTGATGCTGACTTCGGGCCGCTCGTCACTGCGGCGCATGTGAAGAAGGTGAAGGACTACGTTGATATCGGCATCAAGGAAGGCGCCAACCTGCGGGTCGACGGCCGCGACTTCCGCATGCAGGGCTACGAAAAGGGCTTCTACATGGGCGGTTGCCTGTTCGACGACGTGAAGCCGTCGATGCGCATTTACAAGGAGGAAATTTTCGGCCCCGTGCTGTCGGTCGTGCGGGCCAAGGACTACAACGAGGCACTACGCCTGCCCAACGATCATGAGTACGGCAACGGCGTCGCCATCTTCACGCGCGATGGAGATGCAGCGCGCGATTTCACGGCGCGGGTGAATGTCGGCATGGTGGGGGTCAACGTGCCTATTCCAGTGCCGCTTGCGTACTACACATTCGGCGGCTGGAAGCGATCCGGCTTCGGCGACCTCAATCAGCACGGGCCGGACTCGATGCGCTTCTATACGAAGACCAAGACGGTCACATCGCGCTGGCCGAGCGGTGTGAAGGAAGGCGCGGAGTTTGTGATTCCGACGATGAAATAGGGGAGATTGATGAGAGCAGCCGAACGGCTGTGCTCATCTCGATACGTCTAATGTCGGCCATTCGCGCCAATGTGTGACCTCAGCATCTGTCGGGCAACCCGCAGGGCGCATAGTGTTGTGGGCGATACCGTTTACCGCCCTTATCGAGAAGGACGATCATGCGCCGATTGCTTCTTGCACCGCTTGTCGCGATCCTTCTGCTTGTCACCCACAGCGGAGCATGGGCGCAGATGACGACCTCAGCTTACGACTTCGAGTTCGAGGCCATCGAAGGCGGAAAGTTGCCGCTGGCACAATGGCGCAACAAGGCGCTGCTCATTGTCAACGTGGCCTCGTTCTGCGGGTTCACGCCGCAATACGAGGGATTGCAGGCGTTGTGGCAGCGCTATGAGGCGCGTGGGCTTGTCGTCGTGGGTGTGCCGTCCAACGACTTCGGCGCGCAAGAACCCAAGAGCGAGAGCGAGATCCTCGGCTACTGCCAGGGTGCGTTTGGGGTGAACTTCCCGATGACGACCAAGCAGGTGGTATCCGGCGGACAAGCCCATCCCTTCTATCTCTGGGCGCGCGATACACTCGGCCTGACGTCGACGCCACGCTGGAATTTTCACAAGTATCTGGTGGGCCGCGACGGCAAGCTGATTGGCGGCTTCGGCTCGTCGGTGACGCCGCTCTCCGACACCATGATCAACGCGATCGAAATGGCACTCGGCGCGTCGTAGCACCCAGCGTCAAACGGCGCGAAACTGTTCGGGCTTGAATTTCGCGAGCTCAGCCAGCAACAACGTCCAGGATTTCAGCCCTTCCGGAATTGATGACAGGTGAAAGAACTCGTTGGGCGCGTGCACGTCCTCGTCAGGCTTGGCAAAACCGAACACAAGCGCATCCAGCCCCAACATCTCCTTGAAGATGGCCATGATCGGGATGCTGCCACCCAGACGCGTGTGCACCGGCCGCAGCCCGGTCGTGCGCTCGATGACGGCCTCCGCGGCAACCAGCAACGGGTGCCCAGCCTCGAGCGATGAGGCCGGAGAGCCCCCGCCAGGAGCGGAAAACGTCAGCTTTGCGCCTCGCGGACAGCACGCTCGCAGATGCCTGCGGATGGCATCCTCCGCCTGCTGCGGATTCTGGCCCGGCACCAGCCGCATCGTGAGCTTGGCTGTTGCCGTGCACGGAAGCACGGTCTTGCCGCCGGGACCGGTATATCCGCCCCACATACCGTTGACGTCGATGGTGGGAAGCAGTGTCAAGCGTTCAACGACGGAGTAGCACTTGTCGCCCCTGGGAGCACCTTCCAGCTCGGCATAGAAGGCATCTTCGTCGATCGCGAGGGCGGCCGCATCAGCGCGCTGCCGATCTGTCAGCGGCAGGACGCCGGCCATATATTCCGGCACGGCAATGCGACCTTCCGAATCATGCAGCGACGCAATCAAGGCCGCCATCTCGTGCAGAGCATTGCGAAGCGCACCACCGTACCTCCCAGAATGCATATCCTTGGCGGCGGTGCGTATGTTCACCTCAAGCCATGCGATACCGCGCGACCCGGTGTTGAGCGTCGGCACCACTGTGCTGCCACGACCACCGTCGGCTGAAATCAAGGCGTCAGCCCGCAGCAGATCGCGATGACGCTCGACGATCCGGGACAGGCTGGGACTGCCGATCTCCTCCTCACCCTCGATGAAGACCTTCACATTCACGGGGCAGCATCCCTTGACGGCCAGGAAAGCAGCCACCGTCTCGACCGCGATAGTGGTCGAGCCCTTCACGTCCGAAGCGCCGCGCGCGTACAATCGGCCATCTCGTATCGTGGGTTCAAACGGCGGACTTTTCCATAGGTCGAGTGGCTCGGGCGGCTGCACGTCATAGTGGCCGTAGATAATAACGGTCGGTGCGCCCGGCGCATGCTCCCATGAGCCGTAGATGGCCGGGTGTCCTCCGCCGTCCAACAGTTGCACGTCCTCCAATCCAATCGCCTTGAGCCGGTCCATGAAATGCTGGCGCGCGGCGCGCATGCCATCGGCATAGGCTGGATCGGTGCTCACGCTCGGCAGCCGCAGAACGGCTTTCAGCCGTTCGAGGATCGCATCATGCTCTCGCTCGAGGTGACCTATGACATCGTCAGTCAAGTAATTCCCCCTGCGTCGCGGAACCGCCGAATACACGCGTGCCGTCATAACATCCAGTGGTGAACGATCCACCTAGAACGACACGCAAGATGTATCATCTACGCGCATCACGCTTTCCTGCTTGTACTGACTTTTCCACGCCATCCGGATCGCTTCAATTTTATCATTGTTTCCAACGCTGGGTTTCAGCCATATGAGCAGAACGCGCGATGTCTCGCTCACCACCCTACCCGAGGTAGCGCGCCACTGGCCGTAACCGGTGAGAACGGTCAGTCCGTCCGGAAAGCGGGGCGTAACCTCGGCGTCGAGAAACGCACGCCATTCATCCTCGGCAACGTCAATTCCATCCTGCTTTTTCATTCCGAACAGCAATTCCAGCCGTGACATGATCTGCGATGGCGGATTGCATGCGCGGCTTGGCGTCACCGCGAGTGGACTCAGCGCCAATGTCGCCACCCCAGCTCCGATTCCCAGCGCGACCGTACCAATGATCGCCGTACGAATGTCCATGACACCACCGTGCTTCAGTTGACGCCGTTCGTGCGTTACGCCTTAAGTGCGCCACCCCAATGTGACCGGAGGCACACCGTGGCCAAATACAGGCTTCACTGCTTCGGAGCTTCAGGCAACGCCTACAAAGTCGCGTTGTATCTGAACTGCGCGAGATTGGACTGGGAGCCGGCGGAAGTGGACTTCTTCAACGGCCAGACCAGAGATGTGACATGGCGCGCGTCGGTCAATGCCATGGGCGAAGCACCCGTGCTGGAGAGCGATGGCCGAAAACTCACCCAGTCGGGTGCTATTCTGACGTGGTTGTCGGAAACGACGGGCAAGTTTGCGCCGTCGACGCCCGATCAGCGCATCGAAGCGCTGCGCTGGATGTTCTTCGACAACCACAAATTCACGAGCTATCTCGCCACCCATCGCTTCCTGTTTTCGGTGGCGCCGCCGGGGACCGATCCGGCAGTCGTAGCTTTCTTCAAGGCGCGCACCGAAGCCGCCTATGCGATCGTCGACAAGCATCTCTCGGCGCAGCCCTTTGTGGCCGGTGCGGAACCGACCATCGCCGACTTTTCAATGGCTGGCTACGTGTTCTATCCGCTGAATGAAACAGGCATCGATATCACCAAGGCCTATCCTTGCATCGATGCGTGGCGGCGACGCATCATGGCGCTCGATGGCTGGAAAACCCCCTATGACCTGATGCCCGGCCGGCGCATCAAGCCTCTCGGTTGAGGACCGGACCATGCCGATCACAACGCGCCTGACGCAGCGACTCAACCTGGCGCATCCAGTCGTGCAGGCGCCCATGGACGTCATCGCCGGCGGCAGGCTCGCCGCTGCCGTGTCGCGAGCCGGCGGGCTCGGGCTGATGGGCGGCGGCTACAGCGATGACGAGGCTTGGTTCGATCGCGAATTTGCAGCTGCGGGAAACCAGGCCGTCGGCTGCGGCTTCATCACCTGGGCCTTACGCAACAAACCCGAAATCTTGGATCAGGTCATTGCACGCAAACCGAAGGCAATCTTCTTGTCGTTCGACGATCCGGAGCCGTTCGCCACGCGCATCAAGGCGGCCGGCATTCCGCTGTTCTGCCAGTTGCAGACACGGGCCGATGCGGAACGGGCCATCGCCTGCGGCGCTGACGTCATTGTCGCTCAAGGGACGGAAGGCGGCGGTCACGGCGGCACACGGGCGACGCTCACGCTGGTTCCCGAGATCGCTGACCTCATTGCCAAGCGTGCGCCGGAAACCCTGCTGTGCGCCGCCGGTGGCATTGCCGATGGCAGAGGTCTCGCGGCCGCGCTCATGCTGGGTGCGGATGGCGTCGTGGTCGGCACGCGTTTCTGGGCTTCGAGTGAAGCCTTGGTGCACGCCAATCTCCATGCGGTTGCGCTTGCGGCAGGCGGCGACGACACGGTTCGCCAAAGTGTGCTCGACATCGTGCGTGAGCGAGACTGGCCCACCCGCTACACGGGTCGCGTCCTGAAGAACAACTTCGTGGGTGAGTGGCTAGGGCGTGAAGCGGAATTGAAAGGTGCGAAGGCGGAGCAGATCGAACGCTATCGCACAGCGTCCAAGACTGCGGACACCAATGTCGTCGCCACGATCGTTGGAGAGGCCGTGGGACTTATCGATGCCATCGAGCCAGCCGCTGTAATCCTGGAGCACATGGTAAGCGAGGCCGAGGCGCTGCTTGCCGGCGCGGGGCGCTACATCGGACGCGCATAGAGGACGGCAAAAACCGCAGGGACACCCATGCACTTCTCACTCACGGAAGAACAGACCGCCATCCAGGACATGGCCCTCAACTTCGCCAAGGAGCGTATCGCGCCCGGCGCATCGGAGTGGGACGAGACGGGACACTTTCCCGTGGATGTGATCCGCGAAACTGCCGGGCTCGGCATGGCCACGATCTACGTGCCGGCGGAGCAGGGCGGGTCCGGACTCTCGCGCCTCGACGGCGCGCTGATTTTCGAGGCCTTGTCCTACGGCTGCCCGGCAATTGCATCCTACATCTCCATCCACAACATGGTGGCGTGGATGGTGGCGAAGTACGGCACCGCCGAGCAGGTCAAGGCGTGGATGCCGAAGCTCGCCTCGATGGAATGGCTGTCATCGTATTGCCTGACGGAGCCGGGTGCGGGGTCGGATGCGGCAGCGCTCAAAGCTTCAGCGCGCAAGGACGGGAATCACTACATCCTCGACGGAACGAAGCAGTTCATTTCCGGTGCGGGTGCCGCGGATTTCTATTTCATCTTCGCCCGGACGGGCGGAGAAGGTGCGGGCGGCGTCTCGGCGTTCATCGTCATGAAAGATACGCCGGGGCTCACGTTCGGCGCCCTGGAAAAGAAGATGGGCTGGAACGCCCAGCCCACGCGCCAGGTCATTATGGAGAACTGCCGCGTGCCGGCGGCCAATCTTGTCGGTGGCATCGAGGGCCAGGGGTTCAAGTTCGCCATGAGCGGTCTCGACGGCGGCCGCGTGAACATCGGCGCATGCTCGCTGGGCGCCGCATGGTCGGCCGTGGACAAGGCGCGCTTCTACATGTTCGAGCGCAAGGCCTTCGGCAAGGCCCTCGCCGATTTTCAGACACTACAGTTCAAGATCGCCGACATGGCAACGGACCTCGAAGCGGCTCGTCTGATGATTTATCGCGCTGCCGATGCGCTCGACCGTGCCGATCCTCAGGCCTCCCTCTATTCGGCCATGGGTAAGCGTTATGCCACCGATCTCGGCTTCGACATCTGCAACCAGGCCCTGCAGATCCACGGGGGCTACGGCTACCTCAAGGATTACGGGCTGGAAAAGCTCGTGCGCGACCTGCGCGTGCACCAGATCCTGGAAGGCACCAACGAGATCATGCGCGTGGTCATCTCCCGCAAGGTGTTGAGCGGAAACAATGGCTGACAAACCTTGCCCGGCAGACTTGGCGGGACCGGCCTGAGGCGGTAAGTCTTCGGGCACATCCTGACATCTGGTGCCGAGTAAGCGATGGAACCTGCAGCCGCTCCCGAAGTCCTGATCCGCCGCGAAGGCCGCGCGGGCCGCATCACTCTCAACCGGCCGAAGGCTCTCAATGCCCTGACGCTCGGCATGGTCCGCGAGATCTGGCCGGCGCTTCTTGCCTGGAAGGACGACGTAGAGGTCGAACTCGTTCTGCTCGACGGAGCGGGAGATCGCGGCCTGTGCGCCGGCGGCGACGTGCGCTGGCTTTACGACAGCCGCGCCAACGGTTCCAACGATGCGCGTGCCTTCTGGGCTGAGGAATACCGCCTCAACGCACTGATCTCCCGCTATCCCAAGCCCTATGTGTCGTTCATGGACGGCATCGTCATGGGCGGCGGCATTGGGCTGTCGGCGCATGGCCGGCACCGCATTGTCACGGAACGAAGCCAGCTGGCGATGCCTGAGACCAGCATCGGGCTCATCCCCGACGTTGGCGGAACGTGGCTTTTGTCGCGCGCCCCAGGGGCGGTCGGCGCTTACCTCGGCCTCACGGGAGAGCGCATGCGCGGAGCCGGGACGATCTTTGCCGGATTTGCCAATACGTTTGTGCCATCAGCTCGCCTCGGCGAGCTGGGTGCTGCATTGACGGCTTCTGACGGCGGCGGCGTCGAGGCCATCATAACGCGCTTTGCCGAGCCGCCGCCGGCCTCCGAGCTTGCCCGGCGTGCCGATGCGATCGCCGGCACGTTCGACTTCGAGACGGTCGAGGAGATCCGCGCGGCCCTGGCCGGCCTCGGTAACGAATGGGCTAACAAGACACTGGCCGAGCTTACGGCAAAGTCCCCGCTGAGCCTTAAGCTCACGCTCGCCGCCATCCGCAATGCGCGCGACCTCGGCAACCTCGAGGAGGCACTCAATGTCGAGTACCGGCTGTGCACGCGCCTGTTCGAGCGCGGCGAGTTCATCGAGGGCGTGCGGGCGTTGCTAGTGGACAAGGATCGCACGCCGAAATGGCGCCCTCCGACCATCGAGGAAAGCGCCGATGTGGCGGTCGCCGACTGGCTTGCTCCCCTGCCGGACGGCGAGGAGCTGGGCTTGAAGCCACTAGTGTGATGGTCGAGAAATTCGCCGGCATTTGCCGCAGATCCTGTTGCGAATTTCTCGATCTGAATCACACTGGCAACTCTATGATGCTAGTGTCCCTTTGGATTCCGAAGTTCGCTCCCGGACCTCGCATCCAGATCAGGCGAACTTCGAAATCGGGACACTAGCCTGATCGCCGATCATCGATCCAACCCGAAACCCGCGAGCGCCTCGGACGGCGAAGGAGAGAGCAATGACGAAGACCGACCGCAAAGGCCCCCTTGTCGGGATGCGCGTGCTGGACCTGGCCCATGTCATGGCCGGACCGACCTGCGCCCGCATGCTCGCGGATATGGGCGCCGATGTGGTCAAGATCGAGAAGGCCGATGGGGGTGACGACACTCGCCGCATGCTGCCACCCGACATCAAGGGCGAGCCGGCCGCCTTCATGATGATGAACCGCAACAAGCGCGGGGTCGTGCTGGATCTGAAAAAGCCGGCTGCGCGCGAGGCGTTGAAGCGGCTCGTCAAGACGGCCGACGTGCTGATTGAGAACTACCGGCACGATACACTGGACAAGCTTGGGCTCGGATACGAGGAATTGAAGAAGATCAATCCCGGCCTGATCTATTGCGCCATCTCCGGGTTCGGGCGAACGGGTCCGTTCGCGACACAGGGTGGCTATGATCTCATTGCGCAGGGCATGTCGGGCCTCATGGCGATCACAGGCGAAGCGCCTGGGCGCCAGCCGGTGAAGGTGGGTTCGCCGGCATGCGATATCACCGCCGGCATCATCGGTGCCATGGGCGTATGCGCCGCCTACGCCCACAAGCTGAAAACCGGTGAGGGCCAGTTCGTCGATACCTCGCTGTTCGAGGCCGGCATCACGCTGACCTACTGGCAATCGGCCATCTGCTTTGCGAGCGGTGTCTCGCCGGGGCCCATGGGCTCGGCTCATCCGCTTAACGCGCCGTACCAGGCTTTCGCCACCAAGGACGGCTGGATCAACGTGGGCGCATCGAACCAGAAAATGTACCCGCAGCTTACCACGTTGCTGGGGGTGCCGGAGCTTGCGGAAGATTCGCGCTTCCGCACCGGCCGCGACCGCATGAACAACCTCGAGCTGTTGATCGAGACGCTCAGCCCCCATTTCAAGAAGCGCACGACGGCGGAATGGCTGGCGGATTTGGAGAAGCTCGGCATTCCGTGCGGTCCCGTACTGTCGATCGCCGAGATGCACGCCCATCCGCAGACCGTGGCGCGCGAGATGGTGCCCTCGGTCGACCACCCCGTGGCCGGCAAGGTGCAAACCATCGGCTTGCCAGTGAAATTTTCCGGCACGCCCGGTGCGATCCAGACCCCGGCGCCACTATTCGGCGAGCATACACGCGAGGTTCTCACCGAGGCCGGTTTCAGCGCCGCAGAAATCGACGCCTTGTTTGCCGAGGGAGCCGCCAAGGAACCGCAGGCGCGCATGGCCGCGGAATAATCCTCCGAGAGGCTCGTGGCGCGGGAGCGATGCGGGGGTGTCGTATTCCCGCCCTGCCGTTCCCATATCAGGGCGCGGGCGGCGGGACAAAATCAAGGGCTCATGCACATGGCTTCAACCGGCTTATTGACCAGACTGTTGGGTAACGCAGGCGACGTTTCCGAGGCGCCGCGTCCTGATCCTGTGGTGCACGACGCGGCGCTACTCGATTCCTATTCGCGGACCGTGGTGGGCGTCGTCGAGACGGTGTCGCGCTCGGTCGTGCACATTCACGTGACCGGTGAACGCGGCGGTCGCGCGGCCCGCGGCACGGGATCGGGCGTGATCGTCAGCCCGGACGGATTGATCTTGACCAACAATCACGTTGTCGAAGGCGCGCGCGAGATCGAAGTGGCGCATGCCGGCGACCGCTCGTTTCGCGCCCGCATTCTGGGCCGCGATCCCGATACAGATCTGGCGGTCCTCCGGGCCGAGACCAGCGACACGTTGCCGGCAGCGCGCCTCGGCAATTCCAAGGCGGTGATGCCAGGCCAGATCGCCATAGCGATTGGAAACCCGCTGGGCTTTCAGTCGACTGTGACGGCCGGCATCGTCAGCGCGGTCGGACGCACGCTGATGGGTCAGAGCGGCCGGTTGATTGGCGACGTCATCCAGACGGATGCGGCGCTCAACCCGGGAAACTCCGGCGGGCCGCTGGTGTCGTCAGCGGCTGAGGTCACCGGCATCAACACGGCGACCATCATGGGCGCGCAAGGCATCTGCTTCTCGGTGGCCTCGAACACGGCCCTGCACGTGCTGCAACAGGTGCTCAAGCACGGCCGCGTGCGGCGGGGCCGCATCGGCATTGCCGGCGAGCAGATCCTGCTGACGCAGCGCATACGGCATCAGGCCGGCCTTGATCAGAGGAGCGCTGTTCGCATTGCCACTGTCCTGGAGCGCAGTCCGGCTGCGCATGCGGGCCTAGCGTCCGGCGATATGATCGTGGCGCTCGACGCCGAGGCCGTGACCGGCGTGGACGACATCACACGCCTGCTCGATGAGCGCCGGATCGGCCGGCAAATCACGGTTAGCGTGGTTCGCAACGCCAAGACCATCCGGATCGAGCTTGTTCCGGAAGAGCGTTCAGAAGCAGGATGAGACGATTCGTCAGATGCATATGAAATTATGTCAAGGGACATCCTTGGCGAGACAAGGCGCCACGCTAATAGCGTAATCTATTGATAAAACGTCATATTTTTGTTCTTATCGGCACTCTTTACGAGTTATAGACGATTTTTCCGCCCGGCACTTGCATTTTTGCCACGTCTAGGCTTTTATGAGTTGTCCGAAACGTGGCGCCGTCCCACCTATCCCCCCATAGTGGCGTCACGAATACGCCCGCGGCCAGTCCCCCGGCCGCGGGCTTTTCTTTGTTTGTGACAGTCTCCCAAGCGACCGCGACGACACCTGTGTGAATGCCGCCGCGCCGCTTTTTCAAAACACTCTTTCGCTCAGCTGCTGGCAGCCGTTTTCATGATGAAGGGGTTCCCGGTGCTGGAAGCCGTCGAAACCCACACACTCTTAGTTTGCAGGTATTCGTTTATCGCATCGGCACCGTTCTCGCGGCCCAGACCCGAATTCTTGTAGCCGCCGAACGGCATCGTGAAGCTGACGGCCCGATACGTGTTCACCCAAACCGTTCCCGCACGAATTTTTCGCGCCATCACGGTTGCGCGTTTCACTGATTGCGTCCAGACCCCGGACCCAAGGCCGTAGACGACGTCGTTGGCGATCTGGACAGCATCCTCGTCGTCCTTGAACTTGATCACGGAGAGGACAGGACCAAAGACTTCTTCCTGGGCGATGCGCATCTTGTTGTCGACGCCGGCAAAGATCGTCGGCTGCACGAAATACTTGCCGCCACCCATCTCTGCGCCGGCAGGGCCGCCGCCCAGAACGAGTTCGGCGCCTTCGTCTTTGGCGATGTCCATGTAGCCCAGGATCTTCTGATACTGCGGTGGCGTCGTTACCGGTCCCACCTGCGTGTCGAACAGCATCGGATTGCCGAGCTTGGCCGTTTTGGCGGTAGCGACAAGCTTTTCGAGGAACTTGTCGTGAATGCTTTCCTGCACGAGCAGCCGCGAGCCGGCGATGCATGTCTGACCCGTGGCCGCGAAGATGCCGGAGATGGCGCCATTGACCGCATCGTCCATGATGGCGTCGTCAAAAACGATATTCGGCGACTTGCCGCCGAGCTCGAGCGAGATTTTCTTGAAGCTCGCAGAAGCAAGTGACGCAACACGCGCACCTGTCGCCGAGCCGCCCGTAAACGCCACCTTGGCCACCTTGGGATGCGTGACGATGGGTTCGCCCGCTGCCGCGCCGTAGCCGGTGACGACATTGATGACGCCCGGCGGCAGATCGAGCGGCTCGATCACCAGCTTCATGAATTCGAGGAGCGAGGCCGACGTGTATTCCGACGGCTTGATGACGGCGGTGCAGCCGGCCGCCAGCGCCGGCGCGAGCTTCCAGGACATCAGCAGCAGCGGTGAATTCCACGGAATGATGAAGCCGCACACGCCAACCGGTTCGCGCAGGATGTAGGTGAACGTGTCCGGCTTGTCGACGGGCACCACGGCGCCCTGAATCTTGTCCGCCAATCCGGCGTAGTAGTAGTACCACTCTGGCATGTACCTGGTCTGCGCCTGCATCTCGGAGATGAGCTTGCCGTTGTCGCGGACCTCGACCTGCGCCAGATGCTCGGCGTGCTTCTCGATGTTCTCTGCGATCTTGCGCAGCACTTTGCCGCGGGCAGTCTGGGTCATGTTTGCCCAGGGCCCGCTTTCAAAGGCGCGATGCGCCGCAGTGCAGGCGCGATCCACGTCCGTCGCATCACATTCCGGAAGCGTGGCCCACGCCTCGCCGGTATATGGATCGAACGTCTGCATGCGCTTGCCGGATGCAGCTTCGCACCACTTCCCGTCGATGTATGTTTGATAGTCCTTCAGCTTGACCGGCCGGTCTTGCATGACGCAACTCCCGAATGAGCATGAGGGTTTGCCGCGATAGGCTGGACAATAGCAAAGCCAGATACGGCCGTCCCGTCAAGGCCGCGAATGAAGACAGGGCGGTTGTTCTGCGGCCGGCGAATTCGAGCGATTCCGAACACGCCACCGGCGATTGACGCCGCGGCGACGCAGCAGCCTAGTGTGCGTTTGGCCGATGCAGCCTGCTGCTTGCTCCCTCTCCGGGGAATGGTGAATGCATCATCTCAACGAGCGATCCTTTTGCACACGGCGAACGGGTCAGCAACGCAAGCCCTGATCTTCCCTCGTTCGCCTGAAAGCAGAGGATCGAAGAACATGCGTACATTTCTTGATGCAAAAGCGATGGCCAAATCCTTGCGTGAAGGGCTTGGCCAGAAGCAGATCGACATTTCGCACAGCGACTGTCTCGAGCTGATTGCGCGGCAATTCTCACTCGATAGCTGGAATGTCCTAGCGGCAAAGATTGCGGCCGAGGAAGGCGCGGTACCTGCCGCACCGAACGGAGTGCGGCTGGAGGACGCCATCCCGATCCTGCGCATTTTCTCGGTCGACAAGGCGAAGGAGTTCTATCTCGACTTTCTCGGCTTCAAGACGGACTGGGAACACCGCTTCGGCGACAACTTTCCGCTCTACACCCAAGTCTCGCGGTCAGGACTGAGGCTGCACTTGAGCGAGCATCATGGCGATGCGAGCCCCGGCTCGACCGTGTTCATCTGGATGCGGGGCATCGCCGAATTCCACCGCGAGCTGATGGCGAAAAACTATCGCTACAACAGGCCCGGCCTTGAGGATGCGCCGTGGGACGCGCGCGTCGTCGAGGTCAGCGATCCGTTCGGCAACAAGGTCCGCTTCAGCGAGCCGAATGAGCCGGGCGATACGCGCCTCCGGTAAAATTCGGCTTGACCGAGAACGATGGGTTCGGCCGCGATCCTAGCGGCCGAGCCCGATCAGGTCATCTTCAGGACTTGCAGCGCCGCGGGACCGAGGATGACGATGAACAACACCGGCAAGAAGAAGACGATCATCGGCACCGTCAGCTTGGGTGGCAGTGCCGCCGCCTTCTTCTCGGCTTCCGACATGCGCATGTCGCGGCTTTCTTTGGCCATTACGCGCAATGCCTGGCTGACGGGCGTGCCGTACCGCTCCGCCTGGATCAACGCGGTGGCAACCGCCTTGATGGTGACGACGCCGGTGCGCTTTCCGAGATTGTCGAATGCTTGTCGCCGATCCTGCAAATAGGAGAGCTCGGCGGTCGTAAGGCTGAACTCTTCCGCGAGCTCGAGCGATTGGCTGGCAACTTCTTTGGCGACCTTTCCGAACGCAGCTTCGATCGACATACCCGCCTGCACGCAGATCAGCAGCATGTCGAGAGCATCCGGGAACGACTGGCTAATGGTCTGCTGGCGGCGCTGCACCAGGTTCTCGACGAACATGTTGGGCAAGTAGAAGCCGAGATAGCCTGCGCCGATGGCCATGCCCGCCTTGACCAAAGGCGGGTAGCTCAGCTTGGCGACCCAGAACACATAGAAGAACGCCACGATCATGACGATAATCGGCATAACGAGACGGAAGAACATGTAGGCCACGAGCGGTGCCTGGCCCCGCAATCCTGCCATCTTCAGCTTGTTCTTGATCTCGTCGGACTCGAAGGCGCTGCGCAGATTGAGCTTATCGACGATCTGCTGCATGAAACCTTTGTTAACATGCCGCAGCCGGGACGCGCCGCCTTCCTTGGCGAAATCCGCCATGCGCGCCGCCCGCATCTTGTCGCGCTCCGTCGCCATGACACGCATGCGCTGCTGTGTGCGGTCGCGCGACAGCAGCGGCAGGGTGAGAGTGAGTACCGTCGCGATCGTTGCCACGGCTGCCAGCACCGTGACGACCAGTTGCGGCCGCATGACCATTTCAACGAATTCCAGCACGACTCACCTCTTGCGGCCGGATGGCCGTCAGTACTTGAAATTGATCATCTTGCGCATGACGAGAAGGCCGACCGTCATCCATGCTCCCGCGATCAGGAGCAGGAACTGGCCCATTTTTGTCGTCCACAGGAGGGCGATGTAGTTCGGTGTCGTGACGTAAACCATCGTCATGACGATAAACGGCAATGCACCGAGCACCGCCGCCGATGCCTTGGCTTCCGCCGACAGCGCCCTCACCTTCGCCTGCAGACGGCGCCGGTCGCGCAACACGCCGGAGAGATTGCCGAGCGCCTCAGAGAGATTTCCGCCAGCCTGCTGCTGAATGCCGATGACGATGGAGAAGAATTTGACTTCCGGAAGCGGCATGCGCGCCATCATGCGCTCGAAGCAATCCGACAAGGGAATTCCAACGCGCTGCTGCTCCACGATCTCCTGAAATTCCTCACGGATCGGAGATGGGCTCTCCCGGGCGATGATGCCGAGGCATTCGTTGAGCGGCAGTCCGGATTTGACGCCGCGCACGATGACATCGATGGAGTTGGCGAATTCGGCGACAAACTTGGCCTGGCGCCGTTTGGTCATCTGGGCCACCACGAGCCTCGGCAAACCGAAAGCGCCGGCAAAGGCAGCCAAAACCGAAACGATCGGATGCGTGCCGGGCAACGCGAAGTACGCCAGCGCGCCGACGAACAGACCGCTCACTCCGCTCGCTATCCAGAAAGCTTGAGGTGTTATCTCGAGTCCCGCCCGCTCGAGCCTGAGGCGCAGGGTGACCTTCTCTTTTTCCTTCTGGCGGGCCTCCATCTCCTTGAGAGAGTCCGCTACCTGTTTCCGGCGGTTCTGCGCCAGCTCGAACTGGCTGCCCTTTGGTGCGCGAGCTGCCTTTGTTTCCGCGACACCCTGCAGGCGCTTTTCGGCCGTATCGCCCGACATGAAGGACGCAATGATGAAGTAAATAGCGGCGGCTGCCGAGAGCGCCACAAGCAGCCCAAGACCCAGCTGCATCGATTCGCCATCAAGCATTGGTCTCTCCGAGCGTGTTGCCCATCGAGTCCTTGATTTCCGAGCTGGCGAGCGCGGTGCTCAGGCGTTCCGTCTCGCGATAGTATTCCGCACGCTCCCAGAACCGCGGCCGGGCAATACCCGTCGATCGATGGCGTCCGAGGAGCCTGCCTTGAGCATCCTCTCCGGTGATCTCGTAGACGATCAGATTTTGTAGCGTGACGACATCACCTTCCATGCCCACCACCTCAGTGACGTGCGTTACCTTGCGCGAGCCATCTCTCAGACGGGACGCCTGAATTATGATATCGATCGAGCCCGTGATCATTTCGCGGATAGTCCGGGGCGGCAGCGAAAAGCCGCCCATCATAATCATCGATTCCAGACGGCTGATAGCCTCGCGCGGGCTGTTGGCGTGCAACGTGCCCATTGAGCCGTCGTGCCCCGTATTCATCGCCTGAAGCAAGTCGAAGGCCTCGGGTCCGCGAACTTCACCGACGATGATGCGCTCGGGACGCATACGCAGACAGTTGCGGACGAGATCACGCATGGTGATCTCACCTTCTCCTTCGAGGTTGGGCGGGCGCGTTTCCAGACGGACCACGTGGGGCTGCTGAAGTTGCAACTCGGCTGAGTCCTCGCAGGTGATGATGCGCTCGTCGTGGTCGATGGCGGCGGTGAGGCAATTCAGCAGGGTCGTCTTGCCCGAACCAGTGCCGCCGGAGATCAGGATGTTGCAGCGGACCCGGCCGATCACCTCGAGGACCGATCTGGCGGCGGGCGTGATCGAGCCGAACTTGACGAGTTGCTCAAGCTTGAGGCGATCCTTCTTGAATTTTCGGATAGTAAGAGTGGGGCCGTCGATGGCCAGCGGCGGCGCAATGACGTTGACGCGGCTGCCGTCGGGCAAACGCGCGTCGCAGATCGGCGAGCTTTCGTCCACACGTCTGCCGACCTGGCTGACGATGCGCTGGCATATGTTCATCAGCTGGGCGTTGTCGGCAAAACGCACGCCCGTCTTCTGCACCTTGCCGCCCACCTCGATGAAGGTCGTGCCGGCGCCGTTCACCATGATGTCGGCGATATCGTCGCGGGCCAGCAACGGCTCGAGCGGACCGTAGCCTAGAACATCGTTGCATATATCCTCGAGCAGCTCTTCCTGCTCAGCAATGGACATCACGACGTTTTTGAGCTGAATGATCTCGCCGACGATGTCGCGGATTTCATCTCGCGCGGCAGCGGCCTCGAGCTTTGCGAGCTGCGTGAGATCGATCGTGTCGATCAACGCATTGAAGACCGTCGTCTTGACATCATAGTACTCTTCCGAGTGGCGCCGCTGCGACTCCACTGGTTCCGGCCGCGGTGTCACGGGCGCAGGCGCAGCAGCGGCGGGCGTCGCGCGAGCCTCCACGACCTTGGCCGACGTCTGCCGGCCGGCCTGCTGCGCGATTGCCGGGTGCGAAGCCGCGGGATCATTCGTACGCCTGCCAAACATTTATTCGACTCCTAGCGCTTGATCTTCAGTCTCTGAAGAAAGGGCGTCAGCGCCGACTTCTTCTCGACTTTCTGCTCTTTGCGGCCGGTCAACAGCATGCAGACATCGCGGAACTGCTGCACCGACTTGGCCTTCGCCGACAGCTCTTCGATCATTTGTCCGTTGTTGGCCGCCTGACCGAAAGTCTCGCTATCGAACTCGATGATCGCCGATGCCTTGACATCGAGCGCCGTCTCAAATTCTTTGACAGGAATTTCCGGGCGCTTCGGCATGTTGAGCATGTTGACGACGAGATGCGGCGGCCGGTCGTTGTGCCGGCCCTGCCTCAGCAGATCCACGATGTTCTTGGCGTTGCGCAAATTTGCGAGGTCCGGAGCCGCGGTTATGACGATCTCGTCGGCCTGCATGAGCACACGCTTCGACCACGCCGTCCACGAATGCGGCAGGTCCAGCGCAACATGGGGCACGTTCTGGCGCACGACATCCAGAACAATGTCGCACGCGTCCGGCGAGAAGTCGTAATCGCGGTCCAGCGCACCTGGCGCTGCGAACAGGCTCAGGTGCTCCGAGCACTTCGTCAGCAAGCGATCGAGCAGCACTTCGTCAAGACGTTCGGGCGTCGCGAGCGCGTCCGCGATGCCCTGCACGGGGTCCTGATTGAAGTCCAGTCCCGCTGTACCGAATGCAAGGTCGAGATCGGCGATGACAACGCTCGAGTGAAGCATCTCGGAAATGCACCACGAGACATTATGGCAAACCGTGCTCGAGCCGACGCCGCCCTTGGCCCCCATGAACGCAAAGATGTGGCCCACGGGATCCGATTGCGGATCGTTGTACAGGTTCGAGATGCTCTCCATGAGCTGGAGTGGGGAGACCGGAGCGATGAGGTATTCACTCACGCCCCGCTTGAGCAGTTCCCGATACAGAACGACGTCATTGACATGACCAATGACGAAGACTTTGGTACCTGCATCGCAGGTCGCTGCGAGTGCATCGAGCTCCGCGAGCATTTCCTGCCGGGCCAGCTCCGATTCCATGATGATGAGGTTGGGGGTGGGGCTCGCCTGATAGTGGGCTACCGCGGCCTGTGCGCCACCCATGTGGATGCTGACGTGGGCTTTCGACAAGCGGCGATCCTCTGCGGCCACCTGTAGAGCCTCGGCCGTGTCCCCACTCTCGCAGAAGGCCTGGATCGAGATGCGCGGGATGGGACGCGCACGATCATGCCGGCGCTCGGCCTCAGCGCCCGGAACCGCCTCTACAGACGCGAGATCCCGGCCGCTATCGGGGGCATCCGCCGCAATTGACTGCGCTTGCTTGTTCATTGTGCCTCGCGTTACTGGGCGTTCTTGACTTGGACTTTTTCGTCGGCGTCCTTCTTAGCCACTGTCGAATCGCCTTTGACGAACTTCTCCCAGACAACGTCACGGCGCTCCGTCGAACTGGGCTGCATGGTGCGCGGACCGAGAAGGTCGGCCGGATTCGAGACCTGCACAGCGAGATTGCGCTGAGTTGCGCAACCGAAATTTGGATACGGTACGTTGCGGGGATCTTCTGCGAGGTTAGTGGACCAGTCGCCGCATTCGGGTGCCTCGGCCACGAACCGTGCGTAACCGATGCGCAACGGCGCGTCGCCGCCAGCGCGATAGGGCTGGATCGAGAGGTTTGCATCAGAGATGCCGAAGTCCCGCACGATGTGGCGCAGGTCTGCGACGGCGTGCATGGCGGCGACCTCATTGGCCGACCCGCTCGGAACGGCGACCACGATCCGGCCGTTGCCGGCATCCCGCGCGCTGTAACGGTTGATGAAGTCGGCTACCTGTGCACGCTGTTGTGGCGTCAACCCCATCGATCCGCGCGCCACACGCACTGACAGATTGGCCGGCTGCTCGGATACGATGATCGGGTGCCGCTGGCGGGCATCAACGGCCGTCCAGCCCGCGACGTGAGCGCCGGGCTCATCGCCAAGTCTGCACGCGGTGATTGAAAGCGCGATGACCGACATGGCCGCGAGACGGGCCGTCGTCGGCCGCAGCTGGGCGAGGTATCTCATCTTCATGCTTTCCTGCGCTGCCATGGCGATCTCTTTCTGCCCGCTATTCGACGATGAAACCGACGTCGCCCTTCAGGCCGCCATCGACCGGCAATGGCCCGCCCTTGCCGTAAACACGGTTCATGTGCCCGAGCAGATTGCTCTTTAGATCGGAGGCTGGCGCGAAGCCATCGTCGGGGCGTGCAAATTGCTTCCTCGCCGTTGGGCGAACCATGTATGGCGTCACGAGCACCACGAGTTCAGTCTCGCGCTTGATGTAGTCCTGGCTGCGAAACAGCGTCCCGAGCATCGGCACATCCTTGAGACCAGGAAAACCATCGATGTTCTTGCGCGTGTCGTCGGACAGCAGGCCGGCCATGGCCAGCGTTCCGCCCGAAGGCATCTCAACCGTCGAGTTGGCCTTGCGCTTCTTGAGCGCGGGTATCGAGATGCCAGACAGCACCACCGCGCCGGCGTCCGTCAGCTCCGAGACCTCGGTTTCGATCTTCAGGTTGATGCGGCCTTCCGACATCACCACCGGCGTGAAGGTGACGCCAATGCCAAACTCCTTGAAGGTAACCGAAAGCTTGCCGACGCTGTCGACGACGGGGATGGGGTATTCGCCGCCGGCCAGGAACCGCGCGGTCTCGCCTGAAATCGCGGTCAGATTGGGTTCAGCCAGCGTGCGCACCAAGCCATCGCGCTCGAGCGCTCTCAGCACCTGAGTCGAGCAGTTGTTTCCTGATCTCCAGTGATTGTTGAAGCCGGAGTTGCCAACGACATTCGCGAGATTTGCCACCTCGTCCAATGCGGCGACACAACCCTGGCCGATCGGCACGGTAGTGTCTGATCCAACATGTCCCATTCGGGCCAGACCAGCCGCAGATGTCAGGGGCAAACCGTTGGCGGTCATGAAGCCGGTGGCAAAGTTGCCGATGTTGATCTCGGCGCCGATGTTGATGCCGAACTGCTTGAGGAGCGAGCGCTGCATCTCGGCCACGACGACCTGCAGCATCACCTGCTCCTCGCCCTCGATGGCGATCATGTTGATCACCTTGTCCTTCTGGCGCACGTCGGCTTCAGGGGTTGGCGACACAATGAACCGCGAGGCCAGGGATGACGCCCGTGCCGCATCAGCCGGAGACCGCACCGTTCCAGTCAGGATGACCGTGTCGTTCAGCACCTCGGCGCGAATGTTCGAGCCTGGAATGAGCCGCGTGAACAGCGACTCCAACACGCTGGTGTCGTGATCGACCGCAACCTCAAGCGTAGCGATCTGCTTTCCATTGACGTCAAAGAAGAAGGCGTTCGATTGGCCGACCTTCTTGCCGATCAGATAGACCCGGTTGGAACTCTGAACGACGGCGTCCATGATCTCGGGATTGGATACGATTACATCGCGCAATTCGCGCGGCATTTCGACGAGGGTGGACTTGTTGCGGCCGAGCTTGATGCCCTTGTGCACAGGGAGTCCGTCACTCTCCCTGATCTTCATGGTCGACTGATGGTCCGGATTGAACGCGACAGGCGCGCTGAAGCGAACGTCGCCGCGTTTGGCGGCCCGCCCGACGGGACCGTCCGGATCGGCCGCCTGCGATATGGAGCTCGCCGCCAGGGACGCGAAAGCGGCGAGCACCGCAGCCCCGGCCATATTCAAAAAATTCCGCATGAGCAATGAAGCCTTCTGACGAGCGACCGACACAGGTGCACGCAGACGCAACACAGACGCACAGAAACGAAATGCCGAATTAATTCAGGCCGGTAGCACGCGAACGGACGCCGTACTTGATGATGCGCATGCCATCGCTGCGCGGTACGTCCTTGCCTTTCGCACTTTTGACGGGATCACTACCGTCGCGGCTGAAGTCGGCAATACTCCTCAGAGCAAGGCTGATCTCACCTTGGCTCTTGGAGAGCGCGAGCGTTTCGGCCTGTACTGGATCGAGCTCCAGCGTGGCAGTCGTACCGTCTGCGCCCTTCTTGCCCTCTTTGGCCTCGAGCTGCTGTCCGATCGCCAGAACCCGGACGTTTCTAAACAGCGTGTCGCTGACATGCTCATCGCCGGACTTTCCCTTCTGACGGCGGATCAGGATGACGTCCACGTGGTCGTTCGGCAGGATCATTTTGCCGACCGCCGTGTCGTCGGTGATCTTGGTCGAGACTGCCCGCATGCCCTGCGGCAGGATGGACGCCAGAACGCCCCCCTCGCCGGCCTTCACCAGCTTTATGCGCGTTATCGGCTCACCAGCCAGAATCGGCGCGCGCGCGATGCCGCCTGCCAACTCCTTTGCGGCGCTACCATCGCCACCGCGTCGGGTAACAGCGCCTGACGGCACCGCCTCCTCCGGCCAAACCTGCCAGCGGAAGCTTGCGTCTGTCGTCACTGTACCCAGCGGGATGTCAGACCTGGCAACCAGCACCTCGGCTGCTGCGGTGTGAATCTCCCTTTGGACCTCGCGGGGCTTGTTGACGATGCTCTTCATCAAGAAGAATGAAGCCAGCCCACACACCCCGGCAACGGCGATCCCGATTATCTGTGCCCGCCTCATCGCCACTGGTCCTTCCGACCTATCGACGCAATTCCGATGCGAACGGACTGTGTCCGAGAATCGTCAACACGCGGTTAATGATCGTTTCGGGAACACACGGTCGTGGCCGAGAAAGCTCATCGCCAGAAGGCCGACCGAAATACAACGTTCAGGCCGCAAAACCTGCGAACCAGGGGGTCGAGGGATAGATCCACAGGGCCGCTGCGGCGAGTGCGATCCCGTAGGGAATGCCAACTTTCCTGTCGTGCAGCCGCATGGCCCAGGCCTGACCGAGCATCCAGGCCGGCGGCACCCAATTGCGATACGAAAGAACGAGCAGGGACAGGGCACCCCCGGCGATTGCGACAAGCAGAAGGTAGCCGGCAAGATGCTCGAAGCCGAACCACAATGCAGCCGCGGCCAGCAGCTTCGCGTCACCCCCGCCGAGCCAGCCGCGCGCAAACATGCCGATACCAACGACAAGCATGAGCGCGCCAGCGCCGAGGTGGCTGGCGAATGTCGTCCACTCCATCCCAATAAATGCTGCGGCCAAGGGAAATGTTGCGACCAGTGCGAGCGAAACGCGATTAGGAATCGTCATGGTCAAAAGATCGATCGAGCCTGCAAACGCCATGATTGCGGGAAACGTCAGCAGGAGCACGTATTGGAACACGATAGGGTCTCCTACCAAGCCAAGCCGACCGTTTTGACAACAGGCCGTAGCATAAACCGAGCGGCTGAAGGTTGCGTTAACTGATACTGCGGGCGGAGGCCAATAAAACACCGCCCGGCTTCCGAGGAAGCCAGGCGGATGAAATCCCGACTGTGGCCGCGGCAAGCGCGGCCATCAGGATTAGACGCGCTTCTTCAGGCCGGTCTCGACGTCCTGGAAGGTGCCCTTGATCTCGGTGCCGACGTTCGTCACGACGGTGATGATCACAACGCCGATGAGAGCGGCGATCAGGCCGTACTCGATGGCCGTAGCGCCCGACTCGTCCTTCAGAAAATTCATGACTGTCTTCATCTGGATACTCTCCCAACTCTACCCTATGCACAGGGACCCGATGTCCCAGGTCCGGCCGCCGTATGGATGTGACAGCCTTGAACCAGGGGCCAACCTAGAGCCAGAATTTGAAGATCGAGTTAATACGGAGAATTTTGTTGAATGTTGGATAATTAAGAAGAGATATGAATAATAATATATTACTCGAGTTATGAAAATTTATGCAGCCCAATCGCCTTGATTCCTGAAAAAGTGGCGAGCGTAAGCTGCGCGAGACGCAAAACCGCTCAATGACGCTTCTTGAGCCCCGCCTCAGCTTCCTCGAACGGAACCTTGACCTCATTGCCAACGCCCTGAACAGCACTGACGATGCCGACGGCGATAAGAGCTGCGATCAAAGAATATTCGATGGCCGTGGCTCCGGCCTCGCAGGCGGCAAATCTGACCAGTATCTTCATTGTTGGATCTCCGCGCCCGAGCGCCGCGACACCTGATTGCGCAACATTCAATTCATACGCGACTGTCCATTAATGGCCGTTTAAATTGCACGAGTTCGAATTTGCAGGTCACAGGCATCAATCTGCCAATCTGCCGAGCGTGATTGATTTCAAGTAATAGAGGGTTCCAACCGCGGTCACCGTCCGGGCTCTATTAACAAATTCGCCCCCGGCATTTGCGCGTTTGCCATTCATTCACCATTTCCTGGCCTAATCAGGCTGACTCGCGTGCAGGGGATCACATCGACATGTGTGTTACATCCATCGGCCGCTCAATTGCGGCAAAAGCAGCTATCAGCGTTGTTATCGCTTGCGCATTCGCAACGACCGGTGTGGCACCTGCTGCGGCCGCCGATGACCTGATCGTCAAATACGACCAGTCCCAGATCCTGCGTATGCCGAGCAAAGTCTCCGAATTTATCATCGGCAACCCTACGATTGCCGATGTCTCCATCCAATCCACGGAACTGCTGGTGGTGACGGGCAAGAGTTTCGGCATCACGAATGTCATCGCCCTCGATTCTGAGCGCAAGGTCATCCATGAGGCACGGGTCATCGTCGTGCGCGATGAAGTCCGCGTGGTCAACCTGCAAAAGGGCAGTAAGAGGGAATCCTATAACTGCACGCCGCAATGCAATCCGTCGCTTGTCGTAGGCGACGACCAGACCTACTTCGACGGCGTTGTGCGGGCTTCTGAGCGTAAGATCAGGTTCTCCGAAGGGCAGGCCGATCAAAGCCAGGCCGCGCAGAATCAATAGTCCGACAGGCTGTGGGTAGAACTTAACGCTACCTTTACCAGGGCCGAGTTGCGTCGGCTCTTATCAACACTTCATTCACGCATTTAAGTTCAAATTGGCCTTATCGCTGCGACATACGTGAGCGGATGGGCATGAGTATCGCGTTGACAGCCAAGAACTACCGTGTGGCGCGATTGATATCGCGCTGGCGCACAGACCGATCGGGTGCGACTGCAGTCGAGTTCGCCATCGTCGGTATGCCGTTCCTTCTGTTCCTCTACGGAATCATAGGCATCGGTCTGTACTTTTTCACGACGTTCACGCTGGAAAACGGCTTGGAGCAGGCTTCGCGCCTCATCCGTACCGGCCAGGCCCAGAAGGCCGGCATGACCGACGTGCAATTCAAGAACACGGTGTGCAGCTTCATTCCGGGTTTCGTCGACTGCCAAAACAAGCTGCTCGTCAATGTGCGCAGCTTTGCAGAAGCCGATATGACGCCGGTGGTCTCGCGCGCCGAATGCCTCAGCAACGGCTCGCTCGCTAATCTTACGACGTACTCACCGGGCGCCGCCAATCAGGTTGTGCTGGTCACGCTGTGCTTCGAATGGGAGTTCGCCAACAAGATCCCCTTCATCAGGCTCGGTGACATGAACGGCGGATCGCGCCTCATCCAGGCCGCGACAGCCTTCCGAACCGAACCATATCCGGATTGACGTACGGACCGCGCCACGAAACACTGGAGAGTACGCAAGTGCCCCATTCCGCAAAGAAGTCGACCAAGGGCAGCCTGATGCGTCTGTTGCGCAGGTTGATCAGCAACGCCCAAGGTGCGGCCGCACTGGAATTTGCGATGATCGCACCGCTGATGTTTATGATGTTCGTCGGCTCGGTCGAGTTCAGCCAGGCCATCACCGTCGATCGCCGAGTCACGCAGGCCGCCAGTGCAATTGCCGACCTTGTCGCGCGCGCGCCGTCTGAGGGCGTGACCACGGCCCAAGTTGACCGCGACATGTCCATCGTCGGGCAGCTCATTGCACCGTATGACCTCAGCGCCCTGACCGTCGAAGTCGTCAGCGTCAAGGCGCAGGCTGTTCCCGGCAATCCGGGCGCGCTCAACTATGTGGTCGACTGGTCGCGCAACAACCGCGGTGGCACACCATATACCCGGAATTCCCCAGCACCGTTCGGCATGCCGCAAGGCCTTCTGGTGGCAGGTGAAAGCACGATCGTCGGACGCGCGTTCTATAACTACACGCCCTTGATCTTCAGCTACTTCATCAGCGAAGCGTTTACGATGGAAGAGAAGTTTTATCTGAGGCCACGCAACGGAGCCTGCGTTCACCTCCTGCCGATTCATTGCGTCACTGGCGCGACGATGTAGCCCTGAGCATACGTTGCAGGTGCACACAAAAGCCCCATATGGTATTGTACTGAAGATTGTTCATCGCCCCTCGAGGGATCATGGGCCGGCGCTCGACACACACACCGGACCAGTTGCGCCAGCTCATTCTGGATGCTGCGCAGGCCATCATCGAAAGTAACGGTCTGGCCGGCCTATCGGCCCGCGAAATCGCGCGCCGCATCGGCTACTCGCCCGGCACGATCTACAATATGTTCGAGAACCTCGACGACGTCGTCTTGCACGTCGAAGCGCGCGTACTCGATGAACTCGACGCACGTCTCGCAGGCGCGCTCACCCAAAGCGCCCCGCAGGATCAAGCGCGGGAGCTGGCGCAGGCGTACCTCGCTTTCACGCACGAACGGCCAAAGCTCTGGAATCTGCTGTTCGAGCACTACATGCCGGGCGGAACCGATACGCCGGCCTGGTATCAGCAAAAGCTCGAGTTGCTAATGACGCGCGTCGAGACCGCATTGGAGCCGCACTTTGCTCCGGGCGCCGACGCGAGCCGCAAGCGAGCGGCGCGCGTGCTTTGGGCTGGCGTGCACGGCATTACATCTCTGTCCACAGCGAACAAGCTGTCCAACATCACAACAGAAGCTGCCGGTCCGTTCGTCGCCGACCTCGTGACGCACTATCTAGCTGGCCTGAGAGCGAACGCCGGCGCCGGAAAAGGCGCCTGATCATCTCGGCCGAAACTACTGCGTCCCTGTGGGCTGCCGGGTGATGGAGCCAGTCGAAAGTTCCGATGCCGGCGCGCTCTCACCCTTCGTTTCGGCTTGACCCGTGCCGATGGGGCTGTCGTGCGCCACCATGCGGCCCGGCCAACTCACGACGCCGAACCAACGGTCCTTGGGAAGCAAGCGCTGGTGCAGCCCCGCCCACACCTCGCGTGAGCGCATACCGTCGACAAATGTCGCGGTCGACGGGGTGAGCATGAAGGCCGCAACAGCCGCAATTGCCATCGCTGCCGAATGGCCCGGATGCTTCTTGTCGAGAAACTTGATAGCAGTCCCGAAGGAGGCCTTGACACGCGTATCCATCACATCGACGCTGTAGATCTCATCGAGCGTCAGATGCACCATGTAGCCGACGAACATGAAGGCGGCGGCCAGCCAAGCGACACCTTCGTGCCGCCCGAGCAGATGCTTGTAGACGACCGCCGTGAAGAAGGCGAAGAACAGAGCCGCAAGGATCGAGTGATAGATGCCGCGGTGATAGGACATGCGATGGAAGATCGCGTGTACGAGGTATCGGACGCCCAACAGCGTGCCGAGCCACAAGATCCACAGCTCAGCCACGGAGAACCGGTGGGCGAACGTAAACAGCACCACGAAGGAGAAGAAGACGGCCAGCCCGGAAAACAGAGCGCGGCTCGGGCGCGAATCCTTCAGGTCGATGTCCGGCAGAACGCTCCCCAGCACCCCCGCCATCGTGACGGCAATGAGATTTTCGGGGGCGATGACGTTGGCGGCCAGCGTCAGCGTGGCCAAGCCGCCACTGACGATCGTGCCGACGCCGATGTGCGTGGTGAAATTCGCCATGAGATCAGCCCCTGCCCGGCACCGTAGTCCATCCGATGCCAGATCAGATTCGCGCCTGGTGGGGTAGGGCGGCTGCACGCGAAAGCTGTGGAACCGCCGAGAGGGCCTGAGCCATGCAGGCGCCTCAGCATCGCCTTGTTGGCAGCCTCCCGCTTTGCTACCGATACGGCGTTCGACGATCCGCAGAGCCCAGATCCATCGATCGGAAGCACAGCCGTTGCCGCACAACCCCTTCTTCGATCCCGCACCGCGCACGCATACCGACGACCTGTTTGCGCGCGAGGAAGTCTATCTCGCCAACCGCAATCACGGTGCGTTACTCGAAATGCTGCGCCATGATGTGACGCCGGCCGGGTTGCATTACCTCCTTAATCATTTCGATGTGCCATACGTGCCTGATGTCGAGGCGTGGCGGCTCGAAATCGGCGGCAGGGTGGCGACCCCTTTGACGCTGACGCTCGACGAGATCCGGCGCCTGCCGCAGAAGACGTTGCGCGTCACTCTGGAATGTGCCGGCAGCGGACGGGCCCACATTGCGCCGCGCTGGCCGAGCATGCCGTGGCTGCACACGGCCGTCGGCACCTCGGAATGGACAGGGACTCCGCTCAAGGGTGTCCTCGAGCGTGCGGGTCTGGCTGCCGACGTGGTCGACATATCTTTCACGGGTGCGGATCGCGGCTTCGATAGGGGCCACGAGCACAACTATGGCCGGAGCCTGACGCCTGAGCTTGCCGTGCAGGAGGATGTGCTGCTGGTGTACGCCATGAACGGGCAACCGTTGCTGCCGCAGCACGGCTTTCCGCTTCGTCTCATCGTGCCTGGCTGGTACGGCATGGCGAGCGTCAAATGGCTCAACCGCATTGAGGCGCTGACCGTGCCCTACGACGGCTATGAGCAGGTGCAGTCCTATATTTATAGAACGAACGCTGGGGAGCCGGGCGTGCCGGTGACGCATATCCGCGTCAAATCGCTGATGGTGCCGCCGGGGGTTCCGGACTGGTACAGTCAGGCGCGCCTCGTCGATGCCGGGCAGGTGACCGTGCATGGCCGTGCATGGTCCGGCAATGCCACACCGATTGCCAAGGTCGAGTTCGGCGTCAACGGTATGTGGTCGGAAGCCAAGCTCGATCCGCCAGCGGGCACATACGTCTGGCGTGGCTGGTGCTTCGATTGGCGCGCGACGCGCGGCGAGCACGAACTCGCCTGCCGGGCGACGGATATCAACGGACAGACACAGCCTCTGAGCGCAGCGTTCGACCGGGGCGGCTTCGGTAACAACGCGGTGCACAAGGTGCAGGTCACGGTGCGATGACGGCAGACCCCGCCGACACCATCGAGGTCTCAGTCTGGCGCGGACGTGAAGACGGCCGCTACGAGACGTTCACTGTGCCACTGCGGCAAAGCCAGACCGTGCTCGATATCGTCACATGGGTGCAGCGTCACTCCGACCCGACGCTGTCCTACCGGTTCGCCTGCCGTGTGGGCGTGTGCGGCTCGTGCGCCATGACGGTAAACGGACGTCCGCGCTGGACCTGCCGCACACACGTTTCCAAAGTGGTTGCCGACGGCAAGCTCGAGATCGGCCCGCTTGCCAACCTCCCGATCATCAAGGACCTGGCGGCCGACATGGCGCCTTTCTTCGAGAAGTGGCAGCGCGCCGAGGGCCGCTTTGCCCCTTCGCAGACGCGCGCCGATCCACTCGCCGTTGTCAGCCCCCAGAGCGCGGAGCGCCGTGCCGCCGACGCTGCCATCGAGTGCATCAACTGTGGCGTCTGCTACGCGGCGTGCGATACGGTGCGCTGGAACGACGCCTACATGGGCCCGGCCGCACTCAATCGTGCTTGGACGCTCGTCAACGACATCCGCGACGCCGGCAACCGCTCGCGTTTGGCGGCCGTCGCCGCCGACGGCGGGTGCCACAACTGCCACTCGCATCAGAGCTGCGAGCAGCTCTGCCCGGCTCATCTCAATCCCACGGCATCCATTGCCGGGCTCAAGCGGCGCACGATGCAGGCGTACATCAGGGGAGAGCTAGGGTGATGACTACCGGGCATGACATTCCTTAAGGGGATCGCGCCATGAACGTGCGGCTCTACATCCTGCAACGTGCGACCGCCATGCTGATGGTGCCGCTCATCATCATCCACGTTGCCGTCATCTTTTACGCGACGCGACGAGGCCTGTCGGCCGCCGAGATTCTCGGCCGCACGCGCGGCAGCATCGCGTGGGCGCTCTACTACGGCACGTTCGTTCTGGCGGCGGCGATCCATGCGGGCATTGGGGTCAGGACAGTGGCCATCGAGTGGGGCGGATTGCGTCCGGCCGCTGCCGACGCGATCATGTGGGGAACGAGCATTGCGCTGGCTGTCCTCGGCACGCGTGCCGTCATTGCGGTGGTGGCGCCATGACCGGACCGCACAATGCCGCCTATCGCTGGGACACGTTGTGGATTTTCGCTCAGGTCCACAGGGTGTCAGGCGTACTGCTCGCCATCTTCCTGCCGTTGCATTTTCTGGCACTCGGGCTGGCAATCGACGGAGAAGCCCGGTTCGAGGGATTTATTGCGTGGACGCAAAATCCCATCGTGAAGCTCGCCGAGACAGCCCTGCTGTTCACCCTTGCCGTGCATCTCTTGGGCGGGCTGCGGGTGCTAATCGTCGAAAATCTCTCCTGGCGGCCGCAACAGAAGCAGATGGCTCTCGGCGTAGCGGCGGTTGCTGCGGTGGTAGCCATCGTTTTTCTCATCGGCACATGACGCCGCAGGAACGACCTGATGCTGGAACGCCTGCAGACTGACATTCTGATCCTGGGAACGGGCGGCGCGGGGCTGTTCGCGGCCCTGCATGCGCTGCAGGCTGACTCTGATCTCAACATCACGATCGCCAGCAAGGGTCTGCTCGGCAAGTCCGGCTGCACGCGCATGGTGCAGGGCGGCTATAACGTCTCGCTGATCCCGGGTGACTCCGTCGAGCGCCACTTCATGGACACCATCGAGGGCGGCAAATGGCTGCCGAACCAGCAGCTCGCCTGGACGCTGGTCGAGACTGCTGTCGAGCGCGTGCGCGAGCTTGAGAACGAGGTCGGGTGTTTTTTCGACCGCAACCCGGACGGCAGCCTGCACGGCAAGGCCTTCGCCGGACAAACCTTCGACCGCACCGTGCACAAGGGCGATCTGACGGGCATCGAGATCATCAACCGGCTGATGGAGCAGGTGTGGGCGCGGCCGGGCATACGGCGGCTCGAGGAGCATCGCGCTGTCGAGTTGATCCCGGCCAAGGATGGGCAATCGCTCGCCGGCGCGCTGATGATCGACGTCCGCACTGGGGCGTTTCGCTTTGTTCAGGCCAAGGCGGTTCTGCTGGCGACCGGCGGCGGCCCGACGATGTATCGTTACCACACACCGTCCGGCGACAAGAGCATGGACGGTCTCGCCATGGCGCTGCGTCTCGGCCTGCCCCTGCGCGACATGGAAATGGTCCAATTCCACCCAACCGGCGTGCTGGCGGGCCGACACACGCGCATGACCGGCACCATCATCGAGGAAGGATTGCGCGGTGCGGGCGGATATCTGCTCAACGGCAGCCACGAGCGCTTCATGTTCGCCTACGACCCGCGCGGCGAGCGGGCGACGCGCGACATCGTCTCGCGCGCCATGTTCGAGGAGATGCGTACCGGCCGCACGACCAAGGAAGGCGGTCTTTACATCAGCATGGGGCACCTGGGACCTGAAAAGGTCCGCAAGCAGTTCAAGGGTATGGTGGAGCGCTGCGCCGATTGCGGCTTCGATCTGGCGGGCGGGCTCGTGGAGGTGGTGCCGACGGCGCACTACCTGATGGGCGGCGTTGTGTGCTCAGTTAATACCTCAACGGAACGGCCGGGCTTGTTCGTCGCCGGGGAGGATGCGGGGGGCATGCATGGCGCCAACCGGCTCGGCGGCAACGGCGTAGCCAATTCCACGGTATTCGGCGGCATCGCAGGCGATGTCATGCCAGGCTGGATCAAAAACAATCCGGATCATCGCACGCCTGATGAGGGAGCCATCGAGGCCGGCATGGCAGCGGCGACCCATCCATTCCGTCAGAAGACGGGCGATGTGAACGGCCTGCGCGAACGGCTGCTCGATCTCATGTGGGACGACGTCGGCATTGTCCGTTCGGCCGACAGCTTGACGCGCGGGCTGGCGCAGCTCGATGCCATCGATACCGAACTTAATACGACAGGTATTGCCGATACCGATCGCGCATTCAATCTCACCTGGCACGATTGGCTCAACCTTAAGAACCTCATCGTTATGTCCAAGGTCATTACGGCCGCCGCGCTGCGGCGCACGAACTCCCGCGGAGCGCATTTCCGCACGGACTTTCCGGGCGAGGGTGACCTCCCCACATCTACGTTTACGGTCGCGCGGGAGCGCGACGGCAAGTTGCAGATCTCCGAGGAGCCGGTGCAGTTCACGATCGTGAAGCCGGGGGAAAGCCTGCTGACAAGCAAAGATGCTGCGGAATGAGCACCGCGGCCAGCATCGCATTCTGGCTTGGCGCCGCCGTTGCGGCAGTCCTGCTTTGCCTCCTCGTCCTTACTCTAATTTTTTCACGGCTTCGCATCTGGCCGACGCCGGGGGAAGGCAGCTGGCAGAGCTATGCCTTCTGGCCGCTGTTCCGCGGCCTCAACGTGTTGTGCTTCGCCATGGCGCTCACGGACCGCACGACCTATCTCGGACTTCCGGTTTGGCTGCGGATCATGGCGGGCCTTCTTCTGGCGGCGTCCCTCGCGCTGTTCATCTATTCATTCCGGGTGCTGGGTCGGGACAACAGCTACGGTGCGCAGGACGGGCTGATAACACGCGGAATCTATCGGTGGACGCGCAATCCGCAGAACGCAATGCTGGTCGTGGTCTACGGGTGCCTCGCCATTGCCGCCGACAACGGGCCGACGTACGTGCTTTGCGGGGTCATGATATCGGTCTATGTGCTCATGGTATTGGCGGAGGAGCCGTGGCTCGAAGCTACATACGGGGCACCTTACAAACGCTATTGCCAGCGCGTGCCGCGGTTCTTCAACTGGAGGCGAGCGGCCCTTGCGGTGCGCGGGCGATCGCGTGTCAGAGCGCGCTCAAAGACCTGGCGGAGTGAGGCAAAGTTCAACTGATGCTGCGAGTCCTCGGCAAGGCATCTTCAATCAATGTGCGCAAGGTTTTGTGGATGTGCGACGAGATTGGACAGCCCTTTGCGCTGGAGGAGTCCACTACAGATACAGCCGAGTTTCGGGCGCTCAATCCCAACGGGCTAGTGCCCGTGATTGTCGATGGCGACTTCGTGTTGTGGGAATCGAACACGATCATTCGATACCTTGCCAACAAAAGCTCGGCGGCGACCCTTTATCCGGTGGAGGCGCGTGCGCGGGCTCAGATCGACCAATGGATCGATTGGCAGGCGACCGAGTTCAACACGTCCTGGCGCTACGCTTTCCAGGCTCTGGTTCGCAAGAGCCCTGCCCACGCGAACGTGGCGGACATCGAGGCGTCTGTGCTTGACTGGTCTAGGACCGTCGCGATCGTGGACGAGCAATTGTCCCGCACCGGCGGTTTCATAGCCGGCCCCGCTTTCACGCTGGCGGACATTCCGACCGGCCTGTCCGTCAATCGATGGATTATGACGCCGATCGAGCCGCGACCGAGCTTTCCGGCCGTAGCCGCCTACTATGAACGGCTGAGCGGACGTCGGGGATTCATGCGGCACGGCCGTAACGGCATTCCGTGACTTGGGCGCGCCGGGTCCCTAAAATAGGGGGCGATCAGGCGCGACTGACTTTTGTGGCCTAGAGGCAACCCAGCATGATCCCTCTCGCATCCCTTCAGCGCACCGCCGAGCAGCTCATGGCCAAGGCGGCCATCGAGATCCCGGACGACTATCTTGCCGGATTGCGGCGATGTGCCGATACGGAGAAGGGCGACCTCTCCGCGTTCGTCATTCAGGCGATGCTGGAGAATTACGACGCGGCCAAGGAAGATCGCCGCGCCATGTGCGGTGATACGGGTGTGCCGCGCTGGTATGTGAAGTTCGGCAATGAGGCGCGCATCGACGGCGGGCCGGTGGCCCTCGAGGCCGCCCTGCGGCGCGCTACCGCCAACGCCACGCAGAACGTCCCCTTGCGCCCCAATCGCGTGCATCCGCTCTGGCGCACGGACCACAACAACAACTGTGGCATTGGCGCGCCCGAGATCGAATATGCGTTTCACCCCGCGGCGGATTGGGTGGAGCTCACCACCGTGCACAAGGGTGGCCTGTTCGGATCCGATTATCGCATGCTGTTTCCGGGCGACGGCATCGACGGCATCAAGCGCTTCTATCTCGATACGCTGATCGCCTTCGGCAAGCGCGGGCTGGCGTGCCAGCCGGCCATTGTCGGTGTGGGCCTCGGGGGCTCGAAGGACACCTCGGTCGTGCTGGGCAAGCAGGCGTCGTGCCTGCGCGTGGTCGGCTCGCGCAATCCCGATCCCAAGATCGCGGCACTGGAAGACGAGCTGAAAGCGCTCGGCAACAGCATCGGCATGGGCGCCATGGGCTTCATGGGCACCAGCATGGTGGTCGATTGCCACATCGAGGTCGGCTACTGCCACACGGGCGGCATGCCGATGAGCGTGCACATGTTCTGCCTGTCCTCGCGGCGCGCCACGGCGCGAGTGCATGCCGACGGCCGTGCCGAATTCCGCACCGATCCTGAATGGTTCACGGACTACTCGCGCCGTGCCACAGTGGAGTGGGAAAAGCCGCAGAACGTGGAAGCGGCGGAATAGAAGGCTCGTTGGCCGACAATAATCACAAAGACTAGCTACGGAGGAAATTTGATGCGCGCCGCAGTTCTAACGGAAGTCAACAAGCCCCTGCAGATCCTCGACCTGGAGCAGGAAGGACCCAAGGCCGGCGAGGCGCGGGTGAAAGTGCGGGCGGCCGGCATCTGCATGAGTGACTGGCACATCATGATCGGCGACTGGCCGTTGCCGCTGCCCATGGTGCTTGGGCACGAAGCGGCAGGCGAGGTCGTCGAGGTCGGCGCAGGCGTCAGCAACGTGAAGAAGGGCGATCACGTCATCTTCTCGTTCCGCCCACACTGCGGACACTGCAATTACTGCGCGAAGGGGCGCACGGTGCTGTGCACCGGCCACAACGACACGCCGCGCTGGCTCATGCACGACGGCACGGCGCGCGTGCGGCTGAATGGCGAGCCGATCAACCAGATGGCGCGCATCGGCACCTTTACAGAGTATTCCGTGTGTCCGGCCGAGCAGCTCGTGCCGGTGCGCAAGGATCTGCCGTGGACGCACGCGGCCATCATCGGCTGCAGCGTAGCGACCGGTGTGGGCGCGGTCATCCGCCATGCCAACGTCGAGGCGGGCTCGAGTGTTCTGGTGATCGGCTGCGGGGGCGTGGGCCTCAACGTGGTGCAGGGGGCTAAACTCGCCGGCGCGGGCAAGATCATTGCGTGCGACCTGCTCGACAACAAACTGGATTTCGCCAAGCAGTTTGGCGCCACGCACACCATCAACGGCAAGCGCGAGAACGTGATCGAGCGTGTGATGGAGATCACGGGCCTCGGCGTCGACTATGCCTTCGACGCCATCGGCACCGAGGGGACCATCGTGCAGATCGTCGACGCGCTGGCGCCGGCTGGACATGCGGTGATCGTCGGCATTCCGTCCTTCGCGACCAAGGCACCGATCACACCCTACCAGATGGTCTACAGCGAGAAGACGGTATCCGGCACCTACTACGGCTCGGTGCGGCCGAGCGTCGATTTCGGCGTTCTCGCCGATCTCGACATGGAGAAACGCATCAACCTCGACAGCCTCATCAGCCGGACCTACAAGTTCGATGAAATCAACGAAGGCTTCCAATTGATGGCCAATGGCTCCGTGGCGCGCGGTGTGATCACGTTCGATTGAATTGCCACCACGAAGCCGAGAGAGGGGCGATGGATTACGACAAGTCCAACATCGCCGCCACCTATGACGCCGCGCGGAGCTATCCGCCCGAGGTCCTGCAGCAGTGGCTGGACCTCGTGGCTGCGTGTGCGCCATCGCCCTTAAACCTCATCGTCGATCTCGGCTGCGGTACGGGCCGGTTCACGCAGCCGTTGTCGGATCGGCTCGACGCCGAGGCCTTGGGTCTCGATCCGTCGGAGAGAATGCTCGCGGCCGCCCGGAGCAAGGGCCACGGCTCGCGGGTAGAATTCCAGCGGCTCCACGGCGGGACGCTTCCCCTCGGCGATGGGTCGGCCGACATGGTGTTCATGTCGATGGTGCTACATCACCTCCCAAATCCATCAGAAACGGCGCAAGAATGCTGGCGTGTTCTGCGACTGGGAGGCCGCTTGTGCGTTCGTAACAGCACAGCCGGGACGGACTTTTCTCAGCGCCGCTTCTTTCCGAGCGCTCAGCGGTTCGTCGATCAAACATTGCCGTCGAAGGATTTCATCCGAAGCCTGTTTGAAGGCGCCGGCTTCAAGATTCGCGCGCATGAGCTCGTTATGCACCGCGTGGCTGCCCATTGGCACGAATTTGCCGACAAGCTCGCTCTGCGCGCTGATTCCTTCCTGGCGCGCATTGCCGATGCCGAGTTCGAGGCCGGAATGGCCACGCTCCGGACGTATGCGGCCACCAGATCCCCGCACGAACAGGTTACGGAAATGATAGACTTTTTCGTCTTCGAGCGCTGAAAGCGTCGCCCAAGGATCGCAGGTATGCCGACGTCCGCCCTCAAGACCGCCCATCTTACGCTACCGGCCTCCACCGCCGATTTGCGCGCGTTGGAGATCGGGACGGTCGTGTATCTCACCGGCCGGGTCTTTACGGCGCGCGAGGGTGTCTACAAGCGCGCTGTCGAGGACGGCACCGGCCTTCCGGTGCCGCCGGTGGAGATGGGCACGGCCAACTTCCACTGCTCGCCCGCCGCCAGCGTGAATCCCGACGGCAGCTTCAATGTCGGTGCAGTGACAGCCACAGCGTCGTTCCGGTTCGCGAAATGGCTCGACGGCTGGTTCAAGGTGTCGGGATGCAACGTCATCATCGGCAAAGGCGGAATGACGAGCAACATCTACAAAGACAGCTTTGTGCCGAACCAGGCCATCTACCTGACCACGGTCGGCTACGGAACCGGCGCCTTGCTGGGGCGTGGCATCAAGACGGTGGTCGCCGCCCACTGGCTGGAGGAGTTGGGGCTGGCGCAGGCGATTTGGGTGCTGGACGTGGAGAACTTCGGGCCCTTCCTCGTGGAAAGCGATCTCGACGGCAACTCGCTGTTCGAACGCGAGAACGCCAAGATCGCGCCGGGGCTGGAGAAGCTCTATGCCGGAACTAAGCCGGCCACCCTCCGGCGCTTCGGAGAGACCGACGACAAGACCGATGAGGTCATATGAAAAAATGGGCGCAGCCGTCAGGCCGCGCCCAGGTCACTGCACCATGAACTGAGCTTATGGCGCCCGGCGATCGAGACGGCGGAACGCCCGACGGTCACCGCGATACCGGTTGTAGTAGTAGCGCCGTGGGCCATCGTAGTAATATCGGGAGTAATAGGGGGCGTACCCGTCGTAGTAGTAGGGGTCAGCGTAGCGATAGCGGGGGCCGTAATAGCCGTAGCCGGGCCCGACGTAGATCCCAAATCCTTGAGTTTTGTGCACGGCAGCCTGGTCTGCGGCGGGCGCGGGGGCTAAGGGGACCGCTTGGGCTCCCATGGCCGACATGGCAACAGCGGCAGCTGCCACGGCCGTTGCATAGATCATCTTGTACATGGGCTCGCTCCTAGGCAATTTTTGGCCTCCACAAGGAAATGCCTACCTTCAAATTTGGTTCCTTCGATGGCCCGCGTTCGCCCGACTTGCGGCAACAAATTGCCCGAAAGTCGAGCCTCCCCTGCGAGAACTTCATGCTGCGGATGTTTGACTTGCCCCGAGGGCCGTCATCTAATTCAACCTTCGGCGGGCAACAGGGTGCCTGCGACCGGTCCTGGCTGCCAAAACCGTCACATGCGGTAGCCAGCAGCCGTCACAATGGGAGGTGAATGTTTATGAGTACGATGCGACGCACGCTGTCCGCTTTGGCCGCTGCTGCTGTCATTCCCCTATTCGCCGGCGATGCGCTGGCGCAAAAGACGCTCCGCTTCGTCCCCCACTCGGACTTGAAGATTCTGGATCCGATCTGGACCACGGCGTACATATCGCGCAACCACGGCTACATGGTCTACGACACCCTGTTCGGCATGGACGACAAGGGTGAGATCAAGCCACAGATGGTCGACAAGTACGACGTGAGCGCGGACAAGCTCACGCATACTTTGACTTTGCGCGACGGCTTGACGTGGCATGACGACAAGCCCGTCACCGCCGAGGACTGCGTCGCCTCGATCAAACGCTGGTCCGCCAAGGACTCCATGGGCCAGAAGCTCATGTCGTTCGTAACGAGCCTGGAAGCCACCGATGCCAAAACCATCGTCATCAAAGTGAAAGAGCCGACTGGGCTCGTGACGTCGGCGCTAGGCAAACCATCGTCCAACGTCCCTTTCATGATGCCGAGACGTGTGGCCGAGACCGATCCCAACAAGCAGATCGAGGAGTTCATCGGGTCTGGTCCGTTCGTCTTCATGAAGGATGAGTGGAAACCGGGCGACTCGATCGTCTATGCGAAGTTCGCCAAATACAAACCGCGCTCCGAGCCGCCTTCTGGTACGACCGGCGGCAAAGTCGTAAACGTAGACCGCGTGGTTTGGCGCCCGATCCGTGATCATCAACAGGCGGTCAATGCGCTGCTTGCCGGCGAGATCGACTACATCGAATCTCCGCCGCACGATCTGCAGCCCCTCATCAAGAAGGATCCCAACCTCTATCAATTCTCGTGGAACAAGTTGGGCAACCAGTTCACGTTCCGCTTCAACACCTTGCACAAGCCGTTCGACAATCCGAAGATCCGGCAGGCCGTCTTCTATGCCTTCAATCAGGAAGACTTCCTGAAGGCCGTCGTGGGCGAGCCCGAGTTCTACAAAGTTTGCAAGGCAATGTTCATCTGCGGCATGCCGTTCGCCACGGAAGCCGGCATGGAGGACAAGCTCGAATCGAATTTCAAGAAGGCGCGCGAGTTGCTGCAGGAGGCCAAGTACGATGGCACGCCTGTCGTGTTGATGCACTCGACCGATCTGCAGGTACTGACCAACCTCGCACCGGTGGCCAAGTCGCTCATGGAGCGCGCCGGATTCAAGGTCGACATGCAGTCCATGGACTGGCAGACGGTGGTGGCCCGACGCTCCAAGAAGGAAGCGCCCGATGCGGGCGGCTGGAACGCCTTCCTGACCTCGTGGGTGGCAGGTGACTTGCTCAATCCCGTGATGGCCGGCTTCTTCAACTCCTCGTGCGACAAGGCCATGTTCGGATGGCCGTGCGACGAGCAGATCGAGAAACTCAGGGACGACTTCGCCCGCGCACTCGATAACGACAAGCAGAAGGAGATCGTGGCGGCATTGCAGAAGCGCGTCGCCGAGTATCCGACCCACGTTCACTTGGGCCAGTGGTACAATCCCGGCGCACTGCGCAAGAACGTCGAGGGCGTCGTACCGGCGCCTGCTCCCGTGCTCTGGAATATCTCGGTCAAGTAGCCACCCGACGGATCGGCGCCGGCCCGGGCACGTTGCATGACGTGCCTGGGCTGGTACCGGCATTTGCGGAGTGCGAGATGACACCACGGACGGCTGAACGACTTCGATGCAGCAGCATGAGCTCCCGCTCATGACCGGCTACATTCTGCGGCGGCTGCTGGCGACCATTCCGGTGATGGCGATCGTCGCCATCCTTGTTTTCCTGATGCTGCGCCTGACGCCATCTGACCCTGCGGCCATCATCGCGGGCGACTACGCCAACAGCGAGCAGATCGAGCAGATCCGCAAGCGGCTCGGCCTCGATCAGCCGATCATCAAGCAGTTCGCCATCTGGATCACCGGGATGGCGCGAGGCGATTTCGGCGAATCCTTCTTCTACAAGAAAAAGGTGGCCGATCTCATTCTCGAACGGCTGGAGCCGACGCTTTCGCTGTCGCTGCTGACCATAGTTCTTGCCGTCCTCATCGCCGTGCCGTTGGGGGTGCTCGCCGCACAGACGCATGGCACGTGGATCGATCGTATCGTCATGGGGTTCTCGGTGCTCGGTTTCTCCGTGCCGGTGTTCGTCGTCGGGTACGTGCTGATCTATGTCTTCGCCATCCATCTCAACTGGCTGCCGGTGCAGGGCTACCAGCGTCTGGCTGACGGTTTCGGCGGTTGGCTCGAACGGCTCATCCTACCCGCTCTTACGCTTTCTATCGTCTTCGTGGCGCTTATCGCGCGCATGACGCGCACCAGCGTGCTCGAAGTCCTGAATGAGGACTATATCCGCACCGCGCGCGCCAAGGGCCAGACCGAGATCAAGGTCCTCGTGCGTCATGCGCTCGCCAATGCCGCCGTGCCGATCCTGACCATCATCGGCCTGACGGTCGCGATCCTCATCGGGGGGGTCGTGGTCACCGAGTCCGTCTATACGCTGCCGGGGCTTGGGCTGCTGACCGTCGATGCCGTGCTGGCGCGGGACTATCCCACCATCCAGGCCGTCATTCTGCTGTTCTCGCTGGCCTACGTCCTCATCAACCTGATGGTGGATCTGGCCTACACGCTGTTCGATCCGAGGATTCGGTATTGATGACCGCAACGACAGCACCGCCAGCCGTGGCGCCACAGCGCAGCATCTGGCGCCAGCTTCGCCACAACACGAGCGTGATGATCGGTGGTACGCTCGTCCTCCTCATGGCTTTGATGGGCCTACTGGCACCTTTGCTCGGTACACGCGATCCGGCCGAGATCAATCCGTCGGTCCGCAACAAGACGCCGGGCTTTGAAGCCACCATCCGCGACGATGAGGGCAAGCGCATCCCTGTCGCTTACCGCTTCGGCACGGACAGCCTCGGCCGCGACATCTACAGCCGCGTCGTGTATGGCGCGCGGGTGTCGCTGTTCGTCGGTGTCACGGTCGCCGCCATCGCTATCAGCATCGGCCTCGTACTAGGGCTCATCGCCGGTTACATCCGCTGGCTCGACAGCATCATCATGCGCGTCATGGACGGCTTGATGGCCATTCCCGAAATCTTGCTTGCCATCGGGCTGGTATCGTTGTTTCGCACCGGCCTCCTCGCCGTCATTGTCGCCATCGTCATTCCGCAAGTGCCGCGTGTGGTGCGGCTTGTGCGCTCCGTCGTGCTGTCGATCCGGGAAGAGCCGTACGTGGAGGCCGCGATTACGGTGGGTACACCGACACCTCTGCTGCTCATGCGGCATGTGCTGCCCAACACGATGGCGCCGCTGATCGTGCAAGGGACATTCATCTGCGCCTCAGCCATCCTTGTGGAGGCGATCCTGTCGTTTCTCGGCATCGGCGTCCCGCCCGAGACGCCGACCTGGGGCAACATCATGGCCGAGGGGCGCACCTACTTCCGCATCCTGCCGCACAACATCCTGTATCCGGGCGTGTTCCTCGCCGTCACCGTGCTCGCTATCAACATGATGGGCGACGGCCTGCGCGACACGCTCGATCCCCGCTTCGCCAAGCGGATGTGAGGACAACCCCGTGAGCGCGAAGGTCCTCTCCGTCCATTCCCTCACGGTGAAGCTGCCGGCTGGCGCCGACCGCACCAACGCCATCGAGGACGTTTCCTTCGACGTGGGCAGCGACGAGATCGTATGCGTGGTCGGCGAGTCCGGCTCCGGCAAATCGGTCACGGCGCAAGCCATCATGGGCCTACTGCCGAAAAGGGATCTCGTACCGACGTCGGGCGAAATCCTGCTGCAAGGCGAGAATGTCCTCGAAGCGACACCCGCCCGCATGCGTGCACTGCGCGGCACGCGCATGTCGATGATCTTCCAAGAGCCGATGACCGCGCTCAATCCGGTACAGCGCGTCGGCGACCAGATCGGCGAGGTGCTGGAGATCCATACAGACCTCGGTGCTCGCGGGCGGCGCGAGCGCGTGCTGGACATCATGCGCTCCGTGCACCTGCCACAGCCCGAGCTGATGATCGACGCCTACCCCCATCAGCTTTCCGGCGGGCAACGCCAGCGCATCATGATCGCAGCGGCACTCATCATGGACCCTGCGCTCATCATCGCCGACGAGCCGACGACGGCACTGGACGTGACCACGCAGGCGCAGATCCTGAAGCTTATCAAGGAAATGCAAGGCCGCCGCCAGACCGGCGTGCTGTTCATCACGCACGATTTCGGCGTTGTCTCCGAGATCGCCGACCGCGTCGTGGTCATGCAGTACGGCCGCATCGTCGAGCAGGGCACGCGCGAGCAGGTCCTGTCCAATCCGCGCGAGGCCTATACGCAGATGCTGGTTGCGGCTGTGCCGAGCCTCGTGCCGCCGCGCCGCGCGACGGTGACCGGACCAGTGGCGCTGTCCACGCGCGGGGTATCGAAGGTCTACGGCAGCCGCTCGATCTGGGGTGGCGGCCGCATTGTCAAGGCCGCGCAGGATGTGTCGGTCGACATCCGCAAGGGCGAGACGCTCGGCATCGTCGGGGAGTCGGGGTCCGGCAAGACGACGGTCGCACGCTGCATCGCCCGCCTGATCGAACCGTCCGCCGGCCAGATCATGATCGGCAGCACGGACGTGGCCCACTTGCCCGAGCGGACGCTACGTCTGCATCGCCGCAACATCCAGATCGTGTTTCAAGATCCCTACCGCTCACTCAATCCGCGCCGCACGGTGGGTCGGGCCATCGTGGAAGGCCCGGTGAATTTCGGCGCGACAGAGGCTGCCGCGCTCGAGAAGGCCCGATCGCTGATGGGGCTGGTCGGACTGTCGCCCGATGCGCTCGACCGCTACCCGCATCAGTTCTCCGGTGGCCAGCGCCAGCGCATCTGCATCGCCAGGGCGCTGGCCATGGAGCCGACGCTGCTGATCGCAGATGAGGCCGTCTCGGCGCTCGACGTGTCGGTGCAGGCGCAGGTGCTGCGGCTGCTCGACGACGTCCGCAAGCGCTTCGACCTGGCGGTGCTGTTCATCACGCATGACTTACGCGTCGCCGCCCAGATCTGCGATCGCATCGCCGTGATGAAGGACGGCGTGGTGGTCGAGCACGGCACCACAGCCGACGTGTTTGCCGCGCCCAAGCACGACTACACGAAAGCGCTGTTCGAGGCCGCGCCGGGGCGGACCTTCGGCAACAGACAGGCCGTCGTGGCGTGAGAGCCGATCGGCGCTCGCCTACCTGCCCTGGAACACCGGCTTGCGCTTCTCCATGAAGGCGCGGCGGCCCTCAATGTAGTCGGCACTCTTGAAGCAGGTGTCGACCGCACCGTCGATCGCGGCCATGTCGCGCGCGGTCTCGTCCTTGGCCGCCGCGGTTGCGGCCATCTTGGCGGCTTTGATCGTGAGCGGGGCATTGGCAGCGATCGTGCTGGCGTAATTGCGCACGTAGGACTCGAGCTCGGCGGGCGGCACGACACGATTGACGAGGCCCATGAGGCGCGCATCTTCCGCGGAGAACTTGCCAGCGGTGTAAAAGATCTCCTTGGCAAACGACGGGCCCACGACCTCCACAAGCTTCTTGAGGCCCGAGAAGCGATATCCGAGCCCCAGCTTCGCGGCCGGCACGGCGAATATGGAGTCGTCCGTGCAGATGCGCAGATCGGTCGTCAGCGCCACGGACATGCCGCCGCCAACGCAGAAGCCGCGGATCATCGAGATGGTGGGCTTGGTGGCATGCGCGATGGCCTCGCTCGCGGCCTCGCTTGCGGCGTTGTAGGTGGCGATCGCTTCCTCGCTGCCGCGCTTCTCCTCGAATTCGGAGATGTCGGCACCCGACACGAAGGCCTTGTCGCCGGCACCCGACAGCACGATGACGCGCACGGCCGGATCGGCCTCGAAATCGGCCATGATCTTGGGGATGGCCTGCCACATGGCGAACGACACGGCGTTGCGCTTCTCGGGCTGGTTGAAGGTCATCCAACCGATGCCGCCCTCCTTGCGCGCGATCATCTTGGGCGTGCCTGTGTCGATGTTCATGTCGTCATCTCCAGATGTGGTGACCAGCCGCCACAGCCGGCCGGTGTCATTGACATGCAAGTCCGACGATGCGGGCCAGCATAGCGCTTTCCGGACGGGCCAGTTCATCGACAATGGTAAAGTGGTTTGCCCCTGGCACAACCACGCATTCGGCCTTGACGCCGGCGCGGCTCCACGCGCCGGTGATGGCAAGGCTCTGGCGAACAAACTCCTGGCTCTCCTCGCCGCCGACCGCCGCAACGAGTGTCCGGTCCTTCGGCGGGGCGGTCCACAGCAGCGGGCTCATCTCGCGCGCGCTTGCAGCGTCCAGCTTGACCGCATCGTTGATGCTGGTGCCGATCAGTGGAGCGAGATCGAAAACGCCACTCAGGGCGTAGGCAGAACGGACCAAATCCGCAGGCACGCCACCGACCTTGCTCCAATCCGTGGCCAGCATGGCGGCTGCCAGATGACCGCCTGCCGAATGCCCCACCACGACCGGCCGCTCGTTGGTACGTTCCCACACCGCCCTGAGGAAGCGCCGCATCTCGGCGACGATATCGGTAACTTTGACGGCCGGACACAGCGTATAGGACGGCAGTGCCACGGTGATACCGCGTGCGTTCAGCTCGCGGGCGAGAAAGATGTTGTCCTCGCGCTCGCCGCGCTGCCAATAACCGCCATGGATGAACACGACCAGCGGTGAGCTGCCGGAGGCGGTCTTGGGACGAAACAGATCGTAGCGCTGGCGTTCCGCGGGGCCGTATATGAGATTGGCCTCCGCATTGGCGAGCGAAAGGAAAGCCGCCGATTCCTTCTGCCGCCGCGCGGTGATCTCGGGGTATTCCGGCACGCGCCTGCGATTGTTGTACTCGGCCTCGTAGTCGAGGGCGGGCATTGCAGTCTCCTATCTGCCCCCTCTCCCCGCATGCGGGGAGAGGGGGGAAAATTACTCCAACATCAACGCGCCCGTGCATCCTCACGGATCATGTCGGATGCCTTTTCGGCAATCATGATGGTTGGCGCATTGGTATTGCCGGAGATCATGTTCGGCATGATGGAGGCATCGATGACGCGCAACCCGGATATTCCGCGGACGCGGAGGCGCTGATCCACCACGGCCTTCGGGTCCGAGCCCATCTTGCACGTACCGCAGGGGTGAAACACCGTGGCGCCCTTTTCTTTGGCGATCGCCAGCATCTCATCGTCGGTCTTGATGTCCGGCCCCGGCACCACCTCGCGCGTGAGGTGCTGCTTGAACGCCGGTTGCTCGGAGATGCGCCGGGCCAGCTTCATGCCGTCGAGCGTCGCCTGGCGATCAACCTCCTCGGCCAAATAGTTGGCGACGATGGCCGGCTGGGCGGCGGGATCGGCCGACGTGATATGCAGATGACCGCGGCTCTCGGGACGCAGTACACAGATGGATGACGTGACGCCCGAGAACGTGTGCATGCCCTGCCCGGGGCGCTCAGCCGACAGCGGCATGAAATGAAACTGGATGTCGGGCTCCTCCAGCTCGGTTCGGGTCTTGGCGAACAGGCCGACCACGCCGGCGCCGATGGTGAGAATGCCTCGCCGCCGCGATGCGTATTCGATTCCCGTCTTCAGCTTCAGCCACGGGTTGTTCCAGACGTCATTGAGACTGTGCTTGAGGGACATCTCGTAGATGAAGCGGACCTGATAATGGTCCTGCAGGTTCTCGCCAACGCCGGGGAGATCGTGGCGTACGGTGACGCCGGCGCTGTTCAGGATGCTGGGCCGGCCAATGCCTGACAATTCCAGGATCTGGGGCGAACCGATGGCACCGGCGGCCAGCAAAACTTCGCGCCCCGCCTTGAGAGTGCGCCGCTCGCCGTTGACGCGGCATCGCACGGCGGTGGCGCGCTTGCCCTCCAGCGTGATGCCCTCGACGTGCGCGTGGGTGATGACGTGCAGGTTGGGCCGGTGCGATGCCGGCTTCAGGTAGGCCATGGCCGTGGAGGCGCGCCGGCCGTCACGCGTGGTGAGCTGATAGTAGCCGACGCCTTCCTGCGATTTGCCGTTGAAGTCGCGCGTCTTCGGCACGCCGGCCTCGGCCGAGGCGGCGATATAGGCCTCGCACAGCGGATTGTGCATGCGCACGTCCGTGACGGCCAGCGGTCCTCCGCTGCCGTGCAGCTCGTCGCTGCCGCGCTCCTGGTCCTCGGAACGCCGGAAGTAGGGCAGCACATCCTTGTAGGCCCAGCCCTCGTTGCCGAGCTGGCGCCAGACATCGTAGTCGCGCGCCTGCCCGCGGACATAGAGCAGCCCGTTGATGGAGCTCGAGCCGCCGAGCACGCGGCCACGCGGCCAGGGCACGATACGTCCGTCCAGATGCGGCTCGGGACCGGCGCCGTACTGCCAGGTGACGTCCGGGTTGAACATGGTGCGGAAATAACCCGCGGGTATGTGAATCCACGGGTTGGTATCGCGGCCGCCGGCTTCCAGAAGCGCCACCGTGTTGCGGTGGTCCTCGCTCAGCCGGTTGGCGAGCACGCAGCCGGCCGACCCCGCACCGATGATGACATAGTCGTAGCTCTCCTCGGACCCGTTCGTGGCCATTTCACTCCCCTGGCGGCGTCTCGCGGCGCCGCACGACCATTCCTGACATTCACGCGGGATGTTAGGGCCGTGCGGGCGCCCTGCCAACATTTGGGTTTTTGACGTCCCGGGACGGCGGCAGCACGCACCGCACGGCCGAATTGCCATCCATCCAGCGGCGCACACGCGAAGCCACGCGCGCCGTAGTGTGGCCGGGGTTACCCGCATCGCGGCCGACAGGATCAGGCAAGGCAGCCGCGAGCCGCGCCGCCTCATCGGCCGTGAGACGGGCCGCGCTCTTGCCGAAGTGGTAGCGTGCCGCGGCCTCGGCGCCGTATATCCCTGGCCCCCATTCGGCGATGTTGAGATAGATCTCGAGAATGCGCGACTTGGACCAAGCCAGCTCCATGGCGTAGGTCATCGGAATTTCCAGCGCCTTGCGGACGTAGCTGCGGGAATTCCACAGGAACAGGTTTTTCACGGTCTGCATGGAGATGGTGCTGGCGCCGCGCGGACCATCAAGGCCGGCCTGATCGATGGCGTGGCCGATGGCCGCCCAGTCGACGCCCCGATGGCGGCAGAACTTGCCGTCCTCCGAAACGATGACCGCCCTGATCAGATTGGGCGAAATCGCCTGCAGGGGCACCCAAACGTGCTCGACCTCGTTGCCCCAAAGGGCATCGGACGCCATCAGCATCGAGCCGGGCGGATTGGCAACCTTGTAGAGGAACAGCAGAAACACGAAGAAGCCGCCAATGGTGACAACGACGAAGCGCGCCACTTGAAGCACGCGGCGCGCTAGTGTCGGCGCGACTGCCCGATCGGCCCCCGGACTTAGTTGCATATAGACGTTCGACATGCGTTACGCGTTACCTGCGCCATGATACCCGACGCACAGGCAACGGCTATCCCACCCCGCGAGGAAGCTTACCCATCCGCCCGTAAGAACCGTTGGCACTCGGTGTGTTCGGACATTCCGACAGAAATGAGTTTTTCTGGACCTGTGCCCGAATTTTTCGTTGCAACGCGGCATAGGTCAGCTATCCTGTCCTTTACGCGGACCGGCTGCCGTCATCGACCACTCCTGCCCCCCTCAAGGGATAGCAGAAGAGGCGCCGGACGGGGTTCGCGAACGAGGGTAGACGAGCACCGCCTGGAAGACGCGCTGCGCGCTTGCAACGAGAGCCGTGTCCGAACCGGAAGACACCGCTGTTGCAAGGCACATAACCAGCGCCGGAGCCGGTGGCTCAGTGCTCCACACGACGTCACGACAGGCCGCCTGGCTGTCCCTTCTACGGGGCCGCTGCAGGGTGGCCCGGGGTGCGCCGAGTGGAGGCGGGCTGAGCCGGCGCGGGGCGTCTGGAAAACCACGCGTGAAGCCCGAGGACGGCGATCATGTCTGAGATCAAACTGCCCCTGACCCATCGGCCGGACCGCAGCCAAGACATAATGTTTCCAAAACGACAGGGATTGTTCGACCCGCTGCGCGAGTTCGACGCCTGCGGCGTCGGCTTCATCGCCAGCCTCAAGGGCGAGGGCACGCACAAACTGATCGAGGATGCGCTCTACATTCTCGAGAACCTCGAGCATCGCGGCGCGGTGGGCGCGGACCCGACCTCGGGCGACGGCGCAGGCATTCTGATTCAGATTCCGCACGAGTTCCTCAAGGAAGAGTGCGCGCCGCTAAAGATCAAGCTGCCGAAGCCCGGCCATTATGCGTGCGGGCACATCTTCATGCCGCAGGACGAGCGGCTTCGTGCGCATTGCGAGCGGGTCTGGGCGCGGGTCATCCGCGAGGAAGGCCTCGAATTCCTCGGCTGGCGCACCGTGCCGGTCGACAACGCGTCGCTGTCGTCCATGGTGAAGGCGACTGAGCCGGCGCATCGCCAGCTCTTCATCGGCCGGCCGAAGGCGATGAAGGATCCGGATGAGTTCGAACGCAAGCTGTACCTCATCCGCAAGGTCGTCTCGAACGTCATCTACGATGCCTACAAGGGCAAGGACATCGGGCACTACACCGTGTGCCTGTCGAGCCGGACGCTGGTCTACAAGGGGATGTTCCTCTCTTATCAGGTGAAGGCCTACTACAAGGACCTGTCGGACAAGCGCCTCGCGTCGTCCATGGCGCTCGTGCACCAGCGCTTTTCGACCAACACGTTTCCGTCGTGGAAGCTGGCGCATCCCTACCGCATGGTCGCCCACAACGGCGAGATCAACACGCTGCGCGGCAACAACAACTGGATGGCGGCGCGTCAGGCGTCCGTCGCCTCGCCGCTGTACGGCGACAGTATCTCCAAGCTGTGGCCGATTTCCTACGAAGGCCAATCCGACACGGCGTGCTTCGACAACGCGCTCGAATTTCTGGTGATGGGCGGATACAGCCTGGCGCACGCGGCCATGATGCTGATTCCGGAAGCGTGGGCCGGCCATGAGAGCATGGATGGCGAGCGCAAAGCCTTCTACGAGTACCACGCGTGCCTGATGGAGCCATGGGACGGCCCGGCGGCCATGGCCTTTACCGACGGGCGGCAGATCGGCGCCACGCTCGACCGCAACGGCCTGCGGCCGGCGCGCTATCTCGTGACGAAGGACGGCATGGTGATCATGTCGTCGGAATCGGGCGTGCTGCCCGTGCCCGAGGAGCAGATCGCGCGAAAGTGGCGCCTGCAGCCAGGCAAGATGCTGCTCATCGATCTGGCCGAGGGGCGCATCATTTCGGACGACGAATTGAAGCGCGATCTGGCCGGCCGGAATCCCTATGGGCAATGGCTCAAGCGGACGCAGATCCAGGTGTCGGATCTGCCGCTGTCGAAGAAGGTCGGGAAGAAGCAGTCCAACGTGAACCTGCTCGATCTGCAGCAGGCCTTCGGCTACACGCAGGAGAGCTTGAAGTTCCTCATGGCGCCGATGGCCCACACGGGCCAGGAGGCCGTCGGCTCCATGGGCACCGACACACCGCTTTCGGCTTTGTCCAACAAGCCGAAGCTGCTGCACACCTACTTCAAGCAGAATTTCGCACAGGTGACGAACCCACCGATCGACTCGACGCGCGAGGAACTCGTCATGAGCCTCGTGTCGTTCATCGGTCCGCGTCCGAACATTCTGGATCTCGAAGGCACATCCAAACAGAAGCGTCTGGAGGTCTATCAACCGATCCTGACCAACGAGGACCTGGAGCGCATCCGCCAGATCGGGCTGGTGAAGGACAATCATTTCTCGTCGGTCATGATCGACATCACCTACCCGTCCGAGCGAGGCGCGGCGGGCATGGGTGATGCAGTCGATGTGATCTGCGCGGAGGCCGAGGAGGCCGTCCGCTCCAAGGAGTACAACATCATCATCCTATCGGACCGCGGCACGGGGCCCGACCGCATTCCGATTCCATCGCTGCTGGCGACCAGCGCTGTCCATCATCACCTGATCCGGCAAGGACTGAGAACATCGGTCGGACTGGTTGTCGAGACGGGCGAGGCGCATGAGGTGCATCAGTTCGCGACTCTTGCCGGCTACGGCGCGGAGGCGATCAATCCCTACCTGGCGTTCGAGACTATCGAGCAGGTGCTGCCCGACAGCGGCGAGAAGCTGGACGTCAAGGAAGCGCAGAAGCGCTACATCAAGGCGATCGACAAGGGCCTGCTGAAGGTGATGTCCAAGATGGGCATCTCCACCTATCAATCCTATTGCGGCGCGCAGATCTTCGACGCCGTGGGCCTCAAGTCGTCGTTCGTGCGCAAGTTCTTCACCGGCACACACACGCTCGTGGAGGGCATCGGCCTGCGCCAGATCGCGAGGGAAACGGCGGAGCGCCACCGGCTGGCATTCGCTAACGTCTCATATCTCGACGGCGCGCTCGAGGTGGGCGGGGAATACGCCTACCGCATCCGCGGCGAAGCGCATATGTGGCGGCCGAACGTCGTTGCCGATCTGCAGCATGCGGTCCGCGGCACGGATACGGCCGAGGCCATGAAGGGCAACGTGCCGCAGAAGTTCCGGGACTACTCGCGGCAGATCGACGATCAGAGCGAACAGCTCATGACGCTGCGCGGCCTGTTCCGCATCCGCAAGGCTGAGGACATGGACCGCGAGGCGGTGCCGCTCGCCGAGGTGGAGCCAGCGGTAAAGATCGTCAAGCGCTTCGCCACGGGTGCCATGAGCTTCGGCTCCATCTCGCGCGAGGCGCACACCACACTTGCGATCGCCATGAACCGCATCGGCGGCAAATCCAATACAGGTGAGGGCGGCGAGGAATCCGATCGCTTCAAGCCGCTGCCAAACGGCGATTCCATGCGCTCCGCCATCAAGCAAGTGGCATCGGGACGCTTCGGCGTGACAACCGAGTACCTGGTCAACTCGGACGTGATGCAGATCAAGATGGCCCAGGGCGCCAAGCCCGGCGAGGGCGGTCAGCTTCCGGGGCACAAGGTCGACCAGGTGATCGCCAAGGTGCGTCATTCGACACCGGGCGTGGGCCTCATCTCGCCGCCGCCGCACCATGACATCTACTCGATCGAGGACCTGGCGCAGCTCATCTTCGACCTGAAGAACGTGAATCCGCGCGGTGACGTGTCGGTGAAGCTGGTGTCTGAGGTCGGTGTGGGAACTGTCGCGGCGGGCGTCGCCAAGGCGCGCGCGGATCACGTGACCATCGCCGGGTTCGAGGGCGGAACAGGTGCGTCGCCGCTGACGTCGATCAAGCATGCGGGCTCGCCGTGGGAGATCGGTCTGGCCGAAACGCATCAGACGCTCGTCGCCAACCGGCTGCGCGGCCGCATCGCCGTCCAGGTGGATGGGGGCATCCGCACCGGCCGCGATGTCGTGATCGGCGCGCTGCTGGGCGCGGACGAGTTCGGCTTCGCGACCGCGCCGCTGATCGCGGCCGGCTGCATCATGATGCGCAAGTGTCATCTCAACACCTGCCCGGTGGGCGTCGCGACGCAAGACCCTGAGCTGCGCAAGCGCTTCACTGGCATGCCCGAGCACGTCATCAACTTCTTCTTCTTCGTCGCGGAGGAAGTGCGCGAGATCATGGCCGAGATGGGCATGCGCACGTTCAACGAGCTGATCGGGCAATCCGATTGGCTCGACAAAGAGCAGGCCATTGGCCACTGGAAGGCGCGCGGACTTGACTTCGGAAACCTGTTCCACAAGGTAGAGGCGCCAGAAGGCGTCGCCGTCTACCACAGCGAGCGCCAGAACCATGGCCTCGCAAAAGTCATCGACAACAAGCTGATCGAGCTGGCGAAGCCCGCTCTCGAAGCCAAAAAGCCGGTCAAGCACGATCTCGAAATCTCCAATCGCGACCGCGCGACGGGCGCCATGCTGTCCGGCGCGGTCGCTACGCGCTATGGGCATGCGGGCCTGCCAGAAGATACGGTTTGGCTGTCGTTCAAGGGCATCGCCGGACAAAGCTTCGGCGCGTGGGCCGCCAACGGCGTGACGCTGGAGCTGATCGGCGAGGCCAACGACTACGTCGGCAAAGGCCTGTCGGGCGGCAAGCTGATTGTGCGACCCGATCCCAACTCCGGCATCGTGCCCGAGGAGAGCATGATCGTCGGCAACACCGTGCTGTATGGCGCGATCACGGGTGAGTGCTATTTCCGCGGCATCGCGGGAGAGCGCTTTGCGGTGCGCAACTCGGGCGCGATCGCCGTCGTCGAAGGAACGGGCGATCACGGCTGCGAATATATGACGGGCGGCGTGGTGGTGGTGCTCGGATCGACCGGTCGCAACTTCGCGGCCGGCATGTCCGGCGGCATCGCCTATGTGTTCGATGAGGACGGCAGCTTCGAGCAGAAGTGCAACCTGTCTATGATCGATCTCGAGCCGGTGACGGCGGAGGAAGAGGTCATGCAGCGCCTGACCAATCGCGGCGGAGACCTGGAGAGTCACGGCCTCGTCGACGTCATGCGCGACATGAGCAGTCACGACGCCGAGCGGCTGCATAGCATCATCGCGCGCCATGCGCACTACACCAACTCCGCGCGCGCGCAGCACATCCTCGAGAACTGGAAGGATTGCCAGCCGAAATTCAAGAAGGTGATGCCGGTGGACTACCGCCGGGCGCTGGCGGAGATGGCCAAGCATCAGGATGCCGACGTGAATGGCCTCGACGTTATCGAGATCGGCGTGCCGCGGGCGGGTTCGCGGCAAAAGCCGGCGGCGGAATAGGCAGAACGGAGAGAGCATGAAGATCCATGGCGATCTGATCTCCGGCAACTGCCTGAAGGTGAAGTACACGGCCGACATTCTCGGCCTGCGCTACACCTGGGTACCTGTTGATGTGGTCAAGGGAGATACCCGTACACCTGCGTTCCTGCGGCTCAATCCACAGGGACAGGTGCCGGTGATCGAGCTTGAGGACGGCCGCTGCCTCGCGCAGTCGAATGCTATCATCCGCTACCTGGCGCGCGACAGCGCCCTGCTGCCGAAAGATGCGTTCGCACAGGCCAAGGTCGACGAGCTGTTGCACTGGGAGCAGTACAGCCACGAACCTTATGTGGCCGTGTGCCGCTTCCACATGCTCTACCTTGGCAAGCCGAAGGACGCGCGCGAGGGTTGGCGCGTGGAGCGTGGCGAGAAGGCGCTCGACTACATGGATCGTGAGCTCGACGGGCGAAAATGGTTCGTCGGCGACGCCATGACGATCGCCGACATTTCTCTGCTCGCCTATACGCGCTTGGCTCACGAAGGCGGCTTCGATCTTGGCTCGCGCCTCAACGTGCGGGGATGGATCGAACGCTGCGAGCGCGATCTCCGCTTGGAGGCGGCACGATGATGCCGCCTCGTACAAACATCGAGAACACAGGCGCTTCGATCCGGAAATCGCGCCTTCAGGCGCCTCCAATCTTGATCGCGGTCTTGCTGGGTTTACAAAGTACGCCTGCAGATGCGTGCCGCGGATATCGCTACTGGTCGACGGGAGCGGACATCAGCAAGCTCAAAGCGGGTGAGGTTGCCGTAACGGCGAAACTGGTCGAGTCCTATAAGGGGGAGCAGACCATCAAAGCAATCATGGGCACGCCTTACGGAATGATCTATCGCGTGCAGGTAACTCAAGTATTAGGGAGCGCGACAGGGGCAAATGTACCCTTCGCGGCAGACGTCGATATTTTCGTGCGACAGGCAGCGAGCATCTGTGAGCGTTACGTGCCGCGCAATTTTACTAAGGACATCGAGAAGGTTTTGGTGCTGAAGGAAGGTACCGCCGGCGTGTTCGAACTGGTTGGCGGTCAGAGGTAATGGACTGAGATGGGCAAGACCACCGGCTTCATGGAATTCGAGCGCAAGGACCGGATGTATCGTCCGGTCGAGGAGCGCGTGCAGCATTGGAACGAGTTCGTCGTTCCGTTGCCGGAGCCGGAGGTCAAAACGCAGGCCGCGCGGTGCATGGATTGCGGCATCCCGTACTGCCACAGCGGCTGTCCGGTGAATAACCAGATCCCGGACTGGAACGATCTCGTCTATCGCGCACAGTGGAAGGCGGCGTCGGACAACCTGCACTCGACCAACAATTTCCCGGAAGTCACCGGCCGCGTCTGCCCGGCGCCATGCGAGGCCTCGTGCACGCTCAACATCACCGACGTGCCGGTCACCATCAAGACCATCGAATGTGCGATCGTGGACCGGGCGTTCGAGGAAGGCTGGGTCGTGCCCCAGCCGCCCGAAATCAGGACCGGCAAGCGGGTCTCGATCGTCGGCTCCGGTCCGGCCGGACTGGCGGCCGCGCAGCAGCTGGCGCGCGCCGGGCACGAGGTGCATGTCTACGAAAAAAGCGCTCACCCGGGCGGGCTGCTGCGCTACGGCATCCCCGACTTCAAGATGGAGAAGGGAATCATCGAGCGCCGCGTGAAGCAGATGGAGGCGGAGGGCGTCGTCTTCCACTGCAACGTCGAGGTCGGCAAGAGCGTGACCGCGGCCACGCTGGAGGCGGAGCACGATGCGCTGCTGCTGGCCGGCGGCTCCGAGCAGCCGTTTGATTTCTTCGCCAAGGCGCCGGGGCGCGACCTGGACGGGCTGCACTTTGCCATGACCTTCCTGCCGCAGCAGAACCGCCGCGTATCGGGCGAGCCGCTGGACGGGGAGCGCGAGATCAGCGCCAAGGACAAGCACGTGATCGTCATCGGCGGCGGCGATACGGGCAGCGACTGTATCGGTACCTCGTTCCGGCAGGGCGCCAAGTCGGTGACCCAGCTCGAGATCATGCCGATGCCGCCGGAGAAGGAAGCGAAGGCGCTGTCGTGGC
>JBJXDX010000167.1:0-3315 GCA_046154585.1 Hyphomicrobiaceae bacterium | reverse complement strand
ATTGACGCCGCGCGCCGCGAACACGTCGTTCAGCCGCCGCAGCTCGCCTGGCGTATTTTTCTGCACCTGGATGAAACGGGTGCCCGCCGGCCGCGGCGGCAGCTGCACCTGGGGGAAGTTCACCGCGCCGACGGTCGAGCCGACATCCGAATACTCGACGAACTTGCGCGCAACCTCCGCGCCTATGCGCTCCTGCGCCTCTTCCGTCGACCCGCCGACGTGCGGCGACAGGATCACGTTGTCGAGGCCTTGCAGCGGCGAATTGAACCTGTCGTTGTTCGACGACGGCTCGACCGGGAACACGTCGACCGCAGCGCCGCCGAGGTGCCCGCTTTTCAGTGCGTCGGCCAACGCTTCGAGGTCGACCAGCGTGCCCCGCGCATTGTTGATGAGGAACGCGCCCTTGCGCATCCGGGCGAGCTCCTCGCGCCCGAACATGCCCATCGTCGCCGATGTTTCCGGCAGGTGCACCGTCACGACGTCGGAAACCTGCAGCAGCTCGTCGAGCGTGTTTGTCGGCTCGACGTTGCCGCGGCGCAACTTATCAGTGTGGTCGAAGAACACCACCCGCATGCCCATCGCCTCGGCAAGATCGGAAAGCTGGCTGCCGATGTTGCCGTAGCCGACGATGCCGAGCGTCTTGCCGCGCACCTCGTGGCTGCCAGTGGCCGACTTGTCCCATCCGCCGGCGTGGGCGGCGACAGACCGGGGAAAGATGCGCCGGTACAACATGACGATCTCGGCGATCGTCAGCTCCGCCACGCTGCGCGTGTTGGAGAAAGGGGCGTTGAAGACGGGAATGCCCTTGCGCCGCGCGGCGTCCAGATCCACTTGGTTCGTGCCGACGGAGAAACAGCCGATGGCGATGAGCTGGTCGGTCGCCGCCACGATTTCCGGCGTGATCTCCGAGCGCGAGCGGATGCCGAGCAGGCGCACCCCCTGCAGGGCTTCGATCAGCGCCTTGCCTTCCAGCGCCTTGGTCAGGCGCTCGATGTTGCGATAGCCCGCGCCCTTCAGGGCGTCGACGGCTGTGTCGGAGATGTTCTCCAGCAGAAGGATCTTGATCTTGTCCTTCGGCAGGGAGGGGTTCTGGATCGTGCCCATGTGATTTCCGTACTGTCTTTCGATCGGGCCCGCTTGTCGGCCAGGCAAGTGAGAAGTCCCGGTTGGCAGCCGCGCGAAACACCCAAGCCAATATCACAGTCATTGAAACGCCGCCGCTGCGGCGTCAACGGGGCGAGACCACGCATTTGGTCGGCTCCAGACCGTCCGCGTCCTTCTATCCACGGTTGTCGCTGCTAGAGCCCCATGATACCCAACGGGCCGAGCAGGCAGGGATTTCCGGAGACGCAAGCATGGCGATGGATGCCCACGAAATCGAGAACCTCATCCGGGCCCGGTTTCCCGATGCCGATGTGAAGATCGAGGACCTTGCGGGTGACGGCAACCACTATGCCGCTCACGTATCGGCCAGGGAGTTCAAGGGCAAGAGCCGGGTGCAGCAGCACAAGATGGTCTACGACGCCCTGGAAGGCCGGATGGGCGGCGTCCTCCACGCCTTGGCGCTCACGACCTCGCCCAAGGATTGACAATCGGCCGCCAGAGGCCACATCAATCCCTCAGATCATGCGCCCGGTCTTGCCGGCAGACCCTGCGCAACCAGCCGCTCAAAGCTGCATAAGGACCTTTGGACATGAACGCCCCGCAGAACGTGCACGATTGGATCGGCAAGACGGTTGCCGGCAACGACGTTGTCCTATTCATGAAGGGCCGCAAGGGGATGCCGCAGTGCGGGTTCTCGATGCAGGTGGACCAGATCCTGACGCTGCTCGGCGTCGACTACAAGGACATCAACGTGCTGGAAGACGCCAGCGTCCGTGACGGCATCAAGGAATTCTCCAACTGGCCGACCATCCCGCAGCTCTACATCAAGGGCGAGTTCGTCGGCGGCTGCGATATCGTCCGTGAAATGTACCAGGCCGGCGAACTCAAGCAGATGCTCGACGACAAGGGCGTCTCCTACACCGGCAAGACCATGGTGGCGTGAACCCTCCGCCGTAGGGTGCAATAGCGAAGCGTATTGCACCGCCTGTCTCTCCGGATGCCGCCAACGGCGCATTACGCTTCGCTAATGCGCCCTACGGTTCATTATCCATGCGCATTGGTGGCCGTCGCTTTCTGTTGAGCCTCGCCATCATCGGCGCGAGCGTCTGTCTTGCGCTCGGCGTCATGCTGCCGATCATCAAGCTGACGAAATACGTGTTCTGGACGACCGAACACTCGCTCGTCTCGACCGTGCAATCGCTGATCCGCGATGGACAGTGGTTCCTCGGGCTGACGGTGCTCGTCTTCTCGATCATCCTCCCCGTGATGAAACTGCTGTATCTGCTCCTCGTCTCGACTTTGCCCGCCCATGAAGTCCAACGCCAGCGCCGGCGACTGCGCGCGCTCGAGTGGCTCGGCAAATGGTCGATGCACGACGTCCTCGTCCTGGCGCTGACGATCTTTTTCATCAAGAGCCAAGGCGTCTACGACGCGGCAAGCCTGTATGGCGTCTACTTCTTCACGACCGCCGTCGTGCTGATGATCCTGTCATATGCGTGGTTGAGGACGGGGGCAGCTCCCTCCGCTGCTCACCCCGTGCCGGCACCAAAGCCGCTGCACGTGCCGAGCCCACGTGATCCGTCTGCCGCGGGCAGCATCGAGGCGACGGCGGCGTCGGGGCGGCCGGTCGATCGCATGCGCTCGTCTACCCTGCGGAACTTCGTATTGAGCTTCATCATCATCGGCGCGACGGTGTCATTCGCGCTCGGCATCATCCTGCCGGTCATACGTTTTACGACCGTTTATGTATGGACCAACGAGCATTCGATCGCGACCATCATCTACGCGCTCTACAAGAACGAGGAATATTTCCTCTCGTTCGTGCTGTTCATATTCTCGATCGCGTTTCCGTTCTTGAAATTGCTGTATTTGCTGACGCTCGTCACATCACCCGACCTCAATGCCGAATTTCGCTCGAAGAGCATTGCGACGATGGAATGGCTCGGCCGCTATTCGATGACCGACGTGATGGTGCTGGCGCTGATGATTTTCTATGTCAAGTCGTCCGGCTATACGGAAGCGACAGTGCTGCCGGGCGTGTCTTTCTTCGCGGCGAGCGCGCTGATCACCATGCTCGCCTACGGGTGGGCCAACGGCGTCTCTCAGGTGCCGCGCCGGACGGGGCGTGATCTCGCCATCGTCTCCGACGCGCGGACGGCTGCGTGACGAACCCAAAACACGTAGGTTGGCTGAGCGCGGCCCGACTGTGGT
>JBJXDX010000166.1:0-24521 GCA_046154585.1 Hyphomicrobiaceae bacterium | reverse complement strand
GCCTCGCCCGGCAAGATCACCTACTGGCATCCGCCCGGCGGGCTCGGTGTCCGCGTCGACTCTGGCGCCTACCAGGGCTATCGCATCCCGCCCAACTACGACAGCCTCATCGGCAAGCTGATCGTGCACGGCAAGAACCGCAACGAGTGCCTCATGCGACTCAAGCGTTGCCTGTCCGAGTTCGTCATCGACGGCATCGAGACCACCACGCCGCTGTTTACCGAGCTGGTGCGGCATCCCGATATTGCCAACGGCATGTATGATATCCACTGGCTCGAAAAATTCCTGCAGCAGCCCTAAATACGGGTTTGGCCTTATTGCTTCGCGACCGGGATAGTCCGCCCTCATGACGTCGCGCGACGACATCGTGATCGAGATCACACCGCAGGTGCTGCTGAAGGCATATTCGTGCGGCATCTTCCCCATGGCCGAGGGGGCCGATGATCCGGCGCTCTACTGGATCGAGCCACAGCACCGGGGCCTCCTGCCGCTCGACGGCGTGCACGTGCCGCGCCGGCTCGCCCGAACCATCCGGACGGCCGAGTTCAAGGTGCGCATCAACTCGGACTTCGAAGGCGTCATCGACGGTTGCGCGGACTCGCGCCCGGGGCGCCGCTCGACGTGGATCAACAGCCGGATCCGCGAGCTCTATCGCGCCCTCCACGAGCAAGGCCACTGCCACACTGTCGAGACATGGCTCGACGGGAGGTTGGTCGGAGGCCTCTACGGTGTGGCGCTTGGTTCCGCGTTTTTCGGCGAGAGCATGTTCTCGACCGAGCGAGATGCGAGCAAGGTGGCGCTCGTGTATCTCGTCGCGCGCCTGATCCACGGCGGCTTCACGCTGCTCGACACCCAGTTCGTGACCGATCACCTGCGCCAGTTCGGCACTATCGAGGTCGAGCGCGGCGACTTCCACAAACTGCTCGAGCCCGCCCTCGCGCGCGCCGCTGATTTCCTGTCCCTGCCCCTCACCGCACCGCCGGACGAGATCCTGGACATCGTTGCCCGCGCGCACCATGGCTGAAGGTCCGGCCTAAAGCCCGTGTCCTCGACCATCGCGTGCTGAACGTTCATCGCCGCGGACGGCGGCGGAAGCTGTCATCATCGATCGGCGGATCGGCACTGGGCGGCTGGCCTTTCACTGCCGGACCCGGGCCCTTCGCCACAGGTTGCCCACCACCGCGCTGCGGCTGCGTGCAATCGGTCAGCCACACGTCGAACACGGGATGCTCGACCGCGTTGAGGCCCGGGCTCTCGGCAAACATCCACCCGGAGAAAATGCGGTTCTGCTTGCCGTCGAGCATGACCTCGTCCACCTGCACGAACGAGGTGGTCTTCGGCGCCTCGGTGGGCGCGCGCGTGAAGCAGGTGCGCGGCGTGATGCGCAGCGCGCCGAACGTAACGGTATCGCCGAGTTTCACCTCGAGCTTCTGGATGCGCGCCGTCACCTTGTCGAGCGCGGCGAAAACCGCCGTCGCATTCTCGATCCGCTGGGCCGAGGCTGGCGCGGCACCCAGGCAAGAAGCCGCTACGCCCGCCAGAACGACGCGCGGCAGCCATGACCTTGAATGGAGTCTGCTCATACGTTCGACGACAACCCGCATTGTCCGTCTTGCACCTGCCCGAACAACGGCGTCATGCCTGCGAAAGATGGCGCTACCGTGGAACCTCGACCGCGACAATACCCCCTACTCCGGCTTCCAGGCCTGGTAGTCACCCGTAGCCGCAGGACGCTTGCCCTTGCTCAGAATGGAGCCGGACGGGCGCCACGCTTCGGGCGTGCCGGTTTTGTTGTCCTGGTGCGGCTTCTCCCACGGGCGGGGCGTGTACTTCTCCTCGGTCGGTGGTGTGTCGACGGTGTAATGCATCCAGCCGTGCCACTCGGGCGGAATCTTGGACGCCTCCGCCAGATTGGCGTAGATCACCCAGCGCCGTGGCACGTCCAGCGGGCCGACGCCTCTCGATTGGACGTAGTACCGGTTGCCCTCGTCATCGGTGCCCACATGCCGGCCGCGCAAGGCCGTGTAGATGCGGTTGGACCAGGTATTCCCGCCCCACCAGCTGAAGATCTCGGTGAAGATGCCCATGGCCCGCCGCTCGCGTGAGTGTGTTGTGCTGTTGCCGCTTATGGCACCGCTCGTGCGGTGAAGTCCAGAGTCGGCGCAAAGAGGCAGTTCGGCAACAGTGTGCGGCTCTGGAATCGGACTACCTTGGCTGCACGCGCCCGAAAGCGCCAATGCCGCCTTTGTTGTCCACATTGGACCTGAGCGGCGATGGGCGGAAAAACCCCAGCAACGACGCGGTTCCGTCGCTCCCTCATCCACCGGTTATGCACCTCGCCGAAATGCGGCATCTACATCTAGTATGGAGTCCCATCTACACCCACAAGGCATTGGACGAATCAGAACGAATCGTCATAGTTTGGTCGTCATTGGGGCACGGCGTTTTCGTGCCCTATTGTAAGAGTTCCTGCCGCTCGGTGGGCAATCCCAAAACCAAAAATGGCCAACCGATCCTTCGGGAGCGGACGTAACTTTTGTGTCCTGAGCGCACCTGACGGTGTGCGGCGTAATCCAGTCATGCGTGTGTGACGCGCGGTGTTGAACGCCGCGGCGGGGGCGTGACCATGGCCGTGCGGGCCGCGGTGATGACGAGGGACGACAACAATCACGCGCTAACTCGTAACGCATAAGCGCTCCAGATGAAAAAGAATGGGGCAACGATGAAGATCACGCGGCGGTTCACGGAAGCCGGGAAGTCACCTTACGAATCGATCAAGTTCCGCCGCGCCACGACCGAGATCAAGAATCCGGACGGGTCAGTCGTCTTCAAGCTCGACGGTTTCGCTGTCCCTGAGCACTGGAGCCAGGTTGCCGCCGACATCCTGGCGCAGAAGTATTTCCGCAAGGCCGGTGTGCCCAAGCGCCTGCGCAAGCTGGAAGAGACACAGGTGCCGTCTTGGCTGTGGCGCTCCGGCCCCGACGAGCGTGCCGCGGCCGAGCTGCCCGAGAAGGAGCGGTTCGGTGGCGAGGAAGACGCCCGCCAGGTGTTCGACCGCCTCGCCGGCACCTGGACCTACTGGGGCTGGAAGGGCGGCTATTTCTCCAGCGAGGACGATGCTCGCGCCTTCTACGACGAGCATCGCTTCATGCTGGCCATGCAGATGGGCGCGCCCAACAGCCCGCAGTGGTTCAACACCGGCCTGCACTGGGCCTACGGCATCGACGGCCCGGGCCAAGGCCACCATTACGTCGACTATCGCACCGGACGCCTGACGCGCTCCGACAGCGCCTACGAGCACCCCCAGCCGCACGCCTGCTTCATCCAGTCGATCGAGGACGATCTCGTCAACGAGAACGGCATCATGGACCTGTGGGTGCGCGAGGCGCGCCTGTTCAAGTACGGCTCGGGCACGGGCTCCAACTTCTCCCGGCTGCGCTCGGAGAACGAGAAGCTGTCGGGCGGCGGCAAGTCGTCGGGCCTGATGAGCTTCCTGAAGATCGGCGACCGAGCTGCGGGCGCCATCAAGTCGGGCGGCACGACCCGGCGCGCGGCCAAGATGGTGGTGGTGGATGTCGATCACCCCGATATCGAGTCCTACATCGACTGGAAGGTGAAGGAGGAGCAGAAGGTCGCGGCCCTCGTGACGGGTTCCAAGATCTGCCAGAAGCGCCTCAAGACCATCATGAAGGCGTGCGTCAACTGCGAGGGCGACGGAGACGATTGCTTCGATCCGGCGAAAAACCCGGCGCTGAAGCGCGCCATCAAGGAGGCGCGGCGCGACCAGGTGCCGAGCAATTACATCCTGCGCGTCATCCAGTTCGCCAAGCAGGGTTATTCGGAGATCGATTTCCCGGCCTACGACACCGACTGGCAGAGCGAGGCCTACCTCACCGTCTCGGGCCAGAACTCCAACAACTCTGTGCGCGTCACCGACGCTTTCCTGCAGTCGGTCGCCGATGATGGAGACTGGGCGCTGACCGCACGTCTCGACGGCCGCACGGTCAAGACGTTGAAAGCCCGCGACCTGTGGGACAAGATCGGTCACGCCGCGTGGGCCTCGGCCGATCCCGGCATCCAGTTCCACACCACCATCAACGACTGGCACACCTGCCCGAAGTCGGGACCGATCCGCGCGTCCAACCCGTGCTCGGAATACATGTTCCTCGACGACACGGCCTGCAATCTGGCGTCGCTGAACCTGATGACGTTCCGCAAGGCGGACAAGTCGTTCGACATCGGCGCCTTTGAGCATTGCTGCCGCCTGTGGACCATGGTGCTCGAGATCTCGGTGATGATGGCGCAGTTCCCGTCGCGCCAGATCGCCGAGCTCTCCTATCGCTACCGCACCATGGGTCTGGGCTTCGCCAACATCGGCGGCCTGCTGATGGCAGCGGGCATTCCCTATGACAGCCCCGAGGGCCGTGCCATCTGCGGCGCCCTGTCGGCCATCATGACGGGCGTTTCCTACGCCACCAGCGCGGAGATGGCGGAGGAGCTCGGGCCCTTCCCCGGCTACGAGCCCAACGCTGCCGACATGCTGCGCGTCGTGCGCAACCATCGTCGCGCGGCCTACGGCCAGAAGGACGGCTACGAGAAGCTTTCCATCGCGCCGGTGCCGCTCGACCACGCGTCCTGCCCGAGTGACGAGCTGGTCACGGCCGCCACCCGTGCCTGGGACCGCGCTATCGAGCTCGGCCAGGCCCACGGCTATCGCAATGCGCAGGCGACCGTGATCGCGCCCACGGGCACGATCGGCCTCGTCATGGATTGCGATACTACCGGCATCGAGCCCGACTTCGCGCTGGTGAAGTTCAAGAAGCTGGCCGGCGGTGGCTACTTCAAGATCATCAACCAGGCGGTGCCGGAAGCGCTGCGCGGTCTGGGCTACAGCGAGGCCGAGATCGCCGAGATGGAGGCTTATGCGGTGGGCCACGGCTCGCTGAGGCAAGCTCCGGCCATCAACCACTCCACACTCAAGACGAGGGGCTTCACCGACGCCGTGCTGGAGAAGCTTGAGGGGTCGCTCAAGAGCGCCTTCGACATCAAGTTCGCCTTCAACCGGTGGACGCTTGGCGAGGAGTTCGTCACCGGCGCGCTGAAGATCCCGACTGAAAAGCTCGATGACCCGGCCTTCGACCTGCTGGCGCATCTCGGCTTCTCGAAGAAGGACATCGAGGCCGCCAACGAGCATGTGTGCGGAGCCATGACACTGGAAGGCGCACCGCACATGAAGGCCGAGCATCTTCCCGTGTTCGATTGCGCCAATCCGTGTGGGCGCAAGGGCAAGCGTTACCTGTCGGTGGCAAGCCACATCCACATGATGGCGGCGGCGCAGCCCTTCATCTCGGGGGCCATCTCCAAGACCATCAATATGCCCAATGATGCCACGATCGAGGACTGCAAGGAGTCCTACATGCTGTCGTGGAAGCTGGCGCTGAAGGCCAACGCGCTCTACCGCGACGGCTCCAAGCTGTCCCAGCCTTTGAACTCGCAGCTTCTGGCGGACGATCCCGACGAGGCCGATGAGATGGCCGAGCAGCTCGCGGCCGATAAGCCGGCCGCAGCCCGCGCCTCCGTCATGGCCGAGCGCATCGTTGAGAAGATTGTGGAGCGGGTGCGCGAACGCGAGCGCGAGAAGCTGCCCAACCGGCGCAAGAGCTACACGCAGAAGGCCACCGTCGGCGGCCACAAGGTGTATCTCCACACCGGGGAGTACGACGACGGGCGGCTCGGCGAGATCTTCATCGCTATGCACAAGGAGGGCGCCGCCTTCCGCTCGATGATGAACAACTTCGCCATCGCCATCAGCCTGGGCCTGCAGTACGGCGTGCCGCTGGAGGAATACGTGGAGGCCTTCACCTTCACGCGCTTCGAGCCGGCCGGCATCGTGCAGGGCAACGACACCATCAAGAATGCCACCTCCATCCTCGACTACATCTTCCGCGAGCTCGCCGTGTCCTATCTCGGCCGCAACGATCTCGCGCACGTGGATCTGAGCGAGGTCGCCAATACGGGGCTCGGCTCAACGGACGAAGAGCTGGAGGAGGATGCACCGCCTGCGGTGCCGGCGGCGAAGTTCGTGTCACGCGGTCTGCTGCGCGGGCAGGAGACGCGCATGGTGGTGGTGCGCGGCAACACCGCGCTCCAGCAGGAGATCGAAGCGCCTGTCGCCAGCCTGCAGCAGGAAGTGGCAACGGCGTTCGCGCGACCCGAGCCGGTGACCACCTCGGCCTTGTTCGCGCGCCAGGTCGTGGAGACGGAGGTGCGCCGTACGCCGGTGGCCGCGATCATGTCCAAGACCACCGGCCGCACCGACACCGATCGCCGCGCCGAAGCCCGCGTCAAAGGCTATGAGGGCGAGGACTGTCGCGAATGCGGCAACTTCACCCTCGTCCGCAACGGCACCTGCCTGAAGTGCGACACCTGCGGCGGCACGAGCGGGTGCAGCTAGTAGCTATTTATCGGACCGCTGCTGGGTGCAGCGGTCCATCCTCGGTGGTGTCATGGATGACAATTTTGAAGATGACTATCCGGTCGATCCCCTAACGGACGAGGAAATTGAAGTCCGTGCGGAAGGTTGGCGGAAGGCACTCGGTCTATCCGACGATGAGTCGGTCGCCGATGTTCTTGCCCTGCTGAGCCGCGCCTCCGAGGGAGCGTTCAAGCTTACTCACGGGCTTGAGATTATCCCCAAATCAGATGGCGAAATGGGTGATAAGGAGGCATTCGCGATATCCGGGCCACCTCGGATATTTACGCGCCAAGCGGTGGTGGACGCTGCATCACGCCACGAGCACCGTAGTAGGATGACTCTTGTCCACGAACTTGCGCATCTCGTGCTGCACCCGGGTTCAATGCCGAAAGCTCGGCTAGCTACACGCAAAGCGGCCCCATCATTTCAAATTAAGCCGTTTCGGTCAGCGGAGCGACAAGCTCGCCGCTTCGCTGCTGCATTCCTCATGCCTCGTGCGATGGTCTGCGTTTGTGCAAACGCGGTGGCGCTAGCAGCTCGCGCTAATGTGAGCCTGCAAGCGGCCGAAATTCGCCTCCAAGAGCTAGGCCTTAATCGCACTAGGCGCCAAACGCCCAGCTTCGTTGCAGATTTCCTCGCAACCGACCCCGATATAAGGCCAGCTCACAAGAAAACCTGGCGCGGATACGGTGCTGCTGAGATCCAAGCACTATGGAATCAACTAGAGGTCATCCCTGGAGACGATCCTAGGTCGTTTCGCAGATGTGGTCGTTGGCGCATTGCTCGCGAGCAGTATCAGATGAGAAGTGAATGTGGCTGGCACATCCGAGATGGGCGGATCAGGGCTCACATTGAGGACGCTGACTACTAAACGAAGCGCGTCACGTTCTGCTGGCGCGCTCGCGCGATTGCCCTGGACTGGCCACCAATCGCCACCAAACCGCCGGAAGGCCGCGATTTTGACCGCAGAATCAGGTACAGTCGAAATTGTCGCAGGGAGGTCATCATCGGCCTCAGCGGCACGCCGTGGTGGGCGGCGCAATACCCACCACCATACTGCGCGTAACCGAGTAGATGCTGCCGGGACAACGCGCCATGGATCTCTTCAAGCTGACGATTGCGCCGCACGCCAGCCCGCGCGATCGCGAGACCACCACCAGCGAAGGTCCGTTCATCGTCGCTGCCAAGGACATGGCGCGCGCACGCGCGCTGGTGGCCTTCAACTTCTCCATCGCCGCCATGCGCCGGCTGGGCTCCGGCATCTGGAGCGAAGCCGGCCCGCACGAGGTCGTCCGGCTCAACGGCATGAAAGAGGACGACCTGCGCCAGCAGGTGATCATTGCCGGCACCGACATCTCGCAATGGTATCTCGACCGCGCCGTGCTCAAGGATGGCCGGCGCGTGATGGCCCGCATGGTGTGGTGGCCCTGCCGCAACGGTGACCGCTGCCCGGTGTAACGCAGCCGCGCACGTCCCCGGGGAAAACGCCGCACTGCCTGCCCCAATGTCGCCGCCGAATCAGATAAACGGTTGGGCGCAGCGGGCAAATTGTGGAACTGGCTGCGGGGGCAGTTACGCATGAAGAGTGATCCCTACGCCATTCAGCCGATGGCGAACGGTTCGTTTGTGGTGGTGAAGGTTGTCGCTACGAGCCAGGCGTCACTGCCGGGTCGCGACGTCAAGCTCAACTCGTTCCGTGGCTCTTTCGCGACACGGGACGAAGCGGAGCGTGAGGTCGCGCGGCTGATGGCCTCGCGGCAGCTCTCGGAAGCACAGCGTGTTGCGTGACGGCGTACCAAGCCTCTCACTGAGGACATGCTGATGTTCGATGCCAAACAGGCACCGCCGCCCTGTATCTACCTGCTCGGCGATCATCTCGACGCCATTCTCGCGGCCGGCGAGGACCTGACGGCCACGATGCTCAGGCTTGCGCCGCCGACTGTCGGCGGCGGTGTAGCCGAGCTGGAAACGCGCCAGGCGGCACTGGCCAGCTTCATCACCCGGTTGCGCACGCTGGAAGCGGCGCTCGTCGCGCGCGTGCTGCAGGCGCGGCGCCGGGCCGAGGAAATTCCGCGCCCCGATGCGCATATGAAGCCTCTCATCAGCCTATTCTTGTCGGGCACAGTAGTGCTGCTCGACGCCGTGGAGGAATACGGCGACCCGTCCGGCATCGCGTTCCATGCCGGCGCCGACGGCTTCCATTTCCTGCGCGATCGCGGCCTGATTGCGCCCGATGCCGCGAGCCTGCCAGTCACCGGATCGCTTGCGGCGGACGATGCCTATGTGATCGTCGGTCGGGTGCCGCTCGGCCCGCTGATGGATCTGACATCGACGTTCCTTGATGCGCTCGACATGCGCTTCAGTCTCTACGACGACGATATCGAGGATCAGCCCGAGCGTCCCGACCCCGCGCCGGCGGCAGCCGCACTCGCTGCACGGCGCACAGCCGAACGCGATGCCGTCGCCGCAGGCCGGCCGCAGCTCGTCGCCGAGGCCCTGGACGCGCTCTATCGTCCGCGCTGATCCGGCTTGGCGGATGGCCGTCACTCCGGATCGTCGGCGCATCGGCGGTTAACAGCGCCGCCGATTTGCGGCACCATGGGCCCCTTCAGGACGGACCCGTGCCGGCGCCGTGACGCCTCCACCACGGCCGCAGAACCGCACTGGGGAGGACATCACATGCAGTTTGAAACACTGTTCCGCGCCGCGCGAGAGAAACCCGTCACGGCGGCCCTGATCGGGGCCGGCGAGTTTGGGTTGTCGCTCATCGCCCAGAGCCGCCGCATGCAAGGACTGAAGATTCTGGCCGCAGCCGACAAGGATCTGGCGCGCGTCAGCGCCGCCTTGAAAGCCATGGGCGTCGGCACCCGGCGCTGCGATAGCGCGGCCGCCGCCAAGGCCGCCATCGCGGCCGGCGAGATCGCGCTGTGCGAGAGCGTTGCTGATCTGCTCTCATTGCCGCTGGACATGGTGGTGGAGGCGACCGGCGATGCGGAAGCGGGAGCGAGGCATGCGACGCAGGCGATCGAAGCCGGCATCGGCGTGACGATGGTCAGCAAGGAAGCGGAATGCGTGGTCGGCCCGGTGCTCGCCCAACGCGCGCGCAAGGCCGGCGTCGGCTACACGCTGGTCGAAGGGGACCAACCGGCGCTGCTGATCGGTCTCGTCTCATGGGCACGCACGCTGGGACTGCCGATCATGGCGGCGGGCAAGTCGAGCGAATACGACTACGTCTATGATCCGGCCACCCATCGCGTCACCTGGACCGACCGCAGCGTAACGGCACCGGACATCGCCAAGCTCTGGGCCCTCGGCAAGGATGCCGGCGCGACCATCGCGGGGCGGGCCGCCGCGCTCGCCGAGCTGCCGCAACGCACAGTGCCCGACAACTGCGAGATGGCGCTCGTCGCCAACGCCACCGGCCTGATGCCGGACCGGCCCGACTTCCACGCGCCCATGGCCCACACGCCGGAGTTGCCCAACATCTACCGGCCGCGCAGCGAAGGCGGTGTCCTGGAGAAGCCCGGCGCGCTCGACGTGTTCAACTGTTTGCGGCGCCCCGACGAGGCGAGCTTCGCTGGCGGCGTCTATGTCGTGGTGGAGTGGGCCGATACGAAGACCGGCGCCCTGTTCCGCGGCAAAGGCATCCCCGTGTGCAGCAACGACCGCTATGGTCTCGTCTACAATCCCTCGCATCTGCTCGGCGTCGAGGCGCCGATCACCATCATGGCGGCCGCGCGCCTCAACCATTCCGTCGTCGACGAACGCTATCGTCCCGTCGTCGATCTCACCGCGCGTGCCATGCGGGATCTGCCGGCTGGCCACAAGCTCGAGATCGTGGGAACGCGGCACGCGGTGCCGGATCTCGAGCCAGGCCTGACGCCCGCCATGTCCGTGAGCGCCGGCAATCCGCTGCCCTACTACATGGCAGTAAACCGCACGCTGACGCGTGCGGTCCGCAAGGGCGACGCCATCACAGCCGATTGCGTTGGTGCCCCAGGCTCATCCGTGCTTTGGAGCTTGAGAGCAGAGCAGGACCGCTCATTTTCCGGTTAGTCCGGTGCTGGGCCCAGCGCACCTTGCGCTTGGCCTTGTTCGCCGACGCAAATTTGCTCTTCTTCCAGCCGCGCTTGTGGAGCTTGGCCACAACCTTGCGGCCCTTCACAGCCGAGGCCGTCTTGACGTAGCCGGGACGGGCTGGAGCTGCGGCAGCTGGAGGCACGACGAGACTGGCAAGCGCCTTGGTGGCATCCGTCAACGCCATCTCGATGGATCCGAAGATGCCGAGGAAGCCGGGTACGGGCGCATACTTGCGGCCGCGCTGATAGCGCGCCTCGCGTTCCGTGGGTGCCTCGAGCACACGCACGCGCAGCTGGGCGACACCCTGCTTGCGAAAGCCCAGCGCATCCGCCGCCGTGCGCGAAACGTCGAGCATGCGTTTGCCGTGATACGGCCCGGCATTGTTGACGCGCACGACCGCCGAACGTTTGGTGCCCGGATTCCAAACCAACAGCTTGGTGCCGTCCGGGTAAACCGGGCTTGCGGCGTTGTCTGCGCGATCCGCCTGGAAATACTCGCCTGAGGAGGTCGTATTGCTGGGATTCAGCCGGTCGTGGCGGGCATCGTCATAATACGATGCCGTAACGTCCGTCGTCTTGCCGACCGCCGCGACGGTCTCGCCGATGGTCTTCACGCGATGGCAGACCTTGTTGAAACAGTAGGTGTGCCCCGGCGTCTTTGCTTGCACCTCGACTGATGTGAAGGAGAGAAGAGAAACTGTGCCAACTGCACACGCAAACGCTCTTGATACCGAACGAATTTTCAACGTTACGCCCCACGTCTGTTTTTACGAACGGCGGGTTGTAACGCCTCACAGGTGGATGTCATCCCACGGAGGCCGATTTGCCGCACGCGGCGGCCCGCAGCGCACCGCCATCTCGGGGCAAGTGTGGCAGCAGAGCCGCAGCTTCAGGCCTCGATGCCCTTTTCGCGCAGGCGCTGGCGCAGGCGGGCCTCGGCGGCTGCGAGCCGCGCGGGATCCGTCGAGCGCAGCACGAGCTGGGTTCCGAACACGCGCGCCTCGCGGTTGAAGGGATAGCTGCCCATCGGCACATCCGGAAATTCGGCCTGCGTCTCGCCGAACAGTTCCGCGATCTCGCCCTCGGGGCGCAGCAGCTCTATGGTGACGGAGAGCATCTTCTTGCCGGTCTTCAAGCGCGGCGTCACCGAGTCCAGCATCACCTGCATGACGCTCGGAATGCCGGCCATGACGATGACATTGCCGATACTGAAGCCGGGTGCGACCGAGACCTTGTTCTCGACCAGTTCGGCCCCGTCGGGAATGCGCGCCATGCGCAACCGCGCCGCTGTCACCTCGACGCCGCGGCGCTTGAAGTTGTCGATGAGGAGCTGCTTGACCTGCGGATGATGATCGATGCCGACGCCAAAGGCCTTGGCGACGCAATCGGCCGTGATGTCGTCGTGGGTCGGTCCAATGCCGCCGGTCGTGAAGACGTAGGTGTAGCGCGCACGCACGTGATTTATGGCCGCGACGATCTCGGCTTCCTCATCGGGAACGACGCGCACCTCTTTCACCTGGATACCGATGGCGGTGCAGTGATCGGCGATGTAGCCGATATTCTTGTCCTTCGTCCGCCCGGAGAGAATCTCATCGCCGATAACGAGGATGGCGGCCGTAACAACGTCGTCCTTCGCACTCATCTTGCCACGCCGCTCCGTTGATGCCTGACGCCGGCCAGTGTAGCGGCTTGCGCCTGTCGCGCGCCATCTCTAGCTTGCGTCGCCATGCAATTCACCACCCCCCTCGTCAGCGGTACGCTCGTGCAGCGCTACAAGCGCTTCCTCGCCGATGTCCGGCTGGACACGGGCGAAGCGATCACCGCCACCTGCCCCAACACCGGCTCTCTGCTGGGGCTGAACACGCCGGGACTGCGCGTGTGGCTGTCCCTATCGGACAGCCCGACGCGCAAATACCGGCATACCCTGGAGATGGTGGAGGTGGACCTCGGCAAGGGTCCGAATCTCGTCGGCATCAACACGGGCCATCCTAACCGACTGGTGGCGGACGCCATTGCTGCCGGGCAGGTCAAGGCCTTGCGCGGCTATGCAGGTCTGCGGCGAGAGGTGAAGTACGGCCGCAACAGCCGGATCGACATCCTGCTTGAGGACGCCAAACGCGGCCTCTGCTACGTCGAGATCAAGAACGTGCACATGATGCGCAAGCTAGGGCTCGCCGAGTTTCCCGACTGTGTCACCGACCGCGGAGCCAAGCATCTGAGGGAGCTCGCCGACATGGTGCAGCAGGGGCACCGCGCCGTGATGGTCTATCTGGTACAGCGGAATGATGCCAGGAGTTTCACCCTCGCCCGTGATCTCGACGCGACCTATGCCGAGGCCTTTGCGATCGCGACCGCCGCCGGCGTTGAGGCCGTAGCCCTCAAGTGCCGCTTGTCGCCGCAGGAGATCGGCATAGAAAAGGAAATTCCGATGAAGATCGGTGCCGGGGCGCGGTGATGGCGTCGGGCGGCGCGATCAGCGCAGGAGAGCGGGCGGGCCTGCCGTACGCATGGCGGCTTTCACCTGCTCCTCGATGGCGTCGGCCAAGAGGTCGGCGAGGCAGCCGTAGGACAGATCGTTGAGGTGGAAATTGTCCGGGGCAAGGAGTTGGTCGGTCGTGTACTGCCCGCTCTTGACCAGATGCTTCATAATCGCGAAACGGCCGAACAGCGGCACGCTCTGTGTCTCGGCGACGACCCGCATGGTCTTCAGGTAGTCGCCGTAGACCGCAACACGCTCCGAGCGCGGGTAGAACTGCATGTCAACGAGCACGACGTCGATCCCGGCAGTTCGAAGTTCGCGAATGCCTGTCTCCAGCGTTTCCTGGAAGACTTCGACGCCCACATCCTGCACCGCGTCGTTGACGCCTGTCTGCCAGATCACGAGCGCCGGTTTCTGGGTCAACACGTCTTCGCGGATGCGTGTGAGCATGTCGCGTGCGAGCTGGCCGCCTGTGCCGTAGTTGGTGACGATGAAGTCTTTGCGCGGGAATCGCCGGTCAAGCTCCGCGTCGAGGCGCGCGGGATAGGAAGCGAGTTGGCTAGAGGCGCCGCTGCCCGCCGTCGACGACGAGCCGAGCGCGATGATATGGATGCCGTTGGTACCAGTAACGGTGCGCGTCAGATTGGGGAGCGGCGACGCGAACCGTCCGAGTTCCTTGGGCACCGCGCATGAGCGCTTTGGCGACTGGGCCGCTGCCGTGTTCGGATTGGCCGCGCCCGATGGTGACGCAGCCGTCTGCGCCCATGCGGGGACAACGCCCAAGGCCATGCCAATCGCAACAGCTAGAATTGCGAGCTGCCGCTTCAATGCGGACGCGTCTCTTCGGGCACCGCGGGCGACTGAGCTTGAGCCGCCTTGCCGACGCCCACGGCGAGGCGCCGCTTGCGTTGCATCAACCACCATGCCGTACAACCCAGGAGGCCAATCCCGAACCCGTTGACCGCGATCTGATACTCCAGACCACGGCCGCCCTCGAGCATAGCCACAAAGCCAACAAATGACAGTACTGTTCCAAGGCAGAATATTTCAAGCGAGTTTCTGCCACAGTTAATAAGCATCTGGGAAGGCCACGATTTCATCCATCGCGCCCCGGCCGGCAGGTACACCGCCACGAGGTAGGCCAGCGCCAGGATATGCGTGAGTCGCCACAGGGACAGCCGGGACTTACTATTCGGCCCGAGCGAGTCGGGGTGAATGAGCCGGGTTCCCTCGAGCCCTTCGATGTTGACCCATGGGGCCGCGACAATGAACGCGAATAGCACGTAGGCGACAGCAGCAGCCGTGATCCACGGAGCCCGCGGCAGTGACCCGCCGCGCTGAATGTAGGCCGCGGCAATGGCGCCGCAGCTGAACACGAGCTGCCAAGCGAAGGGGTTGAAGAACCAGCCATAAATGTCGGGCCAGCTCGGCAGGTTGAATAGCACCAGATTAGGTACGAGCCAGATGGCAAAGCTGGCCGCCAAAGCCAAGCGCAGATCGCGCTGCATCAACCACCAGAGCACCGGGAACCAGATCAGCAAAACGATGTAGAGCGGCAGAATATTCAGATAGCCGAGTTGGTAGTACAGCACCATCGTGCGCCAGATCGCCCCGAATGGGTCATATGCAAAGGGAGTCAGGTTTACGTACTCATAATAAAGGGGGTTCTCGAACCAGCGCGCCGCCATTGCCAGGCCTAGGGCACATACCGCTGTCAGAATGATATGCGCGGCGTAGAGATCCCAGATGCGCGCGCCCACGCGCTTCATGCCGGCGAAGATCCCCCGCTGCTCGAACGTGCGCGAATAGGCCAAAACCGCTGTATAGCCGGCAATGAGCACAAACGTCTCGGCGGCGTCGCTCAGACCATAGGCCCGCAGGGTCACATAGCCCAGCAGGTTGCCCGGCGTGTGGTCGATAAAGATGCAAATGAGCGCCAGGCCGCGAAACAAGTCGAGGCGAACGTCGCGGGTGCCTACCTGGTCGGCGGGCGAGGAACTGGCAGCAACGAAGCTCAAAGTGTGTCCCGTGGTCGGTACCGAAGCACGCAGCGACACTAGCGAATGACGTTCCCGACGGAAAGACGACGCAGTGCAGCATGGCGCGCATCAGGCATGCGCCTCCTGCATTAAAACGCTCGAAAACGGCAATTCCGGCGCGCGGCCATTCGGTCTCACCAAAATGTGAGCAAGACGAGGCGGCGCGGGCTCGCCGTTAGCGCTTCAGGACCGATTTGATGATGGCGTTCTTCACCTGCGTGATTATGGAACGTGTGATGGAACGCGTGACATCGCGCGCCAGCAATTCGCCCATGGATGCTCCGCCGCGCGGTCCGCGGCCGAAGATGACGTTGCCCCAGCTGTTCTTGCGGGCCTCTTCCTCTTTGGCCTCGGCCTCTTCCACAGCGGCGGCTTCGTCGCTCTTCTTCTGCAACACCTCGTACGCCGATGAGCGGTCCTGCGCCTCCTCGTACTTGCCGTACACGGGGCTGTTCTCGATCAGCTTGCGGCGCTCCTCGGTCGTGATCGGACCGATGCGGCCCGACGGCGGGCGAATCAGCGTGCGCTGGACCATGGAGGGCTCACCCTTGTCCTGCAGCACCGACACCAGTGCCTCACCGACCTTCAGCTCCTGGATGACACGCTCCACGTCGAGCTTGGGATTGGGCCGGAAGGTCTCGGCGGCGGCGCGGATGCCTTTCTGCTCCAACGGCGTGAAGGCGCGCAGGGCATGCTGCACGCGGTTGCCGAGCTGGGCCGACACTGTGTTTGGCACGTCGCGCGGGTTCTGCGTCACGTAGTAGACGCCTACGCCCTTGGAGCGGATCAGACGGGTCACGCGCTCTACCTGCTCCAGCAGCGCCTTCGGCGCCTCGCTGAACAGCAGATGCGCTTCGTCGAAGAAGAACACCAGCTTCGGCTTGTCGGGATCACCGATCTCGGGGAGCTTGTCGAACAGTGCCGACAGCATCCACAGAAGGAACGTCGCGTAGAGGCGCGGCGTCCGCATCAGCTTCTCGGCCGTCAGGATGTTGATCACACCGCGCCCATCGCTGGCGGTACGTATGAAATCTTTGATGTCGAGCGCCGGCTCGCCGAAGAAATGATTGGCGCCCTGCTCTTCCAGCACCAGCAGCCGCCGCTGGATGGCGCCTGCGGACGTGGCAGAGACGTTGCCGTACTTGGTCTGGATCTCCTTGCCGCGGTTGCCGACGTCGGTGACGATGGCGCGTAGATCCTTCAGGTCGAGCAGCAGCATCTTCTCGTCAGCGGCGACGCGGAACATGATATTCAGCACGCCTTCCTGCACCTCGTTGAGTTCGAGCAAGCGCGCCAGCAGCAGCGGCCCCATCTCCTGCACGGTGGCGCGCACCGGATGACCGTTCTCGCCGAACAGGTCCCAGAACACGGCCGGATAGGCCCGGTTCTCGTAGTCGGTGAGGCCGATCTCCTGCGCGCGCTTGACCAGCGGCGGCTTGGGCTCGCCCTTGGCGGAGATGCCGGACAAGTCGCCCTTGATGTCGGACGCGAAGACTGGCACGCCGGCATCGGAAAAGCCTTCGGCCAGAACCTGCAGCGTGACGGTCTTGCCGGTGCCGGTGGCGCCCGTGATGAGGCCGTGGCGATTGGCCAGCCGGAGCGTCAGATACTCGGGCTCGACGCTCTGCCCGATGTAGATCTTGCCTTCCTGCAGGACGGACGCCGTCTTGGCCATGCTTGTCTCCGGGCTCCAGATGGGTACGCGACTCACAGCTGAGGCAATCCGCCCCTGTTTGCACGGACACGATGACAATGCAATGGACGGTTGCATCGCCACCGCGGGGAAAAACGCGTAAATTGCGCTTGCGCCCATGGCCGCAAGGCACAACAAATCGGCGAGCTGTTACAAGGCGGTAAGGAAGCCGGACTGGACCTCATGACCGATATAACCGTCGCCGACGACTTCGAGCCGGCCAGCCAGGAGCAATGGCTCAAGCTCGTCGACAAGGTGCTGAAGGGCCGCGATTTCGAGAAGCGGCTCGTGGCGCGCGGCGCGGATGGCCTCAGAATCGCACCGCTTTATGCGCGGCCCGATGCCTTGGCCGGCACCGATACGGCCGTGCCGGGGGCGGCGCCGTTCACGCGCGGGACCGGAAGACAGCGCGACCAGACAGGGTGGGAAATCCGGCAGCTCCATGTCGAGCCCGACGCCGCCAAGGCCAACGCGGCGATCCTTGAAGACCTTGCCGGCGGCGTCTCCGCCATCACGCTCAGGATCGCCGCTCCGGGTTGGAGCGGCCTCGACTACACACAGGCCTCGCTGGAGCAGGCGCTCGAGGGCGTGCTGCTTAACATGTGCCCAGTGCACTTGCGCGCAGGCGAGTACACGCCGGATGCGGCCGGCAGCCTCATGGCTGTCTGGCGCAAGCAGGGCGTGGCAGATGCGAACGCGAAGGGCGGCTTCAACGCCGATCCACTCGGCACGCTGGCCCGCACCGGCGGTCTGTACCACTCCGTTCCCAAGTCACTCGACATCGCGGCACACCTCGCAGTGGACGCCATGGCGATGCCCCACGTCACGGCGCTCGCCGCCGACGGCTCCGCCTATCATGACGGCGGCGCGACCGAAGGCCAGGAGCTGGCCTGCGTGCTGGCGACCATCGCAGCCTATCTGCGCGCTATGGAGGCGGCCGGCCTGTCGCCCGATCGCGCGCTGCCGAAGATTGCGGTGACACTGGCGGTCGATGCGGACCAGTTTCTCGGCATCGCCAAGCTCAGGGCGGCGCGCCGGCTCGTCTGGCGGCTGGCGGACGCCTGCGGAGCGGGCACGGCAGCGGCAAGCATGCCTTTCACGGTCGAGACGTCCCAACGCATGATGACCCAGCGTGATCCGTGGGTGAACATGCTGCGCACGACGATGGCGTGCGCAGCAGCAGCCCTGGGCGGGGCAGATGCCGTCACGGTGCTGCCCTTCACCTGGGCGTTGGGGCAGCCGGACGCCTTCGCGCGGCGCATCGCTCGCAATACCCAACTGGTGCTGATGGAGGAGAGTGGACTCGGACGCGTCGTCGACCCGGCGGGGGGAAGCTGGGCGGTCGAGACGATGACCGACGATCTGGCGCGGCGCGCATGGGAGCTGTTCCAGGCGATCGAGGCCAAAGCCGGGATGGGCGAGGCCCTGATGTCGGGCTACGTGCAGGACGAGATCGCCAAGCAAGTGGAGACGCGGGCGAAAGCCGTCGCAACGAGGCGGCTGGCCTTGACGGGCACGTCGACGTTTCCCAGGCTCGGCAGCGATGGCGTGACGGTCTCGCCATGGCCGGCCGACGTTCTCTCGGCGGACCTCAAGGGTGCGCAGGTGAAACCGCTCGGCGTACGACGGTCGTCGCAGCCGTTCGAGGAACTGCGCGACGCCGCGGATCGTTTTGCCAAGGCAGCCGGGCAGCCGCCGCGGGTGTTCCTGGCGGCGCTCGGCAGTCTGGCGGTGCACTCGACGCGGTCGACCTGGATGCGGAATTTTTTCGCGGCAGGCGGGATCGACGCCATAGCTGGAGATGGCTTCAAGGATGCGGACGAGGCGGCAAAGGCGTTTGGTGCAAGCAGAGCGGCCGTGGCCTGCATCGCGTCATCGGATCGGGTCTATGCCGATCAGGGTGAGGCCACCGCCAAGGCGTTGAAGGCAGCCGGCGCGCGGCATGTCCTGCTGGCCGGCCGCCCGGGTCAGCGCGAGGCAGCATTGAGGGCGGCCGGCGTCGACGGGTTCATTTTCGCTGGCTGCGATATGATCGAGGCGCTCGGCAACTTGCAGTCCGTGCTGGGTGTGAGCGCGAACAGGTGAGGAGGAGTCCCGCATGTCGATGACAACCACGGCGCGCGATCCCGTTCTGACCGGCGGATGCCAGTGCGGCGCGGTGCGTTACGCTCTGTATGCCGAGCCAACAGGCGCCAGTATCTGTCACTGCCGCATGTGCCAGAAAGCCGTCGGCAATTACTTTGCGGCGCTCGCGGGCGTGAAGCGCAACGACTTCGCCTGGACGCGCGGAAAACCAGGCGCGTTCCGCAGCTCCGAAGTGATCGAGCGCGACTTTTGCCGCGACTGCGGCACGCCGCTGACCTACCGGGCGCTCGACAAGGATCGCGTTTCGGTCTCCATCGGCAGCCTGGATCAGCCAGACCGCGTGCATCCCGACACACAGTACGGCATCGAGGGACGGCGTGCCGATTTTAGCGGGCTGGCATCGCTGCCTGGCGCAACGACCGACTCGTGGGCCGGCGATCGTCGCGCCAAGCTCGCCACGCGCCAGCATCCCGATCACGAAACGACGGACTGGAAGCCGCGCGCGCCGACGTAACGGATGGCAGCCGGTATTGTGCTATCCTGCTCGTATGCAAAAACGCTGCTCTGAGACGAACAAATGAGCCAGATACCTGACTTCACCAAGATCGGCCTTGACGGCAAGGCGCCGGCCGCAGGTGCGGCGGGAGCGAGCGGCGCGGCAACCTTCCAGACGCCGGAAGGCATTGCGCTGAAACCGTTCTACACCGGCGCCGACACGGCCGGCCTCGACTTCCTCGACGGCTATCCGGGCATCGCGCCGTTCGTGCGCGGCCCCTACCCCACCATGTACGTCACCCAGCCGTGGACCATCCGGCAGTATGCGGGCTTCTCGACGGCAGAGGAATCGAACGCCTTCTATCGCCGCAATATCGCCGCCGGCCAGAAGGGACTCTCCGTCGCCTTCGATCTGGCAACGCATCGCGGTTACGACAGCGACCATCCGCGCGTGAAGGGCGATGTCGGCATGGCGGGCGTGGCCATCGATTCCATCTACGACATGCGCACGTTGTTTTCCGGCATCCCGCTCGCCGATATGAGCGTCTCGATGACCATGAACGGCGCGGTGCTGCCCGTGCTGGCGCTGTTCATCGTGGCGGGCGAGGAACAGGGCGTGCCGCCGGAGAAATTGTCCGGCACGATCCAGAACGACATCCTCAAAGAATTCATGGTGCGCAACACCTACATCTATCCGCCCGATCCCTCCATGCGCATCATCTCCGACATCTTCAGCTACGCCAGTACGAGGATGCCGAAGTTCAACTCGATCTCGATCTCCGGCTACCACATGCAGGAGGCAGGCGCGACGGCGGACCTGGAGCTCGCCTATACGCTGGCCGACGGCATCGAATATGCGCGTGCGGGTGTAAAGGCCGGCCTCGACATCGATGCGTTTGCGCCGCGCCTGTCGTTCTTCTGGGCGATCGGCATGAACTTCTTCATGGAGATCGCCAAGATGCGCGCGGCCCGGCTGATCTGGGCCAAGCTCGTCAAGCGGGAGTTCAACCCCAAGGACGTGCGCTCGCTGTCGCTGCGCACGCACTGTCAGACGAGCGGCTGGAGCCTCACCGCGCAGGACGTGTTCAACAACGTCACACGTACCTGCATCGAGGCCATGGCGGCGACGCAGGGGCACACGCAGTCGCTGCATACCAACGCGCTGGACGAAGCCATCGCGCTGCCGACGGATTTCTCCGCGCGCATCGCCCGCAACACGCAGCTCTTCCTGCAGCAGGAGAGCGGCACGACACGCCCCGCCGATCCCTGGGGCGGCAGCTTCTATGTCGAGCGGCTGACGGCGGATCTGGCAACCAAGGCGATGGCGCACATCGAGGAGGTGGAGCGGTTGGGCGGCATGGCCAAGGCGATCGCCGCCGGCATCCCCAAGATGCGCATCGAGGAAGCCTCGGCCCGCACGCAGGCCCGCATCGATACCGGCGCGCAGACCATCGTCGGCATCAACAAGTTCCGCGTCGAGACCGAAGCCGAGATCGAGTTCCTGAAGGTCGACAACCGCAAGGTGCGCGAGCAGCAGATCGCCAAGCTCAAAGCCCTGCGCGCCGAGCGCAAGGAAGCCGATGTGCAGGCCGCGCTCGCGGCATTGACCGAGGGCGCCAAGGGCGGCGGCAATCTGCTCGACTTGGCGATACAGGCGGCACGCGCCAAGGCGACCGTTGGCGAAATCTCCGATGCGATGGAGAAGGTTTTCGGGCGCCACCGCGCCGACACCCGCGCGGTCTCGGGTGTGTATCGGGCGGAGGTCGGCCGCATGAGCAAGGATTTGGGGCGCGTGATGGAATTGGTCGAGGCCTTCGAGCGCAACGATGGGCGCCGGCCGCGCATTCTCGTCGCCAAGGTCGGCCAGGACGGCCACGACCGCGGACAGAAGGTGATCGCTTCGGCGTTTGCGGACTTAGGGTTCGACGTCGATATCGGACCGCTGTTCTCGACGCCCGACGAAGTGGCGCGGCAGGCCGTGGAGAACGACGTGCATATCGTCGGCGTATCGTCGCTGGCCGCCGGCCATCTGACGCTGGTGCCGGAACTGAAAGCGGCCCTCACCAAGGAAGGCCGCGGCGACATCATGATCGTGGTCGGCGGCGTCATCCCGCCGGGCGACTACGACGACGTGTTCAAGGCCGGCGCCAAGGCCGTGTTCGGCCCCGGCACCAACATCGCGCTGGCCGCCGCTGATTTGCTCGAAAAGCTCAACGCGCAGTTGGGCTACGACAGCGGCGTGCAGGCGGCGGAGTGAGGCACAACACTCGTCAGCGCTGGGTAGTGGGTCAGTTTGAAAAGTGACCCATCTTGACATAGCGCTGAGTGGGTTCATCGCCTACATTATGCAGCATGACCGATGAACGAGTTCGCAAAAAGCGACCCCGCGATCCTAACCAGCTCGCAAAGGCGGTTGTGGACATCGCTACGGGCGCGGCAGAGGACGATATCCCCACGCAAGACTCGCGTGTTAAGGACCGATCTGCCGTCAGTCTGGGGCGCAGGGGCGGACTGGTGGGTGGCAAGGCTCGGGCACTCAAGCTTGATCCGGATGCAAGGTCCGCAATCGCCCGAAAAGCCGCGTCGGTCAGATGGAGACGGGGTGGTGAAGACACTGAAGGCGGATGATTACGTAAACGTCATCCTCAAGGACAGTAATAAAAAACTTTCGGAACGACTTAGCGCGCACGTTGTTGCGTTGCGCTCCCCAATACAGTTGGGCCTCGACACGATAGTGCGACGTGAGATTGAAGATCTTGTCGAAAACACATCCAAGAAGAACGTCAAGAGCTTGGCTGTTGTACTCGAAACAAACGGCGGCTATATCGAGGTCGTAGAAAGAATATACGCAGTTCTAAGAAAGCATTTTACCAAAGTAGATTTTGTGGTTCCAAATTACGCCTATTCCGCTGGTACGGTATTGGTGCTCTCCGGTGATGAAATCTACATGGATTACTATTCGGTTCTTGGTCCCATCGACCCTCAAATAGAAAATTCTGAGGGTAAGATGGTTCCTGGGCTCGGATACCTAGCTAAGTTTGATGAACTTCTCTCGGCCATCAACAAAGACAAGACAGGGACTGCTTCTCGCGCTGAATTGGCCTACCTGATCAAGAAGTTCGATCCGGCCACACTATTTCTCCTAGAGCAAGCCAGAAACCACTCTGCATCGCTGTTGAAAGAGTGGCTATCCAAGCACAAATTCAAGGACTGGGATAAAACGGAAAGTGGTGGCCAGCAAGTTACGGAAGAAATGCGCCAGAAAAGAGCCGAGGAGATTGCTGCTATTCTATGCAAAGCTGAGAGGTGGCATTCTCACGGCAGGGGCATCGACCTAAAAGTACTGTCCAGCGACGAAATAAAATTAAAAATCATTGACTTCGGAACGGACGACAACTTAAATAAGTTGATCCGAGGGTACTACGACCTGTTCACTGATTTCAGTCATAAAACAGGCGCGAAAAGTGCGATACACACTGAACGGGGGCTGCGGAGGATACAATGAACAGCCGTCGGGATGCGTTGCAAACACTGCTAGATAAGGCGGACGGAGACGAAAATCTTCGTCAACTGCTAGATGCGCTCTCGCAGATAGAGGACGCATTGCAGGAGAAGGACGAGTTCGAAGCTTCCAACTTGAAGCTTCCGTATTCCAGCGTTGAGGAACAGCAGAACAACGTCTGGAAGTGACCTTTATGCTTGACCGCTCAAGCATGGTCGTTTATCTTCGGGGTCATGAACAAGCTGACCCCGGAGAGACGCGCGCAAGTTTTGCACCTTCTATGTGAAGGGTCTTCTATCCGTGCGATCACCCGGATAGTGGGAGTTAGCAAGAACACTGTCGCCAAACTGCTCACCGACGTTGGCCGAGCCTGCTCAGAGTATCAGGACAAAGCGTTCAACGGCCTGCCATGCAAACGCATTCAGGTCGATGAAATTTGGTCTTTCATCTACGCCAAGCAAGCACACGTTCCTGCTGCTAAATCGGCGCCGGATACAGCTGGCGACGTGTGGACTTGGACCGCGATCTGCGCTGATACAAAGCTAGTGCCATCTTGGTTGGTGAGTTCTCGCGACGGCTATGCCGCCATGCAGTTTATCGCCGATCTATCGACCCGACTTGCCAATCGCGTTCAGCTAACGACCGACGGGCACCGTCCTTACCTGCAAGCCGTGGAGAGCGTGTTTGGCAAGGATATAGACTATGCCGTCTTGCAGAAGATTTACGGCAAGTCGGATGAGGGCGAGAAGCGCTACAGCCCACCTGAGTGCATCGGCACCGAAACGAGCGTTATCGAAGGCAACCCAGACCCAAAGCACATCAGCACGAGCTTTGTAGAGCGTCAGAACCTGACGATGCGCATGCACATGCGCCGGTTCACGAGGTTGACGAATGCCTTCTCAAAGAAGGTCGAGAACCACGCTCACGCGGTCGCGCTGCACTTCATGTATTACAACTTCGTCAAAATCCACAAAGCTCACAGAATGACGCCTGCCATGGCAGCCGGCGTTACCGATCGGCTTTGGGAAGTTGCGGATATCGTCAGAGTACTAGAGAATTGGGAGACAGCTAGAGAGGCCTCCCATGATCGAGGTTGACGCGCGTGACGTGCTCGAAAAGTACGCGGCACTCGTCAAGCGGCATCCCAAGGGTGCGATTGGTGACGCATCCGACCTTCCTTACCCAAAGCATCTGATCAAGATTGTGCTGCGCGGGATGATTGATCGCGCCGGAACCGAGCAACACATGCAGGAGGTCTTTAAAGAGGCTTACATTGGCCTGGCAGCCTTCCAAGAAAACCTAACCGCAGAAGAGCGCCATGCATCGGTAATTATGGCGCAGATCGCGGCAGCCCAAGCATCAGGGGACCGCGCTAGTGGGCCACCTATCACCGCTGAAGTCGCGAAGGCTTACACGGTGATGACCGAGAGATATGGTGATGAATTGATGCGGCTGGCTCAGGAACTAAAAAGTCCGCCAAAGTCAAACTGACCCACTACCCAGCGCTGAGGTTACATCCTCGAACCAAGTTCGCGAGTGTCCGGTTCTGCCCCGCGATTCACCATGCGGCAGGAAATGCGGCCGGAGTTATCCCCGCGTGCTCACGTGCGCGCATGATGAGCGCACTCCTTGCCGCGACGGCTGTGATCGATCCGGTACGCGCAGGGCAAGGGG
>JBJXDX010000165.1:0-4214 GCA_046154585.1 Hyphomicrobiaceae bacterium | reverse complement strand
CCGGGGTGATAAGCACTTGGGCGCCAAGCTGGTTGCTTCCGCCGATAGCGTCAGCGTAACGTCAGCGCGTCCGGCCGGCCGCCTCCAAGACAGTCACCCGCCGTTGCTTGCGCGCGGTGTCCCTGGGTTCGGCTTGCCCTTGCTGGAGTTCGGCCACCTGCGAACGCAGTACGCCGATGCTCGCTTGCACCGACTTCAGGATCTCAATCATCGCGGATTGCACGCTGACGCTCATCGTTACGGATCTGACCCAGAAAGAACATGTCAAGAACAAACAGCCGCTCTTTTGGCGGTTTTTTGGTGTTGCATGCAGCGGGGCGCTTGCAGCGAATTGATCTTCGCCCGCAAATTGTCTATCGTCTATAGACAGTTTAAAATCGCATGGAGGTGACTATGCCCCCGATCGATGTTGCTGCTCTTGACGCCTGCGAAGCCGCGCGGCGCCGGCTCAAGGAGCAGGAGGCGGCGGTGGCCACGGCCCGCGACGCTTTCGAAACCAGCGTCCGACGGCTGTACGTCGATGGTGCCTCGACGCGCGAGATCGCTGAAGTACTCGGCCTCAGCCATCAGCGCGTGCACCAAATGATCGGCGCCAAGCCCAACTCCTGGTGGCAGCGCGTGACGGGCACCTTGACGCTGCCAAGCCGCGGCTGCTCATTCTGCGGCCGCGACGCCAAAAGCGTCGGCAAGCTGGTCGGCGGCATCGGCGTGCACATTTGCGATGACTGCATCAGTGCGGCAGCTAGCCTGGTGGATACGGAGAGCGGCGGTCCTGTGGACGGCCCAGACGGCGCAGGGGCCGCAAACGCTGCCCGCTTCGAAACGCTACCCGGCACATCGCCGAAACGCTGTAGCTTCTGCGGCCAACGCCCCCGTTCCATGGGGCGCTTCGCCGCCGGCGGCCACCAGATCTGCGCGGGTTGCCTCAGGCTGGCCGCCAAGATCGCCAAGGGACCCACGGCACGTTCGACCACCACCTCGTGAGCCATGCGCGCCTTTGTGAGCGCGCCTTTGGTCGACTGGCATGCCGCCCATACCCAATGCGCAAACCAGCGGCTCGGTACGCCATAGTCGTTGGACCAATATTGACGAGCACTAGCGCCAACCATCGGTGGTTTGGCCGATCGATTATGGCAAACTAATCACTTCAACTCTGTCCTCATAGACCCGCACCAACGTCGAGGCAGCAAGGCCGCGGACACTTCGGGCCAAACGCCGGCGACAAAGACGTCCAGTTCGTCGAACAACATATTGCCAACGCGGAGGTGAACAACCGCTGGACCCGCATCAGTGGTCAAAGCACGATGTGAGAAATCCGCATCCTTGGTCACGATTCGGCGTACTACCGGATGCGTGCGTCTGTCCAACGCCGGTCAATGTCCTGGACCTCCCCGTACCACGGGCTCCCGGCAGCCACCACGTCGAGTGGAACGGCTAGACGTTGGAGCGCCGCATCATCGCCTTGTCGCTTGGGACATCGTCACCTTCTGATCACCGATAATGCCGATGGTCTCATCTATTGGACGGGGCATTGGTCCACGATTGCTCGGTTCCAGGCAGCCCGCGCGGTGTTCATGGGATTGTCGATTGCGCGGCGACCGCATAAGAAGCTTGCCCGAGGCGTAGACTGGCAAGGGAGACTGCGCATGCGGATCTGGCCGTTTCGAAAGCAAGATGAGCCTGCCGACTTCTGGGGCTGGTTCGAGCGCAACCGGCCAGCGATCGAAAGCTCCGTTGGTCGACTGTACGCCACAGCCAATGACGCCGCAGCCGAAATTGTGCGCGATCCGACCATGCTGCAGCTCAAGGTGCAGCTTCACCGATACGACAGCCGACTTTCTTTTCTGATCGGACCCATCGAGAAGGGTTACGACCTTGAAATCACGGCAGAGGGAGACGAGCAGGCCTTTGCAAGCGTATTCCGGCTGATCAGAGCGGCACCCCAGCTGCCAAATTGGCGGTTCACGCCCCTTCGGCCACACCAGCCAGACGCCTATCCTCAGCTGGATGGCCTCGACTTCAGCAGCAGCGACTTTCGGTTCGAAACCAAGCCGAGCGATGAGAGCCCTGGCAAGTTTGATTTTCTCATGATCGCCAATACCGAGCACGATGTGCTAGCGGACGAGGAGCGGTTTCATCATTTGGCGTTCCTGACGCTGCAGTCGCATTTGGGCGAGCACGATTTCACTCGTTACGTCGATAGCATTACGGTTCGCGATAAGGCCTGGGCCGAGAAGCTCGGCGGATTCGAGACTCTGCCCCTCAGCGAACTGCAGAAGAAGTTTCTGCCTTTGCGGCCAAACTGAAGGACCAACGCGTCTGGTGCGGCGTCAGTCTTCACACGGCCAGATTTGTGCGAATGTCATCACCCCCTGAGCCTCCCATTCTCCCCATCCCACGGGCTCTCTCCCACGACCACGGCCCGCTTCTTCTCGCCCAAAATCGTGATGTCCAGCTCGGTCCCCGCCGCGGCGAACTCCGGCTGCACCATCGCCAAGGCCAGCGACTTGCCGCAGCGCCAGCCATAGGCGCCGTTTGTTGCCCGACCGACCAGCTTGCCCGCCTTGTCGTGGATCGGCTCCGAACCCCGCGCGTCGCTCCCAGCGTCCGTCACGTCCATGACTTCCATCGTTACGAAGTTCCACGCCAAACCTTTGGCGCGACCGGCCACCAGCGCGTCGCGGCCGATGAACTCGCCTTTGTTCAGGTGCACGAAGCGGTCCAGCCCGCTTTCGTAGGCCGAGTACTCAATGGAGAGCTCGCGGCCGATCAACCGGTAGCTCTTCTCCACCGAGAGCGAACTCATCGCCTTGATGCCATAGGGCTTGATGCCGAAATCGGCGCCAGCTTCCATCAGCGCGTCAAAAATCGCGTTCTGGTGTTCCACTGGGTGGTGGAATTCCCAGCCCAGTTCGCCGACGAAATTGACGCGCACGGCGTGGGCCCAGGCTGGCACCTTCGCCTTGCCCATGACGTCGATGCGCTGGCCTGAGAGCCAGGGAAAGGCCTTGTTCGACAAGTCCGTGTTCGTCACGCGTGCCAGCACGTCGCGCGACTTCGGCCCGGCCAGCACCAGCACGCCCCATTGCGTCGTGATCGGTGCCATGGTGACGGAGCCGTCGGCGGGCAGTGCTTTACGCAAATAGTCGTGGTCGTGGCGCTCATAGGCGCCGGCAGAGACGAGGTAAAAACCGTGCTCGCCGGTGCGGTAAACGGTGAACTCGGCGCGCACGCCGCCATGCTTTGTAAGCATGTGGCACAGCGCCAAGCGGCCGACCCGCTTTGGGATCTTGTTGGCAAACAGACCGTCCAGCCAAGCTTCCGCGCCGGGACCGGAGATCCAGCATTTGGCAAAGGCGCTCATGTCCTGCAGCCCGACATTGTCGCGGACGTTCAGGCATTCATTGCCGACATGTTGGAAATAGTTGGCGCGGCGGAACGACCATTTTTCGACGATGCGGCCGTCGTCGGTCGGTGGCGCGTGATTGTGGTTGGTCAGCACGTCGGGCGATTGCAAATCGGCCGCCGTCAGCGCTAGATCCTTCGGCGCAAACCAGCCGGGGCGCTCCCAGCCATAGACGGTGCCGAACACCGCGCCCAAGGCCTTCATGCGGTCATAGCAGGGCGTCTGCTTCAGGGGGCGGCAGGCGATGCGCTCTTCGTCCGGGTAATGCGGCGTGAAGACGTTGGCGTAGGCCTCCTCGTTCTTGGTGACGAGATAGCCCTTGCTGGCATAGGGACCGAAACGGCGGGGATCGACGCCCATCATGTCCAGGGTGGGCTCGCCATCGACGATCCATTCCGCCAGCTGCCAGCCGGCGCCGCCCGCCGCGGTGACGCCGAAGGAGTGGCCTTCGTTCAGCCAGAAATTCTTCAAATCCCAGGCCGGGCCGATGATCGGCGAACCGTCCGGCGTATAGGCGATGGCGCCGTTATAGACCTTCTTGATGCCGACCTCGCCGAAGGCCGGGACGCGGGCGATCGCTGTCTCGATATGCGGGGCGAGGCGATCGAGGTCTTCCTGGAAAAGCTCGTACTCGCTCTGCTCCGACGGGCCATCGACGTAGCAGCAGGGCGCGCCCTTCTCGTACGGCCCGAGCAGCAACCCGCCCGCTTCCTCGCGCATGTACCAGGATGAATCCGCCTCGCGCAGCACGCCCATCTCGGGCAGGCCCTTGGCGTGGCGCTCCTTGATCTTGGGATGCGGCTCGGTG
>JBJXDX010000164.1:0-97220 GCA_046154585.1 Hyphomicrobiaceae bacterium | reverse complement strand
TCAAGGCCAAGGTTGCCGAGCTCGTGCGCGAGCTGCCTGTCGGGGTCGACATGCATCTGGTCGCGGACCAGCCGCATGTCGTGAAGGAAGCCGTCGGCGAGTTCACCAAGAGCCTGATGGAAGCCATTGCCATCGTGCTCGCCGTCAGCTTCCTGGCGCTCGGCTGGCGGCCGGGAATCGTCGTGGCCATCGCCATCCCCTTGGTGCTTGCTATCACCTTCGTCATCATGAAGCTGACCGGCATCTCGCTCCAGCGCAACTCGCTCGGTGTGCTGATCATAGCGCGGCAATCATGGCGTCGTCGACCAGCAGGCCGAGCGCCGAGCGCGCTCGCTTCACGCCTGGAACCGGCCGGAGGGAAATGAACGACGAGCCCTACCCGATAGTGGAGAGCGACTTAGCCAATCATTTGGCGGGACGGCATGGCCTCAGAACTGGGGACAGATATAGCCGATGCCGCTCGGGTTCTTGAAGCAGCCAACAGATTCGGGCAGTAGCGTCTTCGGCAGCCAGAGCACGACGTTGGGGAAGAACACGCAGAACAGGATGGTCGCGAAGAACACAATATAGAGCGGCAGCGATCGCACCACTGACGCGAGAAAACTCACCCCGACGAACTTCGAAGACATCAGCAGACAGATGCCGTAGGGCGGCGTGATCAGGCCGAAGGCGAGAGTCGTGATGATGGTCACGCCCATATGCACGGGATTGATGTTGCCGAGCTCGGCGAGGGCGTTGAGGATCGGCATGAAGATGATGATCGCCGGCACCGCATCGACGAAATCGCCGACAATAACGAACAGCGCAACCAGCAACAGCATGATGACCAGTGCATTGGGCCCGGCGAAGTCGCCGATCCAGCCGGCGACGACATCCGGGCCTCGGAGGTAGGCCAGCATCCAGCCGAAGGCGGATGCGGCGGCAACGGCCGCAAGCGGAATCGAGTACATCAGGCCGACGTTGGCGAAATCGCGCGCAAGGTTCTTGATGTGGCGTCGATTGAGCACGGGAATGAGGAAGAAGACGATGTAGGTGACCGCAACGAGGCCGGCTTCGGTCGGAGTGAACCAGCCTGTGAGGATGCCGCCCATGATGATGATGGGGATGACAAGCGGCAACGCTGCTGCCTTGCTTGCCTCGCTGAACTCGCCGAGCGTGGCGCGCGGCCGCTTGATGCCCGGCGGTCCGAAGAAGTAGCTGTAGATCATCAATCCTATGCCGATCAACAGCCCCGGCACGACGCCAGCGAGAAACAGGCCGCCGATCGAGACGTTGCCGGTCGCTCCATAGACGACGGCCATGATGCTCGGTGGGATCAGGTTGGCGATCGTGGCGGCGGAGGCGATCAATGCGGCGGTGAATGCCCGGTCGTACCCTTCCTTGTCCATCTCCGGCCCGACCGTGCGGGCGAGCGCGGCGACGTCGGCCGTCGAGGAGCCGGAGATGCCGGCAAAAAAGATGCTGAAGACGGTGACCACCTGGGCCAAGCCACCGCGCAGGTGACCGACCAGCGCTTGGGCAAGCCGGATCATCCGGATCGTCACATTGCCGGCCGTCATCAGCTCGCCGACCAGCAGGAAGAAGGGAATGGCCAACAACGCCTCGGCGTCGATGCCATGGAACAGCTGGCCGACGATCGAGGCAAACGAGATCTTGGTCAGCGCAGCGGCGACGAGCACGCCCGCGGTAATCGAGAACACCACCGGCACGCCGACGTAGCCGAGCCCGATAAATAGGGTCGCCATGATCAGAATGATCCAGCCGTTGTTCATGACGTTGCCTCCGCCGGATTGGCACCCGGATCGGGGAAGCCATGCTTCAGCCCGTTGACGATCTGCTCGATCTGAAACAGCGCCACCAGCGCACCCGCGATCGGCACGCTGATCGTGTAGTAGCCGAGCGGGATCAGCGAGGGCATGCGGAAGCTGCCCATGTCGTTCAAGAAGTTCTGCCAGCCGAACACCACGAGAAAACCGGCCACCACGAGCACGACTAGGCGGGAGAACACCTCAAAATTGCGCCGTTTTGCACCCTGCATCGCCTGCACGATCTCGGCCAGATACATGTGGTCGTTGCGTCTGGCGGCCAGCGCCAACCCGACGAACACGCCCCAGGCGAAGAAGCCAGTCGTGAATTGCTGCAGCCAGAGCCAGGGGCGGCCGATCTCGCGCGTGACCACGTCAAACAGCACGCAGGTCGAGAACCCGATGATGCAGACGCCGCACAGCACATAGAGCAGGGCTTCGAGCCAATCGAGTTCCGGCCACTTGAGATGGCGGTCCCTGGGAACGACGAACGAGGATGACAAGGGAATGCCTTTCCGGGTTTGGACCGTCGTCCGAGGGCTGGAGGAGCGCGCCTTGAATGGCCTGTCACAAGCCGGCCGTGAGCGGAATGACATCACCGGCGACTAGTCAGTGATTCGGGGCACGGCGGCGACAGTGACGGCGAGCCCAGGTGCGCGGGGCTCGCCGTCAGACAAGTCACTTCACGTTGCGGACGAGTTCGAGGATCTTCACCGCGTGCGGGCCAAGCTCCTTGGCGAGCTGGTCCTGGATCGGCTGGGCGGCCTTCATCATGCCGGACTTGTCGACACCGTCGACCAGCTTGACGCCAAGCTTCTTGAGCCGTTCGCCGGACTCCTTCTCGAGCGCCAGCGCCTTCCTCGGCACCGTCTTGCCAATCTCGTCGGCTGCGGCCTGCACCCAGCCCTTCTCCTGGTCGGACAGGGCATTCCAGGTCTTGTCACTGACCCAGATGCAGTTGTTGTTGGCCTCATGCTCGGTCAGCGAAAGGATCGGCGCCACCTCGTAATGTTTGTTCGAGAGGTAGACGTTGACGCCATTCTCGGCTGCCCCGATCACGCCCGTCTGCAGCGAGGTGTAGACCTCCCCGAATGGCATGTGGACAGTCTGCGTTCCATACGCGGGGAAATGCGTGTCCTCCGTCTTGGTCGCCTGCACGCGGATCTTGACCCCCTTGAGGTCGTCCAGCGATTTGATCTCTTTCTTCGAGTAAATATTGCGGAAGCCCATCGTCATGAGGGCCATGACGCGTGCGCCCTGCACCGATTCCGAGATCATGCCGCGGAACGCCCCGACGATTGCCGGATCGGCGAGCACCTTCGCCAGATGATCCTCATTGCGGAAGATGTAGTGCAGCGAAAACACGCCTGATTGCGGCGCGACGGTGGAAGCGTTCGCCGTCGAGGTGATGCCGAAGTCGATGTCACCCGAACGCAGCTTCTGCAGCATCACCGGTTCCTGGCCAAGCTGGGCGCCGGGGAACTGGTCGATACCCATCTTGCCGCCGGAGACTTCCATCAGCTTGGCATGGAAGGTGTCGGCAGCAATGCCATAAGCAGTTGTCTTCGGTTGATCGTAGGCGAACGTGAACTTGCGGCCTTGGGCGAAGCTTTCTCCCGCTGCCATACCCAGCACTACTGCGGCAATCGCCACAGTACGCTTCATCACGCGACTGAGTTCCACAGTACCCTCCTCCACGGCGTTTCCAACTCATTTTGGCGAGCGTGCTGAAGCACACGCTTCTTGTTGCCTTGATGATGGGCGCGCATAAGAAACCCAGTCAAGGGAATAGGAGTATGCGATTACAGGCGTCGCATCGATCGACGAAGAGGCTCGTAATGGTGAGCAATGGATCGTCTATTCCATTGTCTGTGGCAGCTACGATCGCATCACCCTGGTCAGGCCTCGCGGCAGAAGTAGTATCACACCGACGAGCATCGGCTTTGCAGGTAGTCAATCGTAGAACGCATCCTGCGGACGCTCGCCGTTGATTGTGCAGCGCCGCATTTTGCGCCGATCACGGGCTGTATCGAAATTCGTAGCGCGGTGCATCGTGCAACGATTATCCCATACGATGCACTCACCTGGTGTCCATTTGTGTGTGTAAACGAGGTGATCCGGCGTAGCGGCTACGTTCAGGTTCTCGATGAGTTGGCGCCCTTCAGCATACTCCATGCCTTCTATCGTTTCAGCATGATCGCCGAGAAAGATTGCGCGACGGCCGCTTTCGGGGTGCGTGCGCACGATGGGTTGGGCTACTGGGGGCACCTTGGCCTTTTGCTCAGCTGTCATCGGATCGTGCCCATGCCGACGAGTTCGCGAAAAATCAAGATTGTGAACTGCCTTAAGGCCTTTGATCCGCGCCTTCCATTCCGGCGACAGTTCTTCGTAGGCAGCATACATGTCGCAAAATTGGGTCTCGCCGCCTACCTTTGGGCAGATCTCGGCATACATCATGGTCGCGAGCCCGCTGCGCTCACGCCACGAGCCGTCCGTGTGCCAATAGAGCGTGCCCTTGTCGGGATGTTTCCCATTAGGTCGGCCCTCGGCGTCCAGGTTCGACAGGAGGTAGATCTCCGGGTGTCCGTATCCATGGTATTGGCTCATGGGATGGATTTGAACCTCACCGAAGCGGCGGGCAAACGCAACCTGAGTGGAGGGAGGCAGATCCACTGCTCGGAACAAAATAAGCTCATAGTCAAGAAATGCCTCATGGACCTTGGCGAACATGCCTTCCTCGACCGCCTGATCGAGTGAAATGCCGACAATCTCGCAACCAAACTTGGGGTGCAGCGGGCGGACCTCGAATGGCCAATCACGTTTTGGCTTTGGGTTCGTCGAACCGTCGGTCGCGTCTACCGCAAGGTGTGCCACGATTTCCCTCCCTCGTACCGATGTGACCAGATGATAGCCAGATGCGGCTCGCCGTCCAGTTCGACACTTTAATCGCGGTAGCGAGACGTGCATGTGAGCATCAAGTGGCTGGGGTGTTCTGTCGACAACGTTTGGTCTGTTGTTGGCACGAACGCGCCGTTCTCGTGCCGTAGCAAGTTTGTCGGCGCCTCTGTCCTGCGAACACAACTGAGATATTGATTTCTTCTTGTGCATGCAGATGCGTCCGCAGGCTGTGACGAGGATCCGTACCCGGCAAGCAATGTGGATAGTTCCCCGCGGAACCGCGCACGCCACAGGCAACAGCTACTTCGCCTTCCATGAGCATGGCCGGCTCAAGGTGAGTTGGCCAACAACTGAAACGAAGGAGAGTGAATATGAGCACGCGCATTGCAGAACTGTCAGAGCAGACCTCTGAAGTCCGTCAGCTTGCTGACAACGAGTTGGACGCCGTGAACGGCGGCTTCATCTGGATTGCCGCATTTGCCATCGGTGCAGCCATTGGCTACGGCGGCCGCAAGGCTGGTGACGCCGCAGTCGATTGGGCCTTCGGCGACGACGAGGGTTGAGTTCGATTTGAAATGCCGGCCACCAAAGCTTCGTAGATGGGCGAGGGTGGCCGGCTACCAAAGCGTGCGACGCGGGGACGTGCGCGCCGTGCTGTCGGAGGAAGAAAAATGGGCCGCTGAAGCGACCCATTTCTCGTTAGCGGTCCAACCTGGACCCCAACACCGGGTCGATCGCGGTAGTACCGCCCTTGCGGGAGACCGTCGCCCAACTCGAGGTGTATCAAGATCGTGCGGCGCCGTCTGCTTGCCGGTGGTCACAAGGTGGCCGCATTGCTCAAACGCGATTCAGTTCACCCGTGTGCATCTTCTGGCTCAATGTCGAACCTGGAGAGGTCACAACTCACCACCAGTGAGAGTATCGCTGGACAGTACTTGGCCCTGTGGTCCGTGAGGTTGTGCACCTGCCAAGCCTCTTCGCTCCAATACTCCTCGTGCACCGTGTATCGGAGCCTATCGGTGGGAGAGCGCATCAATGCTCGCATCCGGCAGCCTGGTTCGCTGGCAGCTATGGCATTTCCGTAATCGCGCATCAGGCTTTCAAATTGCAAGACCTTGCCGCGCTTGACGCGCACAGAGCGGATAATGCCCACCGCCATGTCTCACTCCGACAAACTAGTGTCCCGATTCCGAAGTTCGCCTGATCTGGATGCTAGGTCGGGGAGCGAACTTCGTAATCCAAAGTGACACTAGCATCATAGATTTTCTAGTGTGATTCAGATCGAGAAATTCGCTCAAGAATGTGCGGCAAATGCCGGCGAATTTCTCGATCATCACACTAGTGCCTGTCCCGCAATGCCATCACGCATACACCCCGACCATTCTGGTCGACAAGACCGCTCAGCGTGATTTTCCCGCGCGAGTCCTCGTCAACTGCTGGTTGACCGCAGACCTTTTCGGCCAGCGCATCGCAATCTCGGTTGAGCGGCAGCTATGGAATGGCGCGGGTTCGCGCCGGGTTGTCGTGAACCGAGCCTGCTTACAAAACTCTCGGTTCAGCAACCTTCGTCTGTCGTTTCCTATTCAAGGTTACAACTGACTTCCATCGCTGGCGCAAAGACCTGGGTACAAAGCGCCGCAGGGCAATCTCCTCGCTTGGCAGGTTCATCAAAAGGATTAAGACAAACACTCCGCGTACTGCGGATCAGGAGTAGTCCATGGAAAGCTTTGACTACGTGCCACAGTGCAATTTTTGCTCCAGAGAAATCTCGGACGTGGCGCGGATGATCGCCGGCGAAGAGGCCCACATCTGCAATCACTGCGTGGATGCCCTGCACGAGATCGTCCACAGACCGCCGCCGCAGGTCATGGACCAGGCGACGCAGCCGCGTGGTCCGCGCCTCGAGTTCTATCGAGGCAAAGACGACAGGCACTGACCGCGCAGAAAAAATTGCACCGGCGTCTGCGGAGATCGCCGGTGATTGGAGTCCTGCGGCGTCGGCGCAGCGCCTCAGATGGGGGAACACGGCAGTTGCGGCCGGTCTTGGCGAAAATTTCAGGTTGGCAAAGGTGCGCGGTCTGCGTAGGCCCGCGCGAACTGAAGCGGGCTCAATCCGTAGCTGCGTCTGAAATGGTTGCAGAGCGCGCTCTGGTCGTAAAACCCGCACAAGACGGCGGTCTCTGCGATGTCCGCCCCGCGCTTCAGCAAGCTACAGGCGCCGCCCAGGCGTACTTGCGTCAAGTAGCTGTGCGGCGTGAGCCCAACCGTCCGCTTGAAGAGACCGATCAATTGGTAGATCGACACGTCCAGAGGACGTGCCAGATCCTCCAGCGTCAGCGTGTCGCCGTAGCGTGAGCGCATGAGTTCGATGGCAAGCTTCACTCGTCGCTGATCGGACGCGCTGGAACGCATGGGCTGCCGCCCGCAGCCGTGGCGCGAGAACAGCCGGGCGAAGGTCTCAATCATCAGCTGGCGCGAGGCCATGGGGTCGAGCGCGCCTTCGAAGCCGCGATGCATGGCAAGGAATGCGTCGATGAGGTCTTCGTCGGGGATGCGGTTGTCCAAGAAGTAGGGCAGCTCACTGACATCCAGGTCTTCGGCCAGTTGCTGCATCGCCGCCTTGGTCATGTAGAACGCGCGATATCTCCAGTAAGTGCTGCGTCCCATCCAGCCGGCATGCGGTTCCTCTGGATTGAAGATGAACAGCCCGCGCGTGTCGGCCTGTGCCACGTTTCCACGGCTCTTGACCTCCGAACCACCCCGTTCCGTAACGGCAACGACGAAGCCGTCATGCGTATGCAGCGGAAACTCCTGCGTCGTGAATTCCGCCAGCATGAGGCTTAGGCCGCGCACTGTCGGGGCGGCCCAGTATTGCGTGGTATTCTTTGGCTCTCTACGTGCCATGAGGTTAGGGCTCTTTGCCAAGGCTGGTCGGATTGCGCCTGAGAGCGACGGGTCACGTGCAGTAGCCGGCGCCAAATCCTGCGAAAGAGCGCCCTCGCCGTCAACCTGCCGGGCACGTACGCAATTTTGGCCAAGACGCGTACCGCCCGTGTAGATCGACTGTAGACCATGCCGCTCGGCGGCGAGAACGAGTAACGATGGATCGCCGAGCCTATCATTGGCAATCAATTGCAACTGCCGGTGGAGCCCATACGCGCCATCCTACCCAGGACGGCGCAAACAATGCCCATTGCGCAGCGCGGATGACTTGAACGGTCTTCGTCAGTCCCGGGCTTGTCGTAAAATGCAGGCTCTGCGAGGATTTGGCCTAACGTCGACGCCAGATCGATTTTCCGTACCGGGTTGGAGCGCCACATGGATCGCGGCCTGCAGGTCAAGCTACTGAAGCGCCTATTGCACTATCTCGATACCAAGACGACAGCGGTGGCCGAGGCGCCGTGGCGCAACGAGGTGGCGGCCTACACGGACGCCGAGCGATTGAAGCGCGAGCAGGAGACCCTGTTTCTCCGGACCCCGCTGCTGATGGGTTTTGGCTCGGAATGGGCAGCGCCCGGCGCCTATCGCACGGAGGATTTTGCCGGTGTGCCCATCCTGATCGTGCGGGGCAGCGATGGACGGCTGCGTGCATTCCTCAACGTCTGCCGCCACCGGGGCGCCAAAGTCGCGGACGGCTGCGGCACCGCGCGCCTTTTCTCGTGCCCTTATCATGCGTGGACGTACGAGCTCAGCGGCAGAATTCGCGGCATCCCCGACGAGGCGGCCTTCCCCGGCATACGCGCCGAGCGGCGTGGCCTAGTACCCTTGCCGCTCTGCGAAAAACACGGGCTCGTGTGGGTCCTGGCAGCGCCCGACGGCTCGGACTCCTTCGATGTCGACCCCTGGCTGGCGGGGCTCGGTCCCGAACTCGCCAGCTATGATTTCGGATCCTATCATCTTTACGACCGGCGCCCGGTGCACGAGACCATGAACTGGAAGATCCTCGTCGACACATTCCACGAGGGCTACCACATCGGCTTCCTGCATCGTGACTCGCTCACGGAAATCCTCCACGGCAACCTGACCGATTTCGAGCCTTTCGGCCGCAACCACCGGCTCATCTTCCCGCGCCGCAAGCTCGAACGCCTCAAGACCCAGCCTGAGGAAAGCTGGGATCTGATGTGGAATACCACCACCGTCTACGCGCTGTTTCCCAACACGCTGCTGATCACCCAGGGCGACCACATGGAAGTGCATCGGGTGTTTCCGGCAGAGGGCCGCTCCGACAGAGCCCTCATGGAAACGAGCTTCTATGTTCCCAAGCAGCCGACTACGGACGAAGAGCGGCAGCACTGGCAGAAAAACCTAGATCTGGTGATGAAAGTGGTCCTGACCGAGGACTTTCCCGCAGGCCGAAGCATGCAAAAAGGGTTCACGTCGGGTGCACAGGCCGACATCGTGTACGGGCGCAATGAGCCGGCCATGATCCACTACCATCAATCGCTGCGCCGGGCCCTTGGTATGCCAGTCGATGTCGAGATGCGCGCAGCCGCGATCTGACGGGATTTTATTTTCGGCGTTGACAAACCGGCGGCGAAATGTGGGGAATTGGAAGTTGCGAGCGCGATGCAGGTTTCATCGATAACCGTCAGGATGAACCTGGAATTCGTTCGCACATGCGTCATGAGCGTGCGGGCTATCAGGCCCGGATCATACGCACGGGCCATTCAACCGGCAGCATAGCCGGAGCGCTCGTTCAGGGAGGGAATGACATGAGGCTCCGCCGGTGGCACTGGGGTGCCCGCACCGGTCGTTATTGCGCTGCCCGCGTGTCAGGCGGGCGCCGCGCATGACGAGCGTTACGTCGCCTGCACGTGTCGATACGACGGCCACCCCGGTGATCGACCCTGCGCAGCCGCTGCAGCACCGTGAGGCCGACGTTCAGCTCTCGATCGACCGCGTGTCGAAACGCTTCGGCGGCGTGACGGCAGTCGACGACGTGTCGATCGACGTTCCAAACGGCGGCATCCTCTCGATCATCGGCCCGAACGGCGCGGGCAAGACCTCGTTGCTGAACATGGTGTCGGGCTTCTACAAGCCGGACACGGGCCGCATCATGCTCGAGGACCGCGACATCACGCGCCTGCGCCCGCATCAGATCGCAGCGCTCGGCATTGCCCGGACGTTCCAGAACATCGCGCTGTTCAGCGGGCTCACGGTTCTCGACAACCTGATGCTCGGGCGGCACGTCCGCATGCGCTCGGGCGTGCTGCGCAGCGTGATCTACTGGGGGCTCGCGCAGCGCGAGGAGGTCGCGCATCGCGAGGTGTGCGAGGAGCTCATCGATTTCCTCAAGCTGCAGGATCTGCGCAAGCAACCCACGGGCGCACTCCCCTACGGTCTGCGCAAGCGCGTGGAGCTCGGCCGTGCGCTGGCGCTCGAGCCCCGCATCATCCTGCTCGACGAGCCGATGGGCGGCATGAACCAGGACGAGAAGGAGGACATGGCCCGCTACATCCTGGATGTGAACCAGGAGCGGGGCATCACGGTCGTGCTGATCGAGCACGACATGGGTGTGGTCATGGATATCTCCGACCGTGTCGCGGTTCTCGATCGAGGCCGCAAGATTGCAGAAGGATCGCCCGCCGAGGTGCAGCGCAGCCCCGCGGTTATCGCGGCGTATCTCGGCGCCAAAAAAGGGAACCAGCCAACGTGACACTGGCAGACGACGAGCGGACGTGCACGCTGCCCAAGCTGCTCAGGCGCAATGCAGCCTCCTTCGGCAGCCTCCCGGGCATGCGCGAGAAGGATCGCGGCATCTGGCGCAGCTACAGCTGGCGCGACTGTCTCGACAACGTGCGCAGCTTCGCACTGGGGCTCGCTGCGATCGGCTTCAAGCGCGGCGACAAGCTCGCGGTGGTCGGCGACAACCGCCCTCGCCTGTACTGGGCGCAACTTTCCACGCAGGCGCTGGGTGGGGCTGCGGTGCCCGTCTACCAGGACGCGATCGCCTCCGAGCTCGTGTACGTGCTCAATCATTCCGAGGTTTCGGTGATCGTCGCCGAGGACCAGGAGCAGGTGGACAAGGTTCTTTCGCTGCGGTCGCAACTGCCGGCATTGCGGTGGATCGTGTTCGAAGATCCGCGCGGGATGAGCAGCTATCGCGACCCGTTGCTCAAGTCCTATGCCGAGGTCCAGGCCCTGGGCCGGGATGTCGGCAAATCCTCGAGCGGTCTCTTCGAGCGCGAGCTCGACGCCGGTCAGGCCGATGACATTGCCATGATCGCCTATACGTCGGGCACCACTGGCCAGCCCAAGGGCGTCCTGCTCAGCCACCGCAACATGGTTGCGACCGCCGAGAACTTCGTCGCGGCCGAGTCCGTGAAGCGGGGCGACAACTGGCTCGCCTACCTGCCGATGGCCTGGGTCGGCGATGTCATGCTCTCGCTGGCGGCGGCGCTCGCAGCCGGTGTCACAGTCAGCACGCCGGAAAGCCCCGAGACGGTGCAGCGCGATCTGCGGGAGCTGGGACCGCATGCGCTCCTGGCGCCGCCACGCATCTGGGAGAGCCTGCTGACCCAGCTGCAGGTCAAGTCCGACGATGCGACATGGCTCAAACGCCGGATTTTCCGGACGTTCCGGCGCATAGCGGAGCGGCGCGAGCTGCTCGTGACCGATGGCAAGCCAGTCCCGCTGGCGCTGCGCATTGGATATGCTATCGGCGATGTCGTGGCTTACGGCCCAGTGCGCGATCAGCTGGGGTTGCGCCACGCACGCTGGTGCTACACGGGAGGCGCGCCGCTCGGGCCCGACACCTTCCGCTTCTTCCGCTCCTTCGGCGTGAACCTGAAGCAGATCTACGGGGCCACGGAGGCCAGTGCGCTTGTCGCCTTCCAACGTGACGACCACGCCGACCCGAACACGGTGGGAAGTCCCGTGCCGGGAGTCGAGCTGCGCATCGACGACAATGGCGAGCTTCTGATCAAGGGGCCCGGCGTCTTCGTCGGCTACTACAAGGAGGACGAGGCGACGCGCGAGATGCGAACACCCGACGGATGGTTGAAAACGGGCGATGCCGGGATCATCGATCCGCAAGGCCAGCTCGCCATCATCGACCGTGCGAAGGATGTCGGCAAGCTCGACTGCGGCACGGCGTTCGCGCCGCAGTTCATCGAGAACAAGCTCAAGTTCAGCCCGTTCATTCGCGAAGCCGTTGCCTTCGGGCACGGACATGGCTTCGTTGCAACCATGATTGCGATTGACCTCGGCACGGTGGGGGCCTGGGCTGAACGCCGCGGGCTTGCCTACACCAGCTTCATGGACCTGAGCCGCAAGCCCGAGATTGCGGAGCTGATCGTCCAGGAGGTGACCAAGATCAATGCCTCGCTGCCCCGCGCCTTGCAGGTGCGGCGAATCCTGCTGCTCAACAAGGAGCTGGAAGCAGACGACGCGGAGATGACGCGCACGCGCAAAGTGAGGCGCCGCTTCGTGGCGGAAAAGTACGCCAACGTGATCGATGCCTTTTACGGCAACGCGGACCGCGCCAACGTCAGCATGGAAATCACGTTCGAAGACGGGCGCAAGAGCAAGCTCGACGCGACCATCGCGATCCAGGACGTGGCGCCGGTGCCGGCACCCCGCAAGGCTGCATGACAGGGGACAACGATGCTCGATGAACTGTCATTCGCCTTCTCGCTCGTCGTGAGCGGATTGTCGATCGGACTCATGTATTCGCTGATCGCTCTGGGATTCGTACTCGTCTACAAGGCCACGGACGCCATCAACTTCGCCCAGGGCGAGTTCGTGATGCTGGCCGGCTTCATTGTGGCGGCGGCGCTCACGGTCAGCGGCATGCCGGTGCTCGGCGCGATCGTGCTGACGGTCGCGATCATGATCCTGTTCAGCTTCGCCTTGGAGCGCGTCGTTCTGCGGCCGATGCTGGGCCGCCCCGTCGTGGCGGTCATCATGGCGACGATCGGGCTGGCCGCGATCCTCAGAGGCTTGCCGCCCATTACCGTGGGCGCCGAGACGAAAGCGGTGTCGCTGCCGCTGCCCGATACGCCGATCTTCCTGTGGAGCGCCATCATACCGCCCATCCAGGCCCTGGGGGTCATCGTCACCATCGCGTTTCTCGGCATCTTCTCGTGGTTCTTCCTGAAGAGCCGGATGGGCGTGGCGATGCGAGCGGTGGCCGACAACCAGCAGGTTGCACTCGCCATGGGCATCAACGTCCAGCGCTACTTCGCGATCGCCTGGGCCATGGCCGGCATCGTCTCCGCGCTCGGCGGCATCATCTGGGGGAGCATGCTGGGCGTCGATACGCAACTGGCGCTGGTCGGGCTCAAGGTCTTTCCCGTCGTAATCCTGGGCGGCCTCGATTCGATCATTGGCGCCATCATCGGCGGCCTCATCGTCGGTCTCGTCGAGAGCATAGCCGCCGGTTATCTCGACCCGTATGTCGGCGGCGGCACCAAGGACTTCGCGCCCTATGTGCTCATGATCATCATGCTGATGTTCAAGCCCTACGGCATTTTCGGTCAGCGCAGGATCGAGAGAGTGTAGGGGCGCACACGATGCTGCATCGCGAGTCCGGTGTCTTCAAAACGACCTACGCCGCCGACATGGCGCTCTATCCGCTGCCCATCGCACGCTGGGCCGTGGGTGCCTTCGCCGTGTTGTTCGTGGCGGTCGTTCCGCTCATCCTGCACGAATACTATCTGTCGATCTTCAATCTCGTGTTCATTGCCATCGTCGGTGCCCTCGGCCTCAACATCCTGGTGGGGTATACGGGCCAGATCTCCGTCGGCCACGCAGCCTTCATGTCGGTCGGCGCCTATACGGCTGCCAACCTCGCGGTAAAGCTCGATCTGCCGTTCTGGATCACGCTGCCAGCCGGCGGACTCATGGCTGCGTTGATCGGTGCCCTGGTCGGCATCCCGAGCCTAAGAATCAAGGGGCTCTATTTGGCCATCGCCACCTTGGCGAGCCAGCTCATCATCGAGTGGGTCATCAACCACACGCCGGCGATCTCGGGAGGCGCGCAGGCATCGATCGAGGTGCCGCGGCCGACGGTGCTCGGCCATCATCTCAAGACGCAGGGAGAGCTCTACTACTTCCTCCTGTTCTTTGCCGTGCTGGCGATCGTCGCGACGCTCAACCTGGTGCGCAGCCGCATCGGCCGAGCCTTCGTTGCCATCCGCGACCAGGACATTGCGGCCGAGATCATCGGCATCAACATCTTCCGCTACAAGCTGCTCGCGTTCGCCATCTCGTCGTTTTACGCCGGCGTGTGCGGCGTGCTCTACACCTACTATTTCGGCATCGCCAACTACGAGGCGTTCCAGATCGTCGTCTCGATCGACTATCTCGCCATGATCATCATCGGCGGGCTGGGATCGGTTCTGGGCTCCATCCTGGGCGCTGCTTTCGTCACGATGCTGCCGATCGTGATCCGCTGGTGCGTGGAGGGATTCGGAGCGCTGTTCATCGATCCCGGACAGCTTCCCGCCATCACCGCCAGCCTCCGGTTGACCATCTTCGGCGGGCTCATCATCCTGTTTCTGGTCCTGGAGCCGGAAGGGCTCAATAGACTTTGGCGCAATATCAGGAACTACTTCAGAGTATGGCCTTTCTCCTACTGAAGGGCTCAATAGCGCGAAAAGCGCAAGGCAACGCAACATGGGAGGTTACACATGCTAAAGGCCAGAAGGCTTTCGATGACCCTGGTGGCGGGCGCGGCCGCCTTGCTGCTGAGTGAAGAGGCATCTCGGGCGCAGGACAAGGAGCTGGTGTTCGGTCTGCAGTGCGACCGCACTGGCGCAACGCAGACGGTCGGCCCGTTCCTGTGCCCCGGCTATCACGACTATGTCGCCCTCATCAACAGCCAGGGCGGCATCGAAGGCTACAAGGTGCGCGTCCTCGAAATCGATCACGAATACAAGGTGCCCGCGGGCATGGAAGCCCACGAGCGCTTCAAGAAGGAAGGCGCCATCATTGAAGGCGTCTACGGCACGCCGCACGCGGCGGCGCTGCTCAAGAAGCTGGAAGAAGACAAGATCCCCGGGACGACGCCGGGATTCGGCTCGGGCGCGGCCGCGGATGGCGTGCGCCAGCCCGACATGTTCCCGATCGCGGCCTCCTACTGGTCGCAGGGCGGTGCCGCGGTGAAGTTCATCAAGGACCAGCTCGGCGGCGACCTCAAGGGCAAGAAGATCGCCTATCTGTTCTATGACAATCCGGCAGGCCGCGAGCCGATCCCCGTCATCGAGGATCTTGCCAAGGCCGAGGGCTTTGAGCTGAGGACGTTTGCGGTACCGCCACCGGGCGTCGAGGTGGCTGCGCAGGTGCTGGACATCACAGGCCGCTTCCGGGCCGACTTCGTGATCTCGCACCTGTTCGGCCGCTCGCCATCGGTGGCGATCAAAGAGTTCAAGGGCAAGGGCTATCCGCTCAGCAAGGTGGTCGGTTTCGTCTGGGCGTCAGCGGAATCGGACATCAACGCTGCCGGCGGCTTCGGCGCAGCGGAGGGGTATCACACCATGCAGTTCGCCGGTGTGGGCACCGACTTCCAGGTGATCAAGGACATCAACGCCGTCTACAAGGCCCAGGGCAAGCCGACGCCGAAGGAGCAGGATATCAGCGTCTACTACAACCGCGGCGTCCTGACCGCGGCGCTGCATGTGGAAGCGGTTCGCAATGCGATCAAGGCCAAGGGCGGAGCCAAGCCGACGGGTGAAGACGTCAAGAAGGGCATGGAGTCGATCAAGGGCCTGACACTCGGCGGGCTCGTGCCGCCGCTGACGATCACGCCTGAGGACCACGAGGGCGGGGGCTGGGTGCAGATCTGGTCCGTCAAGGGCGGCAAGTTCGTCAAGACGACGGATTGGTTCCAGGCGCACCGCGATGTGATCAAGAAGCACATCGTGGCCGACGCGAAGAAGTAGGGTCAAAGGGGGGAGACGTGCGGGCGGCTGCTGCTGCGGCTGCCCGCACGTCATAAAGGGACTGGGCTGCCCATGCTGACAATCAACAACATCGAGGTGGTCTACGACAAGGTCATCCTCGTGCTGAAAGGCGTCTCGCTGAACGTCGGCAAAGGCACGATCACGACGCTGCTCGGAGCCAATGGCGCCGGCAAGACGACTACGCTCAAGGCGGTCTCGGGCGTGCTTCGCACGGAGCGCGGCGAGGTGACGAAGGGCTCCATCCAGCTCGGCGACCGCCGCATCGATGGTATGCGGCCCTTCGATGTGACGTATCTCGGCATTGCCCAGGTATTCGAAGGCCGCCGGGTGTTCGAGCATCTGACGACGGAAGAGAACTTGATCGCCGGGGGCCACGTCCTGCGCGAGAAGGGAAAGGTGCGGGAGGGCATCGAGCGCGTCTACACCTACTTCCCGCGACTAAAGGAGCGGCGCAACCAGCAATCCGGGTATCTGTCCGGTGGAGAGCAACAGATGCTGGCGATCGGCCGGGCACTGATGTCCCGGCCCACCGTCATGCTTCTCGACGAGCCCTCCCTCGGCCTGGCGCCCATGCTCGTCGAGGAAATCTTCGGGATCGTTCGCAAGCTCGTGACCGACGAGAAGCTCTCGGTTCTGCTGGTCGAGCAGAATGCAGCCATGGCCCTCGAAGTTGCGGAGCATGGCTACGTGATGGAGAACGGTCGCATCGTGCTGGAGGGCAGCGCCGCATCGCTGCGGGAGAACTCCGATATCCGCGAGTTCTACCTGGGTCTCAACGAGGTCGGCTCGCGCAAGTCCTATCGCGACGTGAAGCACTACAAGCGCCGCAAGCGCTGGCTGTCCTGATCGTTGACTGCCATTCCCTGCCGTCAAGCGCCCAGCACGAACGGCAGCGAACGCGGTCCTCGTACGGGACCACGCGACCACGCCACGGCTCGTCCCTTGTCCAGGCGGAACTCGGGGATGCGCTTCAGCCACTCCTCGAGCGCGACGGTGATCTCCATGCGCGCGAGATTCGAGCCGATGCAGCGGTGAATGCCGAGACCGAAGGCGGCGTGGCGATTGTCCTGGCGATCGATGATGACCTTGTCGGCATCGTGGAAAACAGCCGGATCGCGATTGGCCGCCGGGAAGGAGAGCAGCACTAGGCGGCCCGTCTTCATCGGGCAGCCGCCGACCTCGACGTCGTTCACAACCTGCCGCGCCATGGTGACGGGCGCATATGCCCGCAGGAACTCTTCGACGGCGGTCGGAATGAGGCCGGGATCGGCGACGAGGCGCGCGCGATCGGCAGGCGTGTTGGCCAGGTGCCACAGGCTGGCGCCGATGGCGCTCCACGTCGTGTCGATCCCAGCGATGAGGATCAGCCGCAGCGCACCGAACAGGTGCCGCTCGGTCAGTGGCTGGCCCTCATGTTGTGCCTGGAGGAGGAAGCTGATCAGGTCTTCTCCCGGATCGGCACGCCGGGCATCCGCATAGGGGCGGAAAAAGTCGTCCATCTCGGCGGCGGTTGCGAGCAACCTGTCGGCGGCCGTGTTGTCGTCATCGACGATGGTGTCTTCGAGAAACACATGGATCCAGCGCCGGAAGCGATCGCCCTCCTCCTCTGGTACTCCAAGCATGTATGCGATCACTCTGACCGGGATGTGCTGGCTGTAGGCTGTGGCGGCGTCGCAGGTTGGCGCGCCGGCAATAGCGTCGATCAGCTCGTTGCAGATCCGCCGCGTGCGCGGCACGAGCCGCGCGATGGCCTGCGGCGTGAACGCCGGCAGCAGCAGCATGCGCGCCGGCTTGTGGTGGGGCGGATCGGACGTGATCGGCGGCGAGGGCAGGCCGACGGTCGGTGGGTTCTCGCGGATCACCGGCCGGCGCGAGGAAAAATTGCCGGTGTCGTAGGCGATGGCGCGGACGTCGCCATACCGAGTTGGCAGATAGACGCCGCCGAACCGCTCGGTCTGCGCCACGGGACAGCGCTGCCGCAGGTCGTCCCAGATCGCGAAGGGATTCTCGATCCAGCGCCGATCGGTGTGGTCGAAATCGGTGGTCCAGTCACTGACAGGCGGCCGTTCTGCCATGGCTTGGCTCCCTTACCTACTCGCGTTGGGCGCGCACCGCATACTCTGGACAATTGCGCACGGCCAGGAGTGCTTTTTCTTCAAAGGGGGCCGGGACGAGCCCGTCGCCCTTCACCTGTGCGAAGCCCAATTCATCAGCGCTGAACAATTCTGGGGCTAGGGCGCAGCAGCGGTTGTGCCCCTGGCACTTGGCGCTATCGACCGAGAGGCGTAGCGCGCCCTGCTTGGCCAAATTACCCTCCCGTGTCTTTCGTGTTCCCAGTTTGCGCCAACTATATCAGACGCGCGTACAACTCACACGTTCTTCCGTCGCGAGGCCGATCATCCGTGCCCCGCTGACGCGCCACAGAAAATGCCTAGTCTTTGCGTCGAGTAAACGGTCACATTGCGGCGTGGGCAGTGCTCAAGCATACGTTTCCGGACACGAACTAGGCGGAGGGACTGATGCGACATGATGAACTGGTAGCCAAACTGGAGGACTTGCGCTCAATCGTTGCCGACAAGCTTGCGGAACTCGCCGAGCGTCCCAAGTGGGGCAGCGAGGAGGAGCGCGAGGAGGTCATTAACGCCATTGATGATCTGGACGGACAGCTGGACTTGCTGCGAGAGGCCTTGGAGCAACCGGACGACGATGATCATGGCGAAGTGGAAGATGAAGGTTAGGCGTCTCGCGCGGCAGCGCAGATCGCTGGATGTCGATGGCCAAATTGATCAACGCTCGCATCATTTTGGCATAATTGCGGGGCGTCGTATTTGCGCGGTGCCAGTGTCCCGATTCCGAAGTTCGCAGGAGTTTCTCGGCTGGGTCGGAGAGCGAACTTCGGAATCAAAAGGGACACTAGACTCATAAACTTGCTCGTGTGATCGCTCAGAGGTGGCCGGTAGGTACGGCGAATTTATCGATCATCACACTAGTTTCTGCGCGTCATCAATGTGCCGAAGAGATCCGGTGGATCGGCTTCGGTGGCAGGCCGCAGCTCCGACGCGCCGACCCCGATCAGGCGGAAGGTACGGCCGTCGGCTTCCTTGCCGATGAGGTGAAGGGCAGCCTCTAGGATGGCGTCCGCTCGTTGGGTTGGATGCGGCAGGCGTTGGCTGCGCGTCAGGATACGGAAATCGGAGGTCTTGAGCTTGAGAACGACGGTGGCGCAGGCCAAGCCCTTGCGCTGCAGGTGTGCCGCAACGTTCTCGCCCAGAGGGCGTGCGGCCGCACACAGTTCGGCGGCCGACCCGGTGTCCCGCCGGAACGTGGTCTCGGCGGAAATACTTTTGGTGGATCGATGCGGTGTCACGCGGCGGTCGTCCTGACCGTGCGCGAAATGCGCCAGCCGGCGCCCGAGCTTGCCGTATTGCGTGACAAGCTGGACCTCGCTCAATGTCTGGAGCTGGCCGATGGTCATGATGCCCTCCGACTCCAGCCGCGCGGCCGTTGCCGCGCCGACGCCGTTGATCTTGCGGACGGACAGCGGCGCCAGAAAAGCCTTTGCCTCGGCCGCACCGATGACTGAGAAGCCGCGCGGCTTGCCGAGCTCCGAGGCGAGCTTGGCCAGGAACTTGTTGCAGGACAGGCCGATCGAGACGGTGATGCCGACCTGCCGTTCAACACGCTGTGCAATGCGCGCGAGCGAAGCCGCGGGAGGATCGCCCGCGTGGCTGTGCTCGGATGACAGGTCGAGATAGGCTTCGTCCAGCGACAGCGGCTCCACGATCGGCGTCTCGGCGTCGAAGACGGTCCGAATATCGCTGCTGACGCGCTTGTACTTGGCCATGTCCGGCGTCAACACGACGGCCTTGGGACACAGGTCCATTGCCTTGAACATCGGCATGGCGGAGCGCACGCCGAATGTGCGGGCGATATAGCAGGCTGTGGTGACGACGCCGCGGCCGCCGGCATGGCCGACGATGAGAGGCTGATCGCGCAGATCCGGGCGATCGCGCTTTTCGACGGAGGCGTAGAACGCGTCGCAGTCGATGTGGCCGATGGCGAGCGCTTCCAGCTCGGCATGGGCGACCAGCCGGCGCGAGCCGCAAACGCTGCAGGTCTCAGCAGCGGGTTCGACCAGCTCACAGCAGTCCCGGCATAGAACTCGCGGCATCTCTGACTTCCGCACCTCAAAGCGCCGAATCCGGCGCGCGAACATCATGACACCGCTGGCGGCAAAGCTGTATACCTCACCGGTCGGCCTTGCCGTACTCCTGACACCGGATGCCCCATGACCCGCCCCCTGCTGTTCACGCCGCTGCAGATCAAAGACGTCACGCTCAAGAATCGCGTCGCTATCGCGCCGATGCACCAGTATTCGGCCGTCGAAGGCTTCGCGACGGACTGGCATCTCGTCAACGCCGGCAAGTATGCGCAAGGCGGCGCCGGCATGGTGATGATGGAGTCCACCAAAGTTGCGCGCAACGGCTGCGGAACGGTGGGCGATACGGCGCTGTGGGACGACAAATTCATTCCCGCGCTGGCGCGCTGCGCCGCCTTCATCAAGGCGCACGGTGCCGTGCCGGGATTGCAGCTCGGCCACTCGGGACGCAAGGCACGGCTGTCGCGGCCATGGGAAGGCGGCAAACCGTTGGCGGGGACCGAGCCCGAGATCTACGACTGGGATGGATGGGAACTGGTCGCGCCGAGCGCCGTGCCACATACGCCGTCCTCGCCGACGCCGCGCGCGTTGTCGCACAACGAGGTGCGCGACATGGCCGGCAATTGGGGCCGGGCGGCGGCGCGCGCGGATGCGGCGGGCTTCGACGTGCTCGAGATCCACGGCGCACACGGCTATCTCATCCACCAGTTCCTGTCGCCAGCCAGCAACCAGCGCACCGATGAGTATGGCGGCTCGGAGCTGAACCGCATGCGCTTTGCCGTCGAGGTGGCCGAATGCGTGCGGCAGAGCTGGCCGGCACGCAAGCCGCTGTTCATGCGGCTGTCGTGCGAGGACGATGCAGGCTGGGGGCCGGAGGACAGCGTGCGGCTGTCGCGGCTGCTGAAGGCCGAAGGCGTCGACGTGATCGACTGCTCGTCGGGTGGCACGCTGGCGCACTCCCCCATGGATGGCATGCGCGCGAAGAAGTACGGCTACCAGGTGCCGTACGCCGAGAAGATCCGCAAGGAAGCCGACGTGATGACGATGGCGGTCGGGCACATCGTGCACGCGCATCAGGCGGAAGAGATCCTGCAGGCCGGACGTGCCGACCTCGTCGCCCTGGCGCGCGAGATCATGTATAATCCCAACTGGCCGATGGACGCCGCGCAGAAGCTCGGTGCCGACCCGGATTTCAAATCGGTGCCTCCACCCTACTCCTATTGGCTGGCAAAGCGCGCCAAGTCCGGGTTCGAAGGCACGCCCTCGACGTGGAACTCGGGACGCGCGTGACGCCTGTCCAGCAGCAAGACGCGGAATGCTTGCCGCGGCATTTACGTTACGATCCGATGTGAGTCCACGCTGCGGATGACCTGTGGCACTAGTGCGCCCGCGGGACATTCGTTGGGGGCGAAACATGAGTACATTCAGCTTGGCTGCCGTTTTGATTTTGATGATGACGGAGGACGCGCTCGCGTCGATGTCGCTCGAGGATACGACCCGGCTCATCGGCGCCATGCGCGAGCTGCCGGAGACGCCGCAGGTCGAGGCGGCGATCGAACGGCTTTTGGACCGCATGGCGAACTGTGCGCCGTCAGAGGGGTCCGCCCACCTGCTGCATTAAGGAATTTCGTTTACCGGCTTACGCTCACAGCGTGCCGCCCGCGACCGTGCTCGCGAAGCATTGCGGTGCCCGCGTCGGTTGCGGTCACAAGGACGCCACCACCCGGCGCGGTGCGACTCTCGATGAGGCCGCGATCGATGGCATCCTCAAAGATCGTGAGGCGCGGGCAGGATGTGCGCCAGGCATCCATGACATCGGCATAGGGGCGTGGCTCCTTCGCCACCCATTCCACGAGGTCGAGCACGAGAGCGTTCATCTGTTCAGGCACGTCGGGTCTCCCGCGAGCTGGCGTCTCACCGCGCCAAGAGCAAGTAACTTCCGTAGATAACATAGTAACCCGCGATCATCGTGATGATGCGGTTGGCCCAGAGACGATACTGCACCTCGCTCATCGCCTCCAGCACGCGCCGGGCTAATGTCGTCCCGACCATCGAGGCCGCGACAGCGAGGGCCGCCATCACCGGATCGAGCGATCCCGCCTGATCGATGACGGCACCGAAGTAGATGAATTTCGCGGCATGCCCGAACACTTGGCAGACGGCTTTGGTGGCCACGATCTGGCGCCGGTCCAGTTTGCCGCCCAGGAAGTACGTATCGATGAGCGGTCCAGATACGCCGGTGAGTAGAAGCAGAGTCATGCAGATCGAGCCGTAGAGCGTGCCTTGCACGGCGCTGTCCGGGTCGGGCTTGAAGCTGTCGGGCACGGCGCGAGCCATGAATGGCGTCACCCCCAGTAAAAGCAATGCCACCGGCGTGCTCGGCGTGTAGCGCCACACAGACCAGGCCAACAGCGCCAACGCGCAGCCGGCCGCATAAGCGGCGGCGGCACGCCAGAGAATGTGCCGCCACCACAGGATCGCGCGCCACGCGTTGGAGGCCATCTGGGTGACGGCGTGCAGCACCATCGCAGTCGGCAAGGGCAGCAGAAACAGCAAGACGCCGATCAGGATCATGCCGCCAGCCATGCCGAAGATGCCCGACAGGAAGGCTGTCGCGACCATGGTGACGGTCAGCAGCAGGACGATGACGGGGGTCACGGCGGCGTCTCCTTGCGCACCTGTGTGCGCGCGTTGCCAGCCCCCGGCAAACTGAGTTAGGTTGCTCTCAGCATCAGTTTTCCTGGTGGTGACGTGCGCAAACTACCCTTCCTGAACGGCATCAAGGCGTTTGAAGCTGCGGCTCGCCGCGGCAGCTTCGCGCTCGCCGCACACGAGTTGCATGTGACGCCCGCGGCCGTGAGCCGGATGGTGCATCTGCTGGAGCAGCGGCTGGGCGTGGTGCTGTTCGGGCGCACAGCCAATCGGCTGGTTGTGACGCCGGCCGGGCGCGCGTATCAGGCGGGGCTCAGTCAGATTTTCGATGCGCTGGCCAACCTCACAGAGCAGATCACGGCACTCGGCAACACGCGCGTGCTGACGGTCGGGGTGGGACCGACATTTGCCATCCGCTGGCTGATCCCGCGGCTCGCTGATTTTCGCAAGCTGCAGCCGGACATCGATGTGCGCTTCACGACCGGCGGTCCGGCCGCCGCGTTCGGCGACGACTGGACGTGCGGCATCAAGCTCGGCGACGGAAAGTGGCCGGACCTCGTGGCCGAGCCGCTGTTTCCGGCCGACCTGCTGCCGGTGTGCGCGCCGGCGCTCGCCGCGCGCTTGAAACAGCCGGCCGATCTTACGGGCACGGGCCTTCTGCGCGTGGCACATGCAGCGGGCGACTGGCCGCGCTGGCTGAAGGCGGCCGGTCTGACGAAGATCTCGGCCAAGGGGCCCGAGTTCGAATACTACGGGCAGGCCCTGCAAGCGGCGGCCGACGGCGTCGGCGTGGCCATGGGCATCCGGCCTTACATCGAGGACGATCTGAGGGCTGGCCGGCTAGTGGCGCCGTTCGCGCTCTCCATCCCAAGCGGGCAGCGGTGGTACTTGATCTACCGCGAGTTTCGCGCAGAGGAGCCGGGGTTCTCAGCATTCCGGACGTGGCTTCACGCGGCGGCACAGAGCTCGCGACACGAGGAGCTTCAGCCGCGCAGCCGTTCGCGAGCTAAAGCGCGCGGTAGTCGATCGGTGCGTGCCGGTTGAGGGTGCGCGAGATGGGCGGCATCGGGTATTTGAGTCCACTTGCGCAGTTGAAGAGCACGACGCGATCGGATTTCGAAACACGGCCGTCAGCAAGCGCCATCTTGTAGGCGAGATAGGTGGCGGCACCCTCGGGGCAGAGGTGAATACCTTCGCCAGCGCCGAACTCGGCGCGGGCCGGCTCCACCTCGGCATCGTCGATGGCGACGCCGAAGCCGTTGCTCTGGCGGAGCACGCGCAGCATGAGGAAATCGCCGACCGTAAAGGGCACGCGCAATCCGGGCACGCTGGTGTGGCCGCCTTCGAAGGGTGCGGCGAACTCGGTGCCCTGCTCCAGCGCGCGCACGATGGGCGCGCAGGTATGCGACTGCACCGCCACCATGCGCGGCCGCTTGGAGCCGATCCAGCCGATGGCTTCCAGCTCATCGAAGGCCTTCCACATGCCGATGAGGCCGGTGCCGCCGCCGGTCGGATAGAAGATGACGTCGGGCAGCTCCCAGCCGAGTTGCTCGGCCAGCTCCAGGCCCATGGTCTTCTTGCCCTCGACGCGATAGGGCTCCTTCAGCGTCGAGAGGTTGAACCAGCCCATCGGCTCACGGCCAGCTTCGATAATGGGGCCGAGGTCGGTGATGATGCCGTTGACGCGATAGACGTTGCCGCCGAGCAGCGCCGTCTCGTTGACCGTGACCTCGGGCGCGTCGTCGGGGCAGAAGACGTAGGACTCTATGCCCGCGCGGGTGCAATAGGCGGCGAGCGCGGCGCCGGCGTTGCCGGCGGTCGGCATGGCGATGCGGCGAACGCCGAGCTCTTTCGCCATGGAGACGGCCATGGCGAGGCCGCGCGCCTTGAACGAGCCGGTGGGCAGCCGACCCTCCTCCTTGACGAGGATCTGGCCGCCGCCGAGACGGGCGGTGATGCGCGGCGCGTCGACGAGCGGCGTGATGCATTCGCCGAGCGAGACGACGTTCTCGCTGCGCCGCACGGGGAGGAATTCGCGGTAGCGCCACATGTCCGGTGGCCGATGCAGCAGGCGCTCCTTGCTGACGGCTTTCTGCATGGCAGCAAGGTCGTAGCGGACGATGAGCGGCTTGCCGGCTCGAGAGAGATTGTGGAGCGTGTCGGCGGAGTAGCGTTCACCGGTCAGGCCGCATTCCAGATGCGCGACGAAGGTCGGCACCTCGCCCGCGACGCCCCTCATGACTTGGCTCCCGCGCCAGCGTTCGCAGGGCTGTCGGTTACGAAGCCCTGGAAGGTCGTCTTGATGGCGGCCAAGTCTTGCAGGAGGTCGCGCGGCAGATCGGCGGACTGATCCGAGTTTGCGCCGGCATAGATGGTGTCGGACGTGCCGGCAAAACGTTTCTCAATGGCGGCCTTGATCTGGTCGTGACGGCCGGAGGCGACGAACAGGTCGAGCACGTCGTCCGGAACCTCGGCCGCGAGCTTGTCCCAGGCGTTCTCCTTGGTCATGCGGTTGAGCTTGGGTCCGAGGTCGTGCAGGCCGTGCGCCTCGAACACGGGATAGTAGGCGGGCGTGGAGCCGTAGAAGCCGATGCGGCCGCGCACCCACTCGCGCTGCTTGTGGACGGCCTCGTCGGTCGCCCCGGTGGCGAGGAAGCCGCCGCCGGTGATCTCGAAGTGCGTGCGCTGACGGCCCGTACGGGCCATGCCGGTCCGCAATTCGGGCATGACGACGGTCTCGAGATACTTGGCGGTGCAAAAGGGATGCAGCCGCACGCCGTCCGCAACCTCGCCCGTGACGCGCAGCATGGCAGGTCCAACAGCGGCCAACGTTACGGGAGGGAGGCGCAGGCCGAGACTTTCCGGCACAAAATAGGGCGGCATCAGGCTGAAACGATAGTGCTCGCCCTCGAAGGCGAGCTTTTCGCCGAAGCGCCAGCAGCGCCAGATCGCGCGCAGGGCGTGCACGTACTCGCGCATGCGCGGCGCGGGCGGGGTCCAGGGCACGGAGAAGCGGCGCTCGTTATGCGGCTTGATCTGCGTGCCGAGGCCGAGCACGAAGCGGCCGCGGCTCGCCTCGTTCAGGTCCCAGCTCGCATTGGCGACGGCCATCGGCGAACGCGAGAAGGAGATGGCGATGCCGGTGGCAAGCTCCACACGTTCCGTCTCGACCGCGGCGATGGCGAGCGGCAGGAACGGATCGTGCTTGTTCTCGACCGTGCCAAGGATGGCGTAGCCGTCGCCTTCCAGCGCACGCGCCGCCGCCTTCACCTTACGCAGGTCGTCCTGGGGCAGCGACGTGGCAATGCGCATGACGCCGGCTCAGCCCGGAGGGGCGACGGACAGACCACGCACCTTATGCCTTTCGATGAGGCTGGCGACGAAGCCGGAGGCCTTGGCTTCCTCGACATAGGCGCGCAGATAAGGGGCGGCTTTGGTGTTCTTCTTGGGCGTGCCGATGGCCTGCTGGACGGCGCTGAACTGGCCGTCGAGGATCCTGGCGCCCGGCAGTTTCTCGACATCGGTCAGGAGGCGTGGCTTCAGACCTGCGAGCACGTCGAGCTTGTCGTTGATGAACTGCTCCAAGGCGCTGTCGAGCGTGTCGGAGCGCACCAGCTCGGCGTGCTTGATGTTGCGGTCGAGCCAGAGGCCGTAGGCGCTGCGGCCGGTAACGGCGATGCGCACGCCGGGACGATCCACCTCGGCAATGCTCTTGATGGGCGAGCCGGCCGGCACGAGATAGGTCGATGCGATCTCGGCGTAGGCTGCGGTGAAGGCGATGGTCTCGGCGCGGGCGGGCTCGGCGCCGATATTGCCGATATCCCAGACGTTGTTGCCGGCTTCGTCGGCCAGCTCACCCGGCGACTTGAACGGGATCAGCTTGACCAGGACGCCCAGGCGGCGCGCCAGCTCGCGGGCCATGTCCGGCGATACGCCGTCCGGATCGCCGTTGGCCGCCTTGCCGGTGACGAGCAGGAAGTTGGACATGTTGATGCCTGCCCGCAGGACGCCCGTCGGCGCGAGTTCGGCAATGACGTCCTGAGACATGGGATGGTGCTCCTGAGCTTGGATGGGATGGAGGGCATCATAGGGCGAAGGCCCCCCGGCGGGCAACGCTGGAGACTGGGTCGCGAGGCAATGCCAGTCAGTCGTCCTGGAGCATGGCGAGGGCAGATCGGCGCTCGTTTGGCTTCAGGCGCAGGAACAGGGCGCGGGCGGCCTTGATGTCCCTCTCGGTGCCGCTCTCGGCGGCTGTGCGCAAAGCGACGGTGGTGGGATGGTCGGCGCCGCAGATGAAGGCCAGCGCCTTGGCCAGACGCCCCATGGCATCGCGATCGATGGTTGGTTCGGTCACAATTCACTCCGCCGTTCAAACGGCGACCCTAGCGCACCAGCTCGTCCTTGACGATGACGCCGCCTTTCATGATGAGGCTGAGCTTGTCGCCCTGGCCGCCAAGCACATCGATGTTCTGCAGCGGATTGCCGTCGACGACAATAAGATCTGCGAAGGCGCCAGCCGCGACGATGCCGGCGCGGCCGCTCAGGCCCGTCAGCTCGGCGGCATGTGTGGTGGCGCTCTGCAGCACTTCAAAAGGTTTCAGCGCCTGGGCGCGGAGGGAGAATTCGCGCGACTGATGGCGGTGCATGGGACCGAGCAGGTCGGTGCCGTAGGCCATCTTGACGCCGGCCTCGCGGTAAATCTCTAGCGAGCGCAGACCGGCGCCGCGAACGGCTTCGAGCTTGGCGAGCGACTCGTCGGGGAAGCCGAGGGACTTGCCTTCCTCCTTCAGGACTTCGAGCGTCACGAGCGTGGGTACGACGAAGGCGCCCTTCTCGGCCATCAGCCGGGCTGTTGGAGGTGCGATCAGACTGCCGTGCTCGACGGAGTGGCCGCCGGCATCGATGAAGCGGCGGATAGCGTCGTCGGTGTAGAGATGCCCGGCGACGTAGGTCTGGGCCATGCGGGCTTCCTCGACCACGGCTTCCAACTCCTCGCGCGAGAAGCCGAAGAAGGCGATCGGATCGGTGGGCGAGGCGACGCCGCCGTTGGCCATGATCTTGATGAACTGGGCGCCGGCCTTGATCTCCTCGCGCGCGGCGCGCCGGATCTCGGGCACGCCGTCGACGACGCGGCCGACGGCGCCGAGTTTCGAGGTGTAGTAGGCGGGCGAGCGATCGTCGAAGCGACCGCGGAAGTCGGCGTGGCCACCGGTCTGCGACAAAGCCTTGCCTGAAATGACGAGGCGCGGACCGAGGATCGAGCCCTCCTCGACGGCCACGACGAGGCCGTGGTCGGCGCCGCCGACGTCGCGCACGGTGGTGAAGCCGCGCATGAGCATGTCGCGCATGATGTTGACCGTGCGGGCCGCCACCAGCGAGTCGGGGAAGGCGGCGCTGCCACCGAGGCTGGCGATGCCGGCGACGACGTGGACGTGGCAGTCGATCAGGCCGGGCAGGAGCGACTTGCCCTTGAGATCGATGATACGCGCGGATATCGACTTGAGCGGCTCGTCGGAGACTTCCTTGATGAGGCCATCCTCGACCAGCACGTCGTAGCCTTCGCGGACATTGGGCGAGGTGCCGTCGATGATGCTAGCGTTGCGGAGCAACAGCGGAGCGGGTGCAGCGGTCATGGCTTGCCAGTCCTACAAATAAATCGTGCGGACGATTTCTTCCTGGGAGACACCTTGGCCGACATCGCCGCGTTCCGCCACCGTGCCATCCTTGAGGACGAGGAAGCGGTCGGCGGTGTCGAGGGCGAGCTTGATGTTCTGTTCCACCATCAGCATGGTGATGCCGGCGCGCTTCAGGCGGGCCATGATCTCGGCGATCTCGTCGACGAACTTCGGCGCCAGGCCGCCGGACGGCTCGTCGAGGAGCAGCAAGAGCGGACCGGACATGAGCGCGCGGGCGATGGCGACCATCTGCTGCTCGCCGCCCGACATGGTGCGCACGATCTGGGTGCGCCGCTCGCCGAGGCGAGAGAAGTCGCGATAGACGGCGTCGAGGCTCGAGGCTGCGGTGGCCGCGCCCCGCTGCGAGGCGCCGAGCTTCAGATTGTCCTCCACCGACATATCGGGGAAGAGGTCGCGCGCCTGGCTAACCTGGGCAATGCCAAGACGGAAAATCTGGTGCGAGGGCAGGCCGGCGATGTTCTGGCCGTTGAACAGCATGCGGCCGCCGAACGGCTTGATGAAGCCGGTGACGGCGTTGAGCGCCGTCGACTTGCCGCTGCCGTTGGCGCCGAGCAGGACGACGACCTCGCCCTTGCGCACGGTGAAATCGACGCCGAACAGGATCTGCTTGCCGGGGTAGCCGGCTTCGATCTTCTCGGCGACGAGCAGGTCTTCAGCCATGACCGAGATAGGCCTCCAGCACCGCCTTGTTGGAGCGAATGGCCGCCGGCGTGTCGTCGGCGATCTTCTCACCGTAGTTCAATACGATGATGCGGTCGGACACGCCCATCACCAACTCGATGGCGTGCTCGATCAGCAGGACACCGATGCCTTGCGACTTGGCGAGGCGCCGGATGATCTCGGCAAGCTGGATGCGTACGGGCGGCGCCAGGCCGACGGCCGGTTCGTCGAGCAGCAGCAGCGGCGGATTGGTGGCGATGGCGCGAATGATCTCGACCATGCGCTGCTGTCCACCCGACAGCGTGCTGGCGGGCTGCTGCTCCAAGCGGCCGATGTCGAGCAGCGACAGCAAGGAACGGGCACGCGCGACGGCCTCGCGCTCGGCACGGCGGGCCGCGGGGAGGCCGAGCACAGTGCCGAGGATGCCCGAGCGGATTTCGGAATGGAGGCCGGCGAGGACATTTTCCAGCACGGTGAGGTGGCCGCACAGGCCGCCATTCTGGAACGTGCGGCGAATGCCGCGCGCGGAGATGTCGTGGGGATAGAGGCCGTCGATGCGCTCTTCGCCGAGCGTGATGCGTCCGGCCGCGAGAGGCACGAAGCCGGTGATGGCGTTGAACAGGGTGGTCTTGCCGGCGCCGTTGGGGCCGATCACGGCAACGACCTCGCCGGGCTGCACGGCGATGCTGACGCCGGTCAGGGCCTTGAGCCCACCGAAGCCGACCGAGACATCGGTCAGCACGAGCTGCCGGGAGGCGGAGGACGAGGCTGTGGCGGGATCAGTCACGGTAGTAGGTCTGGCGAAAGAGGGATGTGGCGCGTTCGAGCAGGGTCGCGAGCCCGCCGGGCAGGAACAGCAGGACGAGGATCATCATCAGGGCGATGAGCAACTCCTCGTAGCCCGGCAAGTCGCGCAGCAGCTCAGGCGCCATCGTCAGCGCGACGGCACCGATGATGGAGCCGGTCAGGCTGCCCAGTCCGCCGACGATGACGATGCCGAAGTGGACGATGAGCTCGAGCAGATTGAAGGCTTCCGGCGAGACCTGGCGCACCAGCACCGCGTACATAGCACCGGCCGTGCCGACGACGAAGCCGCTCCAGGCGAAGGCCAGCACCATGTAGAGCGCCGTCGGCACACCCATGGAGGCGGCCGCAAGCTCGTTGTCGCGGATGGCCATGAAGGCGCGGCCGACACGGGAGCGCAGCAAGTTGGAGGTTGCCGCGATGATGAGGGTGACGATGACAAGGAAGAGATAGAATTTCTGTTTCTCCGTCGCCAGCACCCAGCCGAACAGGACGGGCCGCGGGACGTGCAGGCCCATGGAGCCCAGCGTCCACGTCTCGGCGTTGATGTAAACCCAGCGCATCAGCTCGCCGAAGGCGAGCGTGATGATGGCCAGATAGAACGAGCGGATGCCGCGCAGGACGGGGAGGCAGACGAGCGCGCCGGCAAGGCCACCGGCGACGGAGCCGGCCGCAATGGCGAGCAGCAGCGGCGCCTTGTAGTGGTGCAGCAGGATGGCGGTGGCATAGGCGCCGATGCCGTAGAAGGCGGCATTGGCGAACGCGAGCTGGCCGAGGTTGCCCAGCACGATGTTGAAGCCGACCCCGACCAGGACGTAGACCAGCACCAGATTGGCGACGTACTGGGTGTAGTCGTTGAGGAAGAACGGCAGCGCCAGCAGCGCCACGGGGATGACCCAGAAGATGCGGCGACCAGGGCCGCGCGCGATCGGAGGGCTGTTCACGTCACTGACTTGAAGGCCTTGCTGCATGCGATCCGTCTCTACACGCGCACAATCGTCTGCCGGCCGAAGAGGCCGGACGGGCGGATCAGCAGAACGCCGATGATGATGAGATAGGCCGTGATGTCGATGAGCTTGGAGGAGATGTAGGCGCCCACCAGCAGCTCGCTCAGCCCCAGCAGCAGGCCGCCGACGGCCGCGCCCAGGAACGAGCCGAAACCACCGAGCGTCATGGCGGCGAAGGCGCGGATGAGCGTCGCGGCAGCCAGATCGGGATACAGCAGCGTAACGGGTGCGATCAGGATGCCGCCGAGCGCGGCCATGGCGGCGCCGATGCCCCACATCGTGCTCTGGAAGGCCGAGACGTTGATGCCCACCAACGCCGCGCCGCGCTCGGACTGGAACACGGCCTGGGCCGTCTTGCCGAGCGAGGTCGCGTAGAAGACGATGGCCAGGACGGCGACGGTCACAATGACGCTGCCGGTGACGATAAGGTCACTTGGCGCCAGGATCACCGGGCCGACGACAAAAGTGCCTTGCGGCAGCACCTTGGGAAACGGCAGCACCTCGCGTCCCCAGACGACGCGTGCGAGGCCGCGTAGCGCGTAGCCGACAGCCACCGCCATCATGGCGAGCGCAAGATGCGGGCCTGCCATGATCGGGCGAATGAGGCCCTTGTAGACGGCGACGCCGAAAGCGAACAGCAGCACAACGGCCAGCAATGCAGAGACGAGGAACGGTGCCCCGCCAATGACGACCAGCAGATAGACGACGAAGGCTCCGGCCATGACGAGATCGCCATGGCCGAAGTTGATGACGGTGGTCGCGCGATAGATCACCGTCATGGCCAGCGCGACCAGGGCATAGAGCGCACCCTGGGCGACGCCGCTGACGAGCAGTTGGGCCAACATGCCGACCGCTTCCCCTGGTGTGATGATTGAGAAATTCGCCGCATCTACGGCCGCCTCTGAGCGAATTTCTCGATCTGAATCACACGAGCCAGTTTATGATTCTAGTGTCCCTTTGGATTCCGAAGTTCGCTCTCCGACCTAGCCGAGAGCTCCTGCGAACTTCGGAATCGGGACACTAGCCTCGGTTCAGCTTGACGGTGTCAGAACGACACCTTCTTGCCCCACGACTCGTACACGGACAACTTGCCCGCTTCGTCATAGCCGACGGTGTAGAGCTGCGTCGCGCCCTGGTGCTGCGTCGGCGAGAAGGTCAGCGTCCCAGCCATGACGCCGGTGTCGAAGTTCGTGAGCTTGTCCATCTCGGCGATGAACTTCTCGCGGGTGAGATCGCGGCCGATCTTCTCCAGCACATGCACGATGGCAACCGAGCTGCCCGGTCCGTAGAAACTGAAGTCGGTCAGCTTCTCGCCGGCGGGCAAATTCGGCTCGATCATCTCGCGAGCCTTCTTGATGCCCGGACCGTCGATCACGTCCTTGTACTGGAACGCCTGGAAAAAACCCGCCATCGGCGCACGATCGCCAAGACGCTTCTCGGTATTCATGAAATCGGCCCCGAGCGACCCATACTTCAAAGTATTGAGGCCGAGCTTGTGGGCGTCGCGCAGGAAGACGACGATCTCGGGCTCATAGAGGATGGCGACGACGAAATCGACGCCCGCCTCTTTGAGGCGCAGGACCTGGGCCGTCGCATCCGACTGGCCACGCTCCAGAGTCACCTCGGCCGTCGGCTCGATGCCCTTGGTTTTGAGGAAATCGACCATCGGGTCGCGGTAGCCCTTCGACCACTCGTTGGTGTGCGCGATGATACCGATCTTCTTGGTGCCGTCCTTGCTCAGCATGAACTTGGCGAAGGACTGACCCGCGACCTCGCTGGTCTGGCTGGCGTGAAAGATGTTCTTGGCGAGCGGCGCGGAGATCTTCTGGTTGACGGCGGTGGAGACGACCCACGGCACGCCCGACTCTTCGATGACCGGGCGCATGGCGAGCGCGACACCGCTGCAGATGCCGCCGTTGAGCAGGAAGACCTGATCCTGGCTGATCAGCTTCTTGGCGACCGCAACGCCCTTGGCTTCGTTGCAAGCGTGATCGCCCATGATGATCTCGATCGTGCGGCCGTGAATGCCGCCCTTCTTGTTGATGTAGGTATAGTAGGCCTGGATACCGTAGGCGGCGGCGCCGAAGCTGGCGGCAGGACCGGTCAACGGGGCCGGAATGCCGATCTTGATCGTGGTGTCGGTTACGCCGGTCCGGTCCTGGGCGGCCGCCGGGAGGGTCATCACCATGGCCAGGGCTGCAGCCACAATGACCCGCGAAGTGCGCATGTTCTTAACTCCTGATGCGATGCTCTACTTGCTCGTCCGGATCGCCACACGTCACCTCAAGCATCGTCAGATGAGGGAACGCCTCAGACGATCCTCCGCGTTGCTCGTTTTTGTCGAGCTTAATGGGACTTACCGCGACAATGCAACACTGTATGTTCATCAATGGACAGCGCCCGGAGCCATGAACGATAGTGGGCGCACTTATAAAAGCCTAAGCCGGAGACCTGCACCATGAGCGTCCAAGATCTCGTCATCGTCGACGGGCTGATCATCTCAAATTTCTCCCGGTCCGTCTTCGAGGACATGCGCAAGGGCGGCCTCACCGCCGCGAACTGCACCTGCTGCGTGTGGGAGGACTTCGAGGGCACCATGCGCAACATCGCGCGGTGGAACAGGTTCTTCTCGGACAACGCGGACCTGATCACGCCGGTGCGCACGACGGCGGACGTGTTGAGCGCGAAGGCGGCGGGCAAGACCGGCATTATCCTGGGCTTCCAGAACATCAGCGCGTTCGAGGACCAGATCGGCTACGTGAAGCTGTTCAAGGATTGCGGCGTCGGCATCGCGCAGATGGCCTACAACACGCAGAATTTCTGCGCCACCGGATGCTACGAGAGCGTGGATCGCGGCCTGTCGGACTTCGGCCACGAGATCGTGGCGGAGATGAACCGCGTCGGCATCATGTGCGACCTCTCGCACGTCGGCTCCAAATCGTCGAACGATGTCATTCTGGCGTCAAAGAAGCCGGTTTGCTACTCGCACATCTGCCCGAGCGCGCTGAAAAAGCATCCGCGCAACAAATCGGATGAAGAGATCAAGTTCATCGTCGACCGTGGCGGCTTCGTCGGCGTCACCATGTTTCCGCCGTTTCTGGCCAAGGGCAACAATTCGACGATCGAGGATTATGTCGCCACGATCGACTACGTCGTCAACATCGCCGGCGAAGAAGCGGTCGGCGTGGGTACGGACTTCACGCAGGACCAGGACCAGGCGTTCTTCGACTGGCTGTCGCACGACAAGGGCTACGCGCGAAACCTGGTGACGTTCGAGCCGGTGGTGAATCCGGCAGGCATCCGCAAGATCGGCGATTTCGGCAACCTGCCGATCGCCATGGAAAAGGCCGGCTGGCCCGAGCGCAAGATCCGCCGCGTCATGGGCGAGAACTGGCTGCGCGTGCTCAAAGAAGTGTGGGGCAGCTAGTCCTGAGACAGCCGGGCGCTTGCAATCTTTGGATTGGGTTCCGACTGACTGCCGCTTGCGGCTCTGGGTCCCGGGTCGCGCGCGGGAATTGACACTGCATTCCCATCTCGGCCACCGCGGCCCGCACTTGCCCGGGATGACAGCGGGGTGAGCATGGCGACGCCGCATATGTGTTGTCATCCCGGCCAAGGGAGCGAAGCGACCGCGCGCCGGGACCCAGGGGCCACAATCGCGCGAGCCCACTATGGAGCCCGCTCGCACTTCAGTCCAAATTGGAAACCGCTAGTCTAGCGGGTGCAATGCGCATCGCAGGACATGCGTATTGCACGCCGGCCAGGCATGCGTTCACGCGGGCCGGGCGGCGGCCATAGCCATGAGCGCGGCGACGTTGGGCAGCTTTTCCAAGGCCCACATGGCCTTGATGATGCCGTCCATGTCGCAGCCGGATTTGCCCATGGCGGCGAGGTCGCGCACCTTGGCTTCGATCTCGGCATCGGAGAGCGGGTTTTCGAGGCTGCCGTGTGCGTGCACGACCGTCGTCTCCAGCGTTTGGCCGCCGTTGGTCTGCACGATGACCTGGGAAGCGCCGGTCGGGAAGCTGGAGTCAAGCTCCGCGCGCACCTTTTCGCGCAAGGTGCGTGCGGCGGGATCGGACACGGCTGCCTCGGAGAATTCCTTTACGCCGCCGCGTCCCCAGATGAGCGGGGCCGCGACGCTGTGATGGATGCTGACCTTGGCATCGCGCTCGTTGCGGACAATCCGATCGCCCCGTGCCAGCAGCAGGGCGTCGCCGCGCACGACGACCGAGGCCACGTCCTCAGCCTTCAGATCGGACTGCGACCGGAGCTGCAGGCACGCATCGATGATGGAGTGCATGACGATGCCGCAGGGGTAGGGCTTGTAGGTGTTCTTGGCGAGCTCCCAGCGCGTGCCAAGCTCGCCCAGCAGCTCATCGAGATTCGGCGCATCGCCGGTGGCGCGTGCCCAGCCGTGCTTGCCTTCAATGGCGGCGGGTGCTGCCGTGTAACCCTGCTCGGCTAACAGGGCGGCGAACAGGCCGTTGCGCGCGGCATTGCCCATGCCGACGCTCTTGGCGGCGCTCGGGAGATTTTCGACGAGACTGCCCGACTGGCTCGCGGCGATGCCCAAGGCATGCCACGTCTGCTGCGGCGTGAGCTTCAGGAGCCGGGAGGTGGCCGCGGCAGCACCGAACACGCCGCACGTGGCAGTGATGTGCCAGCCCCGCGCGTAGTGCCCCGAGACGCTGTTGCCTAGCCGGCACTCGACTTCGGCGCCGAGCGCGAAGGCCAGCAGGGCATCGGCACCCGACAGGCCGCGCTGCTCAGCAAGCGCCAGGACGGGCGGCGCCACGGGGGCGGTCGGATGGATGACCGTGTTGAGGTGCGTATCGTCGTAGTCGAGGAGATTGGAGGAGACGGCGTTGACGAAGGAGGCGCACATGGCGTCCATCTTCTCGCGGCGGCCGATCAGCGTCGCAGTTGCGGGACCCGAGAAGGGCGTCAGAACATGGACGGCCGTTTCGACCGCGGGATCGGCAGCGACGCCGGCCGCGCCGCCCATGAAGTTGAGCAGCGAGCGCTTGGCCTGATGCCTGACGGTCTCGGAGAGATCTTCCAGTCTGGTCTCGGCGATGAACCGGCCCAATCGTTCACCTGCGTATACCTTCGCCGCGTCACTCATATCAGTCTCACCCCATCACGGTCTTGGTTGGCACTGGCCGAGCTTCATGCCAACACACCCGAAGTCTTGCCCGGCTCCCGCAGAGTAGAGTGCGGCGGTGTTAGAGGAAAGCGAAGCGACTCACGGGCCTACTTCCGGACGGTCCGGGAGGGCCGCCCAGGCTCAGAGCCTTAAAAAGGGACGCCAGAGTTGATGGCCACTGCTCGCATGGGCGGTAGCGCGACGGCGTGCGCATGGGATACAATCCGTCCATAAACACAAAAAACGTCGTCTGCAAAAATTCGTTCGCTCAAGAACGAATCCAAAGGGAGGAAGACCATGGCCCCGATTCATCGTCGGCGTTTCCTTAAAGCTATTGGCGGTGTTGCCGCAACAAGCGGAGGCATCGCCGGAATTCTGGCCTCGGGCCGCGCGCCCGCCTATGCGCAAACAACGACAGTCCATTGGCTGCGCTGGAACGACTTCGTGCCGGCTTCCGACGAAGCCCTGCGCGCTATGTTGCCGGAGGCGGAAAAGGCGCTCGGCATCAAAGTCAATCTCGAGCGGGTCAATCTCAACGATCTGCAGCCGCGCATCACCACCGGCATTCAGTCGGGCACGGGCGCGGACATCATTCATTTGTTCAACAATCATCCCCACCTCTACGAGGCGAGCGTCGTCGATGTGAGCGACGTGGCCGAGGAGATCGGCGCGGCGCAAGGCGGCTACTACCCGAGCGCCAAGGGCAACGCACACGATGGAAAGCGGTGGCTCGGGGTGCCGACCGGGATCATCGGCGTGCTGACGGCCTACAGGAAGTCATGGTTCGACGAGATCGGCGTTACCGCGTATCCCGACACGTGGGACGGACTGCGCGCGGCGGGCAAGAAGCTCAAGCAAAAGGGACGGCCGATCGGCCAATCCCTCGGTCAATCGGTCGGCGATCCCGTCGTGTTCACCTATCCTTTCCTTTGGTCGTTCGGCGGGAAGGAAGTCGAGGCGGACGGCAAGACCGTGGCCATCAACAGCAAGGAGACCATCGAGGCGGTGAAGTACATGGCGGCGTTCTGGACAGAGGCGCATGAGGAAGGCGGCCTCGCATGGGATGACGCCAACAACAACCGCGCCTTCCTGGCCGGCACGATCTGCGCCACGCTGAACGGAGCCTCGATCTACATCGAGGCGCTGCGCAAGCCCGACCAATACAAGACAGAAACGGGCCGCCCGATGAAGGAGGACATCCTGCATGCACCGCTGCCAAAGGGACCCGCGGGCCAGTACGGGTTCCATGTCCAGCATACGCACGTGATTCCGAACTATTCGAAGAACCAGAAGCCAGCCAAGGAACTGCTTCGCTGGTTCCATTCCAAGAGCAACTACGACAAATGGTTCAGAAACGGGAAGGGCTTCTATTCTGGCGTGACCACTGAATGGGAGAACAACTCCATGTGGAACGAAGATCCCGTCATGCTTCCCTACAAGGTGGCAGGTAGGCTCGGGCAGGTGCCAGGGTATCCTGGACCGACCGGTCCGAAGCCCGCCGAGTCGCTCTCGAAATATCTGATCGTCAATATGTTCGGGCGCGTCGCCCAAGGAAGAATGAGCGCCGAGGAGTCCGTGAAAGTAGCGGAGGGCGACTTGAAGCGGATTTACGGCTGAAATTGCGTCACGTCGTCAGGATCACCTTGCCGATGACGCGGCGGCCCGAGATTTCGGCGAGGGCCGCCGGTGCCTGATCGAGCGGGAAGGTCTTCCAGACGCGCGGCTTGAGCCGGCCGTCGACGATGGCCGGCAGGAGCGACAGAAGACGCTCGCGCGAGGATTGCGGGTAGCGCCAGCTATGCTCGCCGAACACGACGCCGATCACGGAGAAATTCTTCACGAGGATCATGTTGGCGGCGACCTTTGGAATGTCGCCGGAGGCAAAGCCGACGACCAGGATGCGGCCTTCCCAGCCGATGCAACGCACGGACTGCTCGAAGGCCGAGCCACCGACAGGATCGAACACCACATCCACGCCCTTGCCGCCGGTGAGTTCCTTGACCCGTTCGCGTAACTCCTCGGTGCGGTAGTCGATCACTTCATCGGCGCCGTGCGCGCGGCAGGCGGCGAGCTTGTCGGCGCCACCTGCGGCGGCAATAACGCGCGCGCCCATCAGCTTGCCGATTTCGATGGCGGCGAGACCAACGCCGCCTGCCGCGCCGAGCACGAGGAGCGTCTCGCCCGTCTTCAGGTTGCCGCGATAGTCGAGCGCGAAGTGGGCGGTGCCGTAGGCGACGGGAAAGGCGGCTGCGGTGGTGAAGTCCATGCTGTCGGGGAACGGCGTGACGATGGCGCCCGGCAGGACGATCTCGCTGGCGTAGCCGCCGCCGCGGCGCGAAAACGAGAGAACGCGTTGCCCCGGCTTCAGGTGGATCACCTCCGGACCGCACTCTACTACCGTACCGGCAACCTCGAGGCCTGGCGTGAAGGGAAGGTCGGGCTTGACCTGGTATTTGCCTTCGACCATCAGGATATCGGGAAAGTTCACGCCCGCGGCCTTAACGGCAATGCGGACCTGGTCGGGCTTCATGGGTGGGCTCGGAACCTCCTCCACCTTGAGAGCCGAGACGTCGCCCAGGGATCGGCAGAGGACCGCACGCATGTTCTTCACCTTTTGTTGCTTGGCCGCAAGATAACGAGGCTGATCTGAATGTCCACACGCCACGGGATGGTGCCATGCCGATCATGACGCGCGAGGTCGCGCCGCACGTGACCCTCATCACGCTCGACAACCAGGCCAAGCGAAACGCGATGTCGCGCGAGATGCTGGGAGAGCTGGCCGCGCTCTGGGATACGCTCGATGCCTCGCCGTGCCGGTGCGTCATCATCACGGGGGCGGGCGAGAAGGGCTTCTGTGCGGGCGCCGACATCGGCGGCGACCTGAGTGCCGGCGAGGAGACGGCACGCGTTGTCAATCGTGCGCTGCTGAAGACATCGACGTTTTCGAAGCCGATCATCGCCGCCGTGAACGGCGACTGTGCCGGCGGCGGTGTTGAGCTGCTGCTGTCGACGGATATTCGCGCTGCCGCAGCACATGCGCGGTTCGGGCTGCCGGAGGTGCGCTATGCGATCTATCCGTTCGGCGGGGCAACGGTGAAGCTCGCGCACCAGATCGGCCACGTCCATGCCATGGACCTGCTGCTGACGGGACGGCTCGTGGATGCGACGTTTGCCGAGCGCATCGGCCTCGTCAATGCGGTGACATCCGCGGACAGGCTGATGGATTGGGCCGTGGAGAAGGCACAGATGATCGCGGCCAACAGCCCGGCGGCGGTGCAGGCGGTTAAGACGCAGATCAGCGCCAGCATCGCGGACTATGCGCTGAGCCGCGAGACGCTGGAGCAGCAGCTCGGCGACAAGGTGCGGGCCAGCACGGATTTCGCGGAAGGCGTGGCGGCATTCCGCGAGAAGCGGCAGGCCAAGTATGTCTGAGGCGATCGATTTCAAGCGGATCATCCGCGAGGGCGATACGGTGGTGTGGACCGGCGGAACGGCCGAGCCGAGCCACAGCCTCGCCCAGCTCAATGCGCAGATCGACGATGTGCCGCGTGCGACGATTCTGCTGAACCTGAGCCTGAGCAACACCATCGATGCGGCCCGCTTTGCGCAGCGGATGCACATAAAGGCGCTGGGTGGGGCCGGCACCAATCGGCGCTTTCAGGACGCCGGCGCGCTCGACGTTCTGCCCGCGCATTATTCGGCGCTGCCGGATCTGGTGGCGCAAGGCGTTCTCAAAATCGATGTGGCGATGGTACAGCTCGCGGGCGGCGAGAGCGACTTCAGGCTCACGCCCGCGCTGGACCACGTCCGGGATGCGCTGCCGCGTGCGCGCTTCGTGATCGGCGAGCTGAACGATCAGGCGCCGCATCTGACCGGCGATACGGCGGTGACGCGCGCCGACGTCGATCATCTGCTGCGGGTGTCCTATCCCATTATCGAGGTGCCGGCGACGCCACCGGGACCAGCCGAGCGCGCCATTGGCGAGCATGTGGCGCGCATGATCCCTGACGGCGCAACGCTGCAGGTGGGACTTGGCACGCTGCCGGATGCGGTGCTGGAGGCGCTGGCGGGAAAGAAGGATCTGGGGCTGCACAGCGGCACGATCGCCGACGGCGTAGCGAAACTCGTCGATGCCGGCGTCATCACCAACCGGCTGAAGCCCACCGACACGGGGCTGACCGTGACGGCGGGGCTGATCGGCACGAAGCGGCTGTATGCTTGGGCGCACAAGAATGCGGCGCTGCGCGTGCGCTCGCCGCGCTATACGCACGACTATCTCGTGACGAGCCAGATCCCGAGGTTGTTCGGCATCAATACCGCGCTCGAGGTGGACCTCACGGGGCAGATGAATGCGGAGGTGGCGGGACCTCGGCATATCGGCCTCGTCGGCGGGCATGCCGATTTCATGCGCGGCTGCATGCGGTCCGAAGGCGGGCGCGGCATCGTGGCGATGCTGGCGACGGCGCGCGGCGGGGCCGTCTCGCGCATCGTGCCGAAGCTGGCTGGCGGGATCGTCACGACGTCACGCAGCGATGCGGATGTGGTGGTGACGGAGTACGGCGTGGCGGAATTGCGCGGGCGCAGTGTGTCCGAGCGGGCGGCGGCGCTGATTGCCATTGCGCATCCGGATTTCCGGGACCGGCTCAGGGCAGAGGCGGAGAGGCTGATTTAGAGCCTTCCGACTTGGATTGAAGCGCGCTCGGTTTCATAGCGATCGCACGGCATTGTGGGCCCTGGGTCCCGGCTCGCACTCGCTTCATGGCGGAGCCATGCTACGCATGGACGCTCGCTTGGCCGGGATGACAACCCAGGGGGAACGCGGCCATCACTTCCTCGATGTCATTCCGGGCAAGCGCGGGCCGAAGCGATGCGCAATATTTGAAGCGTCATATCCCGCGCGCGACCCGGGATCCAGAGGCTCGTGCGGAGCACGGATTCGCCATGACCACGGCAGCCAACCCACTTCAAGTCGGAAGAGCCTTGGTCCCAGCTTGCGATCGACTACTGCGCCAGCCAAATGGTGGCGAGGTCCTGGTTGACGAAGTGCGAGGGCGAGATGGTGAAGCCGCGCACCTTGCTGTCCAAGCCGACGGTCCGGTTGAGCCACATGAACGGCACCTGATACGCCTCGGTGAGCAGCCGGCCCTCCAACTCGCGCAGGAGCTTCTTGCGCTCGGCGACGTGGAAGCTCGAATCGACCTTGGCGTAAAGCTGGTCAACGGTGCGGTCGATGAAGCCGCTCGGATTGTACGACGACACGTCGGCCGAGACGAAACGCCCGAGCTCGATCGATGGATCGTCCATGGCCTCACCGCCGACGAAATCGATGATGACGTCGAAGGCGCCACCGCGCATCGAGGTCATGAGCTGCCCCACATCGAGCTGCACGTGCTCGGCCTTCACGCCGATCTGCCGCCATTGATCGACGAGATAGACGCCGGCCGAGGTATAGGGGTCCGTGATGTTGCGGTTGACGAGCCGCAGCGACAGATTTTCCTGGCCGGCCTCGCGCAGGAGTTTCCTGGCTTCCTCACGCGATGCGGCGATGTCCTTGGAGAAGCCGGGATAGGCGCCAAGCTCCTGGTCCGTCGCGGCCCAGGGCGAGCCCGGCCGCTGCGTGGCGCCGACGAACATCAGCGAGGAGACCTTCGACAAGCTCTGCGCGCCGCCCCAGCGGTCGATGGCGAGCGAAAGCGCGCGCCGGACGCGCGCATCGTCGTAGGGCGCCTTGCGCGTGTTGAACGCAACCAGGACCATGAACGAATAAGCCGTGCTGGTGAACTGAATGCGATCGCCGAGCGCCGTTTTGAGCTGGTCGACCTGCGACGGGGCCAGAGTGCGGAATTGCGCCATGATCTGGCCGCTCTGCAGCGCGCTGACCACGCTTGGGGCCGACGTGTTGATCGCACGGAAGCCATCGAGGTATGGGCGCGGCTGATCGAAATAATCGTCGAAGCGGCGTCCGATCCAGTGGGCGCCGCGCACGCGCTCGACGAATACGAACGGCCCGGTGCCGACGATCTCCTTGGCCGGGAAATTCGGATCCTGGGCGAGGCGGGCGGCGCTGTAGATGCAGTTGAATGGGCTGCCCAGGATGCCGAGGAACGCGGGCGAGGCGGTCTTCAGCCGGAAGATCGCCGTCATGGCGTCGGGCGTGTCGATCGCGTCGATGCGGCTGTAGACGGACGAGCGCACCGAGATGACGCCCTCGGGTGGCTTGCGGATGCGGTCCCAACTCGCTCTGATGTCGGCAGAGGTGAGCGGCGTGCCGTCGTGGAACTTGACGCCGGGCTTCAGCTTGAACGTGTAGGTGAGCTTGTCGGCGGATTCGGTCCAGGATTCGGCTAGGTCGCCGACCACGCGTGTCGTATCCTTCGGATCGAGCTTGACCAGCAGCGAGTAGTGGGGCGACACGTAATGCATGGTCGCGAAACTCGACGCCGCGTGGCAATCGATCGTCGGAGGATCGCCGATAACGCCGAAGACGAGCGTTCCGCCCTTGCGCGGCTCTTCGGCGGCGGTCGCGCCGGCAAATCCTCCTGCGAGCGTGGCGAGCGCAAATACGTGGGCCGCAAATTGACGAGCGATGCGGCGTGAGCCGGACATGAGCGTTCTCCCCAGAATCGGTCCCGATCCGAGACCGGGCAGCATTGTAATGGTCTACTACTATCGCCCGGCCGCGGAAACGTTTCAAATACTTGCATGGAACGCGTAGCGCCGGGGAGGGCATATGCTATGAGAGGGAAGGCCACCTGTGTTTGGTCTTGGTGACTTAATCAACGACTAGAAGAGTTTGTCCAAGTGAGCCAGACCAATTCGATTGCACCGATGCAGGGGCGGACCATCATCGAATTTGCGCGGGCGGGCGGCAGTGAGGTCACCGCGCGGGCCGTTGCCCTTGCCGGACGGATCGCTGCCGATTTCGGCGCGATCGTCATCAAGGTGGAGCCGCCGAATGGTGATGCGCTGCGGCAGGCAGGGCCATTTGTTCAGGGTAGGGATGGCCGGGCCGAAAGCGCGACGTTTGCCTTTCTCAACGGCGGAAAGCAGTCGCTTGCATTGTCCGGTGACGCGAAGGATCGCGCGCTGCTGTCCGCGCTGGCAGGTAAGGCCGTTGCGGTGCTGACCGACGATCGAGATGCGCTTGCTGCGCATTTCTCCGCGGTGCCGGCGAAGGTCGTGGTCGAGCATGGTGTGCCGACATCGCTCGGCATTCCCGACGCGCGCGTCGCCGATACGACGATCCTGGCGCTCAGCGGGCTACTCGATCTGATCGGACATCCTGATGCGGCGCCGGTGCCGCTGGGCGGACATCAGGCGAGCTACGTCGCGGGGCTGGCGGCGCTCTCGGGGCTGATGGGCGCGCTGTCGATGTGCGACCAGGGGACGGCCAGCGAGACTGTGACGGTCTCGGCGCTCGAGGCCAACATCTGGTCGAACTGGAAGAGCTTCGCCGAGCGGCTGTACATGGGCCGGTCGCCGACGCGGCAGGGCGTTATGGCCGAGTGGCAGACGTTTCCGTGCACGGACGGCCACGCGGCGTTCGTCTACCTCGACAAGGATTGGCCGCTGGTGGTGCGCCTCATCGGCGATGCGCGGCTTGGCGGCAAAGAACTTGATACGCGCGAGGGGCGGCGCGCGAACATGGCGCTGATCAGCGAGGTAGTGAAGCCGTGGTATGCGGCGCGCTCGCGGCGGGAAATCTACGAGGCGTCGAAGGCGGTGGGGTTGCCGATGGCGCCGGTCTACGCCGTGCGGGAGTTGCTGGACGATGCGCAGTTTGCCGCGCAGCGGTTTCTGGCACCGTCGGCGGCGCGCCATGCCCCAACGCATTGGCAGGTGCCGACCGTGCCGACGGTGTGGAACGGACAGAGGTTTGTGCCTGGCGCCTCGGCCAATGGTGCAGAGGGCGCGGAGGCGGTGCTATGAGCCACGCACCTCTCGCGGGCTGCCGTGTTCTCGATCTCGGCATCATCACGGCGGGCGCCAGCACATCGGCGATGCTGGCTGACCTTGGTGCGGATGTCGTCAAAGTCGAGGCGAGCGCCTACATCGATCCGTTCCGCATGTGGGACAAGGGCCTCGGTGCGGCGCACTGGTGGAACAAGTCGCGCTTCTTCGATTTCACCAACCGCAACAAGCGCGGCCTCGCGCTGGACCTGAAGACTGCGAAAGGCAAGGAGCTGTTTCTCGATCTGGTGGCAAATGCCGATGTTGTCGTCGAGAATTTCCGGCGCGGCGTGATGGAGCGGCTCGGCCTCGGGTTTGAGACGCTGTCCGCCCGCAATCCGCGGCTAGTCCTCGTGTCGGTGACAAGCCAGGGCCAGACGGGGCCCGATGCCAAGGCGGCGTCGTTCGGATCGACGCTGGAGGCGACGTCGGGGCTCGCTGATCTGACGCGCGACGCCCAGGGCGTACCGCTCATCAGCGGCATCCTGCTCAACTATCCCGATCAGATCGTATCACTCTACGCCGCGGGTGTGGCGACGCTGGCGGTGATGGAGCAGCGGCGGACGGGGCGCGGCGCGTGGCTCGACATCTCGCAGCGGGAGCTGGCGAGCTTTCTCATCGGCGAGCATATTCTAGCGGCTTCGGCGGGTGCGACGCCTGCGCCAAGCGATGCGGCAGCGCCGCCGGCAACGAAGCTGGCCGCGGCGGGCGATGGGCGCTGGCTGCTGTGTCACGGAGCGTCACGGGAGAGCCTCGACCGGGCTGTGAATGCGCTGGCGCCCGGTGGGCGGTCCACGATGGATGCGGCGGCGCTAGCGGCGGCTTTCGCCGAGCGCGACGTGCAAGCCATCGCAGTGCGCAACGGCGAAGACATGCTCGAGGCGGTCCGCAACGGCGAGACCCGGACCGCGTTTGCGCAGACACCCGATGGCGCGGACGTCAAAGGCTTGCCGCTGACGTTCGCGGGGGCGCCGTTGACGATCACCCGGCGCGCGCCGGCGCTCGGCGAGCACAACGCCGAGATCCTGCACGACCTCCTGGGGCTCGACGAGGCCGCGATTGCGACGCTGGCGGCGGACGGTGTCATCGGCTCACGGCCAAAGGGATAGGACGCTCCATCCGAGGCTTCTGCAATGCCGCCGGATAGGTCGCTTCGGGCCGCAACGTCTGTGCACGGCATTGCAGTACCTGAGAATTGCGCCACATGCAGAGAATGACTCTGTTGAGGCATCCCCTACGGAGCCAACACGAGCACAAGGGAAGCGCGGTGCCCAAGAGAACGGTCGCGGTCAATGATCGGATGCAGAAGAGCTATCGCTACGAGCTTGTCGAGCCGGCTGGACGCAATTTCGATGCAGAATTCCGCCCCGAGTTCACGCCAGCGGAAATGCTTCGGCTCGGCGTGTTCGGCGGCAAGTACATGACCGACTGTCGGGACGAGTTCCCGCGCAGCTGGTTCAAGGGCGCCAAACTTGCGACAGGTGCGGCGGACAGCTCGCTCAACTACTTCGGCGTCAAGGCCAGTCAGCCATTGTCAGAGTGGCGCAGGAAGGGCTGGATACATCCGGCCGATCCGCGCGGTTGGTTCCAATGGTACTGTCGCTACTACATGGGTCGGCGATTGCCGGAGGAAGATGCTCGCCAGATCAAGCGCTGGAAAGCCATCCGGCGCCACGTGCGTCAGCTTGAGCGCAACTGCGAGCGCGGTGATCTCTCCTGTCGCAGGCGCCAACGCCAGGCCCTGCTTCACTGGGCCTACGATAGCCGGAAGATCTAGTCCGCTCACCCCGAGCGGTTACTCGCGTGGCGGTTGGTGCAATTAATATTTAGCGAGCCAAATTATTAAATTGCGGATTTTAAATAAACGTTGCCAATAAACCCCAGACCTTATTTTCTACGCCTCGCTCTTTGCCGATACATATTTCATTTTCCTATATTCAGCCCGCTATTTGATCGACACACTATTCAATACGCATTTCAGCGCGCGGATCACAATGTTCGAGACAGTTCTGCAAGATCTCGGGATCTGCACAACCGAGATTCAGGAGCGCTCCGAAGGCGCGGCTTTCCTCAAGGTCGCGCGGTCCGCCTATCCGCTCGCCGACGTGGTCTACATCGCGCTCAACATTCCGATCGGCCAGCAGCGCGGGCGCTATATGCAATGCGCCTATTCGGACCGGTGGCTGAAGCAGTGCGTCAGCCACGAACCGGTCAGCACCGGACAGCTCGGCGGATTGGCGGCCATGTTTCGCGAGCCGCTCGATTGGGCCGAGATGGCGCAAAGACCAACCAGCTCGGTAGAAGCCACCCTGTCGTTTCCGCTGCGCGCATCGCATGGAGAAATGGCCAGCTTCTGTATTGCGGCCAACGAGAGCTTTGAGAACTGGCCGGACAAGAAGAAAGCGCTGGCCCGGGAATTCCAGACGCTCGGCGGCTATTTCCATCAGCATATGCTGCGTATCTGGGGGCACGATACCGAGCGGGATATGCTCATCTCCGCCCGTGAGCTCGAATGCCTCAAGTGGATCGCCGAAGGAAAGACGGCGTGGGAGGCGGGCGTCATCCTCGGCATCAGCGAGCGGACCGTGCGCTTCCACCTCAACGCCGCCCGTGAGAAGCTCGATTGCCTGACCACGACCCAGGCCGTGGCCAAGGCCGTGGCGCAGCAACTCATTGCGTTGTAGGGGGCTGGCACCTGTCGTTTACGACAGCTGCCGTCTCCGCCAGTGACGCGATCGCGAGAAAATCCGTAGGCTGATCCGGTCACTGAATGATCGGAGCCCTCCCGTGTCCCAGCTGTGTGCCGTCCTGCCGGAATTTCCCGCTCCGGCGACCCATCATGAATCCGTGTTGCTTGCGGGCCCGCCCGGCCCCAGCCGGGCGGACTCGGAAGCGAACATCTCGCGGGCCTTTCAGATCCTGGCGCTGCGATGGCTCGACGGCCTTCTGGCGCAGCATGGCGAGCTGAAGGCGACCTGCCGGAAGAACCGAATCACGGTGTCGCCGGTCTCGGTGCATGGATTTGCGGTGACGTTGTCGACGGAGGGCGGCCGGTGCCAGGTGCTGCTCGGCCCGTGCAGCGAGGAGTTCGGCTCGATGGCGGAGGCGACGGATTTTATGACGGCGGCTATCTACGGCGATTTGCGGCTGCGGGTCGACCTCAATTGGCGGCCGCATCGCTGGGCGGTCGAACGGCTGCTGCCCGACGGATCGTGGATCGATGATGCGGCGGTCGAGGTGCCCGAGGGCTCGCATTGGTGCGCGCCGAAAGACTCCTGCTACTTCCGCAACTCGCTATAGTGTCGGCACTGGCGGCCCCACTCGCTGCCGCATGAGACTCTGGGTCCCGGGTCGCGCGCGGGAATTGACGCCGTCCACCTTGTCCATCGTCTCGGCCCGCGCTTGCCCGGGATGACAGCAGGAGGGAGCACGGCCGCGCCTCACATTTGTCCTCCCGGCGTCGCGTCGAAGGCGCGCCTTCAGCATCGCGTCGAAGGCGCGCTTTCAGGCGAGCCGCGACCCAGGTCACAACCGTGCGAGCCCGCAACGGAACCCCTCGCGTTCATTCAAAGCGGAAAAGAGCACGTCAAAGGCCGGGTCAATGCTCGCGGAAGGCGCGGGCGAAGCTGTCGAGCACGGGCTTCATGATGTATTCGAAGAAGGTGCGCTCGCCGGTCTTGATGAAGACATCGGCGGGCATGCCGGGCGTGGGGCGGAAGTCAGCCACCTTGGCGCGCGCATCCTGGGCATCGAGGCTGACGCGCACGATGAACGAGTGGCGCGGCTGAAGGTCAGCATTGGTGCGCGCCCGTGCGTCGGCCTGGGTGACGGTGTCGGCCGACAGGTAGGTAACCTTGCCATCGATCATGGGCGTCAAGCGCTGATTGAGGGCGGTTAGCCGGACCAGCGCATCGAGCCCGCTCCTGACATAAGCGACGTCCGTCGGATTGAGCCGCGCCTCGATGATCAGATCCTCGTTGGCAGGCAGGAGCTCCAGGATGACGGCGCCGGCCGCGACGACGCCGCCGCGCGTGTGATGGTTGAGCTTGACGACGATGCCGCGCACCGGCGCCCGCACCTCGGACCGCTCGGCAACGTCGAGAGCGGCGTTGGCCTGCTCGCGCACGTCGTCAAGCTCGGTGTCGGTGGCGCGCAGCTCCTCGAGGGATTTCTGCATCGCCGCTGAGCGGAGCTGCGCGATCTGCTGCTCGGCGCGCGAGATGCGCTCGCGCGAATCGGCGAGGCGGGCCTGCAGGCTGGCCAGCTCGCCGGCGAGCCCGGCCTCGGCGCGCTGCACGATGAACACGTCGGTCTTGCGGACGAGCTGCCGGTTCATGAGGTCGGTCTTGTCCTTCAGCTCCTCGGCGAACAGGCCCAGGCGGCTGTTGGTGGCCACGATCTGTGCGCGCAGGCCGGTGATGCTCTCCTGCAGACCGGCGATCTCCTTCTGCAGCACTTGTTCCTCGTCGAGAAGGCGTGCGCGGCGCGCAGCGAGCTCCATCTTCTGACGAGCAAAGATGGCGGCAACCTCGACGTCGTCGCCTTTGGCCTCCGCTGGAAGGCTGAAGGACGGCTTACCGGCGATTTCGGCCTCCAGCCGCGCCTTCATGATGACGAGGCGATGGCGGCGCACGACCAGGCGCCGCAGCTTGGTCAGGGCCGACGTCTCATCGAGGCGCACGAGCGGCTGATCGGCTTCGACGAGCTGACCTTCCTGCACCAGCACCTCGCGGATGATGCCACCCTCGAGATGCTGCACCTGCTTGTTCTGGCCGGTGGCGACGAATGAGCCCGACACGACGACGGCGCCATCAAGCGGCGCGACCGCGGCCCACACGCCGAAGCCGCCGAGGCAGAGCAGCAGCACGGCGGCGCCGAGCAGGATCGGCCCGCGCGTTCCGGAGGGAACGCTGCGGTGCCACTGATCGAGGCTGGGACACAAGCTTATGATGAGGTGTTCCTGGGCTATCCGGCGGATGCCGCGCTCGAATTGTGGATGGCGGCCGGCGGCGGGCTTTGCGCGACATTGACGCCGGTGCTGTGCAGGCGACGCAGCACCTCCTGCGGGCTGCCGAAGGCTTCGGCGCGGCCGCCGCGCAGGATCAGGACCTTGTCGACGATGTTGAGCAACGACGGACGCTGCGTGACGACGACGACGGTGATGCCCTTCTCCTTGGCGCGCTGCAGCGATTCGGCCAGCGCCTGCTCGCCGGCGGCATCGAGATTGGAGTTCGGCTCATCGAGGACGACGAGCGCGGGATTGCCGAAGAACGCGCGGGCCAGCGCGATGCGCTGCTTCTGCCCGCCGGAGAGAGGCGCACCGCTGCGCTCGAGAACGGTTTCATAGCCGTTCGGCAGGTGGCAGATCATGTCGTGCACGCCCGATAGTACGGCCGCATTGTAGACCGTCTCATCGGGAAGATCGTCGCGCATGCGGCAGACGTTCTCGCGGATGGTGCCGGGAAAGAGCTCGACCTCCTGCGGCAGGTAGCCGGTGAATTCGCCGAACTGGCGCCGGTCCCAATTGCGCAGTTCCGTGGAGTCGAGGCGCACCTTGCCCGCCGTCGGCAGCAGGCAGCCAACAAGAATGCGCGCGAGCGTGGACTTGCCCGAGCCGGACGGTCCCACCACGGCGAGCGATTGGCCGGGCTGCAGCTCGAAGCTGACGCCGTTGAGCACGGGCTCCTTGGTGCCGGCGGGCAGGTAGAGCAGCTTGTCGGCCGTCAGCCGGCCTTCGGGCCTGGGCAGCAGCAGGCGCGGCCTCTCGTTGCGCAGGGAGTCGACCACGGCGCAGACGCGGGCGTAGGCCACGCGCGCGTGCATCAGACTGCGCCAGCCTTCGATCATGCCCTCGAGCGGTTGCAGCGCGCGGCCGGCAATGATCGATGCGGCGATCATCATGCCGCCGGTCAGGCCGCCCTTGAGGGCGAGATAGGCGCCCCAGGCGAGCGTCACGATCTGGGTCATGAGACGCACGAAGCGCGACAGGCCGCTGATCCAGTAGCCGCGGTCGAGTGCCCCGGTCTGCACGGTGAGGGCTGCGGCTTCACTGCGGCCCCACTGATGGACGCTCTCGTTGAGCATGCCCATGGCGTTGATAACCTGGGCATTACGCGCAAGGGCATCGGCCTGGGCCTCGGCGCGCGAGGCATGCAGCGCGGCCTGCGCCAAGGGGTTGGCGGTCGCCTTCTGGTTCAGGACGGCGATGGCGGCGAGCAGGAGCCCGGCGATCAGAGAGATGAAGCCGAGGTGCGGATGGATCAGGAACACCGTGCCGAAGTAAAGCGGCGCCAGAGGCGCATCGAACAGCACCAGCATAGTGGGGCTGGCGATGAAGCTGCGCACCTGATGCAGATAGCGCAGCGGGAGAATGTTGCCACCATCACTGGCCGGCGCGAGCGAGACGACGGAGGCCAGGACCGGGCCGCCGAGCGTCGTTTCCATGCGCGTTGCAAGGCGGCCGAGCACCTGGCGGCGGACGGTGTCGAGCAGGGACAGGACGGCGACGAAGCCGAACGCCACCAACGACAGCATCACGAGAGTATCGAGGCTGTGGCTCGTCAGCACGCGGTCGGAGATCTGGAACAGGTAGATCGGCATCGTCAGCATCAGCAGGTTGACGAAGACCGAGAACACGGCAACGCCGACGATGTTGCGGCGGGCGATCCGGCGCCAGTGCTGCAGGGGATCGGCGGAGGGGTCGTCCGAACCTTGCTGCGGCCGGTCCCGGTGCGCGATCAGGCGGGAAACATAAGCTGAGGCGGCAGCCAGCCACTGGGCGGCGTAGCCGCTGAGCTTGTCCAGACTATCCGGCGGCAGACGTACGCGATCCAGCATTAGAGCAGGCCGTCTCGCGAGCCCAGATCGTCGAGGAGGTGTGCAAGCGGACGCGCAGCCGTATCGACGACGTGATCCACCACATCCGCGGTGGCAGTCGTGACCGACGTGATGGGATCGGCCGATGTCGTGGCGGACGCGCCCGGAAGGCTCGACTGCAGCTCGATGTTGTAGTCGGTGTAGCGGCCGTTCTTGAAAAGCTCGTCCAGCTCGCCAAGCAGACCGAGCACGGGGAAGCTCAACTGACCGGCCGACGCCAGTACGTCGTCCAGGGGCTGAGTGAGGTCCGCGACGAGATCGGTCACCGGCGCAAGCACGTCGTGCACGATGTCGTCGAGGACATGCGCGACATTGCCTACCGTGCCCGACAGCGGGTCGGTGATGCCGCCGACAATCTGGGTCAGCGTGGCGACGATGTCCTCAACGGTGTTGAGCAGCGGGCCGGTCGCGTCGCCGATCACATCGAGGATGTCCGGAATGACGACGTCGACGACAGGATCAGACACGAGGCCATCGCCAGGCGAGGATGGCTCGGACGACGCTCCTACGCCGTACGCGGCTATGGCGATCGACTGATCCTCCGAACGCGCAATCGAGTCGAGATCGATCACCGAGCCGTCGAAATTGCCGAGCTTGAGAAACGGGGCGAATACATCGTCAAGGCTGGCGCCTAGGCTCGAAGGCACATCTTCCATTGCATTGCCGGTGCCATCCGCGGCGGCCAGCGCCTCCAAGGGCGACGCCAACGCGGCGGTCGCATCGGACGCTTTCAAGTCCAGGCCTTCGGCGGCCTTGGCCTGCGCGCCGACGAACTGCTCGGCAGCGAGCACCTGCGCGATGAAGAAGGACCAGGTGAGGAAATTCCAGAGTGCCCGCTCCTTGTGCGGCGGCGCCTGCACGAGCGTGCGCTGCATGAGATCGCGCTCTTGCGCTTTGCGGCTGCGCGCTACAAATGCTTGCTGCGGTTGCATCGACGAACCTCCCAAGCTCGCTGTTATTCCTGCATCGCCGTCGCGCAGCGGACGCGATTATGCGTCTCCAGAATCTGCGGCGGAGTGACCGAAATCGAATGTCGGGACATCGAACAAATCTGTCGATGTCGTGAGGAGGTCGAGCGTGGCGTCGATGGCGGGGAGGATCTCTGCGTCTAGTGCCAGGGACACGTGACCGTCATAGGTGGGTGCATTCGGCACATCCGCGTGCGCAGCGAAACCTTGGCCGTTGAGTGAGAGATGATCGGCACCATTGAGAAGCGCTGCGCGGATCAGGCTGCCCACATCGAGCATCTCGGCATGTGCATTCCCCGCCTCGGCCGGGGCGGCGGCATCCGCACGGCCACCTGCATCGCGCGCAAGCGCGGGATCGTCGGTATCCTTTTCCGGTCCGGGACTCATGGCGGCTCCTCGCACATCACAGTGCCCGTCGCCCCTGCAGATTTCGTGAATCGAGAGCCGTGAATTGCCAACGTCGACTTAAGCGCGCGTTAGCCGGCACTTCCTCCAATTTTCATTAAATCGGAGACGAGCGCCCCGCCCCGCAGCGGGGCGCTCGATGCGACCCCAGTCCGTATCCCGCGTTCGCTTCCGGGTCTGGGTCCGCCGCATCTCAGGAGAGAATTCCGTCACACAGGAGACTATCGAGCAGGCAAGACGCATCGAGACCGCCAAGGCCGCCCAGGATGCCGGAGCCTCCAACCAGATCGGCGCCACCGAGAAGGCTAACGCTGGCGACATCGTCGATTGTCGCCGCAGCGTGGGTGCTACCGTCGCTCCCGGCCCCCACGTCGATATCGATCAGCCCGGAGACCAAAGATCCAAGCTCGCCGAGATCGAGGAGCGAACCGCAATCACCGCTGTCGTGCACTGCGCTATCGGTTGGCTGAGATGTTGGAGGCTTGGCGCCATGTACGCCACCTGTGTCTTGGTACGAAGCCGGAGGAGCCGGAGTATCGTTCCCGCCGCCATGTGGATCGCCGCTGCTTTCACTCATGGATTTCTCCTGTTGTCGATCGATGCACGAGAATGCGCGCAACCGGCACAAGGTTGACCTGTCCGATGCGACAGTGCGGCAGCGGCAATCAATCCACATGCGAACCAGCATTGCCCGTACAAAGACGGTTGCCGCGCGTTAACCCTGCTTGACGAGCCTGATTGCCAGCAGGGGTTGGGGCGTGGACTGATGGTCCCGGGAGAGGGGGACGGAGGAGCTTACCCCGCGCTTTCGTTTCCTTGGGGCCGATCTCCGCCGCATCTGATCGGCCCTCCTCCTGCTCCCGTTCAGCCGCCCTTACAGATCAGCTTTTCTCTGATGCTATCTGGCGGCGCACCTCTGGGAAAACCTTGCGGCCGAGAACCTCAATCACCGCGAGAATGTCGTCCTGCTTCATGCCGGGCCAGCTCAAGCGCATGGCGACGTGCGTGATGCCGGCGCGATGCTGCTGCAGCAGAGCCTCGGTCACCTGCTCCGGCGTACCGACGCCGAAGCGGTTGGCGCCGAGCTGCTTGAGCTGCTCTTCGGGCTTGGCGTTCTTGTCGAAGTCGAGGCCGGGGAGCCCCCAGGACGCATAAGCCTCGTACTTGGACAACAGGAACGGCGCGGCGCGCCGCAAGGCGGTTTCCTCGTCGGCGGCACAGGCGACCTCGAGCAAGCGGACGATGTGCTCGGCCGGCGGATGACCGGCTGCGCTGCGGGCGGTCTTGTAGGTGGCGACCTCCTTGACGATCTCATCGACTTTGGGAAGCGGGGCGACGCACCAGCCGTCGCCGATCCTGGCCGCGCGCTGAATCGCCGCTTCCACCTGCGCGGCAATGAGGATCGGTGGCGACGGCTGCTGCACCGGACGCGGCCGAATGGTGACTTTGTCGAGCTGCCAATGCCGGCCGTGATGCGTGACGCCGTCCTCGGTCCACAGCCGGCGGATGATTTCGACACCCTCCGCCGTGCGGCTCACGCGCTCCTTGATGGGCACGCGGAAGATATCGAACTCCTCCTGCCGGTAGCCGAGGCCGACACCGAACAGGAACTTGCCGCCGGAGAGAACGTCGAGGAACGCGCCGAGCTCGGCCATCTCCACCGGGTTGTGGAACGGCAGGAGCACGATGTTGGTGCCAATGTACATGCCTTCGGCTTCGGCTGCGAGGCTCTGCATCAGGCCCATCAGCGGGAAGTAGTGGAAGCCGTCGGTCGCGTGGTGCTCGCCGCTCCAGATCGAATCGTATCCGAGCTGGCGCATGAGGCGGACCTGCTCGACCGTTTCGGCGTAGCGGCGGCGGGGATCTTCATCGGCCGGATGCTGCGAGTTGAGGTGAACGCCGAGTTTCATGATCGTCTTTCCATTGCTTGCCGTGAACGAGCCTAGCTCTTGGCGCGGACGAGCGGCTGAACTTCCTCGCCGAAGCGCTGAATGCGGGCGCAGGTCTCCTCAAGCGAGTCCGTCCCAAGCTGCAGCGACACGTGGCTGACGCCCAGACCGGCAAGCGCTGCCGTGTCCTGCGCCATGTCCGCCGCCGAGCCCGTGAAGACACGACGGGAGCCGTCCGTGGCCTTTTGCGCCTCCCACGACACCGGCCATTGCACGGTGAGGGCCACATCGATGGTGGCGGGATCGCGGCCGGCCTTCTCCGACATCGCATGCAGATCGCCAATAGCGGCCTTCAGGCGGGCCGGGGTATCAAGGCGACGCGCGGGATTGTTTGAGCCCGGATACCAAGCATCGCAGTGACGCACGACGCGCCTCATGGCGGCATCGCTCTCGCCACCGACCCAGATGGGCGGATGCGGTTTCTGCACCGGCTTGGGTTCGAACTTGACGTTGTCGAACTTGACGAAGTCGCCGTTGTAGACGGGCCGGTCATCGCGCCAGAGCACCTTGAAGGCTTCGATATACTCGTCGGTGGCGCGGCCGCGGCCGGCATAGGGCGCACCGAGAATGTCGAACTCCTCCTTCAGCCAGCCGGCGCCGACGCCGAGGATGAGGCGGCCCTGAGACAGCACGTCGGCCGTTGCGAGCATTTTGGCCGTCAGCACAGCGGGACGATGCGGCACGACCATCACCGACGTCAGCAGTCGCAGCGATCGCGTGCAGCCCGCCAGAAACGACAGCGTCGCGAGCTGGTCCAGGCAGAAGCCCGACGCGGCCCCGCTCCAGGAACCTTCCTCGCTGTAAGGATAATGCGAGGAGATGGCGGCCGGGATGACGACGTGGTCGTTGACGGAGATGAAGTCGTAGGCGTAGCGCTCGCCGATATCGGCCATGGCCATGTAGGCGTTGCGTGTCGCCAGCGGGCCGCGCGTCTGCGTGTTGATGCCGAACCTCATCGTTGGTCCTCCCTGTAACGTTTCAGCGTTCTTGTGCGAAGCGTTGCATGGGCGCGGTGGTCTCGTCCACGCTCGTGAGCGGGTTCAGTTTTTTGCCGGCGCCAGCAGATCGAGGATCTTCTCGTCCGTCAGCTTGCGCGAGCTGTCCGTGTTGATGGCCTGGATGCAGACGTGATCGGCGCCGGCATCCCAATGCTTCTGGATGTGCGCGCGGATGGCGTCCTCGTCACCCCAGGCGACGTTGGCATCGATGAGGCGATCCGAGCCGCCGCCCGCGAAATCGGCGTCGCCGAAGCCGAGCCGGCGCCAGTTGTTGACGTAGTTTTCGAGCTGCAGGTAGCGCGCAAGACCTTCACGCGCGACCCTGCGGGCAGTGGCGGGATCGGTCTCGAGGAGGACCATGAGCTCGGGGCAGAGCAGCTTGCCAGGGCCGAGGATGCGGCGGGCTTCCGCGGTGTGCTCGGGCGTGACGCAGTAGGGATGTGCGCCATCCGTCATCTCGGCTGAGAGTGCCAGCATGCGCGGACCGAGCGCCGCGAGCACGGTCTTCGGCGGCGCTTTCGGTTCCGGGGCAAAGTAGGGCGCGGCCCGCATGCCCTCGAGATAGGCGCGCATGGTCGCGACAGGCTTGCCGTAGGCGTGGCCGCGCAGTGTCGAAACGAGCGGCACATGCGACACGCCGATGCCGAGCAGGAAACGGCCGTCTGACTGCTCGGCAAGGCCGCGCTGGCCGTTGGCCATCGCCATGGCGTCACGCGCGTAGATGTTGGCGATGCCGGGAGCGATGATGAGCCTGGTGGTGCTACCGAGCAGATAGGCGGAGGTAACAAGGACGTCGCGTCCCCGGCTTTCGGGGATCCATAGCGCGGGATAGCCGCGTTTCTCGACGCGCTGTGCGAAGGCAAGAGCCTCCTTGGCCGTGTATCCGTCGAGCGAGGCCCAGACGCCGAGCTTGCCCAGATCCATATCCGTGTCCTCCGTTGGCTGGCGCGCCTCAAGGCTGTGCCGCGCTTCGTGTTGTCATTCACCAGGCGGCGGCGCGCCGGAAGATCCTCCGCGCTCGCGCATGAATTGTTTTGCAGGCGTCTGCACCGGCGGCAGCAGCGGGGGCGCCTGGAACGACCGCTCCGTGCGTTCCGTGGGCGGTGTGCCGTAGAGCGTCGTGCGCTGTCGCGGTGTGCGGCCGATGCCACGGATCAACTCATTCATGGCGTGGGGCGGCATCTCCTCGCCGTGGATGGCCCCGGCAGCCCGCGTGATGCTCTCGTTCATGAGCGTGCCACCGATATCGTTGGCACCGGCCTGCAGACACGCGGCGGCGCCGTCCCCTCCCATCTTCACCCAGGACGTCTGGATGTTGGAGATATGAGGATGCAGAACGAGGCGCGCGACGGCATGCATGAGCACGGCCTCGCGATAGGTCGGACCAGGCCGGGCGCGGCCCTTGAGATAGATCGGCGCCTCCGTGGGCACGAACGGCAGCGGCACGAACTCGGTGAAGCCGCCGGTGCGCTCCTGCAGGTCGCGCACGCGCAGCAAGTGGCGGGCCCAGTGATACGGCTGATCGACGTGGCCGAACATGATGGTGGCCGTGGAGCGCAGGCCGGCGCCATGGGCAGCCTCCATCACCTCCAGCCATTGCGCCGTGGTGATCTTGTCGGGGCAGATGATGGCACGCACCTCGTCGTCGAGGATCTCGGCAGCGGTGCCAGGAAGCGAGCTGAGGCCTGCGGCTTTCAGCTCGGCCAGATATTCGGCGACGGGCATCTTGAGCGTCGCGGCACCCTGCCAGATCTCGAGCGGCGAGAAGGCGTGAATGTGCATGGCGGGCTGCACCGACTTGATGCGGCGGCAGATACCGAGATAGGTCGCGCCGGTATAGTCGGGGTGGATGCCGCCCTGCAGGCAGACCTCGGTCGCACCGCGGTCCCAGGCTTCGAGCGTGCGCCGCTCGATCTCATCGAGATCGAGGACGTACGGACGACCGCGCAGGTTCTCGCTGAGCTTGCCTTTGGAGAAAGCGCAGAACTGGCATTTGAAATAGCAGACGTTGGTGTAGTTGATGTTGCGGTTCACGACATAGGCGACGGTGTCGCCGGATGTGACGCGGCGCAGCTGGTCGGCGGCAGTGGTGACGCGCGTGAAATCTTCGCCGCGGGCAGCGAAGAGGCTGACAACGTCGGCCTCACCAAGGCGGCGTCCTTCGCGCGCGCGATCGAGCAGCCTGCCCAAGTTATCCCCGCCGATTCTGGCGATTCGAGGCGAGACAACCGGCGCGGGTATCGGCGTGGCCGACCCCGCGCGCCACGTGTCTTCGCGGCCGAACGCTGAGGCGTCGATCAGGGTGATCAGACGGGTGTTCAGGGGGGTGATCGGGGGTGATCGGAGGGTGATCGGAGGGTGATCGACCCATCTGTCCGGGACACCTGCATATGCAGGGTAAATGGCGAGCCGCTGCACCAGTTGCTTGCCGGCCTCAGCCGTTTGTTGCTCAAGCGCCACCAGCCCTGGCCATGGCGCTTCGGGGTTAACGTGGTCCGGCGTGACGGGCGATACCCCGCCCCAGTCGTTGATGCCAGCGGCAATCAGATGGCTGAGCGAACCCGAGCGCAAGTTCGGCGGCGCCTGGATATTCATGGCGGGGCCGAACAGCAGGCGCGCAACGGAAATGGTCCACAAATGCTCGTCGAGCGACGGCTCGTCGGCCGACGCCATGCGCGTGCCGGGCTTGGCGCGGAAATTCTGGATGATGATTTCCTGCAGATGGCCGAACTGCTCATGCAGATCGCGCAATGCGAGCAACGCCTCGATGCGCTCGGCACGCGTCTCGCCAATGCCGATGAGAATGCCGCTCGTGAATGGCACGGCAAGCTTGCCGGCGTCCTCGATGGTGCGCAAGCGCGCTGCAGGAAGCTTATCGGGCGAGCCGAAATGCGGCCCGCCGCGCGCAGATAGCCGCTCCGATGCCGTTTCCAGCATGATGCCTTGCGAAATCGAGACGGTGCGAAGCTTCGCAATTTCCTCTGCCGTCATGACGCCGGGATTGACGTGCGGCAGCAGGCCGGTGCGCTTGAGCACGAGCTCGGCCATCTGCGCGAGATAGTCGATGGTCGATGTGGCGCCCAGCGAGCCTAGCTCTTCGCGGGCAACGCGATAGCGCAGCTCCGGCTTGTCGCCGAGCGTGAACAGGGCCTCGTGGCAGCCGGCTTGGCGGCCGCGCTCCGCAATGGCGAGCACTTCGTCCGGCGACAGATAGGCTTTCTCCCCCTTCCGCGGCGGGATGGCGAAGGTACAGTAGTGGCAGCAGTCGCGGCACAGCTTGGTGAGCGGAATGAAAACTTTGCGCGAATAGGAGACGAGGTCGCCGTGACCTTCATCGCGCAGCGCGGCCGCTGCCCGCATCAAGGCTTCGATATCCTGGCAATTGGCTAGCGGCATGGCCTCGGCCGCGTCGAGGCGCTTGCCATCGCGCACGCGGACCAGAAGCGCTGCTGTTTCGGCCGGCGTCATGCCGATTCTCCTTGTGCGGCCGCGACACCGAACCCTCGCAGGCTTTCGAGGTAGGCGAGGGCGCGTGTCGGGACGCGCGGTTCCAGGCGCATAAACCGCGCGAGGTCTTCAGGCGTATCGAGATCCATGGCGATCCCCGGAAGGCGCAAGATTGTCGGCTCGATGCCGGCGCGGCGGGCTGCGGCGAGGTGTGGAAAGTAGCTGTCGGAGCCGAAGCGCAACGGTACGGCATCGACGGGCGAGCAGGCAACGGCGTTAGAGCCAAGCTCGTCGTGCGATGGGGCGATGGTGAAGGCGGGCGCTTGACGATGGGCACGCAGCAGGGCTTCGACCTCGGGCGTGGAGATGTTCGGGATGTCGCCCGGCAGAGTCAGAAAACCGGCGACGCCTTCCTTGCCCAGGAGTCGTGCGGTGGCAGAGACAGAGCCGGTGTGGCCTTCGCTGGCACCTTCGGTCAAGACGCGCATGCCGTAACGCTCGGCCATGGCCGTCGCATCAGGGTCGATCGTGACGACGGCACAGCGTGCGAGCGAGCACACGGGAGCGATGGCCGACAACACATCCTCCAGCATGGCAAGGGCGAGCGAGCGCCGCTGATGCGCGTCGAGGCTAGCCATCAGGCGTTGCTTGGAGTGCCGCGTATCCTTCACAGGCACGATGATCCAGAAGCTGCTCATGAAACATCCAATGAGAGAGAAGATTGCCGGAACGCGGCACGATCAGCGGCGCCCAGGACGGCACCTGCCAGATGCTCGCGATCGGCGAGCGTTTTCATCAGTGTCGGTGTCGCGATGATCTCCAGGTCCAGGCCTGCGTCCGACACCGCTGCTGCATCGTCCGGGTCAGCGAGGAACACATCGATCATATCCGCATAACGGCGCGCGACGGCTTCGGCACTCGGCGTTACGCCAAGCTCTTCGAGCATCTTGGCGGTTGGACCTTTCACCGCACGTCCGGCGATGATGGGTGAGACGGCTACGACTGGAGCCTTGCATCCTATCACGGCCTCGCGAACACCGGGGAGAGACAGGATGGGATCGATGCTGATGAGCGGGTTCGACGGGCAAATGATGACGGCGCGAAGACCCGGATCGGCGAGCGTGGCCATCAGATCGGGCTGCGGCCTTGCCTCGGCCGCGCCGGCAAAGACTATCTCGCGCACCACCGGCCGACTCTGGTAGCGCACGAAGTAGTCCTGGAAATCCAGCCATCCGTCATCGGTACGAATGCGCGTGCGCACCGGGTCGTCGGACATCGGCGCGATACGCACGGGGACGCCGAGCCTTTGGCAAAGATCGGCCGTGATCCGCGACAGGCTTTCACCCACCCGCAGTCGGCGAGTGCGCTCCACATGCACGGCGAGATCGGCGTCGCCGAGCTTGAACCACGTCTCGCCGCCGAGTTGCTCAAGCGCGGTCATGAAGGTCCACGTCTCGCCTCTGCTACCCCAGCCCGTCTCCGGGTTGTCGAGGCCGGCAAGCGTATACATGAGTGTATCGATGTCGGGGGAGATCGATAGACCCAGATGCTCGAAATCGTCACCGGTATTGGCGACGACGGTCAGGGCATCGGGCTGGAGCACACGGCTCAAGCCGAGCGCCAGTTTGGCGCCGCCGATGCCGCCGGACAGCGCAAGAACGTGCCCCGTTGCGGGTGAATGCGCGCTGGTGCTCACCGGAACAGGTCCTCCTCGGAGGATCGGAGGAGTGCGCCGACGCCGCTCGACGGCTCGTGCCAGGTGAGTCCGCGCGCGATGACCATGGGCCGGCCCTCGTCGCCTTGGCCCATTAGCAGCGACGCGGCGGCAGCGATCTCGTCGGCGAATGCCGAGATGGAGACGCGGAGCGGACGCCCGAGAAGATCGGGCCGACCGCGCAAATCTTTCAGGGCGGGTAAGCCAGCCACGCCCAGTGCGACGCCGACGGTGCCGAGGCGCCACGCGCGTCCGAAGCTATCGTTGATGATGACGCCGATGCGGGCATCGGAGCGCGCCGATAATGCCGAGCGCAGGACCTCGGCGCTGGCATCGGGATCGCGCGGCAGCAGCAAGGCTCGCTCAATGCCATCCTGGGCTCCCACATTGGATTGATCGACCCCGGCATTGGCCATGACGAAGCCGAGGCGATGCTCGGCGATCAGCACATTCGGCCCGCTGCGGACGACGCGCTTGGTCTCCGACAGAATGAGTTCGACAAGGCGCGGATCCTTGTTCGTCTCACGTCCGAGCTGCAGCGCGCGAGGGCTCGGGGTCACGTCGGCGAGCGCCACCATGCGGCCTTCAGCCTTCGACACGACCTTCTGGGCGACCACAAGTACATCGCCGGAGACAAGGCGCATGCCGGAGCGCTCCAGGCCATCGATCGCCAGCCGCGCAAGGTCGTCACCCGGCATGACGATCGGCAGATCCTCGATCGCCAACAACTCCAGTTTCGATGAGCTCATATGTTGCGCTCGCACCGCCTCGCGATGTCAACCGAACCGTGCACGCAATCGCGGCAGGACGGCGTCTGCATACAGTTTGAGGAACCGCCGCTGATCGGCACCCGGCGCGTGAAAGACGAGATGCCTGAAGCCAAGGTTGACGTAGGTGGCGATCTTGTCGACGTGCTCGTCGGCATCGGTTGAGACGATCCAGCGGCTGGCCGCCCGCTCCACCGGCAGCGCATCGGAAAGGCGTTCCATCTCGAGAGGATCCTCGACCGACATCTTTTCCTGCGGCGACAGGGCAAGTGCCGCCCAGTGGCGCGTATCCTCCATCGCCCGCGTGCGATCGGTGTCGAACGACACCTTCATCTCGATCATACGATCGATGGCGTCCTGCGGACGCCCGCTCGTTTCCACGCCAGCGGCCACATTCGGAAGCAGTGTTTCCGTATAAAGCGAGGGCGCCTTGCCGCTCGTGCAGATGAAGCCGTCGCCGGCGCATCCGGCGTATTTGGCGACCTGCGGACCGGCCGCTGCGACATAGATCGGGATCGGCTTTGAGGGACGGTCGTAGATCGTCGCCTTCTCGGTCTTGTAATACTCGCCGTGAAAGGAGACTCGCTCCTCGGCCCACAGCTGCCGGATCAGCGTCACGGCCTCGCGCATGCGGGCGAACCGCTCCTTCATCTCCGGCCAGGCCATGCCAGTCGCCGGAACCTCGTTGAGGGATTCGCCCGTACCGATGCCGAGGATCATGCGATCTTCATATAGTGCGCCGAGCGTGCCGAAGGCCTGGGCGACGATCGAGGGGTGATAGCGGAACGAGGGCGTCAGCACGCTGGTGCCCATCTTGATTCGGGAGGTGCGCGCCCCGAGCGCCCCGAGCCAGGCAAAAGAAAACGGCGCGTGGCCGTCAGTGTGCCGCCAGGGCTGGAAGTGGTCGCTGACAAACACCGAGTCGAAGCCGACCTCTTCGGCATAGCAGGAGAAATCGAGCAGTTCGCGCGGGCCGAACTGTTCGGCGGACGCCTTGTATCCGAGCTTGAGTGCCAACCCAATCCTCCGCGAGACAATCTCAATCCAGACGATGGCGCCGGGCGCGGCCCGTCCGCCGAACGCAGCTCAGGCGGACGCTTCGGCGATGACGCGCAGGGCCTCGGCATCGGCCCCACCCAGCAGCATGGTGCCGATCTTATTCCCTGCGGCGCCTTGCTTCCATGCCTGTAACCGATCTTTGATCCGGTCGGGCGGCCCCACGAGCGCCGTCTCGTCGATCAGCCTATCCGGAACCGCGGCGAGGGCTTCGCCCTTGCGGCCTGCCAGGAACGCATCCTGGATCTTGGCCGCTTCCGCCTCATAACCCAGGCGGCGGACATAGTCGTTATAGAAATTTTTCGACCGCGCGCCCATGCCGCCGATGTAAAGCGCAAGCTCCGGCTTGAGGGAATCCCGGCACTTTTGCAAGTCAGGCCCCATGGCGACGCGCACAAAGGGCGCGATGTCGAAATGATCGAGTGACCGGGGTTTGCCCGCCGCCGTCATGCCGTCCAGCACGTGGTTAGCGACGACATCGGGCTTTTCGGGGTTCATGAAGATCGGCAGCGTGCCATCGGCGACCTCGCCGGCAGTGCGAAGGCCGGCCGGCGCGAATGCAGCTGTATAGATCTTGATGCCACCGGTCGGCTTGTGAATGCTCTTGAGGGGCTTGCCGAGGCCGCTGGCACCTGGACCATCGTAGGGTATTTGGTAGTGCTCGCCGCGGTGCTGCAAGGGCTCCTCGCGGGCAAAGATCTTGCGAATGATCTCGATGTATTCCTTCGTGCGGGCCAGCGGTTTGCCGTAGGGCTCGCCGTGCCAGCCCTCGATCACCTGCGGCCCGGACGGCCCGATGCCGAGCAGAAAACGGTCGTTCGACATGGCCTGCAGGGACATCGCGGTCATGGCGGCGCAGGCGGGCGTGCGCGCTGGAATCTGCATGATGCCGGTGCCGCCCTTGATGCGCGTGGTGCGTGCAAGAACCCAGGAGATGGGCGTGACGGCGTCCGTGCCGTAGGCCTCGCTGGACCATACGGAGTCGTAGCCCAGGCGCTCGGCCTCCTCGACCAGATCCATGCGCGGACCTGTATCGTTGCCGCGGTAGCGCAACAGTAGACCAAGCCGCATGGGCGTGCTCCCTAGCCAAGTACATTGTCGGCCCATTGGTGCACCTCCATGCGGCCGGATACAAGGGCGCATTGGGTGCTTGCCGCCTCATTGCGACTGCGCGGGCAAACGGACTATTGTGCCCAGGCTCTGCAGGTTCAAGACAATCAACTTTCGCGCAGAAGCCGAGATCGAGAAAAAATGAGCAGGGAATGCTGTCGGACCAAGAGCGCAGTTTTCTGCTGGATCAACGCGTGGGCCATCTGGCCACGGCCGACGGCAATGGCGCGCCGCACGTCTTGCCAGTGGGCTATGTCCTGGGGGCCGACGCTCTCTACATCACGATCGACGACAAGCCGAAGCGCACGTCAGGCCGCAAGCTAAAGCGGTTGCAAAATATCATCGAGAATCCGCGCATCGCAGTTGTTGTCGATCGATATGACGAGGACTGGTCGCGGCTCGGTTGGGTCATGCTGCGCGGCCGCGCCGAAATTCTAGACGATGGGGATGAGCACGACAACGCGCAGGCCCTGTTGCGTGCGCGGTACCCTCAACTCATGGGAATGCAGATTGCGGGATATCCGGTGATCGCCCTGCGCATCGAGCGCGTCACGAGTTGGGGCAACCTGCGCCACTAGCCCTCGCTTCTGCAGCGACATACCCGAGGGACGCGTGCTATGAAGCGCCATGCACGTGCTGCCGGTCTTGCGGCGGACTCATTGGACTCGTGGAGGATATCTCATGCGTGTTGGCGCGTTCTATTTTCCGACGGACTACGGCATCAACGTCGCCGAGCTGGCGCGTACGCTCGAGGAGCGCGGCTTCGACTCGCTCTATGTCTGCGAGCACACGCACATTCCAACCAGCCGCAAGAGCCCCTTCCCGGGCGGCGGCGAGTTGCCCAAGCGATACGCGCATACGCATGATCCCTTCGTGGCGCTGTCCTTCGCGGCAGCGGCGACCAAGACGCTGAAGCTCGGGACCGGCATCGCGCTTATCCCGCAGCGCGATCCGATCGTGACGGCGAAATCGGTCGCCAGCCTCGATCAGCTTTCGGGCGGGCGCTTCATCTTCGGCATCGGCGGAGGCTGGAACATCGAGGAGATGGAGAACCACGGCGCCAGCTACGATACGCGCTTCAAGGTCATGCGCGAGCGGGTCCTCGCCATGAAGGAGCTCTGGACCAAGGAGGCGGCCGAGTATCACGGCGAGTTCGTGAACTTCGACCCGGTCTGGCAATATCCCAAGCCGAAGCAGCGGCCGCATCCGCCGATCCTGCTCGGCGGCGAGACCGACTACACGCTGAAGCGGATCGTGGAATTCTGCGACGGCTGGTTCCCGCGTCCGCGCGGCGGCTGGGAGCCCAAGAGTGCCGTGGAGCGCCTGCATCGCATGGCAAAGGACGCAGGGCGCGATCCAAAGTCGCTGTCGATCACCGTATTCCGCGCGCCGAACGACAAGGCGGCGCTGGCGACCTACGCCGACTGTGGCATCGACAGTGCGCTGCTGGAGATTCCCGATCTCGGCCGCGACGAGATCCTGCGCGAGGTCGACAAGCTGGCGCCGCTCGTGAAGGCCTGAGGCTGCTGCGATGGGCGTCGCGGTTGGCCTCGGCCTGATGGAGTTTCCGTTCGCCGATGCGCGTGGCTTCTGGCGATGGGTGGATCTGTGCGAGACGGGCGGCGCCGATTCCATCTGGCAGACCGACCGCCTCGTCAGCCGCACTCCGATCCTGGAATGCATGACGACGATGGCGGCGCTGGCGGGCCGGACGCGGCGCGTCAAGTTCGGGATGAACGTTGTATCGCTGGCGTTGCGCGATCCGGTGCTCGTCGCCAAGCAGTGCGCGACCATCGATGTCCTGTCGGAGGGACGACTGCTGCCGGCCTTCGGCATCGGCAGCCCGCTGGGCCCCGAGTGGACAGCACTCCATATCGACGTGAAGACGCGCGGGCGGAGGACTGACGAAGGCCTCGAGATCATCAAGCGCCTGTGGGCCGAAGACAGCGTCGACTTCCAGGGGCAGCACTACACGCTATCGGCAGCCTCGATCGCGCCCAAACCCGTGCAGCCGGATTTGCCAATGTGGATCGGTGGTTCTTCCGACGCCGCGGTCAGGCGCACCGCACGTTACGGCACGGGATGGCAGGCCGGGCCCGAGACACCGGAGCAGGCAGCGACGATGGTGGCGGCCATTCGCGCGGCCACGAAGGCTGCAGGCCGCAGCATCGACGATGACCACTACGGTGCGGGCTTCGCATTTTACTTCGGGAGCCCATCGGCGCCGGCCCTGCAGGCGACCATGGAAGCTTATCGCAAGCGCACGAACCGCGATCCGCTGGCGCATTTTGCCGTCGGCGATGCCGAGGCCGTCGTCGCGCGCATCGCGGCGTATGTGGCAGCGGGCGTGTCCAAGTTCGTGCTGCGGCCCGTCGGCGCCGGCGACGAGGAAGTGCTGGCGCAGACGCGCCAGCTCATCGAGCAGGTTCTGCCGATGGTGGCCGCGCGCTGGCCGCGGGCACAGAAGCAAGCCGGCGCGGCGTGAACCGCACCGGCCTTTGCTGAACTACGCCGCCTGCTGTTCCACCGTCGGCGCATCGCCCATGAGCGTTGTGCGGCGCACGTCACGGGGCTCGTGCGCCGGGAATGCCCGTGCCCGGTGCATGGTCTGCCGGTTGTCCCACATCACGAGGTCGCCGACGCGCCATTTGTGGACGTAGACGAACTCCCGCTGTGTCGCCGCCTCGCTCAGATCCATGAGGAATGCCTTTGCCTCGGGCACTGGCCAGCCGACGATCGTGCCTGCGTGCGACGACAGGTACAGAGACTTGCGCCCCGACGGATGCGTGCGCACGAGGCGCTGCAGCACCGGCTTGAAGCGCGCGCGCTCTTCGTCCGAGAAATCCACGAAGCCAAGCTTGCCGCGCGAGTACAATTGCGAATGCTCGCAAACGAGGTTCTCGACCAGCTCTTTGGTCTCATCGTCCAGCGCGTCATAGGCGGCCTTCATATCCGCGAATTCGGTATTGCCACCCTTGGACGGAATACTGCGCGCGTGCAGCAGCGAATATTTCGCCGGGATCACCTTGAAGGAGCTGTCGGAATGCCAGAGGCGATTGCCGATGGCGAAGAGGCGGCGCCGGTCGTCGCGCGCGAACGGCTTGTTGTCCTTGTCCAGATTGGAGACATCGGCGAACGTCGTCGGCAGCCTGTCGTTGTCGCTACGCAGGCTTGTGCCGATCGCATGCTCGATGTCGCCGAGACTTTGGGTAAAGGAGAGCTGCTGATCGTCGTTAATTTTCTGCTCGCGGAAAACGAGCACGGCATACTTGTCCATGCCGGCATGGATGGCGTCGGCGTCCGCCTTGGAAAGAGATTTGGAAATGTCGATGCCGTCCACCTCTGCGCCGAGGGTTGGTCCGACCTGGCGAAACTTGATGGGCATGGCGTTTTGCTCCCGACTTTTTTGTTGGTGCCCCAATCCTAGTTGGTCTGCATCGGCAAGTCATCACCGGGACGCGAGAACGTGCCGGCTACTGCCGCCTGATGTCCGGCAGGAACCATGTGAGAAGGCCCAGAAGAGGCAGGAAAGCACACAGGTGATACACGGTCGCGATGCTGGTGATATCGGCGAGCTCGCCCAGAAGCGCGGCGCTGAGGCCGCCGAGGCCGAAGGAGAGTCCATAGAACATTCCCGCGATCATGCCGATCCGACCGGGCAGCAGCTCCATCGCATAGATGAGGATCGCCGGAAACGCGCTGGCCATGATCGCGGCGATGATGACGGTGAAGATGCCGGTCCACAGCAGGTTTACGTAGGGCAGTGCCACGGTGAAGGGGAGCGCGCCGAGGATCGAGAACCAGATGATGTTGCGTCGGCCGATGCGATCCCCGAGATGCCCGCCGATCAGCGAACCCGCTGCCGATGATACGAGAAACAGGAACAGCATGAGCTGCGAGGCCTGCACGGAAACGTTGAACTGCCCGATGAGATAGAACGTGTAGTAGGAGCTGAAGCTCGCGGAATAAGCGCTCTTGGAAAACATCAGGAAGATCAGAATCGCCACGGCGAAGGCCACTTTGGGCCGAAGCGGGGCCGATTCCGGATTGGAAGCCGCTGAAACGCTGCGCCTAGGCGGGGATTGGCGCGCATACCATTGTCCCACGTGAAACAATACGATCATGGCTAACAGTGCCGCGACCGAGAACCAGGCCACGCTTCCCTGCCCATGCGGCACGACGATGAAGGCTGCCAGCAGCGGACCGACAGCCGATCCGGTCTGTCCGCCGACCTGGAACAGCGATTGCGCGAAGCCATGCCGGCCACCGGATGCAAGGCGCGCCATACGCGTCGATTCAGGGTGGAAGATCGAAGAGCCGGTGCCGACGAGGCCGGCGCCAAGCAACAGCATGCCGTAGCTGCCGGCATTGGCGAGAACGATGAGGCCCAGCAGCGTCATGCCCATGCCGGCGACCAGCGAATACGGTTGCGGTTTGCGGTCCGTGTAGGCGCCGACCAGCGGCTGAAACAGCGAGGCGGTGAGCTGGAACGTGAAGGTGATGAGACCGATCTGCCCGAAATCGAGGTGATAGGCGTCCTTGATGATCGGATAGATCGCCGGCACCAGAGACTGCATCATGTCGTTCAGCAGATGCGAGAAGCTCAGCGCCACCAGAATGGGGAACGCGGTGCGCTTGAGCGCAGTCGAGTCGGCTGCAGCCTCTTCCGACAGTTTTTGCATGGCATTCTCACGTGCGTATCCGGCAGGCAACCTGAAGCGCCGGATCTTCGTCCAGTCGTCAGTATGATCAAGCAGAACCTGGCAACGGAGACGGCTTGCGCAGCTCGGGTTCAATGAGCGTCTTATAATGCGCTTCGCCCGCTTTTTCTATTGCGGCGAGATCAGGCGCGGCGCCATTGCGCCAGCCGAGATAGGCATCACTGGCCTCGATCCCCATCGCCTCGGCGATGAGGTGCACCCAATTCCTGACGCGCACGTTCTGCCGCCCGTCCAGGGCCACCAGCTCGCGATGGCATGAATGGAAGGTCGTGCAGACGGCATCGCATCGCTCGGCAACGGCTGCATCCCAGGTCTCGCGTGCGGCAACGGCGAGCGCACCGGGAACGGCAGCGAGGGAGCTGCACATGTGGCCGGGGTGGGCTGGTCCTTCGACGATGTCCAAGCCAGGTATGCGGGACAGCAGATCGCGCACGCGATCGTTGACCGGGACATGGGTCGCAAAGCCGAGATGGCGATGCAGCAGGATCCTTCGCTTCACCGGCACGGTGAGAAGCGGAGCAAGTCGGTCGGCGCTATCGGCAAGCAACTCCGTGACGTGGGCGACGTCGAACGCAGCCGTGTTGCCCGGAGACATGATGTCAGCCATGTGCATGTGGCAGGACGGGCACCAGGTCACAACGGTGCCGCGTCCTTCTTTAGCAGCGGCCTCGTTGAAGCGTCCGACAGTGCGGGCCGACATGTTGCTGGCGGCCTTGGGTTGATGATCGTGCGCCGTGCCGCAACAGTAGGCTGGACCACCTGCAGCATTGACATCGTAGCCGGCACGTTCCAGCAGCATGATCGACAACCGGATGAGCTCGGCATGGCGGAGCATGTTGCAGCCGAACCAGAACGTGATGCGGTTGTCGTTCACAGCCATTTGGCCAATTCCTCGTCAGTGAGTTGCAGCCGCGCAAATATCTTGACGCGCGGAAACGCCGCGGGGTCGTGTTTTGCCCGGAGCTGACGCGTGTCATTGATCGCGCGCTGCCGGGCAATGCGGATGAGCAGCATGGCATCAAGGCCTGCGTCGCGTTCTGGGCACGCCGACCGGCACAGCCCGCTCTTTGCGCAGGCCCCGACCCAGGTCACGGTGTCTGCATTAGCAGCCTCTCCCCGCGCGAGTTGACCCAGGCCGTGCGTCACAGTTTTTGCGTCGGCGCCGGCGAGGCCCACATGCTTGACCATCGGGCAGGCGTCGAAGCAGGCACCGCAGGCCGTGCACAGGGCTGCCAAATCCGGACCGGCCTGCGCCAGGAAGGCTTCCGTCGTTTCGGAGCGGGCGGGCTGGAGTTTCGTCATGCTGGAAGGGTCCGACCGCCCACCGTTCCAGTCAAGAGGTTAGTTGGGATAAGAACACACGTCGGCGGGACTCTGCTCTGCCGGTTGTTGATACCCGTCACGTGTCGCGGACGACCTTGAGAACCTCAGCGCCGTAGCGCTTCAGCTTGCTCTGTCCGACGCCGCTCACCTTGGCCAGTGCATCCGTCGAGCAGGGTCGCTCGCGCGCTATGGCCGAAAGCGTCGCATCGTGAAAGATCACGTAGGGGGGCACGTGCTGCTCGGCCGCCCGGTCGCGGCGCCACGCACGCAGAGCTTCGTACAACGGCGCATCGGCGACCTCGACGCCGAGCCGTTCGCCGCTGTGCCGCTTGCGTCCGCGGCCAGATCGACCGCCGGACGTCTGCGCACTGGCGGGCAGCGTGCGCATGGAAACCCGACGCTCGCCGCGATACACAGCCTTGACGTCGGCAGCGTCCCCAAGCCCCACGAGGGGACGGCCGTCATTCGGATCCTCGCGCAACAGGCCCTCGAACAAAAGCTGGTCAAGAAGATCGCGCCAGCCGGCAGGACTGAACTCGCGGCCGATGCCGAACGTCGACATCTGCATCTCGGCGGCCGAGGCCTGCTTCGTCTGTCCGGTCAGGTGCTCGATGACGCGTCCGCGGCCGAACCGACCGCCAAGACGATGCACGGCGGACAGGGCCTTCTGTGCGGCCTCGGTAGCGTCCGCGGCGTCCGGCGGAAAAAGGCAAAGATCGCATTGGCCGCAGGACTTGACGCCGGTTTCGCCGAAGTAGCGCCGCACGGCGGCCGGGCGGCAGCCGGTGCCGTCGAGCATGGCGTAGAGCTGGCGCACCTTGCGCATCTGCACGGCCCTGACGGTCTCGTCGAGATCGCGCGATTCGATGCGGCGTAGCGCCCAGGCAAGGTCGGTGGGCGAATAGAGCGTGATGCCGTCGGCCGGGGCTCCGTCGCGACCGGCGCGGCCGATCTCCTGCCAGTAGGCCTCGATCGCGGCCGGGGGATCGGCATGGATGACGTAGCGCACGTCGGGCTTGTCCACGCCCATGCCGAAAGCAATGGTCGCGACCATCACTGCGGCGTCGGCTTCGAGGAATTGCTCCAGGCGGTCGGCGCGCACCTGCTTGTCGAGCCCCGCGTGATACGCGAGAGCCGGAATACCCGCAGCCACCAGCTTTTCGGCGAGCTTGTCGACGCCGTCACGCGAGCCGGCATAGATCACCCCTGATCTATTGGGCCGCTCCGCCACCAGCTCGAGCACGCGATCACGGCCGGCGCCGCGCTTGCGCTCGGCAGACAGCGCCAGCTCCGGCCGCGCAAAGCTGTCGACGAACTCCTGCGCATCGCCCAGGCGCAGCTCTGTTCGGATGTCATCGCGCGTGCGGGCATCGGCTGTCGCCGTCACGGCCAGGCGCGGCACACTCGGAAAAACGTCAGCCAGACGGCCGAGCGTGCGATAGTCGGGGCGGAAGTCGTGGCCCCACTGGCTGACGCAGTGCGCCTCGTCAATGGCCACGAGCGCCAGCGGCTGGCGCGACAGGCGCTCCAGTTGCCAGGATTGCATCAATCCCTCGGGCGACACATAGAGAAGGTCGAGCGTCCCATCGCCGATCCGCCGCCAGATGTCGTTGCGGGCGTCGACCGGAGTGTTGGAATCGAGCTTCTCGGCAGCCACGCCCGACTGCTGCAGCGCTGCGACCTGATCCGACATCAGGGCAATCAATGGCGAGATGACGAGGCCGAGCCCCGGTCGCACCAGAGAGGGGATCTGGTAGCAAAGGCTCTTGCCACCACCCGTCGGCAAGACGGCGAGCGCGCTGCGGTCCGCGAGGATCTCGCCGATCACTGACGCCTGGAGGCCACGAAAATCCGCATGGCCGAACGTGCGGCGCAGCACGTCGCGGGCAACGTCGAGCGCGCCAGAGCTGCGGGCATTGGCAAGGGCGGGCGATGAATTGGTGATCACACCGCTTTATGCAACTCTCACGCGCTCATTGCACGCCAGGGGACCAGTGCTATCCCCAGGTTCTTTACGCACCCACACGCGCATCCTGCAGAATCATGTCTGACCCTTTCTCGGCAATCATGATCGTGGGTGCGTTGGTATTGCCGGCGATGATCTGCGGCATCACCGACGCGTCGATCACACGGAGTCGGCGAATCCTGTGGACGCGCAGGCGCGCGTCGACCACGGCGTCGGTGCCCGCGCCCATGCGGCAGGTACCAACCGGGGTGTAAATTCGACACTCCGCGTTGCCGCAAATCCTCGATCAGGGCGTCATCGCTTGTTACGTCTGCACCCGGCAGGTTTGCCGCAACCATGCCAAAGGAACTTTCATCGCCAGATGACGTTGGTTTGCGTGCATCGCCAGGAGGACGTCATCATGGACTGGAATCGGATTGAAGGGTCTTGGAAAGAATTCAAAGGCAAGGCGCAGAGCCAGTGGGGGCAGCTCACCGACGACGATCTGACCTCGATCAGCGGAAAGCGCGACGAACTGCTCGGCAGACTGCAGGCGCGCTACGGCTACAGCAAGGATCGCGCGCGTCAGGAGATCGATCGGTGGCTTGATGACATTGGCGAGTCAACAGACAGCCTCGCGGCACGCGCCATGGGTGCCAAGAACAGCGCCATGGAAGTTGCGGACAACTTTGGTTCGGCGCTACATAAGTCGGTCGAGAAGAATCCAGTTGCTACGCTCGCATTGACAGGAGCTCTGGCGTTTGTGCTGGGAGCGCTCTGGAAGTCCTAACATCTGGAGGCTGACATGGCCGACAAGACCGCGTTCCCCGCAGCCGAATGGAATGACGTTCTTGCCAGCCCGCTCTTGGCGGCCATGGCCGTGTCAGCCGCCGATCCCAGCGGCCTGCTTGGCCTCCTGAAGGAGAATTTTGCGAGCGCCAAGGCCTTGATCACCGCCAAGCAGACCAGCACATCCGGCCTGATCAAAGCCATTGTCGCTGACCTAGAAACGGCCGAGGGCCGAGCCGCGGCCAGAGGAGCCATCGAAGCGCGTTTCTCCGGCGCACCCGGCAACGAGATCAAGATGCGCTCGATCGATGCGCTGCGCCACGTCGCAGCTTCTCTTGACAAAAACGCGCCGGATGAAAGTGCGGCTGTCAAGACATGGCTCCACGACATCGGCGATATCGTTGCCGAGGCGTCGTCCGAAGGCGGCTTTTTCGGATTTGGGGGCGTGACGGTCAGCGATGCGGAGAAGGCTTCGCTTGCCGAGATCGATGACGCGCTCGGCAGACCTTCCGCCTGAAGCGGAACTGCCGGCATCCAAAGATCAAATTTGAACCGACTCTTCGCAAGGTCGGCAATGCGGCCTTTACCGGCGCGCACGCGGCATGTTTTTTTGCGGCCAGGAAGCCCGTACTTGTCATGCGCGGGACATATGACAAGTGGGGAAACTATGCCGGAAGACATTACACTACGCTTGCCACCCAATTTGATTGTCAAATTGGAGCGGCGGGCTGCTCGTATCGGCGTTACGCGGATCGAGCACATTACCTCCATCCTGCGTGCTTCGCTGGAAAGTGGCCGGCCGGTCATTCTGAAGACTGAAATGTCCAACCGGCCTACCGAGTAGAACAGGATTGGCGGCCGCATTCTTTCTTCTCGGCCGCCAATCGCCAGGACAATGCCATCTACCCAATAGCCGGAGGCTGCGATGCGCGTATCAGGGGCGCTTGCGGTCCGCGTGCGGATTTCTTGCTCAACTCCGGAAAAATGGAGTATGAAGAGGAAATAGTACTTGAGACATTGGAACAGTTATTTTGCGGGAGCGGATGGCGACGACTCGGAGCCACTTCCAGCACAGCCGTTATTGAATGACGCTCCAGGTGTATGGGAGTAAGCCGACGTCGTGACCGCCCGTGCGTGGGGGTTCGTCATGGCTAGTCTCCGACATAAAGTGATTTTGGCGTGTGCATTTGCTGCGGCTTTGGTGGTCGCAAGCATCGGTCAGACATCGGCCGATTCACGTGGCGGCCGGGCGGCCGGCGCAGCCGCGGCCGGCTTGGCCCTTGGGCTCATCATCGGCGGAGCGGCCAGCCAGAACCAGCCGCAGGACCGCGGCGGGGAACGCGCCTATCGCAACTGCGCTAGCATGTTCGGCCCCGGTGCCGTCAACAGCTCGAGCAATCCAGGCAAATGCGTCTGCCGGACCGGCTACACGTGGGCCAATGACGGTGGAAAGCGATGCGTGGCACGCAGCAACGGCGTTGCCGCGACGCGCAGCCTCCGGACCGACCCAACGCATTCAACGGCCGACCTCGAGAAGATCCAGGAGTCGCTCAACCTCCTCGGCTATGACGCCGGCAATGTGGACGGCTCCCTGGGCCGAAAGACCCAACACGCGGTCCTGAAGTTCCAGGCCGATAAGCAGCTTCCGCAGACAGGCCATCTGTCGCCGGCAGAGCAACTGATCCTGTTCAAGGATGTGGAGGCCAAGCGCGAGGCGGAAGCCCGCCGGCTGCAGAAGACCCCCGAAACCGCGCAGAAGCCGGAGCAAGACCGAAGCCTACCCAAGCCCGATGCGCGGATGGAGCTTGCCCACTGGGAAACCGTACGAAACAGCAAGCTCCCGGCAGAGCTGGAGGACTACATCGCGCGGTATCCAAACGGCGAGTTCACGAGGCTTGCGTCCCTGCGGCTGGAGCAGGTCAAGACCGATATCGCGAAGGCGGAAGACGAAAAAAGGGCGAAGCAGCCGCCGGCGCAGACCGGCAAACTTCCGTCGGGCACGGCTCAGTTGCCACCGCTCGATGAGACGCACTACCCCAAGGCCCGGCTGCGCCGCACCGACGCCGTTGCGGTCATCATAGGCAATAGCGCCTACCGCAATGGCGTTCCGGCCGTGGATTACGGCACGCGCGACGCCGAGGCCATGAAACTGATCGCGATGAGGACGCTCGGGCTGGATGCCAGCAACGTCCTGTTGCTGAAGGACGCAACCCGAGGTGCCATTGATGAGGTTTTCGGAACGGACAAGGATCACAAGGGCAAGCTGTGGCGGCATATCGATCCCGACGGCCGCTCGGACGTCTATGTCTTCTATTCAGGCCACGGCATGCCGGGCGTCAACGTCGAAGATGCCTTCCTGTTGCCGGTCGATGGAGACCCGAACCATGCAAGTCTGAACGGTTACCCCCTGTCGCTGCTCTACAAAAACCTTGGAGAACTTAAGACCAAGAGCACGACCGTGTTCCTCGATGCCTGCTTCTCGGGGCAATCGCCGGACGCGAACAACACGTCGCTTATCAAACAGGCGTCTCCGGTTTTCGTCACCAAGACGACGCCCGGCGAGACGAGCAAGATCAACCTTTTTGCCGCGGCGGGCGAACGGCAGCTTTCGAACTGGGACGCGGAAGCAGGACACGGCATCTTTACGCGTTGGGTGCTCGCAGGCCTCTCCGGCGAAGCGGATGAGGACAAGAATAGGGAAGTCACGGCCAAAGAGCTGCATGAGTATGTCAGCCGGCAGGTTCGCAGGTCAGCACGGCGCACCCACGGACGGGAGCAGGACCCCTTCTTCAAGGGCAACGCTGGCTTTGTCCTGTCGAGCTTCTGATGTTGCTGGACAGACACGACGGCGTTTCACGTGCGCGCGCGTATGATCGATCATCTGCAGCACGCAGCGGACGTATTGGTTTTCGCTTTTTTGCGCTGATCCTTGTTGCAAGCGTAGTTGCGTTCTCGGGCGCTGGACCTGCGCTTGCCGAAGGGCGGCGTGTCGCGCTCGTCATCGGCAATTCGAAATACCGCATCGGCGACAATCTGAGGAACCCGGTGCAGGATGCCGCGGCCATGCAGGTTGCTCTGCATCGCCTGAACTTCGAGCTCATCGTCGGTCACGATCTCCCGCTCGAGGCGTTCCGGGAGAAAGTGCGCGAGTTCACCAAGGTCATGAGGGGCGCCGATATCGCCTTGCTGTTCTACGCGGGTCATGGCGTTCAATACAAAGAGCAGAATTACCTGATGCCCGCCGATATCGAGGTCAAGAGCGAGAGCGACATCGTGGCGAAGTCGATTGCACTCAACACTATCCTCGATGACATGGGGCAACACGCCAAGGCCAGCGTCGTCTTCCTCGATGCATGCCGTAACAATCCGCTATTGCGCGGCATTTCGCGTGGGCCTGCGACTGGCTCGCAATTGACATGGGAATATTTGCGCGGTCTCGCGACCATTACTGCAGAGCCGGCCGACCGTTTCGTCGGATTTGCTGCATCGCCTGGCACCGTGGCTGAGGACGGCCGTGGCCAGAACAGTCCGTTCACCGAAGCACTGCTTCGGCACATTGCCACGCCCAACATAGACATCAGCGCGATGTTCAGCGGCGTGCGGCGGGATGTTCTGAAGGCGACGCTGAAGCGTCAGCAACCCGAATCCCTGAATGCGCTGTCGCAGCCGCTGTATTTGAATCCTACCGGCAAGACACCAACCGAGACGCAGGAGCTTCTGCCGCCTCCCGAGGAAAGCCCGTCGTCGATCTCACTGTCCTCGGACGCCGAATTCTGGATCGCAATCAAGGACACGAACGATCCCAAGAACTTCGAGGATTACCTGACGCAATTTCCGAAAGGCCGGTTTGCCAATCTGGCCAAGAGAAAAGCCGATCAGATCAAAGCTACCGCTTTGAAGACTGCCTCCACCGAGCAACGCGTGCGGACGCCCGAGGCGGCAACGACCGAAGGTGACTTCGTGTTCGCCACCGGCATTGCGCGCATCACCAAGTATCATCCAAGGGATGAAGCACAGCGCAGTGCGCATGCGCTGGCAAGAGCGAAAGCCATCCTCGCTAAAGTACCGGCAACCGGCGTCAATCTGCCCAATACCGTCGTGTCCACGAGCGAAGCGGCCGAGTTGCTCGGCTACATGAGTCGCGGCATCACGTACGATGAGGTTTGGACGATCCACACGCCGACGGCTCAGGAGGTCAAGGTCGATCTGCGCGCGAAGGTTCGCACGTTGCTCGGTGGTGCGGAGCGCAAACTCAACGGGCAACTTGAGCCGACGGATATCATCTCTGAACGACCATTCCGGCTGAGAATCGACGCGAAAAAGGAAGCGAACATCGGCGTGTTTGCCTGGCAGGCCAACAGCTCGGTCATCCGCCTCTATCCCGAAAGCATGCAAAAGACCGTTGTTATCAGGGGCGGCGAGTCGGTCTGGTTTCCGCGGGCAGAGGATTCGTATCCGGCAATTGCCAGCACCAATCTGGCAGGGGAACGGCGCAATCACGAGGCCATCATTATTGTGACGGGAGCCGGCACTTTGCCGTTTGACGAGCTTGTTCCGGCATCTGTGGGTGAAACGGCGCAGCAGTCCCTCGCCAACTCGCTCGGCGGGGTTGATTTCCTGAATCGATTGGCGGCCGTCCAAGACCCCGGCCTCGAAGTTCTCGTGCTGCCGTACGAGGTCCGCCAGGCTCAATGAGCCTGCGCGCCTGCCGCGCCTCATCTACATGGCCACGCCCAGCCGCCGATGCCCTCCCATGCTTAGCCAGGCGTTGCCTGATGGCCACCAGCTTGTAGAATAGTCTAAGATGCACAGCCCAGTTTAGACGCCGGACTCGGTTTACAGTGTGGGAAGGCGTTGTTCGGCCGGCGTGTCCGGTTGCGGAAGACAACAGAGCACAAAAGAAAGAGCTGAGATGGCTGAAAACAGCAACGGCAACGGCACAGACAATAAATGGATCGGCAAACGCACCATCCGCCCGGATGGCGCCGACAAGGTAACGGGGCGCGCTGCCTATGGCGCCGATTTCACGATGCCCGGCATGTTGCACGGCAGGGTTCTGCGCAGCCCCCACCCACACGCGCGCATCAAATCAATCAACTTTGACAAGGCATTAGCCCTCCCCGGGGTCAAGGCCGTCATGTCCGGTGCCGATCTCGTGGATTTTCCCTGGAGCAAGCCGGTCATGATCGGCATCCAGGATCTCCGATTCTTGAGCCGCAACGTCATGGCGCGCGGCAAGGCGCACTACGCTGGCCACGCTGTTGCGGCCGTTGCCGCGGCCTCTCCCAAGATCGCTGCTCAAGCACTCAAGCTGATCGAGGTCGACTACGAGGTGCTTCCCTGGGTCATCGACGTCGACGAAGCCATGCTGCCCGGCGCTCCAATCCTGCATGAGGAACTACGTGCAGCGGGCGCTCCCGACAAACAAACAAATGTCGGCAACAAGATGGAGCACATCCTTGGTGACACCAAAGCCGGCTTTGCCGCCGCCGACGTGATCGTCGAGCGCAGCTTCAAGACCAAGCCGGTGCACCAGGGCTATATTGAAACGCACGCCTGCCTGGTCAGCGTTGCGAAGGACGGCCAGGCAACCATCTGGAGCAGCAGCCAGGGCCACTTCGCCGTGCGCGACATGACCGGCCAGATGACCGGGCACAAGCTGAGCCAGATCCGCGCCATCCCTGCCGAGATCGGCGGCGGCTTCGGCGGCAAGACCATCGTTTATCTCGAACCGCTCGCCCTCGTCCTCGCGCGCAAGTCGGGGCGGCCGGTCAAGATGGTGATGTCCCGCGAGGAGGTCTTCCGCGCGACTGGCCCGACATCGGGCTCGTCCAGCACCGTCAAGATCGGCGCCACCAAGGACGGCAAGATCACCGCGATCGAAGCCAGCTTCCGCCTGCAAGGCGGCGCATTTCCGGGCGCGCCCATTCGCGGCGCCGTCGGGTGCGGCGTTGCTCCTTATGCGGTCCCCAACGTGCATGTCGTTGGCTACGACGTCGTGACCAACCGACCCAAGGTCGCGGCCTATCGCGCGCCCGGCGCCCCGATCGGAGCGTTCTCGATCGAGTGCGTCGTCGACGAGCTTGCCGCGAAGCTCAACATTGATCCTTTAGTACTGCGCCAGAAGAATGCCGCCAAGGCCGGCACAAAGACCGCATACGGTCCCACCTTCGACCGCATCGGCTACGAGGAAACCCTGCAGGCAGTCATCGATCATCCCCACTACAAGACACCGCTGGGGCCGAACCAGGGCCGCGGCGTCGCCAGCGGCTTCTGGTTCAACGCCGGTGGAGAGTCGGGCACGCACGTGACCGTCAACGAGGACGGGACCATCGTTGTGGTGACCGGCCACCCCGACATCGGCGGCTCACGCGCTTCGACCGCCAATATCACGGCCGAGTTGCTCGGCATCGACTACGACCAGGTGCAGGTTCTGATCGGCGACACCAGCTCCGTGCCCTTCAGCAATCTCACCGGCGGCAGTCGCGTCACGTTCGCCTCGGCGATGGTCGTCACGCAGGCGACCCAGCAGGTCATCAAGACCCTGCGCGAACGCGCGGCCAAGATCTGGAAGATCGATGCGGAGGCCGTCGTGTGGGAGAACGGCGAGGCTCGTCCAGCCGGCTCGAACGCCGGCGAATTCCCGCCGATGACTCTCGCGCAACTTGCGGCGCAGGCAAGTGCGACCGGCGGTCCGATCACCGCGACGTCGTCACTCAACACCATGGGCGCCAGTCCGGGATTTGCCACCCACGTCTGCGATGTCGAGGTCGATCCCGACACCGGCAAGGTTCAGATCTTGCGCTACACCGCCGCGCAGGATGTCGGCCGGGCGATTCATCCGAGCTACGTGGAGGGCCAGATCCAGGGCGGTGTCGTGCAGGGCATCGGCTGGGCGCTCAACGAGGAATGTATCTTCGACAAGAATGGCCGATTGGACAATCCGGGCTTTCTCGACTACCGCATCCCCGTGGCGTCCGACATGCCGATGATCGACCCCATCATTGTCGAGGTACCGAACGAAAAGCATCCGCAAGGCGTGAAGGGTGTGGGCGAAGTGTGCATCGTGCCGCCGCTGGCGGCAGTCGCCAACGCGATCCACAACGCGGTGGGCCTGCGCCTTTCCGATCTGCCGATGTCTCCGCCGAAGGTGTTGGCGGCGCTGAAAGCGTCGAGGTAGTCGCGAACTCGAAGGATTGGTGCGCGGTGTCGGCAGACGCGTCGACATCCGCCGCACAAGGCATCGCGCGATACCCGGTGACCGGTGTATCGCGCGGACGCCTTAGCGCTTGATCAATCGCAGCACGAACAGCACTGCACAGGCGCCGATGAACGCATTGATTATTGCGCCTATGAGGCCGCCGCCAATGTAGATACCAAGTTGCGGAAGGAGCAGGCCCGCTACGACGGCACCGATAATGCCGACGATCACATCACCCACAAGACCGAAGCCGCCCCCGCTCATAACCTGCCCGGCAAGCCAGCCTGCGATAGCGCCGATAACTAACCAGATAACCAACAGTTCGATGGTCATTGATTTTCCCCTCTTCGGCAGAAACAGATCCATTAAGCGGCGTGGAACCTGAGAAGTATAGGGGTTTGGGTCTGCGCCCCGGTATAACACGCCCCTTTTCCCCAATCCTTCGCGCCGATGGCGCGGGCTGGGAAGTTGGGCTGCGAAGCCGAGGGCTGCGCGCGCGTGTCTTTAGAGCCATTGTAATTCTTGCTGCAGTGCGGCAAGTTGAGTGCGCCGCACAATCAGATAGCAGAGCTCTTTGCAAAAACTGCCTCAAGATACTTCGCTCAGGATTCTCGTCATCGACGAGAACCCCATTCGCCTGGCGATCCTCGAGGCGGGCCTGCGGGAGGCCGGCTTCGCCAACGTCGTTCACGTCACCAATACGACCGGCCTGCTGGATCAGGTTTATCGCATCGATCCCGATGTCATCCTCATTGATCTGGAAAACCCGAGCCGCGATGTCCTGGAGCAGATGTTCCAGGTGTCGCGCATCGTGCGCCGCCCCATCGCGATGTTCGTCGATCAGTCCGATCGCGGCACCATCGAAGCGGCAGTCGACGCGGGCGTATCAGCGTACATCGTGGACGGGCTCAAGAAAAAGCGCATCAAAAACATCCTCGATCTTTGCATCTCGCGCTTCAACGCCTTCGCACGTCTTCAGGACGAGCTAGACCGCACGAAGAGCGCACTCGAGGAGCGCAAGGTCATCGACCGCGCCAAGGGCATTCTGATGCAGGCAAAGAACCTGTCGGAAGAGCAAGCCTATGCTCTCCTGCGCAAAACGGCCATGAATGAGAAGAGAAAAATCGCCGAAGTTGCGCAATCGGTGATTACTGCGTCGGAGCTTTTCAAGTGAGTAGCAATACCAAGCTCAAAATCGGCTTCATTCCACTTGCTGACGCGGCCGCGCTGATGATTGCTGTCGACAAGGGATTTGCGGCGAGCGAAGGGCTGGACGTCGAACTCGTGCGTGAAGTGTCGTGGTCCAACATTCGCGATAAGCTCAACGTTGGCGTATTTGACGCTGCTCACCTCATCGCGCCGGTCGCTATTGCCTCCACGTTGGGGCTTGGTCACGTGCGCGTGCCGATCGTTGCGCCGTTTGGGCTCGGCGTGAACGGCAATGCGATCACTGTGACGCCGGCGCTTCACGCCACTATGCTCGAAGTGGCTGACGGCGATATCCTCGATCCGATGGTGTCGGCGCGTGCGCTCAAGCGCGTGGTTGCGAACCGCAAGGCCAGAGGCGCGGAACCGCTGACGTTCGGTATGACGTTTCCATTCTCTACTCACAACTATCATATCCGGTTCTGGATGGCTGCTGGGGGCGTTGATCCCGACGAGGATGTGCGCCTCGTCGTGCTGCCGCCACCGTACATGGTCGATAGCCTCGCGAACGGTCATGTCGATGGCTTCTGTGTCGGCGCGCCGTGGAATTCGGTTGCCGTGGACCTAGGCGTAGGCGTCATTCTGCACTTCGTGTGCGAAATTCTCGCGCGCGCTACAGAGAAGCTGCTTGGCGTACGCGCCCGTTGGGCCGAAGAAAATCCGGACACCCTCCTGCGCCTCGTACGTGCTCACCGCAAAGCTGCTGCATTCATCGAGGATGAAGCCAATCACGAAGAGGTCTCGACCCTTTTGGTCGCACCAAACAGGATCGATGTCGCCTCGATTCTCGCGATGCCGAACCGGCCCGATGTGGCCGCCGAAGTCATTAGTCGCACGCTCAGCGGTCGCTTGAAGGTCTCGCCTGACGGAACCGTTCGCACAAGCGATCGCTACCTGATGGTTGGCCGCAAAGCGGCGGCACGCCCAGATCCCGTGCAGATGGCGTGGCTCTACGCGCAGATGGTGCGCTGGGGCCAAGCTCCCTTGTCGGTAGAGCATCTGGCACGTGCAAAGTCGGTTGTGCGATCGGACATCTACGACGCCGCGTTGGCCGACGACGACACGACGATAACGGGTGAGCCCGCCGATGGCATTGGCGCGGTCGCCGGACCGACCTTCGATCCGGACGACATCAGCGGCTACCTCGCGAGATTGGATATCAAGCGGAGCGTGAGCGGGTAGCCGTTTCGACAGGTTGCGCTGCACAAAGTTTCCGCATGATGCAAGGGTGTCGAGCAGAAACTTCCTTTTCGGCATGCCCTCTGTGATCGCTGCAATTCTCGACAACATGTTGATATATATAGTTTTTATTGACACTCTGGAGACTTGGCACGAACTTTGTATTGGTAAACTTCCAAAGCAGCATCACCGAGGGCGATGGTGCAGCGAGGTCCAACGAGGGGCCAAACAGCGACGCCGCTGACCACGAGGTGCCAACGAGCGCCTTGGGCAGCGGTTTTTTTGTTGGTCCGACGGGTTTGGCCTCATTGAGCGATGCCGTCGCGCCATCCATGCCTGCAGCGACGGGGATAACGATGCCGAGCCGAACGAAAAGTTGCACGATCAAGACCGCGGGCATGACGCGCCGCGAACTCATGAAGTCGGCGTCCGCTACGGCGGCAACCGCGGCGCTCATGACGGCCGTGAAGGCTGCTTTTCCTGGAGGCGTATTCGCGCAGGGCGCAGGGCCGGAAGTGAAGAAGGCCGTGCTCGGCTACATCGCCCTGATGGATGCTTCGCCTCTGGTCATCGCCAAGGAGAAGGGATTCTTCGCCAAGCACGGCATGCCGGATGTCGATGTCGCCAAGCAGGCGTCGTGGGGTGCGACGCGGGACAACATGGTGCTTGGCTCCGAGAAGAACGGCATCGACGGTGCGCACATCCTCTCGCCGATGCCCTACCTGATCTCAACCGGCAAAGTCACACAGAACAACGTGCCGACGCCGATGTATCTGCTGGCCAGGCTCAACCTCGATGCGCAGGCCGTCTCGGTCTCCAACGAATACAAGGATCTCAAAGTCACCGCCGACGCCTTCCCCCTCAAAGCAGCCTTCGAGAAGAAGAAGGCCGAGGGCAAAGAGGTGAAGGTCGCCATGACATTCCCCGGAGGCACGCACGACCTATGGATTCGCTACTGGCTGGCCGCTGGAGGCATCGATCCGGACAAGGATATTTCCACCATCGTGGTGCCGCCGCCGCAGATGGTGGCGAACATGAAGGTCGGCAACATGGATGCGTTCTGCGTCGGCGAGCCGTGGAACGAACAACTCGTCAACCAGAACATCGGCTTCACCGCCTGCACGACGGGCGAGATCTGGTTCAAGCATCCGGAAAAGGCGCTCGGCATGCGCGCCGAGTGGGTCGACAAGCATCCGCAAGCCGCCAAGGCGCTGCTGATGGCCGTGATGGAAGCCCAGCAGTGGTGCGAAAAACCGGAAAACAAGCAGGAGTTGGCCGAGATCGTCGGCAAGCGCCAGTGGTTCAACGTCCCCGTGCCGGACATCATTGGCCGGCTCAAGGGCGATGTGAACTACGGCAACGGCCGCGTGGAGAAGGACACCAAGCACTACATGAAGTTCTGGAGCGAGCACGCTTCCTATCCCTTCAAGAGCCACGATCAGTGGTTCGTCACAGAAGATATCCGCTGGGGCAAGTTCGAGGCCACAACGGACGTCAAGGCGCTGGTCGACAAAGTGAACCGCGAGGACTTGTGGCGCGAGGCGGCGAAATCGCTGTCAGTACCGGCGTCCGACATACCGGCATCGCCGTCACGCGGCAAAGAAACGTTCTTCGACGGCAAGGTCTTCGATCCAGAGGATCCCATGGCCTACCTCAAATCGCTCTCGATCAAACGAGCAGCGGTCTGAGGCCGCGGACACTGTTTGCCAATCGCATAACGGAGAGCGCAGGCATGGCCAGCACCGCCGCAGCGAAACTCATCGAGCCGACGGCCGGCACGTCGCAGTCCGCAACTGCAACGCGGCAGAAACCGGCTGCGTCCGTGGTCCCTTTTCCGTCTCGCCCACCATCCAGGCGTCTGCAGGCACTCGCCAAGGAGGTTGTAGCATGTGTCGTCCCACCCATCATCGTGCTCGCCTTGATACTGGTGATCTGGCAGATCGCTGCCTCCGGTCCGCAAGCGACGCTGCCAACGCCGCTGCGCATCTGGCAGGACGCCAAGGATCTCATTGTGGATCCATGGTTCGTGCTGGGTCCGCAGGACATCGGGCTCGGCTGGCGCGTGCTTACGAGCCTGCAGCGCGTTGCTATAGGCTTCGGGCTGGCTGCGGTTGTCGGCATAGGGCTTGGCGCGCTGGTCGGACAAAGCCAGTGGGCCATGCGTGGCCTCGACCCGATATTTCAAGTCTTGCGCACTGTGCCGCCTTTGGCATGGCTGCCGATCGCCCTCGCTGCGTTCCGAGACAGCGCGCCCTCAGCGATCTTCGTGATCTTCATCACGGCGATCTGGCCCGTGATCATCAACACGGCAGTGGGCATCCGCAACATTCCGCAAGACTATCGCAACGTGGCCTTGGTCCTGCGCCTGAACCCTGTCGAGTTCTTCTGGCGCATCATGGTCCCGTCGGCAGCGCCCTACATTTTCACGGGCCTCAAGATCGGGATCGGCCTCTCGTGGCTCGCCATCGTGGCCGCGGAGATGCTCACCGGTGGTGTGGGGATCGGCTTCTTCATCTGGGACGCGTGGAACTCTTCCCGGCTGTCGGACATCATCGTGGCGCTCGTTTACATCGGCGTCATCGGCTTCCTGCTCGATCGTCTCGTCGCTTTGATCGGCCACTTCGCCACCCGTGGCGTGTCGGCAACTTGAGGAGGCAACAATGATCGCGCCTGTAACACCTGTCTCGCATACCGCCTCTACAATGCCGGTCGCCGGTCGGCCCTTCCTGCATATCGATCGCGTCGGCAAGTCATTCGCGCGCGGCTCGTCGCGGAGCGACGTGCTGACCGACATCGACCTCAAGATAGATCAGGGCGAGTACGTCGCCATGATCGGCCATTCCGGTTGCGGCAAGTCGACCCTGCTCAACATTGTCGCCGGCCTGCTCGACGTTACCAGCGGCGCGGTGCTGTTGGAGAACAAGGAGGTCAATGAGCCGGGACCGGATCGCGCGGTCGTCTTCCAGAACCATTCGTTACTGCCCTGGCTCACGGTTTACGACAACGTCCGGCTGGCAGTGGACAAAGTTTTCTCCGGCATCAAGTCGCGGGTCGAGCGCGACGCCTGGACCATGCACAATCTCGAGCTGGTGCAGATGGCCCACGCCAAGGACAAGCGCCCCATGGAGATCTCGGGTGGCATGAAGCAGCGCGTGGGCATTGCGCGGGCCCTTGCCATGCAACCCAAGGTGCTGCTGCTCGACGAGCCTTTCGGCGCGCTCGATGCGCTGACCCGGGCGCATCTGCAGGACTCCGTGATGGCGATCCATCAGCAGCTTCGAAATACGGTGCTGATGATCACGCATGATGTGGACGAGGCCGTCCTGTTGTCAGATCGCATTGTCATGATGACGAATGGTCCCGCAGCAACGATCGGCGAGGTGTTGGACGTGAAGCTGCCGCGGCCACGCAAGCGGCTCGAGCTGGTGGATAACCCGACCTACATCCACGCGCGCGTAGCGGTTCTGGAGTTCCTCTACGCCCGGCACAAAGCACCAGCGTTGCAAGCTGCCGAGTAAGAGGATCATCGCACTGGAGATATCCGATGAAACGCCGGTTGCTCGTCATCGGCAACGGCATGTGCAGCCTTCGCCTGCTCGAAGAGCTCGCGGCCCTCGTGGCCGACCGCTTCGAGATCACGGTGATCGGCGCGGAGCCGGTGCCTGCCTACAATCGCGTGCTGCTGTCGCCGCTGCTTGCGGGTGAGTTGTCGCCAACGGATGTGGAGCTGAAGCCAACAGACTGGTATGCGCGGAACGGCGTTGCCTTGCAGGTTGGCCAGCCTGTGACCGTGCTTGATACCGAGAAGCGGATCGCAACGCTGGACGACGGCAGGCGCGTACCGTTTGACATCTGCGTGCTGGCGACCGGATCGGAGCCCATCCGCCTTCCGCTTCCGGGCAACGATCTGGACGGCGTCTTCACCTTCCGGTCGCTGCAGGATGCACGCACGCTGCGGTCGGCCGCCGAGGCGAGAACGTCAGCGGTCGTCATCGGCGGAGGCTTGCTCGGCATCGAAGGGGCCTACGGTCTCGTTCGCGCCGGAGCCGATGTAACCCTTGTCCATCTCGCAGGTCACCTGATGGAGCGACAACTCGATGCGGATGCGGCGCGATTGTTGGCATCTGCGTTGGAGAAAAAGGGCATTCGCGTCGTTCTCGGGGCCACAGTCAGCGCCATACGTGGGCGGGACCGCGTTGAGGGCGTCGAGCTGACGAACGGGCAGAGCCTCGCCTGCAATCTTGTCGTGATGGCCGTCGGCGTCCGTCCGTCGATTGCGCTTGCGCGAGAGTCCGGCTTGGAGACCAATCGCGGCATCCGGGTCGATGACCGGATGGCGACGTCGGTGAAGGGAGTTTTTGCGCTCGGTGAATGCGCCGAGCATCGCGGGCAATGCTATGGCCTGATCGAGCCGGGATACGAGCAAGCCAAGATCCTGGCGCATCACCTTGCTGGGCAGGCCGGGGCCTATGAGGGTTCTGTCGTCGCCACGAGCCTCAAGGTGTCCGGAATACCGGTGTTCTCGATTGGGGCCTTCGACGACGCTCAGGCCGAGGCGATCGTCCTCGAGGATCGCGAGGCGGCTGTCTATCGCAAGCTGGTCGTGCGTGATGGCCATTTGATTGGCGCCGTGCTGTTCGGCGATACGTCAGACGCACTCTGGTATCGGCAACTGATCGGACAGCGGACGCCGGTCTCAGCTATCCGTGGTGCGCTGGCCTTCGGCAAAGCCTACGCGGAGGCGGCCTGATGAGCGCGCAGGACTTCACGGACGAGCAGCGCCGATATCTGGAAGGCTTCGTGTCCGGCATGCAGGCGCGGCGTGCGGCACAAGGACTGCAGCCGCTTGCAGGCGCCGGTGGCCCGGCCGCGCCATCGGGTCCGGATAAGGACCATCTCGCGGCCATGGCCCGCTTCGAGGCGCAGGGCAAGAAGCTATCGCCGGAAGAAAAGGCCAAGCGCGAAGAGCATCCGTTCGACGCCTATGGGCGGTTCAGGTCGGAGAGCGCGAAAGGCCAGTTTCCAAAGGGCGTCGATAATTTCCGGTGGCGTTTCCATGGCCTTTTCTATGTGGCGCCGACGCAGAACTCCTATATGTGCCGCTTGCGCATCCCCAACGGCATTCTGAGCCATTGGCAGTTTGCGGGTGTGGCCGATCTGGCCGAGAAGCTCGGCGGCGGCTACACGCACGCGACCACGCGCGCCAACCTGCAGATCCGCGAAATCATGCCCGGCAATGCCGTCGCGCTGATCGAAGGATTGGAAGCACTCGGGATCACCACCAAGGGAACGGGTGCCGACAACATCCGCAACGTCACCGGCTCTCCTACGGCGGGCATCGACGCGCAGGAGCTGATCGATACGCGTCCCTATGCCCGAGCCTGGCACTACCACATCGCCAACGATCGCTCGCTATTCGGGCTTCCGCGAAAGTTCAACGTGGCTTTCGACGGCGGCGGCATCATTCCGGTGCTGGAGGATACGAACGACATTGCCTTCACCGCGGTCATGGTAGGTGCAGACGCCGGCGCCGAGTCCGGCGTGTGGTTCCGCCTCGGCATTGGCGGCATCACGGGGCACCAGGACTTTGCCAAACTCGGCAACGTCTATGTGAAGCCGGATGATGCCGTTGCAGTCGCGGACGCCATCGTGCGCGTATTCATCGATCACGGTGACCGGACGGACCGCAAGAAGGCCCGCCTCAAATACGTGCTCGATGCCTGGGGTCTGGACAAGCTTCTGGCGGAAGTGGAAACCAAGCTGGGACGACCGCTGACGCGTATTCCCGCCGACAAGGTGCCTGCGCTGAACCGGCAGGATCGGCAGGCGCACGTCGGCATTCACAAACAGGCGCAAACGGGCAAAGTCTGGGCCGGCGTTGTACTGCCGGTGGGCAAGATGACGTGCGCGCAAATGCGCGGGATTGCGAGGATCGCACACGAGCTTGGCGACGGCGATATCCGGCTCACGGTCTGGCAGAATCTGCTGATATCCGGCATTGCCGAAGCCAACGCACCGTTGGTCGAAGAGTGCCTCAAGGAAATCGGGTTGACGTCCAGCGCCACCAGCGTGCGCGCTGGGCTGGTTGCCTGCACCGGCAATACGGGCTGTAAGTTCGCGGCATCGGATACCAAGGGCACAGCCATGGCCATCGCCGAGTGGATCGAGCCACGCGTCGCACTGGATAGTCCGATCAACATTCACCTCACGGGATGTCCACATTCGTGTGCCCAACATTACATCGGTGATATCGGCATGATCGCTTGCCGTGTGCCAGTCGATGCGGCAGGCGAGGACACGGTCGAAGGCTTTCACATTCTTGTCGGCGGCGGGTTCGGCCCTGATGGTGCCGTGGGTCGCGAGATCTATCGCGACGTGAAGGTCGAAGACTGCCCCAAGGCCGTCGAACGCATGCTGAAGGCCTATCTCGCGCATCGCTGCGATGGTGAGACGTTTCTGACCTTCACCCGACGTCACGAACTAGAAGCGCTCAGGTCGATGATCGACGGGCCTGTCGTGGGGTCTGCTGCATGAGCATTCAGACGGCCATCACTTCCTCTCGCCAGTCCATGATTCCGGAGGAGGCGCCGTTCTCGGCTGAACAGCGCTCATGGCTCAACGGGTTCTTCGCCGGACTGCTCTCGCTCGATGCAAATCCTGGCGCCAGCCCGGCCGGCGCAATTCCAGATGTCGCTGCCAACGCCGTCGCCGGCGACGACGGGGCGCCGTGGCACGATGCCGCCATGGCGATCGATGAGCGCATGAAACTCGCTGAGGGCAAAGCCCTGCCGCGCAAGCTGTTTGCGGCCATGGCGCAGCAGGACTGCGGGCAATGCGGCTATCTGTGCGAGACCTATTCGCAGGCTATCGCCGCAGGCCGGGAAACGAAGCTCAACCTGTGTGCTCCCGGCGGCAAGGAAACGAGCCGCATGCTGAAGCGACTGCTGGAGGACGTACCGCCGGCCGTCGCGAAAGCCCCTGCTGAAGCAGCGCCGGTCGAGATCAAGGCTGCCTCGGAGCGCGGAACACGCGACGAGCCGGTCGAGGCGATCTTTCGCGGGGCGGCCCGTCTGTCGGGCCGGGCATCGGACAAGGATACCCGCCACGTCATCTTCGATATCTCCGAGAGCGGTATCGGATACGCGCCGGGCGATGCATTCGGCCTATATGCCAAGAACGATCCCATTTTGGCCGAGGCCGTGCGTGCTGTGCTCGGCGTGCCGGATCATTTTCCCATCGCCGGTAAAACGATCCGCGAGGCATTGATAGAGGACTACTCGCTAGGTCTCGCGCCCGATGCGCTTTTTCAGCTTATCAGCTTCCTGGTAGGAGGCGATCGGCGCAGGAAAGCGAGAGCGCTAGCGGCGGGGGAGGATCCTGATGGCGATGCCGCAACACTGGACGTGCTCGCAGCCCTGGAGAAATTTGCACCGCTCCACCCCGATCCGGAGGCGTTTCTGGAATGTCTCGAGCCACTGCAGCCCCGCCTGTATTCCATCTCATCGTCCCCACTGGTGACGCCGGGCGAATTGCATCTGACCGTCGATGCGGTGCGCTATGAGATCGACGGACGTCCGCGCGTAGGCTGCGCATCGACGTACCTTGCCGACCGGCTCGAACCTGGCGCAGGCGTCAAAGTTTACCTCCAGAAGGCGCACGGCTTCGCTCTTCCTGGCGATGGAGCGACGCCCATTATCATGGTAGGCCCAGGCACGGGCGTCGCTCCGTTCCGCTCCTTCCTGTGGCACCGCAAGGCAGCCCACGCGACAGGGCGGGCGTGGTTGTTCTACGGACATCAGCGCGAGTCTCACGACTTCTTCTATCGCGACGAGTTCGAAGCATTCCTCGAGACGGGCACGTTGACACGATTGTCGACAGCCTGGTCGCGCGACGGCGCACAAAAAGTCTACGTGCAGGACCGCATGCGTGAGGCCGGCCCCGAACTGTGGGACTGGTTGAAAGATGGCGCGCACTTCTACGTCTGCGGCGATGCCAAACGCATGGCTAAGGATGTGGAGACGGCCTTGATCGAAATCTCGGCCAAAGGCGGGCAGATGAACGAGACTGCGGCGCGGGACTTCATCGCCGAGCTGAAAGCGACCGGACGTTACCAGGCGGACGTCTACTGATGGCGCCTTCCGGCACGGCCGCAGGAACGACCGTTCGCACGACCTGCCCGTACTGCGGTGTCGGATGTGGGGTGTTGGCAACGTCCGACGGCATGGGCGGCGCGAGCATCAAAGGGGACCCGCAGCATCCGGCCAACGCCGGGCGCCTGTGCTCGAAGGGATCGGCGCTTGGCGAGACATTGGGGTTGGAGACGCGGCTCCTTCACCCCATGATCGACGGCAAGCGCGTGGATTGGGACCGTGCTCTCGATCACGTGGCCAGCCGACTTGCGGCGATCAGAGACGAGCATGGCCCTGAAGCGATTGCCTTCTATCTGTCCGGCCAGTTGCTGACCGAGGACTATTACGTCGCCAACAAGCTGGCCAAGGGCTTCATTGGCACGCCCAACGTCGATACCAACTCTCGGCTGTGCATGGCGTCGTCGGTCGCCGGCCATCGGAGAGCCTTCGGTGCCGACGTCGTTCCACAATGCTACGACGATCTGGAACTCGCTGATCTCGTGGTGCTTGTCGGCTCGAATGCGGCCTGGTGCCACCCCATTCTCTATCAGCGCATCCAGACGGCCCGCGGCGAACGTGGCATGCGCGTGGTCAACATCGATCCGCGCCGCACGGCCACCACAGAGGGCGCAGATTTGCATCTGTCCATAAAGCCCGGCAGCGACAGCGTGCTGTGGTGTGGACTGTTAGTGGCTTTGGCGGAGCGCGACCTCGTGGATGACGGGTACGTCTCCGCCCACACGCAAGGCTTCATCGAGGCCCTCGCCGTGGCACGACGCATCGCGCCGACGCGCGGTGCCGTGGCGCACGCGTGCGGTCTGGAGCTCGAGGATCTCGCGCTGTTTTTCGAGTGGTTTACCGGCACCGACCGCGTCGTCACCTGTTACAGCCAGGGCGTGAACCAGTCCGCGCAGGGCACCGACAAAGTCAACGCCATCATCAACTGCCATCTTGCGACGGGGCGCATCGGCAAACCGGGATCGGGCCCTCTGTCATTCACGGGGCAGCCCAATGCGATGGGCGGGCGCGAGGTCGGCGGACTTGCCAACATGCTGGCAGCACACATGGGGTTCTCGCCTGCGGAGCGCGACCGCGTACAGCGCTTCTGGAATGCACCTGGAGTCGTGACGGGAGCTGGCCTCAAGGCCGTCGACATGTTCGATGCGGTGGCCGACGGGCGCATCAAGGCGATGTGGGTGATGGGAACGAATCCCGCGGTGTCTTTGCCGCGCGCCGATCATGTGCGCGACGCCCTCTCCCGGCTCGATCTGCTGATCGTATCCGACAATGTCGTCGACAACGACACCGTAGAGCAGGCGCACGTGCTGCTGCCAGCTGCCGCGTGGGGCGAGAAGGATGGAACAGTCACCAATTCGGAGCGGTGTATTTCGCGTCAGCGTGCGTTCTTGCCGCTTGCAGGTTCTGCCAAGCCGGACTGGTGGATTCTCGGTGAAGTCGCACGACGTCTGGGTTGGGGGCAAAACTTCGCTTATTCCTCTCCAGCGGAGATATTTGCCGAGCATGCTCGCCTATCGGGATTCGAGAATGATGGCAGCCGTGCCTTCGACCTCTCCGGAGCTGCGGCAATAGGTGAGCACGGCTACGATCGCATCGAGCCGTTCCAGTGGCCGTTCCGAGAACCCGGGGCATCGACGCAGCGGTTGTTCGCGGACGGAAACTTCTTCACGCCCGATCGCAAGGCGCAGTTCGTATCCATTGCCACACCGCGACTTGCCGCCGCCACGTCGAAGGATTGGCCCCTCGTTCTCAACACCGGACGCATTCGCGACCAGTGGCACACGATGACGCGCACAGGCCTGTCGCCGCGGCTTGTGACGCATATCGGCGAGCCATTTGTCGAAATTCATCCCGAGGATGCACGCAGATTCGGCTTGGAGCAGGGCATGCTTGCGCACGTGTCGACGGCGTACAGCGACGCCCGCTTACGCGTGCTGGTGAGCCGCAACCAGCAGCCGGGCACACTTTTTGTACCCATTCATTGGTCGGCTCAGAACAGTTCAGCCGCCCTCATTGGCGCCATGGTGCAATCGGTGACGGATCCGGTCTCCGGCCAGCCGGAATCCAAGGCTACGCCGGCCCGCATCGCACCGCTAGCGGTCTCGCACTATGGTTTTGCACTGTCGCGACAGTCGTTCGTTTCGGCGGATATGGCCTATTGGTCGACGGCGCGGACAGCGTTTGGTCACATGCTCGTCTTTGCCATCGATCGGCCGGTGAACGGATGGCCCGAATGGCACCGTAACCTGCTGCCGGGGGGGGATCGTCTCGAATTGACAGATGCGGGGGCGGGGTCCTATCGCGCTGCGGCCCTGCAGGCCGGACGGCTCGAAGGCGTCATCATCATCAGCTCGACGCCCAAATTGCCGTCGCCCGACTGGCTCAAATCGCAGTTCGAACGGGATGTCATTCCTGCAAATGAACGTCGCGGATTGTTGGCTGCGCGATCTGTCGAGGGTGGGCCTGACGAAGGGCCCATCGTCTGCGTCTGCTTCCAGGTCGGCGTGCGTGCCATCCAAGCTGCGGCCGCAAGAGGATGTTGCACGGTCGAAGCGGTCGGCAAAGCGCTCGGCGCAGGGACCAATTGCGGGAGCTGCGTGCCGGAGCTTCGCCGTCTGATCGTTGCCAGCAATCCCGTACGGGAGCCCGAGCATGAAACTGCCTAGAGCACCGCAGTTCGTGCGTCCGCATCGCATGATGCCGCTGGCGACGCTGCCCATTTTCCTCAAATTGGCCGAGTCACGTGTCGTACTGGCCGGCGGCAATGAGGCTGCGGCGTGGAAAGCCGAACTCATCGCGGCGGCGGGCGCTACCGTCATCGTGATCGACCCGCGGCCCTGTGCCGAACTCGAAATACTCGCCGCCGACCCGCCGGCTGGTTGTGTGATTTTGCAACGCAGAGCGTGGTCATCCACCGACTTCTCCGGTGCAGCGTTTGTCGTCGGTGCGACGGACGATGATACCGAGGCCGCACGCATCTTCGCGGCCGCGCGCGACGCCAACCTGCCAGTCAATGTCATCGACAAACCGGGTTACTGCACCTTCCAGTTCGGCGCAGTCGTCAATCGCTCGCCCCTGGTCATCGGAATTTCGACGGACGGCGGAGCACCCATATTTGCCCAGGCGCTTCGCTCACGCATCGAAGCGCTGCTGCCGTCCGGCTTTGCGCTGTGGGCGCAAGCGGCCAAGGATTGGCGCGCTGGTCTTGCGAAGCTCAGCGTCCACGTTCGTCGCCACTTCTGGGAGCGCTTCTGCGATATGGCGTTGGCCAAGCCCGACACCGTGCCGCAGGCAAGCGACCGGGCCAAACTGCTCGACGATGCGGCATGCGTGGGACGGCGCGAGCCGGGACATGTCTCCCTGGTTGGCGCCGGCCCTGGTAATCCCGAGCTGCTGACGCTCAAAGCCGTGCGGACGTTGCGGTCAGCCGACGTCATACTCTTTGATGATCTGGTCGCGCCCGAGATTCTCGACTTCGCGCGGCGAGAGGCCAAACGCATGCTCGTCGGCAAGACCGGCGGTCAGCCCTCCTGCAAGCAGGACGAGATCAACGCGCTCATGGTCGATCTGGCCAAGGCCGGAAAGCGCGTCGTACGTCTCAAGGGCGGCGATCCGATGATCTTCGGGCGCGCCAACGAGGAAATCGCGGCGCTGAGGCAGGCCGGCATAACGTTTGAAGTGATCCCTGGCATAACGGCAGCGCAGGGGGCTGCAGCGAGTCTCGAGGTTTCGCTGACCGAACGCACGAGCGCGCGCCGGCTCCAGTTCGTCACTGGTCACGCCAGCGGTGGAAACCTCCCGGACGATCTCGATCTGCGAGCGTTGGCCGATCCGAACGCGACAACCGCCGTCTACATGCCGCTCGGCACACTCGAGTCGTTAGTCCAACGGCTGGTTGCCGTGGGTGTTGAGCCGGAGCGTCCGGCAATAGCAACTTTCAACGCGACGCGGAAAGACGAACTGATCATTGCCAGTACCGTTGCCACTATTGCGGGCGATATCAGGCGCCAACAGGTCATTGGCCCTTGTGTCCTGCTCATCGGCCATTCTCTGCGCGCCGTTGAGTGCGGCGCAATGACTGAGTCTCCTTCACCCTCAGAGCAGCGTCAAATCCGTGCGACTGCCGCCGCCATCCGATCCGCGACCCAGGCGAAGCGCGGCAAGAGACGTTGTTGATCGTCTCGCAGCGTGGGGCCGAAGGTGCCGCCAAGTGGTGAACATGGCCGTCAACACATACTTGGCGGCTTATCGCAAGACATGAGCCATCAGCGCGCGGAGCTGCCCGCCTCGCCGACGATCACGAACGGCGCCCAGTACGACGGCGGCTTGCCGTCCTCGATCAGCTTCAGCATGGATCGCCGGAACGCCTCGCCGCGCCCAAGCCCCGGGCTCGCCGCGAGCGTTTCGAACGTTCGCGTCGTCAGTTCCACCGCAGCCTCGGAGTACACGGCCCAATGCGATACGAGCAGCGCCCGCGCCCCGGCGTAAAAGAACGCGCGCGCCAGCCCCGACAGTGCCTCCGCGCCCTGCCCTGAGCCCGCCGCCGTATTGCAGGCTGACAGCACCACCCATTCTGCATCGAGCTTCAGCACGGCGATTTCCGACGCCGTCAGCAATCCGTCGTCAGCCTCTGCCGGCACGGGTGGTGGCGTCAGCACCAGGGCCGGCTCCGCCAGTCCCGAAAGATCGCCCGCCACCAGTCCATGCGTGGCGAACTGGATCACGCGATAGCGATCGAGCGGCGCGGATTTCACGCGTGTCTCCGACGCCGCCGCCCCGAGGTTGATCGCGTCCGGTGGCGCTTTCAGCACTTTGGCGATGGTGCGCAGCTCGCCCGCCGTATCGGGCAGCGGCGTCAGCTCCCGCAGCGCGCTCACGTCGGCAAGGCCATCCCGATAGTATCGCGCCGGAGCATCGAGCGAACGGCGGCGCGCGCTGCGCTGCCGCCCCGCGTCTGGCCCCTGCAGCACCGGATCGCCCATGCCGAAGAACGGTTCCGGCGCTGAGCTGCCCGGCGTCAGCTTGCGCAAGGCGTTGAGCGACGGCACCGACGGCAGCACGCTCAGCGCATGCTTCTTGATGAGCCACGCGACATTGCGAAAGTCGGTGGATCCACCCGCGCCCGCGCGCGGCGGCGGCTCCGTCACCAGCACCTGGAACGGCAGGCTCGTCAGTGCGCCGGTGGGAACGATCATGACGTGCCGCTTGCCGTCCAGTACCGCGGCGACCGGGCCCAGGATTTGCCTGTAGAGCGCGTGCGACCGTTCCGCATCGAACGCGCGCACGACACCCGCCTGGCTTCCTGCCGCACCTTCGGCATCCTGTTGTGCCATGGGATCGAGGCCATTACGCAAAGCCGTCACCTGCTCCGCCAGCGCCGACGTGCCGGCATCGATCTGCGCCCAGTCTGCGCGGTCGCGCGAAATGGCCCACGCGAAGCTCCGCGTCGACCCCACGAGGATCGCGACGAGCGCTTCGTCGCCTCTGAGAAGGGTTTGCACCTCGGCAACTGACAAGGGTTTCGGCTCCGCCAATGCCAGGTAGTCGGGGAAAGCCTTGACGATCCCTGCGCGTGCCTCGTCCAAGGCGCGCTCCGTGGTGTCGAGGTCGTTGCGCAGCGTGGTCCGCCGCGTGTTGAACTCCTGGTATCCCGGCAGCGCTCTCTCGGCGGCCTCCATGCGCTCGTGTACGGCCCTGACCCGATCGGCGCCCACGGCCGTGACCTTCGACAGCTCGGAGATCTCCTTGCCAAGCGCTAGACGATCCCGGTCACTCGTCTCGCACCCGGCCTTCTTCTGGCCCGGCGGGCAGCGATCCAGCAGAGCTGCTGCACCAACTCAGTCTGTTTCTTGAGTGCCGGTGCGTTGTCACGGCTACGCGCCAGGTTCAGCGTGCGGAACTCGTCCAGCAGCCCGCTGTACGTGGCATCGGCCTTCTGCACCGCATGCCACTCGGTGAGAAGCCTTTGATCCTCGCTGTGCAGGAACAGCACCTGATCGGAGGCATCTTGCACTTGCCGGATGCGCCGGCCCAGCTCCGTGTCGGACGTGCCGAGACGCGCGGTCATTTTCGACAGCGCCGACGCCGCCGACGTGTGCCAGGCCAGTTGTGCGGCTTTGAACGTCTCCTCCACCAGCCCCCTGTTGGCGCCGGACGCGCCGCGCGTCTGCCACGCGGCATGGCAGAGGTTGGTGTACGTGTCCCGGTGCCGCTTGATATCCTCCTCGACGATCGATTTCAGGATGCTGCGCGATGTGTCCTGCGCCGACAGCAGCGAGATCGCCTGGCGATAGGAGGCGAGCGCCCCACCCCAGTTGCCGCGCGCAAGCGCGACATCGCCCATGTTGGAATGTCCCGTAGCGGCATACGCATTGTCGGGACCGAGTAGAGCCTGCCGGATGCGCAGCGCGCGCTGGAACATCGGCTCTGCTGCATCGTGACGGCCCGTCTTGACTTAGACCGCGCCAAGATTCTCGAGCGCAACGGCAATCCCGGCGCTGTCCGGCCCGTAGATTTTCTCGCTGATGCGCAGCGATTGTGTGTAGTACCGCTCTGCCTTGACGAAATCGCCAGTTGCCGCGCTGACCAGCCCGAGCGTGTGCGTGTGAACGCTCACCTGCTCATGCTCGGCGCCATACTCGCGCGTCACGAGCGGCATGGCTTCCTCGGCAAAGCGCAGTGCGTCGGCGTACGCGCCGGCCTGATAGCGGTCGCGGACCGACGCTTGCAGCACCTGCAGTTCGCGGGACGGCTGCTGCGCCTGTGCCTGCATGGAGACCAACGCCGCTACGAGCCACGCAACGGCGAGGCACAGCGGCAGGCGGATGCGGATGTATCCCATGGGAGAGATCTGAAGCGACTATTTGCTCGGGCATCCGGTCGTTAGGTCACCCGCGCGTGCGGCGGGCTTGCCGTTGATGAACACATTGCCGGAGCCGCCGACCGTGACGCCGCCGCAGCCGGTCCTGCTGCCGGTCACGGCTGCCGGCTTGCCGTCGATGTAAACGTTCTTGGAGCCTTCTGCGATGGCGTTGCCATCATCGGTCTGGTCGCCGCGCCGCGCTGATGCCTGTCCACCGATCAGCGTCTTGGAACTGCCGCCGGTGATCACGCCCGGTGCAGTTCCTTGTGTTGCATCCTGAGCCGACAACGGAATTGCAGTCGCGCCCCAAACGCCCGCGCTCAACAACACGACCACGACCATTCGCATGATGATCCCCCGTATCCTTCCGCTGCGCAGCTTGTAGCTCAAATCCCAATTTCGATGTGGCGAATTTTAGTCGTGTTGATGCGCGGGAAGGTTCAAACGTCGGCTTTTTGCAATTCACGGTTGGTTTGCGCCTGAATGACGTTCGCCTTACGCGAGCCGTGCATTGTGGCACCTGTCGAAACGGGATTTCGACAATCCAGGCGATGCAGCTGTTCTGTCATCGCTCAGCCAAAGGGAGACCGTTATGAAACACATCATGACACTAGGCCTCGCGATCGGTTTTGCGGCCCTCGCGCAGCCGGCAAGCGCCAGGTCCAGCTGGGACCAGCTCGCCGAAACCGCGCCGCGCATGGAGCGGCCGTTCGACCAGGTCGAAATGACTGCCCCTCGCTCCGACGTGTTCACGGATCTGGAGAAAACGGCCCCTCGTGCCGACGTGTTCGAGGACGTGAGCAAGACCGCGCCCTGAATGAGTATGGATCTTCGTGTGCGGCTTTACGAGAGCGCGGCCGCGGCCGGGGGCCC
>JBJXDX010000163.1:0-2734 GCA_046154585.1 Hyphomicrobiaceae bacterium | reverse complement strand
CGACCACGACCTCGCTGATTGCGACTTGGTACGGTCCCTTTGGGGCGGGGTCGGCAGCGACCTGTAAGGGTTTCCGCGGCCGAACCGTGAGGTGAGCAAGGTCGAGTCGCTGATTGGCTGGATCTTGGCAGGCGGCAGCATTGTAGGGATACTTGGTGCATACCGAAATGGGAAACCGATAAACGCCAGGGTCGTGAATTTTGCCGGCGAGTTTGCCGGTGGCGGCGTCCCACGTGAGAGCCTTGGCGAAGGGGCTCGTCGCAACCAAGTTGATGCCTGCGCGGTCAATTTCACTATCGTGCACATCGACAGCGAATGCGGTTGCTTCCACCACCTGTTCGAGTTCGATGTGCCTTTGGGTTAGTGGATTGAATGCAAAATCGAGCGTAGACCGGTCGGATGTACCGTTGCCGTCGACGTCATAATCAATGAGGCCATCGCAGTTGGCATCGCGTCCATCTTGTAGCGTCGCGTTGGGGAAGACGTCCGGGCGTGTGTCGTCACAATCGCCGCTGATAGCGACGTAGCCGGTCGGTGGGATGCAGTCACTCTGCGTGCTGGATGCGCTACCGAAACCATCGCCGTCGTTATCTTGAAAGAACACCGTGGCAGAACAACCACTGCTGGAGCTCCCCGAGCTTGTTGCGCTACTCGTCGTTGTTGAAGTGCCGGTGTCCGATGGCGGTGAACAGCCGCTCCACAGGGCAAGCATGCAAATGGAGGTGGCAGACCATGACCAAGTCGAGAAAGAATGCGTCATACCTCGAACGTAAATGACGCAGGATCCTCTTGCAAGCATTAACGGATCTTCGCCGTCGCGAAGGCGGCGCGGCCTGCCCAGCGTTTCCCAAAGCGAACAATGCGTTTCCAAGTCTTGTCTTGGTCGCTGCGCGCGCGAGCCTGTAGTATGGAAAAAAAGAAGCCTTTCCATGTCAAATTCCACCAAGCCGCAGCCAGCCATGCATCCGCCGCTCGATCGCGGCTCGAGTTCGTTCGCCGGCAAGACCGTCCTGATTTTGGGCGGTAATGCCGGCCTTGGCCGTTCTGCTGCCGAGGAATTCGCGCAGCGGGGCGTGCGCGTGATCATCTTGGGCAGGAGCAAGGAGCGCGGCGAGCAAGCTGTCACGCAGATCAAGTCCGCGACGGGGAATCCCGAGATTCACCTGCTCGTCGCCGATATGTCCTCCATGGGCTCGCTCCGAGCGGCGGCCGACCAGCTCCTTTCTCGCTTCGACGCGTTGCACGCCATTCTGTGCAACGCGGCCATTCCCGGCTACGACCCTACGGTATGCCAGGAGCGCACGGGCGAGGGGCATAACAAGCTTTTCGCCGCCAACTACCTGGGACATTACTTGATGACGCGGCTTCTGCTGTCGCTGCTTCTCCAGAGCGGCGGGCGCGTCGTGTTCATCGCTGCTCCCCAGATGGTGTACCGAACGCCGCCCGATCTCGACGATCTGCGCTTTCGTCAGAAAGACGCCTGGAAGAGTGTCTATGTGGCGGCCAAGATCGCCTGCTTCTGCATGGCCATGGAGCTGACCCGGCGCCACCCGTCGATGCCGGTCGCCATCATTGATCCGGGGATCATCGAGACCGACTTCCAGAAAGACGCACCGCTGATCATGGGCGTCATGGTGAAGCTCGGCCTGTTCCGCAACACGGCTGATGCGGTGGGCAAGCTTTACGCTTGGTTGTCCTTGGCACCTTCCATTCAGGAGGACGTTGATATACGAGGCCAAAATGGCCGTCTGTGGACCACGCGTCGCGAGGTTCCCTTGAAGCGGGACCGGGACCATCTGGTCTTTGCTGGCCGAACACTCGATCGCGCCTATCAGGCTCGCTTATGGGACGAGAGCGCGCGTTGCGTGGATCTGACTTCCTGAGAGAGAGAGTCATTGTCAGCGTTTCCCGACCCAGGGTTGTTCGCCCCTGGACCCGAACCAGCGTGAGCGCTGGATATTTTGCATAACGACCGCGGTGCGGTCGATGCACAAAACATGTTATGAAGTTCATCGTCGACAATCAACCCAAGGAGATCCCATGACTGCTTCCGTTTTTGACCTCCACAACGCTGTTTATGCCGAGGATATTGCGCGGGTGAAGGAAGTCGCGCATCCCGGCAACGTCAACACGAATGTCCACCATCGGGCCTCTCCTTTCCACATGGCCTGCTTCAATGGCGATCTCGATATCTGCCGGATCCTCATCGCCCGTGGTGCGGATCTACTCGCGCGGGGCCCGCTGCAAGAGCTCGGGGAGCAGCCCTTGACCGCGCTCGACGTGGCCCAGGCACGTGGGCACAAGCAGCTTGCCGAGATCATCGCGCCGCTACTCGCACACGATACCCCGGACGCACGAAAGGCGGTGGCGCAGGAAGTGGCCCAGACCCACGGGTTTATCGACGCGCTGGTGGATACGCCCGCGCCAGCGAGTCAGGATGAACGGGTGCTCGCGGCCGAGCGTCTGTACAACGCCATTGTCGCGGGCGACCGCGCGAGCGTGTGGGCGCTTGCGCGCGCTTGGAACATCAACATCGAGCTCCACCACTACGGCACGCCGTTCCATCTTGCCTGCTTCAAAGGCAACCGCGCCATTGTTGACATGTTGCTATCGGTCGGCGCGGATCCGACTAGAACAGCCCGGCTCCAGGAATTCGGCGAGGAGCGGCCCGCCCAGATCGCCGCGCGTATGGGCCACGAGGCGCTCGCGCACTATCTAGCGAGCCAAAAGTCCG
>JBJXDX010000162.1:0-70141 GCA_046154585.1 Hyphomicrobiaceae bacterium | reverse complement strand
AAATGTCGGCGAATTTCTCGATCATCACACTAGCGGCCTCCGTGGAATTTTGCGCTATGCAAACGGTGTCCGCCCCGTTTCGTCAACGTGTTTCGGCGGGTTAAGCCTTATCCAGCGCATTCGGGAGATGCCTGGGCAGGTGCCTGGGCGCGACCAGGATGGCATCGAGCCCGATGTCGTGATCGCGGAAGCTCACATGCCGCGCGAGCCAATGGTCCGCCGCCCGGCCGATGCGTTCGGCCTGCCGCGGCGTTAGCGCGGCCTCGCAATCGGCCATCGTCGCCCTGCGTTTCACCTCGACGAAGGCGATGCGGCCCCATCGTGTGGCGATCAGGTCGATCTCGCCATGGGGCGTGCGGTGCCGCCGGGCCCGGATGCGATATCCTTTCGAGATGAGAAGGCCGGCTGCCATCAACTCGGCGAAGCTGCCGCGGCGCAGGCGTGCCAGCCGTTCGCGGCTGGGAGCTGATACGGGGCGGCCCTCGGTCATGATCGTCCGGCCTTCAGCTTGAGCCCCAGGTCGTAGACGCGAGACCGCGTCACGTTGAGATCGTCGGCGACCGCGCGCGCCGCATCCCTGAGGCTCATCTCCTGCAGAGCCATCTCGAGTCCAGTATTGATGTCCTCGTCGGTCACCTCGCGCGCCGCGGGCGGCCCGACGAGAATGACGATCTCGCCCTTAATCTCGCCGGCCCTGGCCCAGGCCGCCAGCTCGACTGCCGTCCCGCGCCGCACTTCCTCGAACCGTTTTGTCAGCTCGCGCGCAACAGCCGTTTCTCGCGACCCGAAGACCTCAGCCATCGCACCCAGAGACGCGGCGAGCCGCCCTGGCGATTCAAAGAACACGAGTGTGCCTGGTACGTCGGCCAGCTCCGCGAGACGCGATCGCCGTGCCTGATCTTTGGCGGGCAGGAAACCGGCAAACAGGAAGCAGTCCGTCGGCAGTCCTGCGGCCGTGAGCCCGGTCAGCACGGCCGATGCTCCCGGCAGCGCCTCGATGCGCGCGCCCTGCTCGATCGCCTCGCGTACGATCTTGTAACCCGGGTCCGAGATCAGCGGCGTGCCCGCATCGGTAATCATGGCGATGCGCCGCCCGTCGGCCAGCGCCGCCAGAATGCGCGGCCGCTCGGTTGCGGCATTGTGCTCGTGATAGGGCCGCACCGGCTTGCGGATGCCAAAATGATCGAGCAGCACGCGGCTGTGGCGTGTATCTTCGCAGTAGATGAGATCGACCCCGGCGAGCACCGCGATGGCGCGCAGCGTCATGTCGCCGAGATTGCCGATGGGGGTGGGCACGAGAAACAGGCCCGGCTCCAGCGGTTGTCCCAATTGCCGCGCCAGTTCCGAGGCAACGCGCTCGGGCATATCGGTCGCGGGAGGCTCTACGTCGGTGGTCATTTTGGATAAGGCCGTAAATTTGGCGCAGTGTGGCGCAATTGCTCTGTTCTGGGAACGGGGCTGGGACTAACGATGCCACATGCGATCACCCAATTCGATGGGGCGTCGGCGCCGCGCGATGGGGCCGCATGCGGAATGACGACACACTCGGCAATGCCAAAACCACACCGCCGGGACTGGCTTCGAGCCGCTGCGTTCCTTGGCTGCTCCATCATGCTCGCCGCGTGCTCCAACAACGTCTCTCCAGGCGCAGTGGGATCGATCGCCAGCGAGGCCCCGAAAGATCCGGCCGAGCGTGCGCTCGATGCCAAGAGCCCCGTCAAGGTCGCCATGCTGCTGCCGCTGACGGGCAGTCCGCAAACGGCTGCCGTCGCCAAAGGTCTGCAGCAGGCGGCCGAACTGGCGCTGTTCGAACGCAACGCGCCGAGCCTGCAGCTCATCATCAAGGATGACAAAGGCACGGAGGAGGGCGCGCGCGCGGCTGCCGAGGAGGCGATCAAGGGCGGCGCGGAGCTGATCATCGGTCCGCTGTTTGCTAAGTCCGTTGCGGCCGTCGCGCCGATCGGCCGGCAGGCGCGGGTTCCCGTCATTGCCTTCTCCAACGACACCCGCGTCGCCGGCAATGGCGTCTACCTGCTGAGCTTCCTGGCCAGCCAGGACGTCCCGCGCATGACCTCCTACACCGTGGCTCAAGGCCACACACGCATCGCGGCACTCCTTCCGGACGACGCCTTGGGCAAGGTTCAGGAGCAGCTCTTCCGTGCCGCCGTCGAGCGCGGCGGTGGAACCGTCGCTGCGATCGAGCACTATCCCGTCGACGTCAACGGCATGGTTGCACCCGTGCATCGTATTCGCGATGCCATCCGTACGGCGGAGGAAACCGGCGAGCCGATCCAGGCATTGTTCCTGCCCGGCGGACAGGACACGCTGCCGCTGATCGGGCCGCTGCTGCCCAAGTCGGCGATCGACACACAGCGCGTCAAGCTCGTCGGCACCGGCGGCTGGGACTACCCGAATGCGGGACGCGAGCGCATTCTCGAAGGCGGCTGGTTCGCCGCACCCGATCCGCGCGGATGGCGCGAGTTCTCCGAGCGCTTCGCCAAGAGCTACAAGACGATGCCGCCCCGGCTCGCGAGCCTTGCCTATGACGCCATTGGTATCGCCACGACATTTTCGACCGGGCCGAAGGAAAGCCGCTACACGTCGGCAAATTTGACGCGGGCATCGGGTTTCACCGGTATCGATGGCACGTTCCGGCTTCTCGGCAATGGCATGTCGGAGCGCGATCTGGCCATCCTCGAGATGCAGAAGTTCGGCGCCAGCGTCATCGATCAGGCGCCTGGCGTGCCGATGGTGCCTCGGGCCGTGGCAGGGTCCGCGCAGGTCGGCGTCAACTGATAATCGGCGTCGCTGAAGAGGCGCGCGGCCGCTCAAACGTTGACAGCGGTGGCCTTGCTCTCCCATGTTCCGTCCGGTTTGCGCCTGCAGGACTCACGGGAAAGCCTCGCTCAATGGTTCAACTGACTCTTCCTCGCAATTCCAAGATCGGTACTGGCAAGACCTGGAACAAGCCGCAAGGCAAAGGGGACTGGAAGGAGTACCGCGTCTACCGCTGGAATCCCGATGACGATAGCAATCCCCGGCTCGATAGCTACTGGATCGACTCCAAGGCCTGCGGACCGATGGTTCTCGACGCGCTGATCAAGATCAAGAACGAGATCGACCCGACCTTGACGTTCCGCCGCTCATGCCGCGAGGGCATCTGCGGCTCATGCTCCATGAATATCGACGGCACCAACACGCTTGCCTGCGTCAAGGCCATCGAGGACGTAAAAGGCGCCGTCAAGATCTATCCGCTGCCGCACATGGAGGTCGTGAAGGACCTCGTGCCTGACCTCACGAACTTCTATGCGCAGCATCAGTCCATCGAGCCGTGGCTCAAGACCGTCACCCCGACGCCGCCCGTCGAGCGCCGGCAGGCCAAGGCAGATCGCGAGAAGCTCGACGGCTTGTATGAATGCATTCTCTGCGCCTGCTGCTCGGCATCGTGCCCGAGCTACTGGTGGAACCAGGACCGCTTCCTCGGCCCGGCCATTCTCCTGCAGGCCTATCGCTGGGTTGTGGATTCACGCGATGAGGACAAGGGCGATCGCCTCGACAACCTCGAGGACCCGTTCCGGCTCTATCGCTGCCACACCATTCTGAATTGCGCCAAGGCCTGCCCGAAGGGTCTCAATCCGGGCAAAGCCATCGCCGAGCTCAAGAAGCTTATGGTCGAGCGGCGGGTCTGAGCGGCTTACCAAATGAATTCGGCCGGGAACCGCCGAGGGGGCGGTATCGCCGGCCGATTGTAGTACAAAAGCCAATCGGTCCCGGCAGGGCCGGGATGATGGCCCCTTCGCCTACCGGCGCGCCGTGCGGCGCTTCGCGGAAGAGCGAGCCTTCGTGGCCTTGCGGCGAGCAGCGCCAGCGCGCTTCACCGGGGCCTTCGCCTTTGCCTTCGCTTTACGAACAGTTTTGGTCGCTTTCTTCTTCATTGCCTTAGCCATAGTCTCTCTCCTCTTTCTCTCTCTTTTCCCAGTTGCAAGCCCGATCGTCTGCCCAACGAATCAGAAATACTTGCAGCATCATGGTTGTGAGAGAGCGGTTAATGCAGCGTTAATGCTGCCGGTGCGCTGAGGGTTTAAGGCGTCCGATTGCTGCAAAAAATCATCGAAACGATACAGATCATTGAAGTCCATCTCGAAAATCGAGAATTGTAGCGCGCTGAGTATGTGCCGTGCGTTGTCCGCGCAATTCGCGTCATGTGCAGATGTGCTGCGTCGCAAGCACGATGCATCGTCCTGTCGAGGTGGTGCGGAGCGCTTCGCATCGCGCTGCCTCGCAAGGCGCGATCACGTCCGCAAACAAAAACCGGAGGGCAGATATCTGCACCTCCGGTCTCATTCGCCAAGTAGCTTGGCGTAACAGTCATCAGGAGGTAAGGGGCCCTCCGGTGCCCAACCGGAGGCGCCTGGCCTCCCGAAACGCTCTACCGCTTCTTCTTGGCCGCTTTCTTCGCGGGCTTCTTCGCAACCTTCTTGGCCTTCTTAGCTGCCTTAGCCATTGTCTTCCCTCTCTCGAGTCAGTCCGAATCAGTCCGGACAAAAAAATAATGAGCAAACGTGCTCGGCTTGTTGACCGCTAAATCGAATTCTGCCTTGGAAATCCACAACGTTGAACGGCGAGTGTTGCAGTGAGGCCTCAGTTTTCGCGCCGTCCTGCGCAGTTGGTCGCAGGCAGAATGAAATTTAGCACGATCAAAATACCATGATCGGTGTGCGTCCGAAATCAGAATCGCATCATCACGTGATTGATTCTTCACTTCTCATCGTCGATCAGCGCGCGCCGATGCACTCATCACGCATCATACGAGGCGAAGAGATCGCGCCATGAAGATCCATTCATCGCGCCAAGTTCGCGATGATGAGCGTTCGCGCGAGAGCGACCCAAATTGAAACAATTCGAGCGCGCGCATCCATGATGCTCGCGCTCGCACTTGTGCTCGTTTCAATCGCAACGCGCGTGACGCGCACTCTTGAGCCGGCTTAGACGACGACGACGTCGAGATCGCCGACACCATCGACATGGCCTTTGAGACGATCGCCGCGCTTGGTCGAGCCGACTCCCGCCGGTGTGCCGGTGAAGATCAAGTCTCCCGCCGCGAGTTCGAACAGCCCCGACAGGAACTCGATCTGATGCGGGATGTCCCAGATCATCTGGTTGAGATCACCTGTCTGCCGGCGCTCGCCGTTGACATCGATCCAGATCGCGCCCGCGCCTGGATGGCCGATCGCTGCCGCGGGAACGATCGGCGTGCACGGCGCCGAGCGCTCGAACGCCTTGCCGATTTCCCACGGCCTGCCGGTCTTCTTCGCCGCGTTCTGCAGGTCGCGCCGCGTCATGTCGAGGCCCACGGCATAGCCGTAGACGTGCGAGAGCGCATCCGCGGCCTTGATGTTCGCGCCGCCCGACTTCAGAGCCACGACCAGCTCGATCTCGAAATGCAGATCGCTCGTCTGCGGTGGATAGGGCAGCTCTCCCGATGTCAGAACGTTGTCCGGATTTTTCTGGAAGAAGAACGGCGGCTCTCTATCGGGATCCGAGCCCATCTCGCGCGCGTGCTCCGCATAGTTGCGGCCGACGCAGTAGATGCGATGGATAGGAAACAATTGCGTGCTGCCCTTGATCGGCAGGCTTGGCTGGCGCGGCGGAGCGAAGACATGGGTCATACGAATGTTCCGGGTTCGAGCAGCGGCTATCGGAACGACGCATATCACCGCCGGCCACTGCGATCCAGTGCCGGCAGCACGCGCATCACGCTTGCGGGTTGTGTATCGGGCTCTCCAGGACGTCGGCCAAGGCAGCGACCTCGCGTTCCGCGCAGGCCACGATGAAGGCCGTTGTCGAGGGGCTGCATAGCTGCTGCAGCCAGTGCTTCAGCCATTGCGTGGCCTCGGCCGCGCGGGCGCGATCCTCCGGGCCGCCATGTGCGCTTTTCGCGCGGATGTCGAGCCAGGCCGCATAACAAAGGAGCTTTTCGTGTGCCTCGGGCAGTGCTGGCGTCGCCCGCGCGCGGATATCCGTTGCAAACCATCTCTGCATCGTCGCCACCGCTAACCCGCGAGAACCGCTGTGCCGCACCTAATGCCATGCACCCGCACGTCCGCCTCACCCAAATGCACGCCGAGTGTGGTGAGCAGCGAATAGATCAACTGGTCGAGCGGTGCTGCGACCGGGCGGAGAATGCTGATTACGAGCTGCGCCACGGTGCCGGGCAGACCCAACCCCAGGCCGCCGATCTGCACGTTGAGCGTGAGATTGCCGAGCAGACTCGTGACCAAGGTCTCCACGAAGTCGCTTGTCCCGACGCGCTTGATGGTTCCGGCATCGACATCGGCTTGCGTGAAGGTGAGCATCGTGTCGCTGGTGTTGGTCGCGGAGACGTCCGCACGTCCCGTCACCTTGATGAGCGCGGTGTCCACGATGCGTGCATTGGAGACGCTCGGCTCGCCCGTCATGTTCGCCAGGCTCGAGTTTGATAGTTCGCCGATCCAGGCACGCGCAATACCCGGCCGCGCCGAGATTTTGGCACTGGCTGTGCTGCGGTCTCCGTTGCTGCACGTCACCTCTGAGAGCGTTCCGCGCGCATACGCAATGTCGATGCCGATCGGCAAACGGACGCGCACGCCCGCGAGCAGGCCAGATCCGCCTACCTCGGCGATCACACGCAACCGGGTCTGCGCGGTGTAGACCTTGACCCCAGGTTGGCCCACGGCGACCCATGGCGACTGCTGCTGCCGCTCGCCGACCGCGAGGTCGACTTTCAGGCTGAGCACGCCCGGAACCGTTGCGCCGAGATTGAGTGCAACCTGGTTCGTGCCGTTGGCGAGGGAGGCCGTGCCGTTGACGAGGTCCATGGCGTTGACGCCGGCATCGAGGCCGGGCGGCGGCTGCGCCAGCGACGCGGATCCGAGCGGGCCGAGGTTGATGAGTGTCGAGAGCGGCATACTCAGGCTCGCGGAGCCCGCTTGCCCTGCAAGTGCTTGCAATGCGGCCGAAGCGGACGAGTTGCCGTCTGCAGCCGTCGTAGCGGCAGCGGCACTGAGCACATTGCCGGCCGTCATGTTGGCGTTGAGAACATCGTTGAATGTGCCTGCGGTGACATTCACCTCTGTCGCCAGCGCGTTCATGAAGCCAAGCAACTGGATGTCGGCATTGATCAGGGACTCGTAGCTCATCGCCGACAGGCTGATGTTGCTTCCGAGCATGGCGGAGAGCAGAGCATTGAGAAGCCCGTCGCGCACCGCCAGCAGGCGGCTGCCGATGGAAAACGTCGCGAGCGACGCGTTGGCCGCGAGCGCGCGAACTTCCATCTCGATGGGCTGGTCGATGAAGACGCTGGCGAAAAAGATGCGTCCCGGCTTGCTGAAAGTGACCTCGACCGCATTGATGGGGTCTGTGGCTGGCCGGAACCGCGACTCGCGCGGAAGGGCCGGATCGGGTGAATAGTGGCCCTTGACCACCGTCAGCGATCTGGTCGAGTCAATTCCGTTCGCCTGCAGCGTTGCGGCGACGGTCGCCTCGGCATTGTCGAGATCGGCGGCGGCGGCCATGGCGGCCAGATCCGCGGCGCTTTGGGCCTGCCGACGCTCTATATACAAAGAGCCCATGTCGACGGCCAGCGCCAGCGCTCCTATCGAGAGAGGCAATACGGCAGCCGAGAGGATGGCAATGCTGCCGGCGCTGTTTCGCACGAACTGGCGCGTGGCAACGAGCATGGAGCGCATGAGGGTTTGTCCTATGTCGGGAGAATTCAAAAGCCGCCGCGCTTGATGACGGATGTGCGCTCGATCGTTCGATCCGGCATCGGCACGATCCCGGACATGATCCAGATGGGGAGGTCGCTCGCGTCGAAGCGCACGAGGACGCGGAACTGCGAGGCGTCGAGCGGGCTCGCACCCGCCTCCACCGCGATCCTGGCCACGTTGAGCAGCGGGTAGCCGTTGGCGTTGGTCGTCACGTGCTGCGTGGCGATCTGCACCCGTTCGCTGTCCGAGAGGCCGGCCACCGAGGCCCGTGCCGCGTCGGCCGCGAGCTGCTCCACGCTGTGGACGGATCCGAGATAGATGCCGTAGGTCAGAATGCCGAGAACGATCAGCAGAAAGACAGGCAGCACGATTGCGAACTCGAGGGCGCTCGCCCCTGCCCGGTCCCGGATCATTGCGGCGGCGCTGTCTCGGTGTCGCCCTTTGGCTACACGCAATAGCTGTAAATCAAACACTGCAGCATATTTTATGGCGAAGTACTGTTTCAGCTCAGGGGTGCGTAGGCGCCCTCTAGAGCCGCAATTTTCTCCTGAATACTGCATGGATCATCGCCCACAAGGAATATTCGATCAACATCGTCCCTACAAAATATGCTATATTGTAGGAGTTAATATGAAGTAACAATCCGAACACCTGATATACATTTGCCAGATCTGGTTTAGCGCCAGTCAATCCGACGGACATCGCGGTTTATCTGCCATCCTTTGACATTGATTGTGGCGCACGCAGGAGGCCGCACGGTCAAAGAGGCGATTATATACTTGACAAAAGTCAGAAATGTGAGATAAATCAAATGGACGGGCCGGCTAAGGGGTTGAGCAGTGGCCCCCGGAATTCTGCGACTTTCAATGTGCAGGATTCACAGATTGCAACTGAAGATGGCGTGCAGGCGCATGGACAACGAGGAGTTTGGACGCCTGCGGGGATGACGGCTGCCGAAATAATGCACGGGGCAGCCGTGCTCGAACGCAAATGGAAGATCGACCACTACCAAGCGCGAAGCATGGTCAGGGCCGTTCTGCGAGCCATTCGGCTACCAGCCCAGAAAGGGACTCCCTGAACTCTCGCACATCATTGGTGAGTTCGGAGACATCGCTGGCAAGCGTCTTCAGCTCCGGCAGCGCGTATGCGTATGTTGGAAGACCATTCTGATGTCGACGAAGCGTATAGAGGGGCGGAATGAGCGCGTACCCTCGTTTTCTGCCAAAGGTTGGCGGGTATCGTTCGTTGAAGATCGTCATGCGGCTCACGTCATAGACAATGCCGTGAGCGACATCGTTTCGTTGTTGGGCTAGTTCTTCCGCCCTTTCAGTAAGGAGATCAAACAGACCTTCGATGTCTTGATGACACCAGCGGATAAAGAAGCTGCATGCCTTCTGCCGGAGGATGGACAGGCGCTCTTTGAAGGTGACCCCCTTCCCATATTCGAGTTGCACGGATAGTCCGTCTGGGTCGCCCGCAAAAAAGCTGTATATTCGCGCCTGTTCAAATTCGAGTGACTCCCAGCGGCTCATTACCAGCCCGACGCCGTAGAATGTGTGGCGTTCTTGCTCATCAAGGCGGGCCGGGAAGGGGTTCGGATTCCAGAGGATTGTCATGATCAAGGATCATAAGCGCAAAGAGCCAGACGTGTCCTCGGACGAGGCGTTGGAGCGCATGAACAAGGCGCTCAAGAAGATGCTTGAGACGCCACCGGAGACGCACGAGGATATGGTCCAGCGACGGCGCAAGCAGTCACGGGGCGGCCATGTTCAACCGGGAAAAGCGAAAGGCAAAGCGCGAGGCGGAGCGCTTCGTTGACGACCTGATCTCCAGCCAAGGCAGAGACCCAAAGCTTTTCATCACCGATAAGGAACGCGCCTACCTTATGGCCATGGCCATGAAGCTAGCGCTGTGGTGGGGCGTGGTGACAGCTCTCATCGTTGCCGCACTCGTGGTCATGTATCGCATCATTGATGGGCATTGGCTCGAAAACAACCTCGACACTTGGGTCTTAGTGCTTCTGCCTCTCATAGTGCTCGGTGGAGTGTTCCTGCATTACCGCAAACGCTTTCTAGACCGAGCGGCAAGCGGTTGGGCGCCGAAGCGCGCAAGGATGATTGAAGACACTTTGAGGATGAAGAAGCCCCCTAAACCCTAATCCTTCTTTCCCGGCTCCAACGCGCGTCGCACAGCCTCAGGGTTGCGCGCTATAACCTTGAGGTATGATTTAGCCGCCTGATCAGGTTCCTTGCGACCCTGTTCCCAGTCCCTAAGGGTTCCGACTGGAATCTGAAAGTGCGCAGAAAACTCTTCCTGTGTTAGCCCTAGAGCGCGGCGAATTATGGCGCTCCTAGACTTTCGCTTCATCCGCTTCATATCTGAAGGCGACAAAGGACGGGCGTCTGGATCACTTATGGCTGCCCGGTGACGCGCCGCGTCACTCATGGCATCAAACCGACTCCAGTCTATGACCGGCCTAGCTCGAATTCTCTTCGTGATATTGCCGCCTTTCATGCGGTTCTGCTCCTCGTGCGGAAATGATACGCGTACGACCGTTCCGCTCAGTGTACGCTACAAATAGAATCCGACCGTCAGCCGCTCCTATTATGCAGCTGCGGTCTTCTCCATACTCTTCGCGATCATCAGTCCAATCGAAAGCGAAGGGATCTTTGAAAACTAGCTTGGCAGCCTCGAAACTTACACCGTGTTCCTTGAGATTTGCCTGAGCCTTTTCGTCATCCCACTCGAATTCGTCATCCTGCATGGATATACGGCTTAGCCGTAGTCTGTCAAGTTGTCGAGTCAATTCCAAATCAACGGCCGTTGGCGGCCAGCCCCACGACCGGCCGCCACGCTCTGATCTCAGTGCGGCTTTGGTTTTGTGCGCGCGACTGACTTACTGCCTATGTGCCGGCGCTCTTTCAGGACTTCGTTCACGCGGCCAGGATTTACGTCGTAGTCAGCCGCGATCCGGTTCTGAAACTCGCCAGCCCACGACCTGAGCCATATGCTCACGGCATCATCGAAAGTCAGGCGGTAGCTGGGTGGTTGCTCTTGCATTGTCAGCGCTCCAAAAGCGCCGCAGCAAGGCTTGACAGGCATACGGGTTTGACTCAAGGTCAGCCCCGCGCTGATGCGCCCAGCCCTGCTGCGGCTGGTTTTGAGCCGATACGTGTGCAACCACGTGTCGGCTCGCTCATTTGCAGGCATTACGAATCGCCTGCGCATCCATTTCAGAGCGCCAGAGATAAGAGTCAAGCCATTGATTTTGATTCGAAATCAGTTCTGAAACTTTCGTCTAGTTTCGCTGCTTTCGCCACTTACGATACCCGCGCCTAAGCTCGCGCGTCATCTGATCCGCATCAGGCCCCGTTAGTCCGCCGATACGTGAGGCGGCGACCCTCGATCTGCTTGATCGCCTTCTCGGTGCGCTCGTTGTCCTCGATGCCGAGCTTCGAGCGGTTTGAGTAACGGAAATCGAACTCGGCAAGGTAGCGGTGCAGGTGCTTCTCAGAGCAGTGCTGATAGACTCCCTTCATGCCGCGCTTGAACACCGAGTAGTAGTTCTCGACGCTGTTGGTGTGGAAGTCGCCGCGCACGTATTCGTCCTTGGAGTGCTGGACGACCTCGTGCTCGGCAAAGCCTACGTGCATGTCCTGATAGACGGCGGCGTCATCGGTTGAAACGCGGGCTTCGGCGGCGATGTTCTCAGCCACGATGGGGATGATGTTGGCCATGTCCGTGCGATCGACATGGAAGGAACGAGCTTCGCCGCCACGCTGGACCAGCGTCAGCACGGCGTTCTTGTGCCCGCCGCCGCCCTTGGCCTTCTTGGTGCCTGCCTTACGGCCGATGTAGGTCTCGTCCACCTCGACCATTTCGCCGCCAGAGCCCATAGGAGGGGCAAGGCCGCCCGAACGCATGGCTTCGCGGATGCGGTGCGCCATGAACCAAGCGCTTTTGTATGTGACCTTGAGCTGGCGGTGGAGCTGGTGGGCCGACACGCCCTTCTTGCTGGCGCACATCATGAAGAACCCGGCCAGCCACTTGTTGACGGGGATATGCGACTTCTCAAGGACGGTGCCCAGAAGGACCGAGAACTGCATCCCACAGCCGTTGCAGAAGTAGAGACCCTTGCGGGCGGGGCGGTGTTTCTTGCCCTCAGGCGTGGGCTTGGTCTTCTTGCCGGTGTGCTCGACTAGGGCAACGTCATCGCCAGTTGAGCCGCAATGGACGCAAACAGGACCGTGGGGCCAGCGCAGCTTTTCCAAATGCTCGCGAGCTTTGTCCGCGTCATTGAAGATTGGGTTGGTGAGATCAAACATTGTCCGGTCCTCCTACAGAATGTTATAGGGAACCCGTATACTTTTGTCAAGTATATAATCGCCGTCAAAGATATGGATGCCGTCTGTTAACGAATACACGTATAAGTTGTTTTATCTAACTTATCAGCATAATAGAGGTGTGGGGACCATGCTGAAGACTGCTCCTTTTTCGACACGCCCGTTGTACCTGCAGGTGCGGGACCTGTTGGTTGCTCGCATTGTCGCCGGCGAATGGAAGCCCGGCGGAACACTTCCGAACGAAGTCGACCTTGCGCGAGAGCTTTCCGTCAGTCCGGGGACGGTGCGCCGCGCTTTGGAAGAGATGGAGAGCGAGCGTCTGATCTATCGCCGGCAGGGACGCGGGACCTTTGTCTCGGACCATACATCCGAGGAGCTGGCGATCCGCTACACCAACATCCGCACCAGCAAAGGCGTTCGCTTTGCCGGCGAAGTGGCGAGTACCGAGTTCAGCGCGGGCGAAGCGCACGAGCTGGAGCAGAAAAGATTGCGCTTGCGGCCGGGCAATCGCGTCACGCGCATCCATCGTGTCAGGCAGTCGGGCAACGTGCCCTTCATGGTGGAGCACGTGGCGCTTCCCGACAGCCTCTTTCCGGGCTTGAGCGATTTGCGCGATGTGCCGCATCGCATCACCCTCCTGGCACAGCAGTTCAATCTGCTGCTGGGCCGGGCGGAGGAGCAGGTGCGGGTGGCCAAGGCCGACGATGAGATCGCCAAGGAGCTTCAGATCGCGACGGATACGCCGATCCTGTCCCTTGATCGCGTCGTCTATACGCTCGACGGGCGGCCCGTCGAATGGCGCCAGGCCAAGTGCCATTTTGGCGACGAGGTCTACTGGACCGAGATGACCTGAGTCGACTAGAGGAGCCCTGGATCAATGGATCTCGGGCTCCGGAACGGTCGCGCCCGATTCAAGGAAATCGAAGTCGCATCCGTCGTCGGCTTGACCGATGTGCTCCTGATACATGCGCCCATAGCCGCGCGCGTATCGGGGCTCCAGCGGCGTCCACTTCAATTTGCGCCGTTCGAGTTCCGCATCGGACACGTGCAGGTGGATACGCCGGCGATTGACGTCGACTTCGATCTCGTCGCCGGTCTCGACCAGCGCCAGCGGTCCGCCGACAAAGCTCTCCGGCGCGACATGCAGGATGCAGGCGCCGTAGCTGGTACCGCTCATGCGCGCATCGGAGATCCGCACCATGTCGCGCACGCCCGCCTGCACCAGCTTCTTCGGGATCGGCAGCATGCCCCATTCCGGCATTCCGGGTCCGCCTTTGGGCCCGGCGTTCTGCAGCACGAGAACATGGTCCGCCGTCACATCTAGATCTTCCCGGTCAATCTCGGCCGCCATGTGATTGTAATCGCGGAACACGATGGCGGGGCCGCGATGCTGCCTGAGCCGCGGCTCGGCCGCGGACGGCTTCATCACGCAGCCGCGGGGCGCCAGATTGCCGGTGAGGATGGCTGTCGCACCCTCGGCATAAATGGCCGTATCGAGCGCGCGGATCACGTCGCTGTTGTAGACCTCGGCCGTTTCGACGTTCTCGCACACCGTCTTGCCGCTGACCGTTATCGCCGAGCAATGCAGCTTGCCGCCGAGCTGCTTCATCAGCGCCCGGATGCCGCCCGCATAGAAGAAGTCCTCCATCAGGTAGGCGCCCGACGGGCGGATGTTGGCGATCACCGGCACCGTTCGTGAGATCTGGTCGAAGCGCTCGAGCGACAGCGCGACGCCGGCGCGCCGCGCCATGGCGATCAGGTGAATGATGCAGTTGGTGGAGCCGCCCATGGCCATGTGCACCATGATGGCATTCTCGACGGCTGCAGCGGTCACGATCTTGTCCGGCGTCAAATCCTCCCACACCATCTCGACGATGCGGCGGCCGGAGCTCGTGCACATATGCGGATGAGCCGCATCGGCCGCCGGGATCGACGACGCGCCGGGCAATGACAGTCCGAGCGTTTCAGCGACGGCCATCATGGTCGCCGCCGTGCCCATGGTCATGCACGTCCCGAACGAGCGCGCGATGCCCGCTTCCATGTCGCGCCAATCGGCATCGGAGATCGTGCCGGCGCGTTTCTCGTCCCAGTATTTCCAGACGTCGGAGCCGGAGCCCAGAGTTTGTCCGCGCCAGTTGCCGCGCAGCATGGGTCCGGCCGGGCAGAAAATCGCGGGCAGACCCATGGAAATGGCGCCCATCACCAGCCCGGGCGTGGTCTTGTCGCAGCCGCCGAGCAGCACGGCGCCGTCGATCGGATAGCTGCGCAGCAGTTCCTCCGTCTCCATCGCCAGCAGGTTGCGATAGAGCATGGTCGAAGGCTTCTGGAACGGCTCGGCCAGGGAAATGGCCGGCAGCTCAAGAGGGAAGCCGCCCGCCTGCAGCACGCCGCGCTTCACGTCTTCCGCGCGTGCGCGCAGATGCGCGTGGCAGGCGTTGATGTCGCTCCACGTGTTGACGATGCCTATGACCGGCTTGCGCCCCCAGTCCCCCTCGTCATAACCCATCTGCCTGAGGCGCGAGCGATGCCCGAAGGCGCGCAGATCTTCGACGCCAAGCCAACGATGGGATCTCAGATCCTCGGGTTTCTTGCGTGACACGATCGATCCTCCATCGCATGAGCCTGGCACAGCCTGGTTCAGGCGGAAACGTCTCTCTTGATCGTCATCGCATACGAGAACCGGTCCGCGGGATGCAAGCTGATGGACATTTCAATCAGGCGGCGGCCCGTGACAAAGTAGTGGCGCGTGAGCCGCAGCGCCGGCGATCCCTCTTGCGCCCCGAGACGCCGCGCCTCGGATTCGGACAGAACGGCACCCTCGATCTGCTGTTCGACCTCGATAATGGTTTCGCCGAAGCGCTGTTCGATGATTGCGCAAATCGCGGTACGCGCCTTACCGATCTCGCTCGAGATCGATTTGTAGGCGGCGTCAATATAGATGTCGGACAGGCAAATGGGGCGCTCCCCGCTTGCGGCGTAGCGAACGCCGACCACGTGCATCCACCGCTTCCCCGGCCGGCAGCCGAGCATCTCGGCCGTTGGGCCACGTGCGGCCCGCAAAGAAAGCTCGGAGACTTCCAGCCGCGTTTCGAGCGCGTATTGCAGGATCTCGGCGAGCGAATGGATCGAATGGGTGTACCGGGATTTGCCGCGACGTGCCTCCACGCGGGTACCCACACCCTTACGCGCTGATACCAACCCCTGGTGGCGCAGATGCTGGATGGCCTGCCGCACGGTATGGCGCGAGACGCCAAAGGCCACACCCAGCTCCGCCTCCGTCGGCAGGAGACCGCCAACGGAATATTTTCCGTTGGCGATACCGTCACCGAGAGTCTGGGCGAGCCGGACATAGAGAGGCAGCCCCGCATCATCGGTTGTGCGTCTCAACGAATGGCTCCGCATGGCGCTCCACAAGAATGCGTCTTCGAAACAGGACCGGCGAAACGTGCGACGAAACCAGAGATCTCACGCGTTGCGAAAAACGTAACGAAGGTCGAAGCAGTAGCATCTTGTGCGGCATGGCGATCGATTTCTGTTCACGTCCGGCGGCCCCCGCCCGGCCCAAGGTAAGCATGCAGACCCGTGCGACACACGCCGAATGTGTCGATCTCCATCACCATGGCGCTCGGACCTGGTTTTAGTGTGGGAAAGTCGCGAATCCCGACTTTGCGATTGCCGGCAAAGGCCACACCCTTCACTGCGTCCTCCTCGCTCTTGTTTTGTTGCTTGCGCTGGCCACACGGTCGCAGCGAGACTAAAGGCTTGTTGAATCACTCTATACGGGCAAATCCAAAGGCACCAAGCACCAATGCGCGACGGCAAGGGAGCGATGTGAGCACGACAGATCCCGCGAGGGCGGCCGGCTCTGCTGCTGCGGTTGAAGCATCGGTTGTTGATATGCCGGCCGGCCTTCGCCTGGGCCAGCTTGCGGCTTTGTTGGGGCTGGTGTCCGGGGTGCAGGCCGTGACACTGTTCGCCGTGCTTGCCCTGCCCACGCTGGCAACCAGGGCGGCACCTACATTCGGCGTGGGCGCCGAGGCCGTCGGTTACCAGATCAGCCTGATCTACATCGTCGCCTCGCTCTTCTCCAGCTTCTCCGGTCTCTACGTGCGCCGCTATGGAGCAGCAGCAACGAGCTTTGCCGCCGTCGCCGCCTCTGGGATTGCTCTTGCGGGGTTCGCCGCCGGCGATCTCGCCATTGCCGTCCTATGCTCCATTGTCGCCGGGCTGGCCTACGGCATCACCAACCCCGCCGCATCGCACCTTCTGTGGCGGTTCGCGCCGCCCAGCCGGCGCAATCTGATCTTCGCAATCAAGCAGACGGGCACCCCGCTCGGCGGCATGCTGGCCGCGCTCCTGCTGCCGGCCTTGAGCGCGTGGCTGGGCTGGCAGGGGGCCATTATTGCCAGCACGCTCCTGTTCGTTGCCGTGGCGATACCCATGTGGTTCCGGCGCGCCGAATGGGACAGCGATCGCGATCCTGGCGCGCGCATCCGCGGGAGTCTTTTCAACGGCGTGCGGGCTGCGCTTGGCCATCCCACATTGCGTGGGCTCGCCATCGTTGGGTTGTCCTATGCCGGCTACCAATTCTGCCTCTTCTCGTTCATCGTCACCATGCTGGTCGTCGACTTCGAATGGTCGTTGATTGCTGCCGGCTGGACCGCGACGGCCATGCAGATCGGTGCCGTCAGCGGGCGCATCGGTTGGAGCATGCTGGCCGATCGGATCGGCCGCGGCATCGAACTCCTCATCACCATTGGCGTGCTGTCCTCGGCGTTGGGCTTCCTGGTCGCATCCATGACGCCGGCTTGGTCGCCGGTTGTCATGGTGGCTGTGCTGTTCGTGTTCGGCTTCTGTCTCGTCGGCTGGAACGGGCTCTTTATGGCCGAGGCCGCACGTGCCGCCGGGCCCGAGAATGTGGGTGTTGCGACTGGCGGCGTGCTGGTCTTCACATTTGCCGGCATCGTTATCGGTCCAGCGGCCTTTGCCACGGTCTACAAATTCGCCGGCAGCTACGCGCTCACATATGGGATATTCGCCCTCGCACCTCTGATCGGCGTTGCCGCTCTGATTCCCGTACTGCGCAGGCGGTGAGGCCGGCTTGCCCGCCGGGAGACCGTTTCCTATCCTCCCAACTCGAGGCGCCTGTGCCGCATTCGATAGGAGCTTGTATGACCCGCCGTGCCGCCGATCTCCTCGTCGATTGCCTCGCTGCCCACGCGGTCGATCGCGTCTTCTGTGTGCCCGGGGAAAGCTACCTTGCCGTTCTCGACGGCCTGCACGATCGCAACACCATCGAGACCGTCATCTGCCGGCATGAGGGTGGTGCCGGCTTCATGGCAGTCGCCGATGCGAAGGTGACGGGCAGGCCCGGCATTGCCTTTGTGTCGCGGGGGCCGGGTGCCACCAACGCGTCGATTGCCGTGCACGTGGCCGAGCAGGATGCCGTCCCGCTGGTGCTGTTCGTCGGCCAGGTGCCACGCAATGAGCTCGGCCGGCGATCGTTCCAGGAAGTCGACTACGCCAAGACGTTTTCGGACATGGCCAAGGCCGTGTGGACCATCGAGGATGCATCGCGCATTCCGGAGATTCTGGCGCGCGCCTTCGTGGTGGCGCAAACGCCCACGCCGGGCCCCGTCGTCATCGTTTTGCCGGAAGACATGCTGGAGGACAACATTGGTGCCTCTGTCATAGAACCGCTCCCGGTGCCGCGCGCAACGCGCCCATCGGAAGAGCTCATTGCCGACGTCACCCGCCGCATCGCGCAAGCCGAGCGGCCGCTGCTGCTGGCAGGCGGTGGGCTCAATTCAGCCGCGGGCCGCGCCGCGCTCAAGTCCGCCTCGATCGCGCATGGCTTGCCTGTCGTCTTGACCTTCAAACGCCAGGATCTGTTTCCGAATACGCATCCCCACTATGCCGGGCATCTCGGCTTCAAGATCCCGAAGCCCATGGTGGATCGCTATGCCGATGCCGATCTGATCATCGCCGTCGGCACGCGCCTCGGCGAGACTACGACTCAGGGCTACACCTTCCCGGTGTCACCTGTGCCCAAGCAGCCTCTCGTTCACGTGCACGACGACGCCTCGCGCATCGGCCGCGAGTATGCGACGACGCTGCCGGTCGTTGCCGACCCGACGGAATTCCTGTCAGCTCTCGCGGAACATCCGTCGAAGCCCACGCTCGGACGCGCAGCCTGGATCGAGCGGCTGCACAAACCCATCGCCGCAAGCCAGCCGTGGAGCCCGCCCAATGACGGATTCCTCGACATGGGCGCCGTGGTCGCCGCATTCAAAGACAAAGTGGCACCCGACACCGTCTTCATCACGGATGCCGGCAACTTCTCTGGCTGGCTGCACCGGCATTTTCCGTTCAGCGGCGAGCACGTGATGATCGGCTGTGTCGGCGGTGCCATGGGTATCGGCATGCCCGCGGCCGTCGCGGCGGGCCTCAGATGTCCGGGCCGTCAGGTCATCACCTTCATCGGTGACGGCGGCATGCTCATGACGGGCTCGGAGCTGGCCACAGCCGTGCAATACAACGTGCCCGTCAAGGTCTTCCTCTCCAACAACGGCAGCTACGGCACCATCCGCATGCACCAGGAGAAGGCCTACAAGGGCCGCGTGCACGGCACGGCCATCAAGAATCCCGACTTCGTGCGCTGGGCAGAGAGCTTCGGTGCCAAGGGCCTGTCGATCAAGAGCCTGAAGGAGGCTGCGGGCGTGGTGGAAGAGGCGCTCGCACACGACGGTCCGGTGGTCGTCGATGTGAAGACCGCACTCGAGCACATCAGCCCCTTCGCCAACCTTGCCGATCTGGGCGTGTGAGCTTCATCTGCTGCCGCAAACAAAAAAAGTCCGGAGCCATCTCTGGCACCGGACCTCGCTTGCACTCTCGCGTCCCCGCACGCGGCCAAGTGCTGACTGACTGGCTTAGGAAGCCTTCTTCATTTGCTCGAAGGACTTCGTCGCCATTTCGTTGACTGTCTGGAACGTCTGCTGGGCGACGCGGGTCGACAGCTCGAACAGCTCCTTCGTCTGCGCGCCGGCGACGGCGAATGTCTTCTGCATGAACTCGGCCTGGAGGCGGGCAGCCTCGGGCAGTGTCCTGGCTTTGGCGATGGCCTCGGCGGCGTCGAACGCGGCTTCCGCGTTGACGGTAACATTGTCCAGCACCTTAGCGCCGATCGCCTTGGCGCCGGCCTGTGTGGCCAGCAGTACGTCTTCGGCAACCTTGGCCTGATCCTTGGCGGCGCCGCTCAGCTTGTCGTAAGCCTCGCGGGTCTTGGCGACGCTCTCTTGAGCGAACACCTGCATGTTCTCGGGAAGATGGACGGATTTGGTGGCGTTGAGGAATTCCTCAGCCTGACGCTTCATGTAGTCATTCATGGGTCTCTCCTATGGGACTGGCCGGGGCGGCGTCTTGATCTCGACGTGAATATAGGGATGTATTTGTGCATCGCAACATTAAATGGTGCGATGCGTCATTATGGCCAGGGATGCCCATTTTTAGGGCTGGAGCACATTGATGCGCCGCACAATAATCAGTTAACGGCCAGCGCCGCGAACACGTCCCGGTAACCCATGGCGCTGCGGTCGAACAGGATATCCTGGGGCCGGAGCGCCCGCGCCAGCGCCAGCCCGCCGAGCGACCGGCAGCGCGATAGCGCCACGTAGGCCTGCCCGTGAGCGAAGGTGCCGCGGCCGAGGTCGATATACACCTTGTCCAAGGTCAGGCCCTGGCTTTTGTGGATGGTCAGCGCCCAGGCCAACCGCACGGGATACTGGCGAAACGTGCCGGCGATGGTTTCGACGATCTTCTGTTCGGCCTGGTCGTAGGCATAGCGCCGGGATTCCCACGAGACCGGTTCGATCTCGTGCTCCACCCCGCCGATCTCGACCCAGATGCTGTCCGATGACAGACGCGAGACGCGGGCGATGGTGCCGTTCACCCAGCGGCGGTCGCTGTCGTTGCGCAACAGCATGATCTTGGCGCCCGGCTTCAGCACCAGCGTTTGATCCGTCGGGTGCGCCGTCTGGCTGAATTCGCCCGTCACCGCGGCAGCGTACTCGCGCGCCTTGCCGGGCAGAGCATCGAGAAACGCCGCATTGATGCGGTGTGCCGCGGCATTGGTCGGCGTCAGGATGACGAACGGCTCGCCTTCCGCCAGCGTGCGGATCGGCGCCACGCGCTCGTTGAGCACTTCCAGATCTTCAACGTCTGCCTCGCCGTCGCGCACCCGGTTGAGCACCGCCAGGAGCGCACCTTCCTTCTGCCGGAACACGTGTGTCAGCTCCAGCAGTGCCACGCCATCGCCCTCGCGTAGCGCTGGTACGCTGAAGAAGAACGGTCCGCCGTAGGCCGACTCCAGGTGATCGGCGACCTCGGATTCCTGCACCACCGGCGGCAACTGATGCAGGTCGCCGAACAGCACGAGGCGCACGCCGCCGAAGGCCTCGCGCGGCCGCCCGCGGTTGATGCGCAGCGATTGGTCAATGGCCCACATGAGGTCCGAGCGCACCATCGATACTTCATCGATCACCAGGAGCTTCAGCTTGCGCATCAGCCGGCCGTTGCGACTGCGCCGGATATCGTCGGGCCGGATCAGGCGCGGCGGAAAGCCGAAGAACGAGTGAATGGTCTGGCCGCCGACGTTGACGGCTGCGAGCCCCGTGGGCGCCAGGACAATCGCCTCATCATTCAGGAGATCGCGCAAGGCCCGCAGCAGCGTGGATTTGCCGGTCCCGGCCCGGCCCGTGACGAAAAGATGCCCGCTTTCATCGCGCAAATAGCGAAGGGCGGCCTCGTATTCGGCTGTCGGCTGTACGCCCAGCGGCCAGTCTCCGGTCGCAACGATGCCTGCCGGTTGCGGCTCGGCTCGCACGTCCTGGCTGTCGTCGTTCGCGCTGCTCACGCCATCTCCTGGTCAGGCTGCCCCCGACGTAGCCTGCGTCGCCGGGCGCTGTCAAAGCGGATGCCCGGAATAGGTGCCATGTGCCGCCCTCGCTTGCGTGTCCCAGCCGGACCGTTTAGCAATTCCCCTTCCTCATCCCACAGCCACCGACGACGGAACTGACGCACATGGCCACCCACAATCTTCTTCTTTTGCCCGGCGACGGAATCGGCCCCGAGGTCATGTCCGAGGTCGAGCGGCTGGTTGCCTTTCTCGGCAAGAAGAGCCGCGCCGAGTTCAGGATCGAGACCGACGTTTGTGGTGGTGCCGCAATCGACAAGCACGGCGTCCCGCTTGCCGATGAAACGCTGGCGAAAGCCCGCAAGGCCGACGCCATCGTGTTCGGCTCCGTCGGTGGCCCCAAGTGGGACAAGGTCAAGTACGAGAACCGGCCCGAAGCCGGCCTTTTGAAGTTGCGAAAGGAACTGGACCTGTTCGCCAATCTAAGGCCCGCCATCTGCTATCCGGCGCTGGCGGAAGCCTCCACGCTCCGGCGTGAGCACATCGAGGGACTCGACATACTCATCCTGCGCGAGCTGACGGGCGGCACCTATTTCGGCGAGCCCAAGGAGATCGTCACGCTCGAGGACGGCCAGAAGCGAGCCGTCGATACAACCGTATACACCACCAGCGAAATCGAGCGCATCGTGCGCGTTGCCTTCGATCTCGCCCGGAAACGCAGCAAGAAAGTCCACTCGGCCGAAAAGCGCAACGTCATGAAGACCGGCGTGCTGTGGAACGAGGTCGCGACCGCTGTGCACAAGAAGGAAGGTCAGGACATCGAGCTGCATCACATTCTCGCTGACGCGTGCTCGATGCAGCTCGTGCGCAACCCCAAGCAGTTCGACGTCATCGTCTGCGACAACCTGTTCGGCGACATGCTGTCGGATCAGGCGGCCATGCTCACAGGCTCGATCGGCATGCTGCCGTCCGCGGCGCTCGGCGCGCCCGACGTCACCACAGGCAAGCGCAAGGCCTTGTACGAACCCGTGCACGGCTCGGCCCCCGACATCGCCGGCCAGGGCATCGCCAATCCAATTGCGGAGATCGCCTCGTTCGGTATGGCGCTGCGGTATTCCTGCGACATGGTCAAGGAAGCCGACTTGATCGACAAAGCAATTGCCAACACGCTGGCGCGCGGCTTGCGCACGGGCGACATCATGCAGCCCAACATGCGCAAGGTCGGCACGTCGGAAATGGGCCGTGCCATCGTCGAGGAAATGGAGAAGCTGGTCGCCTGACGCGGGAAGTCGCTCACTCCCGGCAACCATGGAGGCATTCCGCATGCCCTTCGATCCCAAGGCCGCAGCACAATTCATCGCCGAGGCGCATCGTTCGCGGGCGCCCTACCAGAACCTCCCGGACGCCATCGCACCCAGCACGGTCGATGAGGCCTACGCGGCGCAGGAAGCGCTGCGCGAGCTCTGGACGCCACTTTACGGCAATCTCGCGGGTCTCAAGATCGCAACGACCACCAAGGTCATGCAGCAGCTCATGGGCATCGATCACCCCTGCGGCGGCATGATCTACGAGAAGCGGGTGCACGCGTCGCCCGCCAGCATCAAGCGCGGCGACTACGTCAACGTCGTTGTGGAATGCGAGCTGGCCGTTCGCATGGCGAAGGGCCTGCCGAAGCAGGCGTCGCCTTACACCCGGGAGGACGTGCGCGCGGCGATCGGCAGCGTCATGCCGGCGTTCGAGCTGATCGAGGACCGCAAGGCCGTCTACAAGGAATGCAAGGCCTACACGCTGATCGCGGACAACGCGTGGAACGGCGGTATCGTTTTGGGAGCTCCGCTGACGATCCCGGCCGGCAAGGAGCTGAACGGCCTCAAGGGGCGCTTGGATGCGGGCAAGGAGGTCCGTGAGGGCCTGACGGACGACCCTATGGGCGCGCTCGCCTGGCTCGCCAATCTCGCGGCTGGGCGCAACCGCCCGCTCGAGGCCGGCATGGTCGTGATCACGGGCAGTCTCATTCCCACCCTGCCGATCGAGCCGGGCCAGCGTTTCGTTTTCGAGATCGAAGGATTGGGCAAGGTCGAGATGGCTGCGGCCGCCTGACAGGAGCTGAGAAAGTATGGCGACGAGTACGGCGGTGGATTGGTCGGCGGACGTGTTCCGCGAGATCAAGGCGCGCGACATCAAGACGGTCTGCACGGTTCCGGACGGCGGTCTGACGCGGCTTCTCAACATGGTCGAGGCGGATGCCGGCATGCGTCTCGTGACGCTGTCGACCGAGGAGGAAGGCATCGGCGTTGCCACCGGCCAGTGGCTCGGCGGCACGCGCGCCATGATTGCCATGCAATCGTCCGGCGTCGGCAACTGCATCAACGCGCTGGGCCTACCGACGACTTTTCGCGCACCCTGCCTGATGCTCATCACCATGCGCGGTCAGTGGGGCGAGTTCAATCCGTGGCAGGTGCCGATGGGCCAGGCCGTGCAACCGGTGCTGGAAGCTGTCGGCGTGAAATGCTTCCCCGTCGATAAGGCTGAGGAAGTGGGTGAGGTGTTTGTGGCGGCGGCTGACCTCGCCTTCCACGGTCAGTTTTCCGCGGCTGTCCTCATCAGCCAGCGCATCATCGGTGCAAAAGGGTTCGGCCTGAAATGAGCAAGTCACCTGCTGCTGCGGCTAAGCCCAACCAGATCCAGCGCCGTCCGTTCGTAGCCGATCTCCTCAAGCTGCGCGGCAACGCGCTGGTGGTGCCGGGCCTCGGCAGTCCGACGTGGGATATTTTCGCCGCCGGAGATTCTGCGGACTATCTCTATTCGTGGGGCGGCATGGGTCTCGCCATTCCGACGGCGCTGGGTGTCGCGTTGGCGCAGCCGGGCCGGCGCGTGCTCGCCATCACCGGCGACGGCGAAATGATGATGGGCATCGGCTCGCTCGCCGTCGTTGCCGACCAGGCGCCCAAGAACCTCGGCATTCTCGTCCTCGACAACGAGCGGTTCTCCGAGACCGGCAAGCAGCGCGGACTGACGTCTCAGAAAACCGACATGTGCGCGGTTGCTCAGGGTTTTGGGATCAGCCAAACGATGCTGGTCACAGAGCAGGGCAAAACACCGGAGCTGGCGGAATTTCTCTTCAAGACGCCGGGTCCGATCTTTGCCGTCGCCAAGATCGCCATAACCGAAGATCCCTGGCGTCTGCCCGAAAAGGACGGGACGACCATCGCGCGCCGCTTCATGGATGCGATCCGGGCGGGCAACGCTTAGCTCCGTTAAGAACTCGGAGCATCCTCGCAGGTGTGTGGCGCTTGCGTTCGCCACATGAGTCCGTTCCATGATCCCTTCTGCAAGGGCGGGGCCTCGCCGCGCCCGAACTCCGAGCTGTAGTCGTACAGCTCGTAACAATTGGCACTGACCTTCGAAATGCGGAAGCAGCCGCCGACGCCGGGCTCGGGATAGCTGAAGCAGAACTCAAGCGCGGTCGTCCACCATTGGCCTGGTCGACGTATGCCGGCTTCGCGATAGTCCGTCGTGCCGTCGGCGGAGATGTCCTCCGCCCAAGTCTTGCCGCCGGGATATACGCCGGCCAAGGCCTTGCCGGAGAATTCCGCGCGAACGGCATCCGCGGGCATCCATCCCGCGAGGGGATCGTCTGCGGCGGCGGTTGTCCAGGTCAGAGCTGCGAACGCGACCGCTGCCGTTGCTCGCAGCATCATGGCGTACTTAGTTGTCCGCTGCGGCACGCGTAAACGTCTCGACATAGTCCATAAGGGCATCGCAGGTCTGCGCGGCTTTGTCCGGATTGCCATCCGCAATCGCTCTGGCTTGGGCCGCATGTAGACGTGCGCAATGCGGCAGATCGGCGGCGGTCTGATAGTGCTGATACCAGAAGCGCCGCGACAGGCCCTGCAGTAGCCGCATGGCGCGCGATGCGTATTCATTATGCGCCGCGTCGATGACGAGCAGATTGAGATCCCGGTCGAGACGCATGAAGGCGAGGTCGTCATTGGCCTTGGCGGCGACATCCATGCCCTTGGCGATTTCGCGCAGCCGGACCAGTTGCTGCGGAGTCGCGCGCTGCGCGGCCGACCGGCACAGCAGGCGTTCGAGCTCGCGGCGTACCTCCAGCACCAGGAGTTGCTTCTCCGGGTCTGCCGGCGAAACCAGGATGCCCTTGCGCGGCAAAATCAGCACCAGCCCTTCGCGGGCCAGCCTCTGCAACGCCTCGCGGATGGGCGTGCGGCCGAGACGCAGTTGCGAGACGAGCGCATATTCCGACAGGAACTCGCCCGGCTCGAGCTGCAGCGTGACGATCTTCTCCTCGAGCAGGTGGTAGGCCTGCTCCGTCAGCGGAGCTCCGTTGGTTCTCCGCGTCCGGGTGCCGGTGCGGCCTCGCGTCCGTGCCGTGCTCACGCAGGCATTCCTTTGTGGTTCAGATCTGGCGGCGCTTGCGCACCAGGGCGGCGAACTTCTCGTACTCGTCTTCCTTCACGGTGTAGGAGTGATCGTCGTCTGGGAACGAGCCCTCCTTCACCTCTTTGACGTATTGCTTGATGCCGGCCACCGCCACCTCGGTCAGCTTGGCGTAGCGTTTGGTGAACTTGGGCTTGAAATCCGTGAACACGCCAAGAAGGTCGTGGCACAGGAGAATCTGTCCGTCTGTCCCCACGCCAGCGCCGATGCCGATGGTCGGGATTGTCAGTTGCTCTGAGATCAGCTTGGCGATCTTCGCCGGCACGGCCTCGAACTCCAGCATGAAACAGCCGGCATCCTCGATCGCCAGCGCGTCCTCCAGAATCTTCATGGCGGCATCCGCCGTCCGCCCCTGGATCTTGAAACCGCCGAACATGGCAATGGTGTGCGGTGTCAGGCCAATGTGCGATGCGGTCGGGATGCCGGCATCGACCAGGGCCTTCAGGATGTGCGCCTGGGATTTTCCGCCCTGCGGCTTGACGGCATCCGTCAGCGCCTCCTGCATGAAGCGTGTGGCGTTGGTCAGCGCCTTCTCCACCGTGTGATAGCTTTGGTAGGGCATGCAGCCGAGCACGAAGGTGTTGGGCGCGCCGCGGCGGATCGCCTGCGCGTGCATGGTCATCATGTCCATGGTGGCCGGCACCGTGCTCTTGTGCCCATGCGCGATCATGGCCAGGCTGTCGCCGACGACCGCCACGTCCACGCCCGCCATCTCCGCCCACTGTGCGGCGGTATAATCCGGCACCGACATGTAGACCATTTTCTCGCCGGTCTTCTTGCTGTCGCGGATTTCCGTGATGGTGCGTTTCTCGCGCTTCTTGGCTTCGGTCGCTGCGGCTTCCTTGGACATGCGGCGTGCTCCCCGGGGACGGTCCAGCATTTAGGGCTGGCTGATATATCTGTCCGCATGTTAGGGACCGGACCTCGGATCGGCAAGCGCCCCGCCGATCGCCGTTAGGATGGATGGTCGCCTGTGCTCGTGACGGATTGGCCCGCGCTGGCGGTATTTGTCGCCCTGGTTCTGAGCGTCAGCCTGTACGGATTGACGGTCAGCGGGCATTTCCCGAGCGAGCATCGCGGCGAGACGCTGCACACAGCAAGCGGTGCTGCCGTGCTGTGGCTGACGCTTCTGATCTGCGTCGCCGCCACCGCTTACGCGGTGGCCTTCGCAAGCCGCACCTTGCCCTGGTACGTCGCCGTGCTGGGTGCTGGAGGGGCGCTGCTGATTGCGCCGCTCCTGTTGCAGCCGCTGCCCGATACCTTCGTCAACGGACGTCGCGGCCTCGTCACCTTCGCCCTGGCGGCCTCGGTGCTGGCCTGTCTGGCCTGGAGGCTCGGCGGTTAAGCCGAGCGCCGTTCTACTCGGCGGCCTTCGCCGTCGGCACGTACTTCTTCGCCGGCGACCACGTCGGCAGCATGGCGCGATGATACTGCACCGGCGCCTCAGGCCTGGCGCCGAGGTGGTAGGCCGCGCGCCAGCCCCAATGCGGATCGTCGAGGAACGCGCGTGCCAGCGCCACCAGATCCGCCTGGCCTTCGGCGACGATTGCTTCGGCCTGCTCCGGCTCCGTGATCAGGCCGACAGCCATCGTCGGCATGCCCGTTGCCTTGCGGATCTCGGCTGCGAACGGCACCTGATAGTTCGGGCCCAACTTGATCTTCTGGTGTGGGTCATTGCCGCCGGAAGATGCATCCACGTAGTCGCAACCCAGCTTTTGCAACTCGCGTGTGAAAGCGATGGAATCCTGAATTGTCCATCCACCTTCGACCCAGTCGACCGCCGAAATGCGGATGCCCATCGGCTTCTTCGCCGGCCAGGCGGCCCGCATGGCCGCGAACAGTTCCAGCGGATAGCGCATGCGGTTCTCGAGACTGCCGCCGTAGGCATCGGTGCGCTTGTTCGTCAGCGGCGACAGGAACTGGTGCAGCAGATAGCCGTGCGCCGCATGCAGCTCGATCATGTCGAAGCCCAGCCGTTCCGACCGCTCTGTCGCCTTGACGAACTTTGCCTTGAGATCGGCAAGCTCGCCGAGCGAAAGCTCCTTCGGCGCCGGCCATTCGGGCATGAATCCAACGGCCGATGCCGACTTGGTCTGCCAGCCGTTTTCTACCGGCTCGTTTTGGACCTTTGCGGCCCACGGCACTTTCGAGGACGCCTTGCGACCGGCGTGACCGAGTTGGATGCCGAGCTTGGCCTGCCCATATTTGCGGCAGGCGTCCACCACGCGCTTCAGAGCCTGCTCGTTCGCGTCGGAGTAGAGGCCGAGGCACGCATGGGTGATGCGGCCTTCCGGCTCCACGCCGGTGGCTTCCACGATCAGCAGTCCTGCTCCCGACTGCGCCAGCGTGCCCAGATGCATCATGTGCCAGTCGGTCGCCGAGCCGTCCTCGGCCGAGTACTGGCACATGGGCGATACGACGATGCGGTTCGGGAGCTCGAGCTCGCGCAGGCGATAGGGCGTGAACAGGCGGCTTTGCTTGGTGGCGGTCATTGGCGATCTTTCGGTTTCGGGCTGCCGGCATGGGGCCGTACCGCGTGGCGCGGTAGGAAGGTGACGGGCGTCATTAGCACAGACCAAGGCCGTTTCGCACTATCAGCCGTGGTGTGATGGTATGCGTCAGGAGAGCTGCTAGGACGTCCGAGCGGACGGCAGGTGGGACACGGCACCCAACCACGTCAGAAGCTCGGGAATGTGGTCCGCGCGATAGCGTGCAGCGGTGGCGCCCGGCCCGATCTTGATGGTGATGCCGCCAAGCGCGTTTACGACCGCGAACGCATCCTCGTCGGACACGTCGTCACCCGCATAGATCGGCCGGCGGCCGGTGAAGGGGGGCTCGCGCAGGAAATCCTGGACGGCTCGGCCCTTGTCCACGCCGCGTGGCGTGATCTCTACGACCATCTTGCCTTCGATCATCTTGAGCCCGGGCCGGCCGCGTACGGCATTCTTGACTGCCTCATAGCTGGCCGCCCCGAGGTCCGGCCTCGAGCGATAGTGCAGGGCAATGGTCTGGCCCTTGAGCTCGAGCAGCAGCCCCGGATGTTGCTCAGCCATTGTCTTCAACTCGGCCGACGCCCGCGCCAGCGCTCTCCCGACTACAGGGAAATCGATGATGTCGCCCGCCGCCGTGCGATGCACCAGTCCGTACAGGCCGGCGATGGGCAGCTTGAGCGGTGCCATATGGCCGTCGATCTCGCTGATGTTGCGCCCTGTGACGATCGCCACCGCGCCTGAGAACGACTTGGCCAGCACATCGATGATGCGGCGTGTCTCGGGGAAGAAGTGCACGAGGTCCGGTGCCGGCGCGATCTCCGCCAGCGTCCCGTCAAAATCGAGGAACAAGGCATCGCCGCCGAAGTTGACGGTGGCCGGTGCGAGATCACTGATACTCCGCAAGGGGGCTGCCGACGATGATGGGGCGGTGTCGAGCGCCGCGAATTCGTTCACAGGAAATGCTCCTCCATGTCCTCGTCCCACAATCGAAGGCCTCCTGTGATACCCGCAATATTCGAAACCACTTTCACATTGTCGGGAAGCTGCAACGCAATCTTTCGTGCATTGCCGCCCCCGAGATACAGCACGTCGCAATTGATCAGCGACATGACCTCGTCGATCGTCTTGGCCAGGCGCTTGTTCCAGCGGTCGCTGCCTTTGGCCTGCAGCGCGGCGTTGCCGAGATACGCATCATAGATCTTCTTGCCTTGCCTGCGGTGCTGGCCTAGCTCGAGCGGCAAAACCAGTCTGCGCGCGCGATACACGGCGCAGCCGACGCCTGTTCCCAGCGTGAGCACACATTCAAGTCCCGGCCCTTGGACGACACCGAGTCCCTGGACAGCGGCATCGTTCAGCACGCGTGCAGGTACGTTGAACGTTTTGGACAGCTCCGTGGCCAGATCGACACCCTGCCAATGCGGGGTCCCCAGATTGGGCGCCGTTACGACGTGCCCTCGTTTCACGACGCCCGGGAATCCCGCAGAAATCCGGCCAAACCTTGGCATCGACGATGCCATTGACGTGATGACCTTCAGAACTTGGTCCGGAGTCGCGGGATTGGGCGTGGCGATGTGCTTCGGTGTCGCAGCCAACACGCCATCGGCCGACAGGACGGAACCCTTGATACGCGTGCCGCCGATATCGATCGCCAGCGTGAAGGGGCGGGACGGTTCGCCGATCGCATCGGGAGCCGCCGCGATCGGCGCGGCATCAGACCCAACGTCCACCGCTGCGCGCGCGCCGCTCGTCTTGGCCTTGGTCGCTCTCATTCAACAACGCCGCCGGGAAGATTAGTGGGCCGGCCCGTCGTCTCGGACCGCACCGGCGGCTCCTCGCGCCCGGTTCGGCGCGCCAACTGGTTCAACCGTTGCCGCAACTCGGCCGAGGGCGGTCCTCCGGACGCATGCTCCTTGGCGTAGACGCGTCCGAGCGTCTCCAGAAACGATCGCGACCAGGCAAACGTGTCGTGGCGCTGGATGACATCGAGCATCGCTGCATTTCTGCGCACGCGTTCGGGCTTGTCCATCTGCAGCGCGGTTTCGATGGCGTCGGCGATCTCGTCGATATTGTAAGGATTGACGATCAGTGCGTCCGTGAGCTGCTCGGCCGCGCCGGCAAAGCGCGACAGGATCAGCACGCCTGGATCGGCCGGATCTTGCGCCGCCACGTACTCCTTGGCGACGAGATTCATGCCGTCGCGCATGGGCGTGACGAGCCCGATCCGCGCCGAGCGGTAGATGTCGGCGAGCGTGTTTCTCGGGATCGAGCGATGAATGTAGTGGATCGGGACCCAGTCAAGCTCGCCGAACCGCCCGTTGATGGAGCCGGCGAGTGTCTCCAACTCCGTGCGGATGTCGGTGTAGGCTTCCACGCTCTCCCGCGTCGGTGGAGCGATCTGGGTCAGAACGACATTGCCGCTGTTGTTGGGATAGCGCTCGAGGAAGCGCGCGAAGGCGTGAAATTTTGGCGGTAGGCCTTTCGTGTAGTCGAGCCTGTCGACCCCGATGATGCGGCGCACCGCCGGTCCGCCCTGCGCGAGGCCCGCCCGCGGTTTGGCCGACACGAACTCCTTGGGGTCGATGCTGACCGGAAAACTTCCGATCGACAGTACGCGATCGAATGCGCGGATGCGGCCGTCCTGCAGGATACGCCCGCGCACGCCCTGCTTCAGGTAGTCGAGCAGGTTGGCGACATCCGCTTGCGTCTGCAGCCCGACTAGGTCATAGGCCGCCAGCATGCGCGCGAGGCGCTTGTGCTCGGGGATCGACAGGAATGTTTGCGCCGGCGGGAACGGGATGTGCAGGAAGAAGCCGATCGGGATGTTGATGCCGATCGCGCGCAGCTCCAGCGCCAGCGGTACGAGGTGATAGTCGTGCACCCAGATCGTATCGTCGGGCCTGAGCAGCGGCTTGAGGCTTGCCGCCATCCGAGCGTTGACGCTCTTGTAAATGTCGAAGAAGCCAGCCTCGAACTGCGCCAGGTCGAGCCGATTGTGAAACACCGGCCACAGCACGGAATTGGCGTAGCCAAGATAGTATCCCTGATGTTCCTGCGGTGTGAGCGGAACTGTCGCAATGGCGACCCCGTTCTCGATCGGCGCGACTGTCGGTGCCTCGTCCACATCAGCCTGGACGGCCCCGCTCCATCCGAACCAAAGTCCGCTCTGCGACTGCAAGACTTCGGATATGGCGACGGCCACGCCGCCTGCCTGTGCAGCCTGCGTGGTGTCCATCACCCGGTTTGAAACAATGACTACACGACCCATCGATCCTGCCTTCTCCGGGGTGAGCGGCATCCATCATGGACCAGACTTGGTGAGAATTAAGGAAATACCGCATCCCGGCGAGCAAATTGATCCAAACTGTCAACGATCAAACCCGCCATCAGGTTCCATGGAATTCGGGAACATATTCAGTCGCTTGCCCATGCCTCGTCCCACCGCCGCGACAGATTCATGCCGGTGTTGATGATGCCTGCCATGGAATAGGTCTGCGGAAGATTGCCCCAGATCTCCCCCGTTGCCGGCGCAATGTCCTCCGACAGGATGCCGAACGAGTTGCGTTGCGACAGCAGGTGATTGAACAGCTCGCGCGCTTCGTCCTTGCGGCCGATCATCGTCAAGGCGTCGATGTACCAGAACTGACAGACGAGAAATGCCGTCTCGGGCTCGCCGAAATCGTCGGAGGCCGTATAGCGCATAATGTATCCGCCCCGGTTGAGTTCCTTGCCGATCACTTCCACGGTCTTGATGAACCGTGGATCGTTGGCCGCGATGAGCCCCAGTTCGGCCAGCAGCAGCACGCTCGCATCGAGGTCGTCGTGATCGAACGCGCCGACGAGCACCTGGCGCTTCTCGTTCCAGGAGCGCTCGAGGATGAGCTTCTGAATCTTCGAGGCCTGCCCGAACCAATAGGCCTTGCGATCGTCGAGCCCAAGGAGTGCCGCGATGCGCCAAAGCCGATCGCACGCCGCCCAGCACATGGTTGCCGAGTGCGTGTGCACGCGCTGGCGGCCGCGATACTCCCATAGACCGGCATCCGGCTCCTTGACGAAGCGCGCCGCCTGGTGGCCCAGCGGCTCCAACCGGCGAAACAGGCCTTCATCCCCCATGCGCGGCAGCCGCTCGTCGATGAACATCTGCGCGGCGCCGAGGATGATGCTGCCGTACGCATCATGCTGAAGCTGATCGGCCGCTTGATTGCCGACACGGACGGGGCCCATCCCTCTGAAGCCGGCTAGGTCCGGTGCCAGCCGCTCATCGAGCGGTTGATCGTGCACGATGCCATAGACGGGCCGCAAAGGACGCTCGGCATCGATGGCGATCGACGTGATGTAGTTGATGTAGGATTCCATGGTCTGCGTCGCGCCGAGGCGATTCAGTGCCTTGATGACGAAGTAGGCATCTCTGAGCCAGCAGAACCGGTAATCCCAGTTGCGGCTGGATCCTGGCGCTTCGGGAATGGACGTTGTGTGTGCTGCGATGATGGCGCCCGTTTCGTCGAAATTGCAGAGCTTGAGCGTGATCGCCGCACGCATGAGATCGCTTTGCCAATCGAGCCGGATGCCGAGCACCCTGACCCAGTTGTTCCAATAGTCGCGCGTGCGCTCCAGGAATTCGCGCGACAGCGTATCGATGGCGCTCTCGAACGGCTCGTCCGACCCGAGAATGAGCGTGATGGGTTGAGTCAGCGCGAAGGCGGTTTCGCTTGCCACATAGGACAGCGACGCATCCGTCGTCAGCCGCAGCGTGTCCACGCCCCCGGTGTAGCGGATGTGGTTTGAACCGAGCGCCTTTCCCGTACACGGCACACCATAGTTGAACGTTGGTCGCACCTTGACGGTGATGCGCGGCAGTCCGCTCAACGGCTCGATGCGGCGGTAGATCTGGGCCGGATGAAACACCCGCTCGAACCGCATGAACCGCGGCGCGAAGTCGGTGATGCGCAAGGCGTTGCCCGCATTGTCCTCGAGGATCGTCTCCACGATGGCCGTATTGCGCACGTACGTCGTCTTGGCGCGGACGCCGCCGTGCAGCACGATTTCGCAGAAACCTTTCTCCTCGTCGCCGGCCAGCAGACGGCAGAACACAGGATCGGAGTCGAAGCGGGGAAAGCACCACCAGACGATGCGGCCCTTGGTGTCGATCAGTGCGGCCGTCCGGCCGTTGCCGATCGGCGCCAGGTCGAGCTCTTTGTGACGGGCCATGGGTATCCTCGTGCAGGCGGTGTCTTCGAAGGTGAGTGACATGTGGATGGAAGGCCGGCAAGGGCAGCAGACCACAGTTGCTGAATGTGCGGGTTAAAAGGCCCACCCGTTTTGCGTCACATCGGCCAGCGGCGAATGGGGAGGTCGGCGGCATGCGTGGCGAGGCGGGCCTCCATGTCGGCTTTGTGCAGCAACCCCGTTTGCGTGTCGACGTAGGCCACCACAGCTGCCGCGTTCAGGGCTGCCGCCCTCAGCACGTCGTCGAGCGGCCGCTTGAGAGCCAGGAACGTGCTGAACGCGGACGCAAAAGAATCGCCCGCGCCGGCCGTGCCGGCAACCTTCGCCTGTGCCGCCGGGCAATGCAGGATTTCATCGCCCGTCCCGAGATAGGCGCCAGATTGGCCGTCCGTCACCAGCACATACTTGGTCCCCATGCTGAGAACTGCCCTGAAGAAGGACGTCAGCCGCATTTCGAAACCCCCGCCTGTCAGGCCCCGCACGGCCAGTCTCGGCAATTGCTCGCCGGCCGCCGCCGTGATGCCAGGTCCGTTGTCGCCATAGTGCGCCACCAGTCCCGGCACGAGCACGCCGGCTTCCGATGTGTTGATGGTCAGCACATCGATGGCCGCCAGGTTGTCGATCAGCGTGCCGCCACGCGCGGAGAGTTGCCGCACGCCGGGATTGGCCGCCACTATCGCGCCTTGAGCCTTGGCCCGCTTCACGAGCAGCGGAAAGCATTCGGCGGATTTGTTGCTGAGGTTTGAGATATAGCAAAGGTCGACGGCGAACATCTCGTCGCGCAGATCGCTGGGCTCGAGCAGCGTGTTGGCGCCGCGAAACGTAAAGATCCCGGCATTGCGGTCGTGCGACGAGATCAGCACTGATGCGCCCGTCGGTGCGCGTTCATCACGCAGCACCCAGCGTGTTGAGACTTGCTCTTCCATCAGGCGGGATAAAATCGTCTCGGCCCGCGCATCCCGTCCGACTTTGACCAGCGTCGCGACGTCGAGGCCGAGCCGCGACATGGCCACCGCCGTATTGATCGCACCCCCGCCACAGTGTGTGGAGACCTCCATTGCGTCCGTCTTTCGCCCTTCCTCCAGGAGGAGGAACGAGCTTTCGGCGTTGCGCATGGACATGCGCTCGATGCTGTCGCTGGCCATGATCGCGATCGTGTCGATCATGGCGCTGCCGACCGTCAAGGCTTTCATGTCGTTTCCCGTTCGTGCGCCCCGTTACCCGATTGCGGTGTCGGAGGTCGGGCCGGGGAGTGAAACGTGCCGTCCGTTTTCCAGTTCCATACGAGTGACGGGTGCTCACTGTGTGGCCGTGCCGCCGCACGGCGCATCCCCGCCGCCAAGTCCGCATCTACGCGCAAGCCCGCACGCGTAAGGCGCGGCGCTAGCCTCTGTAGTGCGAGTATTGGCCCTTGGGCTTGAACTGCTCAAGATAGCCCGGCACGATCGACTCGATCGCATGCGGCGTCTCGATCCCCAGACTCTGGAGCGTGCGGCCTTCCCGCGCAGCCTCCTCGCTGACGACGTTATCCCGCCGCAGCATGCGCACCTGATCCGTCGTCAGCGGGCGAAGGCCGGCTGGAAGCGGCGCCGTTAGCGTCGCCCCCAGGCTCGCCAGCCAGAACGGCACGGGCAGATAGGGCCGGTCCCGGCCGGTCCATTCCTGCGTGCGGTCGAGGAGCTTGCGGAACGTAAACACCTGGGGCCCGCCCAGTTCATACGTCGTGCCGGGCGCGGCTTGGCCATCGCAGGCAACCGCAATCGCCGCCGCCACATCGCCGACATAGACCGGCTGAAACTTGGTCCGGCCGCCGATCAGCGGCATCACCGGCGCCATACGCGCCAGGGCAGCGAAGCGGTTGAAGAAATCGTCCTCCGGCCCGAACACGATCGACGGCCGAAGGATCACGGCGCTCGGAAAGGCCTCTAGCACCGCGCGTTCGCCTTCGGCCTTGGTCTTGCCGTAGCGCCCGCCCGACTTGAGGTCGGCGCCGATCGCCGAGACATGTACCAGCTGTTTGGCGCTGATGTCTGCCGCGGCCTTGGCGACGGCGCGCGCGCCCGTCACATGCACGGCCTCGAATGTCTGCTGGCCGGAGGGGGCCAGGATGGCGACCAGATTGACCACCGCGTCGGCGCCTTCGACGGCCTGGCGTACGCTGTCCGGGTTGCGCACGTTGGCCTGCACCGCGTGGATCTGCCCGACCCGGCCCATGGGCTGCAGGTGCCCCGCCAGATCCGGGCGTCGGCAGGCGACCCGTATGCGCCAGCCTCGACGCGCCAGCGCCCGCACCGTGTGCCGGCCCACGAACCCCGACCCGCCGAAGACAGTCACGAGTCCGCGCATCGCCAGTTCGCTCGTCATTCCACCGTCCTAGAGTATGTGATCCCACAGGCAGCCGGCGCCGCCCCGCGCCATCCGCAAGCTCTAGTGCCCCTGCATACAATTGACAACTCGGGGCCGCATCTCTACTGGAAATGCCGCTGTGCCCAGGTGGCGGAATTGGTAGACGCACCAGCTTCAGGTGCTGGCGTTCGCAAGATCGTGAAGGTTCGAGTCCTTTCCTGGGCACCACTGTTTCAGAGATCGCATTGATTCCCTGTAAGCAATTGATCCTGCGTGGGATCTGGCTCACCTGACCGATAGTAGGCCGTGCTCTCACGTCACGACGTTCGTTGGCCGCCCCGCGTGAAAATTCTTGATGGTGCCGATCAGTTGGTTCCACATCGTCTGCCTCCTGGCTGGCCCAGCCGATGTGCGGCGTAACGATGACGCTGGGCGCTTCAGGATCGGCTGGAAACAATGATCGATGCGCGCCCGGTGGCGTGTCCTAGAACCATTGAGGCGCGGGTAGGTGCGCGTGACGGAATGCGGACGTCGTTGTGTTCGCCAGCAGGCATGCGATCGTCATCGGGCCGACCCCGCCCGGCACGGGGGTGATGGCTCCGGCGACCTCCGCAACCTCGTCGAAGGCCACGTCGCCGACGAGTCTGCTCTTTCCGTCCGCCCCCGTAACACGGTTGATCCCGACGTCGATCACGCACGCACCGGGCTTGATCCAGTTTCCGCGCACAAAATGTGGCTTCCCGACAGCCGCGACCAAAATGTCCGCTGCCCTGCAATGAGCTTCGATCTCTTTGGTGCGCGAATGCGCGATGGTGACGGTGCAACTCTCGTTGACGAGAAGCTGGGCCATCGGCTTGCCGACAATGTTCGACCGTCCGATGACGACCGCACTCAGGCCCGCAAGGTTGCCGAGTTGTTTCTTGAGAAGCATGAGGCATCCGAGCGGCGTACAGGGGATGAAGGCGTGCTCTTGCTGTCCAGTTGCGAGCAGCCCGACGTTTATAGGATGAAACCCATCGACATCCTTGGTCGGGTCGATGGCCTGCAGCACTTTGGCGGCTTGGATATGTGGCGGCAGCGGAAGCTGGACCAAGATGCTGTGCACAGCCGCATCATCATTGAGCCTATCAATCAGGGCGAGCAGCTTCTGTTCGCGCGCCTGCTCGGGGAGATGGTGATCAACCGGTATGATCCCCGCAGCGCTCGCCAGCTGCGACTTACTCTTTACATAAACTTGGCTCGCTGGATTGGAGCCGACCAGCACGACGGCGAGACCCGGCGTGATATGTGCCGTGGATTGGAGCCGGCGCACTTCCGCGCCCACTTGCTCGCGCAAAACTGCGGCATGAGCGGCGCCGTCGATAATTTGCGCTGGCATTGGCTCTGGCATCCAAATTGACCGGGAATTGGGAGCCAACCGTCTAACGTCCCCGCATCGGGCGTCAACAGCCAGCTCGGTCGGCCCGGGGGCTGCCCCGTCTTGCCTTCCATTTATTAACTGCAGTCCGCTTGTGTGTCAGGGTTGGCATATGGTATGCCATACGCCAGCGCAGAGGTGTCGTTGAGTATGGGCTGTTCGCGGCCCCGTCACCTGAGGCGCGACGCAATCAGGCACGGACATGGACCTCCACGAATTCCAAGCCAAGGAACTGCTGGCGCGGTACGGGGTGCGCCTTCCGAGGGGTCGCCTCGCCGGCACGCCTGACGCGGCGGAAGCGGGGGCGCACGCGCTCCGTGCGCGCCGCTTTGCCGTAAAGGCCCAAGTTCTCGCAGGCGATCGCAACAAGCACGGCGGCGTGCGTTTCGCCGACACTCCGGCCATGGTGGGATCGGAAGCCGGAAGCTTGCTCGGCCGGCCGTTGGCGATGGGGCAAACCTCGCCCCTTGGCCGGTCAGTCCGCTGGGTCTACATCGAGGAGGCGATCGATGCGGCCCACCTGTTCTACGCGGCCGTCGTTCTCGATCGTACGGCCGGTTGCCCGATGCTTCTTGCGAGCGAGCACGGCGGCGATGACATCGAGCAGCTTGCTGCCGGCGAGCCCGATGTCATCAAGCAAATCCCGCTGACGCTCACTGCCGGCAACGCCGAAGGCGACTTTGTCGGTCTGGCTCGCCGGATCGGCCTGGATGGCCCCGAGTTGACGGCCGCCGAGCGCCTCTTTCGGCAGCTGGCCGCGACGTTCGTTGTCTTGGATGCCACCCTGCTCGAGATCAATCCCCTGGCGTTGGTCGATGGCCCTGAATTCGTTGCGCTCGATGCCAAGCTGACGATCGACGACAATGCGCTCTTCCGTCATGCGGACCTGCGCGGCCTGCGGGATTTCACGCTGCGCGATGAAGGCGATCCCGTCGAACTCGAAGCGCAACGTCACCAGATCAACTACATCCGCATGGGCGGCGATATCGGCCTCGTCGCCAATGGTGCAGGCTTAGCGCTGGCAACGCTCGACATGCTTTGCGATGCCGGCGGCCGGCCAGCCAACTTCATGGATATCCGCACGACAGCCTCGAGCCTCGACATCGCACGCGGCGTGCAATTGCTTCTGGAGGACCCCGCGGTCCGCGCCATTCTGGTCAATGTGCATGGCGGCGGCATGCAGGCCTGCGACACGATCGCGGAGGGAATCGGCATCGCCGTGCGCCGGTCTCCCGATCGCACGCTCCCGATCGTCATCTGCATGGCCGGAAACCACGCGGAGTTCGCGAAGAAGGTTCTGATCAACACCGGCGTCCAGCATATCGCGTGCACCAATACATGGGATGCCGTGCAAAGGGCCGTTGGGTCTGTGAGAATGGAATCGCGCACATGGCTATCCTCGTTGGTCCACAAACGCGCGTGATCTGTCAGGGCATGACCGGACGTGCTGCGACCTTTCACGTTGCGCGCATGCTCGACTATGGGACCAAAGTCGTCGGCGGCGTAACGCCCGGCAAGGGCGGCACGATGCATCTGGGACTTCCGATGTTTGGCACCGTTGCAGAAGCCGTCGAAGCGACGGGGGCGAATGCAACGCTGGTCTTCGTCCCACCCGAGAGCGCGGCCGATGCCATCATCGAGGCTGTCCGCGCGCAGCTTCCCCTCGTCGTCTGCGTCACCGAGCGCATCCCGCTTCTTGACATGGTGCGGGTGCGCCAGGCCCTGGAGGGGACGCGCACGCGCCTCGTGGGTCCCAACTCGCAAGGCATCCTCGTGCCGTGCGTCGCACAGCTTGGCGTCATGTCCACGACGAGTGCAGCGCGTGGAGGCGTCGGAATTGCATCGCGCTCAGCCTCGCTGACGAGCGAAATCGTCGCGCAGGTGACGCGGGCCGGCCTCGGGCAGTCGACGACCGTCGGGGTCGGTGGCGATCCTGTGCACGGGATGTCGCTGGCGGATTGCGCGGGGTTGTTCATCGATGATCCTGAGACGCACGGCATCATTCTGATCGGAGAGATCGGTGGCTTGGATGAGGAGGAAGCTGCCGCGTTGATCGCGCGCCGGCAGCTGCGCAAACCGATTGTCGCGCTGATTGCCGGCCGCCATGCGCCGCCGCAACGCCGTATGGGCCATGCCGGCGCCTTCATCAGCGGTGATGCAGGCACGGCGGCTCGAAAGATCGATGCGCTGGCGGCCGCCGGTGTGCGTATCGCAGCCCATGCTGGCGAAGTCGGTGACGTGATGCGCGACGCTCTGTTGCAAAGGTTGTCGTAAGTCCGAGCATTTGCATTCATGCATCTCAGCGCTGCCTGAGACGCGATACGCCACCGTAATAGTCAGGTTTAGAATATTGATTTTACTCAATTAATTTTGTTCTGAGTTCCATCAGATCTTAGGGCTGCTGCCACACGGTCACCACAGTCATCGCATGCCTTGTCCCCTGGATCCAAACGCTGCCTGACGCGTTTTCGCGCCAGCAACAACACTATGGGGGACTCTCATGCGGATATTCGCTGCTGCGGGCGTGCTGTGCGTTCTGTCGACGGGCGCGATGGCTGCCGATCTGGGCCCGTACCCGCGGCGCGGCTCGATCAAGGATACGGTCCGGGAGGAGCCGGTCTTTCAGCGGCCGGCGTTCTCTTGGACGGGCTTCTATATCGGCGCTCAGGCTGGATATGCGTGGGCGGATACGGATGCCTCGTCAGGCCCGTTTGGGAGCTTCGATCAAACCTATGCCTACGGTTCCGAGGGTTTCATCGGCGGCGGGCACGTCGGCTACAACTGGCAGGCGCATAACTGGGTGTACGGCATCGAAGCTGACTTTGAAGCCACCGACATCAGCGAAACGGGGATCGGTTCGCTGGGATTCGCGCACACGACAAGCATCGACTGGGTTGGTTCCGTGCGCGGACGTTTGGGTTGGGCGGTGGATCGCACACTGTTTTACGCCACTGCTGGCTGGGCTTTCGGTGACGTAGAGATCACCAAGGCCACTGGCCCAGGAGCCGCGCCGTTTGCGACCTACAGCGATACGCGCAGCGGATGGACTGTTGGCGGCGGTATCGAGCACGCCTTTACGGACAGGCTGACAGCGCGTGTGGAGTATCGCTACACCGATCTTGGCACCGGTGACTTCAGCAGCGCAGCGGTCAACAGCAGCGACGAGAGCGACGTGACATTCCATGCCGTTCGCGCAGGCGTCAGCTTGAAGTTCTGAGCAGACCTTCTGCCATCATCCCATAGGGAAGGTCGTATCGGCCTTCCCTATTTTCATTTGCGACCTCTTGCTTGCACCGGCCTATAGTATCGGGCAACAAGGCCGCGTGAAATTCCGGGAGGTTTCTATCGTGAAGGTCGGGCTCTTCATCACCAATCAGCAAACGCTGGACACCGACATGGTCAGTGCGCTGGACGACCAGTACGCCATGGTCCGTTGTGCGCGAGACCGCGGCTGGGACTCGGTAATGACGGGGCAGCACTACCTCAACGAAGGCAACAATAAGCAGCTACAGATCGTGCCGTTTCTCGCGCGCCTTGCGGCAGAGTCGGGCGAGATGACGCTCGGTCTCGGCATACTTCTGCTCAACCTGCACAATCCGGTCTATACCGCCGAAGCCGTGGCGAGCCTGGACATCATCGCGCGCGGCAATTTCATCTTCGGTGTTGGGCTCGGATATCGCGATATGGAGTTCGACGCGTTCGGCGTGCCCAAGGGCGAGCGTGTCAAGCGGTTCGAGGAATATCTCGCGCTTGTTCAGCGGCTGTGGACCGAGGAGTCGGTGTCGTACGAGGGTCCTTCCTGCCGCCTCAACAATGTGCGCATGAACATTCGCCCGGTCCAAAAGCCGCACCCGCCGATCTGGATCGCCGCCAACAATGACCCCGCGGTCCGACGCGCAGCCCGGCTCGGCGACGCGTGGTTCGTCAATCCGCACGCCAATCTTGAGACGATCCGCCGCCAGGCAGCCGTCTTCCGGGATGAGTTGCGCGCCGCAGGAAAGGCGCCGCCGCGGGAGCAGCCGGTGATGAAGGAGGTGTTCTGCGCGCGCGACCGGGCGACCGCACTGGAAATGGCCGGTCCCTATCTGCTTGGCAAGTACCGGGACTATGCCAAATGGGGGCAGGACAAAGTCATGCCCGACAAGGACGATTTCAGCCAGTTGTTCGATGAATTGTCGAAAGGCCGCTTCGTTCTCGGGTCGCCGGAGGAATGCTACGAGCAGCTCAAGCCCTATTGGGAAGAGATCGGCGTCAATCACCTCGTCATCCGAACACATTGGGCGGGAATGCCGCTGTCGACGTCGCTCGCAAGCATTCGGATGATCTCCAACGAGCTGTTGCCGGCCCTGCGGAAGGTCTAACAAACTGTGCGTGGCTTGCGCACAACCTTGCGACGCCCCCGCGAAGATGTTACACCGCGTTAAGTCGTTGATGATAAATATATGTATTTCAATGACTTGAGCCAGTGGAAGCCATGAAGAATCCCCAGATCAGGCTGCATAAGGGCGACCTCCCGCCGGGGCTGGATCTTGGCCCTCTTGTCGCCATCGATACGGAGACCCAAGGGCTGAAGCCGCATCGCGACCGGCTCTGCCTCGTGCAATTGAGCGACGGCGGGCAAGAGGTTCATGCCGTGCAATTTGATGGCACCGACTGGTCGGCGCCGCGTCTCAAGGCTCTGCTCACGGATGCTGCAACAACGAAGATTTTCCACTTCGCACGCTTCGACCTTGCGGTGCTGGAGCGCTATCTCGGCGTCATGACGAGCCCCGTCTGGTGCACCAAAATCGCGTCCAAGCTCGTGCGCACCTACACCGACCGGCATGGGCTCAAGGACCTTTGCTCGGAGCTGCTGGGCGTCGAGCTGTCGAAGCAGCAGCAGAGCTCAGATTGGGCCGCAGCCGACCTCTCCCAGCAGCAACTGGCCTATGCGGCCTCGGACGTGCTGCATCTGCACGATCTGCAGGCCAAGCTCAAAAGCATGCTGGAGCGCGAGAGCCGTCTGCCGGCAGCAGAGGCCTGCTTCCGGTTTTTGCCCGAGCGTGCCCGCCTCGATCTCGCCGGTTTCGACGACGTCGATATTTTTGAGCACTAAAACAACGTTCAAGGCGTATATCCCGCGACTGGCCGCAACTTGCGCTCGGTCCGAATATCACCCAAATTGCACGGCACTTTCGCGCGACGCGTGCCTGCGTCTCATCGGCGATGCCGCGCCGCAACAGTGGCACCATGGCGACAATGACCGACACGAGAAGCCGTCATGCCCGGGAGAGGGGATCAGCCACCCCTTTTCCCACGGCAGCACAGCGCCTCAAGGCCTTCGCCAAAGCGCGGCGGCACACGTGGCTCGTGCGTCTGCTCAAGACGACGTTTCCCGTGGTTGCCACCGTTGCCCTTGTCGCCTACGGCGGGCTGATGTGGGTCGTCGTCGGCCAGCACCCGAAGAATTTCGATCCCGGGACGATGCGGATCGATTCGCAAAACCTGACGATGGAAAATCCGAAGTACGACGGCTTCGGCAAGGACGGCACGCGCTATCAGCTGCGCGCCGTCACGGCGGTGACGGATATCAAGATGTCAGGGCCGATTCGTCTCAACAGCATTGACGGCGATTTCGTCCAGCAGACCGGGACCGTGACGAAGATCCGCGCCAATTGGGGAACGTTCGATCAGAAGAAGAACGAGCTGGAGCTGTACGAGAAGATCGATATCGACGGTTCCACCGGCATGAAGGCGCGGCTCACGCGAGCCACGGTCTACACCAAGGAAAATCGGATCGTTTCGCCAGAGCCCGTCGTCGCCGATATGCCGACGGGGTCAGTGCGCGCGCGAACGATGAGCCTGGACAGCAAGACGCGCCGCGTGACCTTCAAGGAGGCCGTTGAGGTCCACCTCAAGCCCAATGCTCCTCCCGCCAATGCTGAGGCGCAGGCCGCTCGGGCAAAGACCTCCGCCCTCCCCGGCTTGGCGCTGAACGCAGGTGCACCTGTCGACATCAGGTCCGATACGCTCGACGTGGATGACAACGCGCGATCGGCATTGTTTCGGCAAAACGTTGTCGCCAGGCAGGCGGACGCGACGTTGAGTTCGCCCGAGCTTGACGTGCTGTACGAGGGCCGCGCAGCGCTGCCGAGTGGTTCTGCTCAGCCCGCGGCCGGCGCGGACAGCGGGACGAGGATCAAATTTATCAAGGCGCGCGGCGGCGTGACGATGAGCCAGAAAGAGGATCAGGCCACCGGCAATACGCTCGACTATGAGGCCGGCGTTGAACGTATTGCACTGCGCGGGAATGTCGTGCTGACGTCGGGCGCCGAGCGGCGCGTGACCGCGGCCGCCGCCGATTTCGATAGCCTTGCCGATACGGCGCTGATCACCGGTAATGTAGAGGTGTTGCAGGGTCAGAACATGCTGAAGGGGCAAAGGCTCGCGCTCGATCGCAAGGCCGGCAAGACACGCCTCGACAGTCCCGCCGACGCCGATCGCGCCGCAGGCCGTATCGCCGCCACCTTCTATCAGCCTGACCAGAAGCCGGGCGAAGCTGCAAAGGCCGGCTCCAAGAGTGAGACCCAGACGGAAACGTCGTCGACCGGCCTCGCGCTCGGCCCGAGCTTCAAGACCGATCCCAAGGCACCGATCAACATCGAAGCCGAGTCCCTCGACATCTTCGATCCGGCAAAAATGGCCCTGTTCAAGGGCAATGTCGTAGCCCGGCAGGGCGACTTTGTCGTGCGAGCTTCCGAGCTCACTGCCCGGTACAGCGGACAGTCCGGGCTGGGGTTAGCCTCGACTTCGGCGAAAGGCGAGAAGGGGCAGGCCGCGCAGCTGCAGAAGATCGAAGCCCGGCAGAAGGTCGTCATTACCTCCGGCGACGGCAGAACGGCCTCGGGCGATTGGGCGGATTTCAACGTGAAGGCAAACACCGCTGTCGTCGGCGGCAAAGTGATCGTCAGCCAGGGCAAGAGCGTCGTTGAAGGGACCAAATTGCTGATCGACATGAATACTGGCCAGAGCCGCTTCGAAATAGCCGAGGCTGGGAAAGCCGCATCGGGGCAGGCAGAAGCTTCGCCGACCTGTCCGGAGGGACAAGTCTGCTCAAAAAGCCGCATTCGCGCCGTCTTTTATCCGAAGGAAGTCGAGGCGGCGAAAAAGAAGAGGGCCGATGAGCGCAATGGCAGCTCGGACGCGACGGCGGGCCAGCCGTCGTCCAAGCAGCCTGCGGCCTCCTCCTGGCAATCGACGACGCAGCCCCCCGGAGCCAAGTGAGGTGCGGCTCCGTTCGATTTTTTCCCGGCGCGGAGATGCGGATAGGGGCGGCCGCGACAACGGTCGTGCCGACGGCTACGACTCTGAACACGATACTTGGGAAGCAGGCGAGGGTTGGCTGACCTGCGAAGGCGTGCGCAAGACCTACAAGAAGCGCATGGTCGTGAAGGGCGTGAGTCTGGCCGTCGGACGCGGCGAGGCGGTGGGGCTGCTCGGGCCGAACGGCGCTGGCAAGACCACGGTCTTCTATATGATAACCGGGCTTGTGCCGGCCGACGCTGGGCGCATCACGATCGATGGGAACGATGTAACTGGCCTGCCCATGTATCGACGTTCGCGCCTTGGCATCGGCTATCTGCCCCAGGAGGCCTCTATTTTCCGAGGCCTGACCGTAGAGCAGAATATCATGGCTGTGCTGGAGCTGGTCGAGCCGGACCGCCGCCGCCGCCGCGAGCAGCTTGATAGTCTACTCGAGGAGTTCAGAATAACGCGCTTGCGTAAGAGCCCCTCCATCGCGCTGTCGGGTGGCGAGCGGCGGCGCTGCGAGATTGCCCGGGCTTTGGCCACCCGGCCATCGTTTATGCTCCTCGATGAGCCATTTGCGGGCATTGATCCCCTGGCCGTGAGCGATATACAGGAGTTGGTTCGGCACCTGACCGCCCGCGGCATCGGTGTGCTGATCACGGATCACAACGTGAGGGAAACGTTAAATTTGGTGGATCGCGGTTATGTCATTGCGGACGGTCAAGTTCTGACACACGGTAACCCTGAGGAAATCAAAGCGAACGAAGATGTCCGGCGTGTGTACCTGGGTGACATGTTTGGTTAATGACCCCCGCGGCAAGATGTGTGGCCTGCGGTTCCAGGTGACGGGTGGGGATGTCTAGGTATGGCGCTTTCGGCGAAGCTAGAGCTCAGGCAGAGCCAGCAGCTCGTCATGACGCCGCAATTGCAGCAGGCGATCAAGCTGCTGCAGCTATCCAACATCGAGCTCAGCGCCTTCGTCGACACAGAGCTTGAGCGCAATCCCCTCCTGGAACGGGACGAGGACGGGGCAGACGACCTGTCGCGCCCGGCCAATGGCGAAGAGGCGCCGGTAGTCGACGGCGCCACGGACGGCCTGGATCATTCGCTTCAGGCCGGCGAGGCGACGGTCGACCTCGATGCCGACTACGAGAACGTATTTCCTGAAACGGCTCCAGCGGACCTCGGGCCCGACCTTGTCGGCAATAGCTGGGCATCGCTGCGACAGCACAATCATTCGGGCGAGGGCGAGTCCAACCTCGAGGCAATGGTCGCCGGCGACCGCTCTCTCAAGGATCACCTGACCGAGCAACTTCAGCTTGCGCTTTTGGACCCGGCGGAGCGGCTCATTGGTGCGTATCTCATCGATCAGGTCGATGAGTCAGGCTATCTGACCGAAAGCATTGCCGAGTCGGCTGACAAGCTCGGCGCATCGGCTTCTCTCATCGAGGCGGTTCTCGCCAAGTTGCAGACCTTTGATCCGTGCGGTGTGTTTGCGCGCGACCTCAAGGAATGCCTGTCGCTGCAACTCAAGGAGGCAGGGCGCTTCGATCCCGTCATCGCGAGATTTCTCGATCATCTGGATCTGCTTGCCGCCCACAATCTGCCGGCGCTGCGCCGCGCCGCCGGTGTCGACATGGACGACCTCGCCGACATGATTGCCGAGATCAAACGGCTCAACCCAAAGCCCGGCCTGAAGTTTGGCTCCGTCGACGTTCAGCCCGTCGTCCCGGACGTAATTGTGCGTCCCGCGTCTGACGGGAGCTGGATCATTGAGCTCAACAGTGACACGCTGCCGCGCGTTCTGGTCAATCGCAGCTACTATACCCGGGTGTCGCGCACGACGAGGAATGAGAAGGAGAAGGATTTCCTCCTCGACTGTCTGCAGAACGCAAATTGGCTGGTTAAGAGCCTCGACCAGCGAGCGCGCACAATTCTGAAGGTGGCGGAGGAAATCGTACGCCAGCAAGACAGCTTCCTGATGCATGGCGTGCAATATCTGCGGCCGCTGAACCTCAAGACTGTGGCTGACGCCATCAAGATGCATGAGTCGACGGTGAGTCGCGTAACATCCAACAAGTACCTGGCCACGAGCCGCGGCATCTTCGAGCTGAAGTATTTCTTCACGTCGTCTATTGCTGCCGCAGGAGATGGGGCCGCGCATTCTTCCGAAGCGGTCCGGCATCGCATCAAGCTATTGATCGATGCGGAAAATCCCGTGGCAGTCCTCTCCGACGACAAAATCGTCGAAATTCTCCAGAACGACGGCATCGATATTGCCCGGCGTACAGTGGCCAAGTATCGCGAAGGCATGCGGATCGCGTCGTCCGTCCGCAGGCGGCGCGAGAAGCGATCATCCGGCCTCAGTGGCCGTGCAGTCTGACCGGCCACGGGCCGCCGGGCTGACGTTGACAAGGGCATTCGCTGCGATCTAGGGTCCGCGCGCAGTTCGACGGATCCGGCAAGCTCCTGCGATCGGGACCACGCAGAAGCCTTATTTCAAAGCAAAAACGCGTCGAGGATGCCGGGAATTGGTCCGAGGCAATACGAGCGTTGCTTTCTTGTGCCTAGGTTCTTGTGGGGACCTCAGGCCACGAGCGGCGTTACAGACCGGTTGGGTTGCTAGACGGCACCAGTCAGTGTGGCGGTCAGGCACCGATTTACGGTTGGCTAGGCCCTAGTCGATTGGAACTCGCTCGGACGGCACAATGGGTGCATGGCGACACGGGATATGCCTCTGATTCAACGGGAAGCTTAAGGACCATGAATCTTGGTGATCTGATAACGCCTGAGGGCGTAATCGCCTCGCTCAAGGCGAAAAATAAGAAGCAGGCCCTGCAGGAACTGGCGCAGAAAGCCGCCGAGCTGACCAAGCTCGACGCCCGCCAGGTTTTCGAGACGCTTCTGCAACGCGAACGCCTCGGGTCGACCGGGGTCGGGCGCGGCATCGCCATTCCGCACGGCAGGATCGAGGGTTTGAGCCAGATCGTCAGCGTGTTTGCCCGGCTCGAGGAGCCGATTCCTTTCGATGCGCTCGACGACGAGCCGGTGGGGCTGTTGTTTCTGCTGCTGGCACCCGAGCAGGCCGGTGCCGATCACCTGAAGGCCTTGGCCCGCATTTCCCGCCTGCTGCGCGACCCTCAGACCATCGAGAACCTCAGGGCGTCGCGCGATCGAGCCTCGCTCTACGCGGTGCTGACCGAGCCTGCAACTTCGCACGCGGCCTAAGGCAAGGCTCTGCCGCCTTGCTCAGCCCAGGATGGCCAGCCCCCCCAAGCCTGCGCCGCCGATGACAATGCGCCACCAGGCAAAGGGCGCGAAGCCGTGCCGGCTTACGAAGTCGAGCAGGAAGCGCACGACCAGCAGTCCGGCGACAAACGCGGCGACGAAGCCCAGTGCGATGGATTGGATGGCGTCCGTGCTCAGCATGCCGATGTTCTTGTAGAGATCATAGGCGAATGCCCCGGCCATCGTTGGCATGGCGAGCCAGAACGAGAACTCGGCCGCTGACCGCTTGTCGGCGCCGAGCAGCATCGCACCCACAATCGTAGAGCCGGATCGTGAAACGCCCGGGACCATGGCTAGGCACTGGAACAGACCGATGGCAAAGGCCTTGAGTGGTGGAATCTCCGTCGCATCATGGTAGCGAGGCGTCAGATTGAGGCGGTCGACGTAGAGCAGAACGATGCCGCCTAGGATAAGCGTGCTGCAGATCAGAGCGGGGGATTCAAACAGCACGCCTTTGATGAACTTGTGCAGCAGCGCGCCGATAACGGCTGCGGGCAGGAAGGCCAGCAGGATGCCCACGACGAATTTCTGCGACTGCCGATCGCGACCTATCGACACCAGGAGATGCCACAATTTTCCGAAGTAGACTGTGACGATGGCGAGGATGGCTCCAAGCTGGATCAAAACCTCGAAGGTCTTTTGCGGCGAGTCGAAGCCCAGGAAATGCCCTGCCAGCAGGATGTGCCCGGTGGAGGATACCGGGATGAATTCTGTCAACCCTTCAAGCAAGCCGAGCAGGATCACTTGCCATGTCGGCATGGTCATTCCTTGCAGGATGAACTTAACAAGCGCTTGACGAACGGGGCGGTCGGGCTCAAGTCAAGCCAGCTGCAACGCGAGATTGCAACTGCGCGCAGTGACGCTGCCGGCACTTCAGCCTTCCCTGTTTTCATTGTCGGAGTTGATCGGCGATCGGTGACATCCCATTCGGCAGCCATTGAATGCCAAGGCTCACACAGTTCCGCATTTGCCCGCACTCGCGCTCGATCCGACTCGCGCTCGGCGAACTCGGCATTGACTGTGAGATGGCGGAAGAGCGTCCCTGGGAATGGCGGCCCGCCTTTCTCGAGCTCAATCCGGCCGGCAGCCTCCCGACGCTTGAGACAGATGAGGGTGCAGTGATCGCGGGCGCCTACGCTATCTCGGAATATCTCGCCGAGACCGTCGATACTGGCGGACGCACCGCGGCGTTGTTTCCCGGCGACGCGCGGGCCCGGGCCGAGGTGCGCCGGCTCGTCGATTGGTTTCATGTGAAGATGGACGTCGAGGTCACCGGCGAGCTTCTCAGGGAGAAGCTTTATCCGCGGCTGCAGGCAAAGCTTGCAGCGCATACTCCCGACCTCGCGCTCGTTCGCGCCATCAAGTCCAATCTGCGCCACCACTTGGCCTACGTCGACCATCTGTCCGATCAGCATTCCTGGCTGGCGGGTGACGAGCTGAGCTTTGCTGATCTGGCCGCTGCCGCCCATCTGTCCTGTATCGACTACCTTGATGAGATGCCGTGGGATGCGCATCCGGCTGCCAAGACTTGGTACGCCAAAATCAAGTCTCGCCCCTCGTTCCGGGCGCTGTTGGCTGACCGCGTCCCAGGATTGCCGCCGCCCATGCACTACGGCGATCTCGATTTCTGAAGGAGTTGACCGTTGCCGGATGTTGCGTTGCCTGCTGAGCCCATGGCACCGGCGGCCCTGAAGCAGTTCGTTGAGCGCGAAAGCCTAGCCGCCGGCTTCGAGGTGGCCCGGGTGGCCCGCATTGCCGACCTCGGCGACGAGGCGGGTCGCCGCCTGCAGTCCTTTCTGTCGGAGCGGTTGCACGGCGACATGGACTGGCTGGAGCGCACAGCGGATCGGCGGCAGCATCCGCATGTGCTCTGGCCCGAAGCGTGTTCAGCGATCCTGCTGGGGCTTTCGTACGCGCCGAGCCGAGATCCGCTCGAGGCTTTGGCGGCAAAGGATCGTGGCGTCATTTCTGTTTACGCGCAGGGCAGCGACTATCACGACGTGCTGAAGCCCAGGCTCAAACGTATCGCCGGTGCCCTGCAAAGAGCCAGCGGCGCAGACGTGAAGGTGTTTGTCGACACGGCGCCGCTGATGGAAAAGCCGCTGGCGGTGCTGTCGGGCCTCGGATGGCAGGGCAAGCACACGAACCTCGTATCCCGCGATCATGGGTCTTGGCTGTTTCTCGGTGCGATCCTGACCTCCGCGGATCTGCTCGCCGATGCGCCCGAGATCGATCACTGCGGCAGCTGCCGCCGCTGTCTGGACATTTGCCCGACGGCGGCGTTCCCGGCGCCCTACCGGCTGGATGCGCGGCGCTGCATCTCGTATCTGACGATCGAGCACAAAGGGCCGATCGACCGCGCCTTGCGTCCTCTCATCGGCAATAGAATCTACGGGTGTGACGATTGCCTGGCCGTATGTCCGTGGAACAAGTTTGCCGCGGAGGGGCGGGAAATGCTGTTTCACGCTCGGGCCGAGACCGACAATCCGCCCCTCAGCGATCTCCTGCAGCTCGATGACAGTGCTTTCCGCAAACGCTTTGCAAAGACGCCGGTCAAGCGCACGGGTCGCGCGCGCTTCGTGCGCAATGTCCTGATCGCGGCCGGAAATTCCGGAAACCGGAATCTGGCGAAATCGGTTGAACTGTTATTGCGCGACGACTCGGCGCTGGTGCGCGGAGCTGCCGTTTGGTCGATGGCGCGTCTGGCCGGCGGCGAAAAGTTTGCGGCGCTCGAGCTATGGCATCGGCCCCAGGAATCCGACCCGACGGTTCTCACCGAATGGGATGCGGAGCTTTCCTAATGGCTCACCTGCTTTGCTTTGGGCTGGGCTACAGCGCCGGGTATCTGGCTGAGCGGGTGTTTACCGAGGGATGGACGGTCAGTTGTACGACGCGGACATCAGACTCCGCTGATCGCGCTCGCGCCTTGGGTTATGCGCCCATAGACATTGCCAATTCGCCCGAAGGCTTGCAGGCCGTGCTTTCGACGGTCACCCACCTGCTCGTCTCCGCGCCGCCAGATCGCCAAGGCGATCCGCTCCTCCTTGGACACGCGGCGGATATTGCTGCCGCTCCCGCTTTAGCCTGGATCGGTTATCTCTCGACCATCGGCGTCTACGGCGACCGGAATGGTGCTTGGGTGGACGAAACGTCGGCTCCGGCTCCGGGGTCCGATCGCAGCCGGTGGCGCCTCGAGGCTGAAAAAGCCTGGCTCGCACTTGGCCGATCGCACCGCGCCCGCGTCGAAATCTTCAGGTTGCCGGGCATCTACGGGCCGGGGCGCAGTGCCATCGACACCCTGCGCGCCGGCACGGCCAGGCGCATCGTCAAGCCGGGTCATGTCTTCAACCGCATCCACGTCGCCGATATCGCCAATACGCTCGCCGCCGCGATCGCGACGACGGTTCGCCATGACATCTACAACGTCACGGACGACGAGCCCGCAAGCTCTGAAGAGGTTCTGCTTTTTGCCGCCCGGCTTTTGCAGATGACACCGCCACCAGCCATACCCCTCACGTCACTCGATCTGTCGCCGATGGCCCGGAGCTTCTATTCCGAGTGCCGGCGTGTTTCGAACCAGCGCATCAAAAAAGACCTCGGCGTGAAGCTTGCGCACCCGACCTTCCGCGACGGGCTGCGGGCCATCGCTGCCGCGGCGTCCTAAAAAGATTTTCAGCCGCCATTCATCCGACGTCCGCTTTCCTGACGAAATGTTGTCGCACCTTTTGCTCCAGTGTGCGCCAACGAGGGCTGGTCCGGCCCATGTTGTTTGTGTTGGCGGGGCAGTGTCGGGAGTGTTGCATGCTGGAAGCGGCTCGGTTGAGGCGGTGGTGCAGCACGGCCGCCGGCGTTGCCGGTGTCATTCTGACGGCCGGCTATCTGGTTGGAGCGCAAGGCGATACCACCGCGCACGACATCGCTGAGAAATTTGCCCAAGAGGCGAACAAGCCCGACGCTCAGGCGCGCAAGCGTGCCGAGGCCGACAAGCGCAAGGCTCAGGACGCGCACCGCAAATCCGAAGAAGCCGACATGCTGGCGCGGGCCCGCGCCGAAGCCGAGGCGCGGCGCGCGGAGATGCTGAAGGCGCGCGAGGCCGCTGAGCTGGCCGATGCACAGCGCCGGGAGGAAGAAGAGAAAGCCGAGCTTGCCACACGCCAGGCGGCGCAGGCTGCAAAGGCAGCAGAAGAGCTGCGCCAGGCTGAAGCATCGCGCAAAGCTCAGGAAGATCAGCGTCTTGCGGTGCAGAGAGCGGCGGAAGCAAAACGCCGGGCGGAAGCGCAGCGCCAGGCTGAAGTGCAACGCCGAGCCGAGGAGCAGCGGCGGCTGGCCGAGATCAGCAAGGCCGAAGAAGAAGCCAAGTTGGCGGCCCTGCGCCGTGAGGAGGAAGCGCGCGCTCAGGCTGCACGGCAGGCCGAAGCCGTCCGCAAGGCCGAGGAAGAGCATCGGCTGGCCGAGGCACGGCGAGCAGCGGAAGAAGCCTTGCGTCGCGTCGAGGAAGAGCGGCGCGTTGCCGAGCGCGCCCGTGAGCAAGAGCAGAGTGCTCGCGCCAGCGAGCAGGCACTTCGCTCGAGGCTGGAGGCCGAACGCGAGTTGGAGGGCGAGCGGTTGGCGGATCGCCTGCGTCAGGCGCGCGAGCAGCGAGAAGCGCGCGTGACGACGAACGCGACGACGGCTGTGCCGCCTCAGGAGACTGCCGAGCAAGGGCCGACCATTGGCGCCGAGGCGGCGGGCCTCGCACTCGACCCGCGGACCACCCGCGTTACGGTGTTGCTGCTGATGCTGCCCGGCGATCGCGGTATCCGCCGGCACAACAAATCGGCCGATCCCGTCCTCTGTGGGGATGGCGAATGCTACGTCAGCAACGGCCCTGCGGCTGGAGCCAACCTGTTGCCAGCGCGAAAGGCGCTGGGGTTCTTGCGAACCTGGGGCCAACGCGCCGGCGCTTGCAATAATTCGCTCGTCTGTGTGTTCCGAGGCGTCGATCTGACCCGTCTCGACCGGCTGCTGATGCCCGTGGACATGCGCGTTGTCCGGCATGACCGCCGGGAGATGCAGGAGGTCGCCAAGACATCCAGGTGCTTCCTGGAGCGCGGCAGGCTCGCCTGCAGCGAGACGATGCAGTCTGACGACTACATCATGTGGATCGTGCCCGAGGAGCTCGCGGCGAAAGCCGGTCCGGAGGCGCTGCAGCGAGCTCTTGCGGATGGTCTGCCGACGGGTCGCACGGCGTTGGCGCCGTCGCGCACGTTTTGACGGACCTTCACTGCCAGCCGATCAGGGCGTCGAGAGTGCCGGTCAGGCGTTCGAGGTCTTCCGGGCGCGAAAGTCGGTGGTCGCCATCGGGCACTGCCGAGACTGTCGTCCAGTCGCCTGAGAAGTGAGCGACGAGATCGAGCGTGTGCTCCCACGGCACATCCGGATCCTGTAGTCCGTGCAGGATATGCACGGGACGGCCCGGATTGAACTGTGATGTACCGATGAGGTGGTGCCGCCCCTCCTCGATCAGCGATCGCGTAATGGCATACGGCTCGTCGCCGTATTGCGATGGTCGCAGATAGACACCTTCAGATTGAATAGTTCTGCGAACTGACTCCGGGAAGCGAGTCCACATCAGTTGCTCGGTCATGTCCCAGGCCGGTGCGATCAGCACGAGAGCCCGGACGCGAGCAGCTTCCGCCTGCTGCTCCTGCATCAGCTGCCGGAGCAGCAGAAGGGCTATGTAGCCGCCCATGCTTGAACCAACCAGAATCTGCGGACCGACGGTAAGCCTGGCGAATACTGCGACGGCTTCTTCCAGCCAACGTCCCACCGTCCCCTCCTGGAACGCACCGCCGGACTGGCCGTGGCCCGAATAGTCGAAGCGGGTGCAGGATACGCCGCGCATCTTCGCCCACTCCGACAGCACCGACGCCTTGGTGCTGGTCATCTCCGACTTGAAACCCGGAAACCAGATCATGCCGGGCCGTCCGTCGTCCGTCCCAGACTCAACGAGACACGCGATGCGGCGCTCGGCCACGCCGGCGCCGACCGTCAGGAATTGAAGTGGTGCAGCACCCATTCTATGAACCATCGCACGCCGGGGAGGCGCTCCTTTGTCTCACAAGCCGCCGACCATACTGCAGATCATTCCTGAGCTCGATACAGGTGGCGCGGAGCTGTCGGCAGTCGAAATCGCCGAGGCACTTGTCCAGGCCGGCGCACGTGCTCTCGTCGCGACGCAAGGCGGGCGTCTAGCGGACAGGGTTCGTGATGCCGGCGCGGAGATCATTCCGTTCCCCGCCGCCACCAAAAACCCGCTGCGCATGTTGGGAAACGTCCGCGCATTGGAGGGCTTGATACACGACCGCGATGTCGACCTGTTGCACGCACGCAGCCGTGCGCCGGCGTGGAGCGCGCTGGGTGCCGCGCGCCGCACACGCGTGCCGTTCGTGACGACCTATCACGGTGCCTACAACGAAGCCGGCCGTCTCAAGAATTTGTACAACAGCGTGATGGCGCGAAGCGACATCGTCATCGCCAACTCGGGCTATACGGCTGACCTCGTCCGCACGCGCTACGGCACGCCCGAGGCCCGGTTGCGTGTCATCCACCGCGGCGTCGATTGCGATCGTTTCGACCCCGCAGCCATATCTGAGGACCGCGTTACGGCGTTGCGCGGGCAATGGGGCATCGCGCCGTCCGCCCGCATCGTTCTGGTCCCTGCCCGTTTGACGGCGTGGAAAGGCCAGCGTGTCGTCATCGAGGCGGCGGGCATCCACAAGGCGCAAGGCCGTCACGATAGTGCCTGCTTCGTGCTGGCCGGCGACGCTCAGGGTCGCGGCGATTATCTGGCCTCGCTGCACGCGCGCGTCGCGGAGCTTGGCGTCGAGGATCGCGTCTTTTTCGCCGGCCATGTCGCGGATATGGCGACCGCTTACCGGGCGGCGAACCTAACGGTCATCGCCTCCATTGAGCCCGAAGCCTTCGGCCGCGTCGCGATCGAGACGCAGGCCATGTGCGTCCCGGTCATTGCCACGGACATCGGCGCGCCTCCCGAGACCCTCCTGACCGAGCCGGCGGTGCCGGTGGATCAGATCACAGGCTGGCTGGTGCCGGCGGGAGATCCTGCCCTCCTTGCCAAGCGGTTGGCAGCGGCCCTCGCCATGTCGCCGTCAGACCATGCCGCCATGGGCCGCCGGGCTCGGGCCCATGTGCTCGCTCACTTCACGCTCCGTGCCATGAAAGAGCAGACCCTCGCGGCCTACGATCAGCTGCTGGGGACGGACCTGCGCGCCCGGTTCATGGCGGCATTGCCGGTCACGTGATACCGGGACAGGTTCGAGGTCCGGCTTGACTTAGCTGCCCGAGTTGCGGATTCTCAGGTGTCGTGGCTATGACACCGGACGAGTTGTTTATAAAAGACCCCGTCCCGTGGTAGACACGTAAATTCAGCCTTCACAGCGAATGGAGCTTCAACATCCGTCGTCCAATGCGCGCCGCGCCGGAGCGAGAGCAATCCGGCCCCAGAATGAACGAAGCGATCCGGTCGAAGGACGTTCGGCTGATCGATGAGACCGGCGAAAACGTCGGCGTTGTCAGTTACGAAGACGCCATGGCCCGTGCGACAACAGCCGGCCTGGATCTGGTCGAAATTTCCCCAGATGCCAATCCTCCGGTCTGCAAGATCCTGGACTACGGCAAGTTCAAGTACCAGGAGCAGAAAAAGGCCGCCGAAGCCCGCAAGAGGCAAAAAGTCGTCGAAATCAAAGAGATCAAGATGCGGCCGAGCATCGACGATCACGATTACGATGTGAAGATGCGGTCGATGAAGCGCTTCTTCGACGACGGCGACAAGGTCAAGGTAACGCTGCGCTTCCGTGGCCGCGAAATGGCGCATCAGGAGCTCGGCTACCAGCTTCTTCAAAAAGTTAAGAGCGACATCGAACCGTTGGCCAAGGTCGAGGCCGAGCCGCGCCTGGAAGGCCGGCAGATGGTGATGGTGCTGGCGCCGCGTTAGCCCGGCGCCTTCTTCCTTGCGGCAATCCCGGCAATTGGGCTAGAAGAGCGCCCGGAGCCGCCCGGCGGGGCATGCCGTGGCGGCTTTCATGCTTTGACAATCACACTTTGCCTCGGGTCGGCTTGCCGGCTAGCGAGAGCATTCATCAGGAGAGCAAAATGCCCAAGATGAAGACCAAGAGTGGCGCCAAGAAGCGCTTCAAAGTGACGGGCACGGGCAAGGTCAAAGCCCAGGCTCAGGGCAAGCGGCACGGCATGATCAAGCGCACGGCCAAGTTCGTGCGTTCGGCACGCGGCACCATGGTGCTGAGCGACAGCGATGCCGGGATCGTCAAGAAGTACATGCCGTATCACCGCTAGCACGGTCGCAAGCCCCTTACATTTGAAGCTCATCTCGACGGAGAACACTCATGTCACGCGTCAAGCGCGGCGTCACCGCACATGCCAAACACAAGAAGGTCCTGAAGCTTGCGAAGGGCTACCAGGGCCGCCGCAAGAACACGATCCGGGTCGCCAAGCAGGCGGTCGAGAAGGCGATGCAGTACGCTTATCGCGACCGCAAGCGCAAGAAGCGCACGTTCCGGGCGCTCTGGATCCAGCGCATCAACGCGGCCGTGCGCGAGCACGGCATGACCTACGGTCGATTTATTCACGGCCTGTCGCAGGCCGGCATCGAGATCGACCGCAAGGTGCTGGCGGATATCGCGGTGAAGGACACCGCGGCATTCAAGGCTCTGGTCGATCAGGCCGCGCAGGCCAAGGCAGCCTAAGCTGACCCACGTATCGCCAGCCGCCGCATCTTCGCGCGGCTCGTTGATCCAATCTGTTTCCCGAGTGCCGTCCAGACCAGTGTCCGGCGCCTCGGGGCAGACATGCGCCCAGATGTGACATGACGGCAAACACTGACATCACGGCCCTCGAGCGCGATCTCGTTTCCGAGATTTCGGCCGCGCGCGACCTGACCGCGCTCGAGCAAGTACGCATCGCAGCGCTCGGCAAAAAGGGGCGCGTCTCCGAGCTGATGGCCCAGCTCGGCAAGATGGCTCCCGACGAACGCAAGGCCTTTGGCCAGGCCGTCAACGCGGTCAAGGAGCGCGTGATGGGCGCACTCGACGCGCGCAAGAGCGATTTGGAGGCGGCAGCTCTCGATGAGCGTCTCGCCACCGAGCGCATCGACGTAACGTTGCCCGTCCGCCTGGGCCCGCTGGCCGATGGCCGCATTCATCCCGTGTCTCAGGTCTATGACGAGATCATCGAGATTTTCGGCGACATGGGCTTCGCCGTCGCCGAAGGTCCCGACATCGAGACCGACGACTACAATTTCACCAAGCTCAACATCCCGCCGGAGCATCCCGCGCGGCAGGATCACGACACGTTCTACCTGCAGCCGAAGGCGGACGGGTCGCGCATGGTGCTGCGCACGCACACCAGCCCGGTGCAGATCCGCACGATGCTGACGCAAAAGCCGCCGATCCGCATCATCGTCCCGGGACGCGTCTATCGCAGCGACAGCGACCAGACACACACGCCGATGTTTCACCAGATCGAAGGCCTCGTCATCGATGAGGAAACGCATCTCGGCCACCTGAAATGGTGCCTGGAGGAATTCTGCAAGGCCTTCTTCGAGGTCGATGACGTGAAGATGCGCTTCCGCGCATCGCATTTCCCATTCACCGAGCCGTCCATGGAGGTGGACATCGACGCCGCCGCTATCGGCAAACCGGGCAGCTGGCTCGAGATCCTGGGCTCAGGCATGGTGCATCCGAACGTGATCGCCAACTGCGGGCTCGATCCGGAGAAGTATCAGGGCTTCGCGTTTGGCATGGGCCTCGATCGTATCGCCATGCTCAAGTACGGCATTCCGGATCTGCGCGATATGTTTGCCGCCGACATGCGCTGGCTCCGGCACTACGGCTTCCTTTCCCTCGACGTGCCGACGCTTGCCGGCGGCGTCTCGTCCTGATCGGCGCAGTCTCGCGCAGGGTTCACGTTCATGAAATTCACGCTGTCCTGGCTCAAGGATCACCTCGACACAGACGCTTCCCTGGAAGTGCTGACCACGCGACTGTCGAGCATCGGCCTCGAGGTTGAAGGCGTCGACGATCCGGCGAAGGCGCTCGGCCCGTTCGTGATCGGGCGTGTGCTGAAGGCCGAGAAGCACCCGAACGCCGACAAGCTGCAGGTCTGTCAGGTCGACACCGGCGGCGGTGTGTTCGAGGTGGTCTGCGGCGCGCCCAATGCGCGTACGGGCCTCGTCGGCGTGTTCGCGCCGGTCGGCAGCTACATTCCGGGCACGCAGATCACGCTCGACAAGCGTCCGGTGCGAGGCGTCGTGTCGAACGGCATGCTGCTCTCCGAGCGTGAGATGCAGCTCTCTGACAATCATGAGGGGATCGTCGATCTTGGCGATGCGGCCGCAGCGGACATCGGCAAGCGCTATGCCGACGTCATGGGCCTCAACGATCCCGTCATCGAGGTCAAGCTGACGCCCAATCGCCCCGATTGCACAGGTGTGCGCGGCATCGCCCGTGACTTGGCGGCTTGCGGCCTCGGCACGCTCAAGCCTGAGCCCGATATTACCGGCGTAGAAGGCACGTACGACTGTCCGATCGACATCGAGCTTACGTTTCCCACGGGCAGCGAGGATGCCTGTCCGTGCTTTGCGGGCCGGTATATTCGCGGCATCAAGAACGGCGCATCGCCAGCGTGGATGCAGCGCCGCCTCAAGGCGGTCGGCTTGCGGCCGATCAATGCAGTCGTCGATGTCACCAACTACATCAGCCTCGATCGCGGCCGGCCGCTGCACGTCTATGATGCGGACAAGCTCGTGGGTGCGATCCGTGCGCGTCTCGGCAAAACAGGCGAGAGGTTCCTCGGCCTCGACGGCAAGACCTACGACGCCGACGAGACCATGTGCGTGATCGCGGATGATCGTGCGGTTCTCGGCTTCGGCGGCATCATGGGTGGCGAGGACACAGGCAGCACGCATGAGACCCGCAACGTCCTCATCGAATGCGCGTACTTCGATCCGTTGCGGACAGCCGCTACGGGTCGCAAGGTCGGCCTGCAGACGGACGCGCGCTACCGCTTCGAGCGCGGCGTTGATCCGGCCTTCATGGAACCCGGTCTCGATCTCGCGACCCGCATGATGATGGATGGCGCTGGCGGCACGCCTTCCAAAGCGCGCATCGCCGGCCGGCCGCCCATCAAGAAGAAGATTGTCCCCTTCAATCTCAAGCGCATCCAGAAGCTCGCTGGGCTATCCCTGCCCGAGGCTCGGGCGCGCCGGACTTTGGAGGCGCTCGGCTTCGCGCTTGCAGGCAAGGGTGAGACCATCGACGTGACCGTGCCGACGTGGCGGCCCGATGTGCACGGTCCGGCCGATCTCGTGGAAGAGGTTGCCCGTATCTATGGCCTGGATGCCATTCCCTCCGCGGCAATGCCCAGGCCGCACGGCGTGGCGCGACCCGTTCTCACGGAGAAGCAGCGGCGCGTGCGCCGCGCGCGCAGGCTGATGGCGGGCCGCGGTCTGGTGGAGACCATCACCTGGTCGTTCATCACGCACACGCAGGCCGAGCTGTTCGGCGGCGGACAGAAGGCCCTTGAATTGGCCAACCCCATCTCGAGCGAGATGAGCGATATGCGACCGAGCCTTCTCCCAAGTCTGCTTGCTGCCACGCAGACGAATCGCAACCATGGGCACGCCGACCTGTCGCTGTTCGAACTGGGCCAAGCTTATCGCGGCGATCGTCCGGAAGATCAGTTCATGATCGCAGGCGGTGTGCGGGCCGGCACAGTATCTCTGGCAGGCGCGGGCCGGCTCTGGGATGGCTCTGCCCGGCAAGCCGACTTCTTCGACGTCAAAGCCGACGTGTTCGCCCTGCTGTCCGCACTTGGCGTCGATCCGGCGCGCGCGCAGATCACGCAGGACGCGCCGCCTTGGTTCCATCCAGGGCGCAGCGCCAGCCTGAAGCTCGGCCCGAAGGTCGTGCTCGCCCATTTCGGTGAGGTGCATCCTCGGACACTGAATGCCCTCGATGTGGCGGGGCCGGTCGCGGCATTCGAAGTATTTCTCGATGCGTTGCCCGCCGAGAAGCGTAAGGCGCGAACGCGGCCTCCGTTCGACACCGCTCTTTTTCAGCCGGTCACTCGCGATTTTGCTTTCGTAGTTGGAAGAGAGGTCGCGGCCGGAGATATCGTGAAGGCTGCATTTTCGGCTGACAAAGCACTGATCGCTGGCGTTCTGGTGTTTGACGTGTTCGACGGCGGCACCCTAGCTGGTGATAAGAAATCTCTCGCCATCACCGTTATGCTGGCACCCAAGGTCAAAACGCTGACCGATCAGGAGATCGAAGCTGTATCGGCCAAAATCGTCGCCGAGGTCCAACGCGCCACGGGCGGCCAGATCAGAGGCTGAGGTTCGGCGTGGCAAGCATAATCAGCCGCGCTCGACCGGTCTCCAGCCTGCCGAAATCGCCTCCTGCTCGCTGCAGAACCAGCGTTCGCCCCGTGCCTTGCTGATACGAACGCGGTGATAGTCTGCCGACCAGGGCAGGACATAGAGCTTGGCGTTGCCGGCGAGGTGCCCCTTGATCGGGCAGCCTTCGGGCGCGGTGCGCTTGGCCTCGTCCCACGCTCTGGCACGGAAGTCGCCCGGCCGCTCGCTCTCTCCGCTCCACAGACCGAGCTTCGCCGACTTGGCCGCCGCCTCCTGCTGCGCATAGCGGGACATGAAGCCCGACTCGGCAAACACATGGCCGCCGCTCACGAGCGCTGCGGCAATGTCGGTGGTGCCGTCGTAGCAAACAGCCTTCAGGCGGCCGAGCGCATCGGTGCCCTTCGTCTGACACGTGATCGGGCGGCGCCGGGTCAGTCTCGCCAAAGCATCGGTCGCAGCCTCGGCGCAGCGCCACCGTTTGTTGCCGGGCCGCTGGCACCGTTGCTCGCGCTCGGGTGCCTCGACGCCAGCTAGCTTCACCAGTGTATGATCGACGCGCATAAGGTCGCCGGTGAGGACGGTGGCACGACCCTCGACGGTCTGGCTGCTGCCCAACGTCATGCTGGAGAGCTGCCCCAGTCCGGGCAGCGTTCTGCGCTCCGGCAGGAAACTCCAGACGATCGCTCCAGCAACCAGCATGACTGACGCGTAGGCGCCGATGCGGCGCCATTGCGGATCGAGCCGTGCCAGCGGCGTCGGCAGTGCTGGTGCCGTTCCGAGGACAACGCGCGGCACATAGGCGAGCACCAAGCAGATGAGACCGAGCAGCAGCCCGATGCCGGCGTCGCGGTCGAGACCGAAACCCATCGCAGGGCGCGTGATACCGGCCATCAGCCCGATGACGCCTGCAATAGCGAGAGGACTGGATACACCGGGCCGGCCGAGAAGGTGCAGCGCGGGTTGCAGCGCGTCGGAGTGCAGCGCTCGGGTGAAGCCCCGGCCCGTGGCCGACGCGGCATAGGCACACCCCCGGCCAAAGCCCAGGATGCCCGCCCACGTATGCGCAGCAGTTGCTGACGCAGCCACGCGCGCGCCCGCGCCGAATTTCTGGGCGCCGCTTTTCGCCATCGAACCCGCCGCGCCTGCCGCGGCCCGTGCGCCGTAGGCGGCCTGATGTGCTCCCTCGCGCGCAAAGGAGCCGGCAGCCTCGCCGGCAGCCTTGGCTCCTTCACCAGCCGCCTTGCCAGCTGCTTTCACGCCCTCCGCGGCCGATCGTTTCATGCGATCGACCTTGTCGCGCCGCGCCTCACGCCGCACCTTGATGGTGGTGCGCACGTACTTGTGCCACTCGAAGCCTTCCTGCTTCTTTCGCCAGCCGAACATGGTGTCTTCCCCGCTCTTGCCTCGAAAGATCACGCGGAGCCGTTGCCCTGTCCGGCCCGTCGAATCAACCGAAGTTTAGCACTGCAGGCGGGCCGTTCGTGTGTCATGCCCGCACCCGCCCCAGGTTCAACTATCGTCGCCCGCGGCGGCAAATGTTGCGACCCGCTGCCTTATTTTCCCCAACGCAATACCAGCGGTTCCACCTCGCGCGCGAGTTCTAGCAGCCCTTGACGCGTGGCGGAGTGCATCGGTTCCAATGGATGGCGAACAAAATCGCTTCTGATGACGCCGCCTTCCATCATTACGGTTTTGGTGGCGCGCAGTCCGCACTGGCGGTTCTCGAAATTGATGAGCGGCAGGATGCGCGCGTATTGCGCCGCAGCCTCCTTGCGCCGGCCGGCCTGATAGTGCGTCACCACACCCTTGATGAGATCGGGCAGGAGTGCGCTTGGCATGGTTCCCGTGGCGCCTGCGTCGAGATCGGCCATGAGTGTGATCGATTCCTCGCCGTCGAACGGCCCGGCAATGGCATCGCCGCCCGCCTCGATCAACGCGCGCAGCTTGGCGGCCGACCCCGGCACTTCGATCTTGAAATAGGAGACCTGCGGCGCCTTTCTGGCCAGTTGCACGAGGAACGGCACCGACAGGCCAACGCCACTGAGCGGCGCATCCTGCACCATGATGGGGATCTGCACGGCAGCGGCGATGCGCTCGAAGTGCTCGACCATGCCGGTATCGCCCGCCCGCAGCGTCGCCCCGTGGTAGGGCGGCATCAGCATGAGCATTTTCGCACCCGCCGATGCAGCCTGTTGGGCTCGCTCGACCGCAATCTGCGTGCTGAAATGGCTGCACGTGACGATGACCGGCACGCGACCGGCGACATGTGACAGGCACACGTCCAGCAGCGTCTCGCGCTCCCGGTCCGTGAGCAGGAATTGCTCGGAGTAGTTGGCGAGGATGCAGATGCCGTCGACGCCCTGGTCGACCATGCAGTCCAGCACACGGCGTTGGCCATCGAGGTCCAGTTCGCCGCTGTCCGTGAAGGGCGTCGGCGCAATGGGAAATACGCCGCGATAGATGGAAGGCATGCTGTCTCCTCCGGACCTCAGAGGTGTCTTACGGCCCCTGTCGGATCCCCGCCACCTCCCAGAGGCGCACGATACCGTCGCCGCCGGCCGATGCAAGGCGCCGGCCGTCCGGGGAGAAGCTGAGGCTGCGGACGTCTGTTCCAAGTGCTGCCACCACGCGGGCACCGCGGGCGCGCCGGAACTCCCACAAGCGCACGGAGCCATCCTCGCTGGCTGACGCAAGCATCTGACCGTCGGGAGAAAATGCGAGGACGCTCACCCGCGCTTTGTGCAGGCGGACGGATCGAAAGGTGCGCCCCGACGACGTGGACCACAGGCGTACGGCACCATCGAGGCTGGCCGAGGCGAGCAAGCGTCCGTCTGTCGTCAGCGCCAGCGCGGTCACGGCGTCGTTGTGTCCGCGGTACGTCCGCATGAGGCTGTAGCTCGCGGCGTTCCATAGCTTGATCGTACGATCGGCGCCGCCCGACGCGAGATAGCCGCCGCCCGACGAATACGCCATGGCGTCCGCAGCCCCTTCGTGTCCTTCGAGGACCGGGATCGCACCACCTCTTGCCGCCACATCGAACAGGGTCACGGCCCCATCGTGAGCCGATGCCGCGAAGCGATCCTGCGTTCCCATGAAAGTGACAGCCGAAATCATCGCGTCATTGCGCTTGAAGGTCGCGACCTTCTCGCCGGCGTCCAAGTCCCACACCGACACGGAGCCATCCTTGTGCCCCGACACGGCACGACGGCCTTCGGCGGCGAGCGCCGTCGCCGCTCCTGCATCGAGCGTCACCGTGCGGACGAGCGTGCGCGTCGAGGCATTCCAGATTTTCACTGTGCTGTCGCCGCCGGTGGACACGATCCATCGTCCGTCACCGGCGAATGCCACGCCTTTGACCGGTCCCGAGTGCCCCTTGAATTGGCTCACAACGGGAGGAGCGGCCATTTGTGCTGTCACGGGAAGAGCAGGGCTCGCTGATTGCGTTGAACCCGTGATGGGCCCGCGGCGGTCAACGACGGGAAAATGGTCCTGCATGGCCACCGCAGCCGATGCGACACCCAAACCGATCATCAGCTTGATGGCCAGCGGCCGCCAACGCCGCTTGGAGCGCATCGGCCGAGGCTCGACGCGCCGTTCGGATTTCGCCGTCTTGGCTTTGGGCTTGACCTCGATCGGCGGCGCAGAGATTACCTTGGCGCGTGCTTTCGGCTTTGCGGGCTTGGCGAGAGCGTCTGCAACGGGCTCTTCGCCCTTGAACAAACGCATGATCACAGCCACGGAATTTTCCAGCAGCGCTTTCGGTGCCGCGGCAGGTGCCTTTGCGGCCTTGCCTTGCTGCGCGATGCGGCCTGCAAGCGCAGCTGCCGCAGGTTTTGGCGGCGGCGTTTCGACGGCTGCTTCGGCTGCCGCCGACACTTCGAGCAGCTCTTTGCGCCATAGGGCAATCGATTTCGGGCGCTGGGAGATTTCCAGCTTTAGCGCTTTGTCGATAGCGGCGAGAAATGTCGGGCGATACGAGCTCAGCGCCGCGTCGCGTGCCGGAACCATCTCGTCCGTAATCATGCGGGAGGGGGCATCCGGCGGCCGTTTTCCCGTCACCGCCTGGTATAGCGTCGCGCCCAGCGAATAGATGTCCGACCACGGGCCCTGCTGCCGGCTGGTTGTCGCGTATTGCTCGTAGGCGCTGTAGCCCGGCTTCACCAGCGCACTGACCGTCATGGAGTGCTGCGCGATCTCGCCGCGTGCCGACCCGAAATCGATCAGGACCGGGGATCCGTCCTTGCGGATGATGATGTTGTCGGGCGCGATGTCCCGGTGCAGGAAATCCGCATTGTGGATGAGCTCCAGCGCGTCGAGCAGCGGGGCGATGATGCGGTCGAGCTCATTCTGGCGCGGCGCTCGCCCAAGCGACTTGAGCCAGCTCTTGAAGCTCTGGCCTTCCTCGAAATGCAAGACCATGTAGCCGGTCTTGTTGGCGCGAAAATAGCGATAGACGCGCACGATGTTGGGGTGGTCGAACCTGGCGAGGGTCTGTGCCTCTTCCAGGAACCGGTCGAGGCCCCAGGTATAATCGCCCGCGCAATCCTGCGAGCGCGGCGACGCATCGATGGCGCCGTCACGGGCGGCGTAGTCGGCCGGAAAATACTCCTTGATCGTAATTCGGCGGGCGAGCGGCTGCTCTTCGGCCAGGTACGTAATGCCGAACCCGCCCGCACCGAGGACGCGCTCGATGCGGTAGTCATCGGCGAGCATCGTGCCCGTGGGCAGGGCGAGAAGGTTCGTCATGTCTCTCGATTGAACGACTGTACCGGGCGTGCGAGAGGCAAGGGATATCCGGCTAATCGGAAACGCATCCTGCCGATCCGTCTGACCGCCGCCGAATCTCTCAGTCCCATGTCGATATGCCGCCAATAATGTGGCGGAACAAGGGACTTGTAGACCCCGCCGGCATGCTGCAACCGCCGGTGGCGCGGTTGAAAGCTGTGCGCAGCCATGTTCCTGCCGACATGCGCCGTCACAATGCCCGAATCAAGAGGCCACGCATGTCGCGCCTGAACGTTGCATTTGTCGTGCTGCTCCTGACGGGAGCGGTCGCTATCTGGATCGCCGTTGCACCGATGGGCGCAGCGGATGGCGCCAGCATCGCTCGCATCTCTGCCCTGGCCGTGGATTCGGCCGGGGCGGCGCTAACGCTTGGTGGTCATCTGGTCGACACACTCAGATTGGGACAGGAACGCACGCCCGCCATCATCGTCGGGCTCGGCGCCGTCATTGTCGTGCCGGTCATTGCGCTCGTGATGTCGGCGGGGCGCCGAGTGCGCCACGTCGCGGAACTGCGCGCATCGGATGCCGTAAGGAACCGGCAGGCGCGGGAAGCGGCCCGGTTGCCCCGCACCGCCAATGCCTGGATCAACGTCGACGGACCGCGCCCGATCCGCATGCGGATGGCCGGCGAGTTGCTTCGCATCGGCCGCGACGAGGAGAACGATCTGCGGTTGGCAGATCCCAATGTGCACCGGCACCACGCCCTCATTCAAAGGACGCCGGACGCCGAATTCGTGGTACTTGACGTCAGCGGCGGGCGGGGCAACGGCGTCTTCGTCAACGGACGCCCGAAGGCGCGGGCTCGCCTCAGGGATGGCGACACCATCACGCTCGGCAGCACGCAGGTCACGTTCCGCTGCGAGCCGATCGCTCTTACCATTCCTGCCTGAATTTCCATGTGTGCGCGGATCACCGTCGGAGGAGAGACATGGCCAATAAACCGGAGCGTGCGGGGACTGCGGTTCCCGTGACGCAGACGAGACTACTGGGCTCGCTCAGGCAGGCCCTGGCGGCGGCCGGGCGCGAGGATAGATCGCAACCGGCGCCCGAAAAGGGCTCCACGCTGCCTGCCGTCATCGAGATGAGCGCCGGCGACGACAAAGGAGAGAAGGAAGTTCAAACTACGGTTCTGAATCGCGGACCAAGCGCAGCCGAGGCGGCACGTGAGGCGCGAGGCGTGTACGAGCGTCCCGAGCATGCCCATGTCGAGATGGATGCCCCGCCGACCCGCGCGGCGCGCGGCGCCACGGCCGCCAAGAGCCCTGAGGGCGGCGAGGCCGAGCGCACGCGACTGATCCGCGGGAAGTCCAAGGCCAAGACCGTTGAGTTTTTCCAGGATCCGGTGGTCGGCTGGCTGGTGATCGTCGCCGGACCGGGGCTTGGGGCCTTTCGCCCCATCTACGAAGGCAACAATGCCGTCGGCCGCAGCTCGAGCCAGCGCATTCCGATCGATTTCGGTGACGATACCATTTCGAGCGAGGAGCAGGCCTTTATCCGCTACGATTCGACGGATCGCACGTTCCTGTTGGTTCCAAACTTGGCCAAGACCAACATCGTCGCGCTGAACGATCGCAAGCCGACCGGCGCCGTTGAGCTCTCCGCCATGGATCTCATCACCATGGGCCGCACGCAGCTCGTGTTCGTGCCATTCTGCGGCGCGGAATTCGATTGGGCAGAGTTGACCGAGCTCAAGGGCTGATGCTGCAGTTTCGTCATGCGAGCCGCGCGAGCCAAGGCAAGCGCACCTACCAGGAAGATGCTTCGGCCGTATGGCAGTGTGGTCCCGAGGCATTTTCGGATGACGGGCGCGTCGCGCTGGTCGCCATCCTTGCTGACGGCATGGGCGGGCATGCCGGCGGCGCGCTGGCGAGCGGCACTGTTTGCGCCGCATTCCTCGAGGCGCTCGTTGCGCACGCGGGCGCCATCGAGGAACGGCTCAAGTTTGCCCTGACGGCTGCCAATAGCGCAATCGCGGATACCGTCAGCGGCAATCCTCAATTGAGCGGCATGGGCGCTACATTGGTCGGCGTTGCATTCGGAGCGCACGGTGCCCAGTGGGTGAGCGTCGGCGACAGCCCGTTATACCTGATCCGGCGCGGGGAAATTGCCCGCCTCAACGAGGATCACTCCCTGGCGCCGATGCTGGACCGGCTTGTGGCCGACGGTCGTTTATCGCTCGATCAGGCCAAGGTCGATCCGCGACGCCACTACCTGCGCTCCGCCGTGTCGGGCGAGGAACTGGACCTCATCGATATCTCGCGCCGTCCGCTGACGCTGGAGAGCGGGGATGTGGTGATCGTGGCCAGCGACGGCATTCATACATTGGGCGACGAGGCCATTGCCCGCCTCGTCGCCACACATGCGTCCGATGGTGCCGATGCCACTGCTGCAGCCCTGATCGAAGCTGTCGATCGTGCGGGTGACACAATGCAGGACAACACCACGGTCATCGTCGTTGCCGTCAGTGACGTCACAACGCTGTAGCCGCTACGCCTTCTTGGCGGCGCGTTCGGCGAGCACCTTGCGGGCGATGCGGAAGCATTCCACGCCGGCCGGGAATCCCGAATAGATGGCGATCTGGTGCAGGATGGTCTTCAGCTCGTCCTGCGTCACACCGTTGTTCAGCGCGCCGTTGAGGTGAAGCTCCCATTCGTGCATACGCCCGAGGGCAGCGAGCATGCCGAGATTGATCATCGATCGGGTCTTGGGCGGCAGGCGGTCGTCGCCCCAGATGGCGCCCCAGCAGAACTCGTTGAGCATGTCCTGGAATTCTTTGTTGAAGTCGTCCGCCGTTGACAGGCTCTTTTCGACGTACTCCGCGCCGAGCGTCGACTTGCGGGCATTGAGCCCTTTTTCCCAAAGCTTACGGTCCATCGCTTAACTCCCTGTGCGTCGTGCGGCTCATGCATCCTGCCCGGCCGTCGGGGGCCATGAATGGCAGTGTTTCGGTCTGGGCTCAAGCTCGCGCGAAGTGTTGTGGCCGGGAGCCCGCTATTGCAGGCCAGCCATGCGCGGAAATATCTTTGCCAATCTCGGGCGCTTGTAGCAAAAGCGTTGTCAAACAATAGGTCATTCTGGGGAAACGCTTTCGCATGTCCGCCACGGTTGGCCCGACCGCACAAGTCTATCGGAACGTTGGGGTGCTTGCGATTTCGCAGGGCCTTTTCATGTCCGTGCAGGGCATGGGCATCGCCGCATCGCCGCTGGCCGGGTATGCCCTGCTCGGTGCCGACAAGTCGCTCGCGACGCTGCCGATCTTCCTTAACCACGTCGGCATCATGATCACGACGATCCCGGCCTCGTTGCTGATGGGCCGTATCGGCCGCCGGGCCGGCTTTTCCATCGGGACGATCCTGGGCGTGCTGTTTGGCCTGCTCGGCGCTTACGCCATCTGGCGTCAGGATTTCTCGTTGCTGTGCGCGTCGGCCTTGCTGCAGGGCGCCTCCGCGGCCTTCGCGTGGTACTACCGATTTGCCGCAGCCGATGCCTCGCCGCCGGCCTTCAAGCCGAAGGCCATCTCGCTCGTCATGGCGGGCGGCGTGATCGCCGGCTTCGTCGGTCCGCAGTTGGCGAAGTGGACCGTCAACTGGTTCGACCCCATCACCTTCATGGGCGTCTACGTCGCGATCGCCATGGTCAGCGTCGTCAGCCTCCTGGTGGTCCAGGGTGTGCGCATTCCCTCTCTGACCGCGGCGGAAAAGGCCGAGGGCGGCCGGCCCATGTCCGTCATCATGCGCCAGCCGACCTATCCGGTCGCGCTCATATCGTCGATGTTCGGCTACGCCGTCATGACGCTGGTCATGAGCGCGACGCCTCTGGCCATGCTCGCCTGCGGCTACGGCTTCAGCGACAGCGCCACCGTCATCCAGATGCACATCATCGCGATGTTTCTGCCGTCGTTCTTCACCGGCGCCCTGATTGCGCGTTTCGGGGTGCTGCCGATCATCGTGACGGGCGCTCTCATCGAGGTGGGCTGCGCGCTTGTGAACCTCGCCGGCATCGACTTCATGAATTTCCTGATCGCCAACGCCCTTGTCGGTCTGGGCTGGAATTTCACCTACGTCGGCGGCTCCACACTTCTCACCCAGACCTATACGGCCGCTGAGCGCGCCAAGGTGCAGGCCAGCCACGACTTCATTGTCTATGCGACGACGGCGGCGGCGGCGGCCTCCGCTGGCTTCCTTCAGCAAAAGGCAGGCTGGACCGTGCTGAACCTCGCTGCATTGCCGGTGCTGGCGCTCGTCATCGCGGCCAGCATCTGGCTGGCCCTGCACCGGCGGCGCGAGGCCATGACGCTGAAGCCCGCCGAATAGGCGGGGTCGCTAGTCGAGATGTGTCCTGTTCGCGGAGGCGAGAGGTCGTGGCTCTGGATCCCGGCTCGCGCTCGCTTCATGGCGGAGCCATGCCACGCATGGACGATCGCTTGGCTTGGATGACAGTTTTGGGGTGAGGCGCGGCAATGCCCATCACCTTTGTCATCCCGCGCGCGACCCGGGACCCAGTGTCCGAAGCGGCAGCCAGAATGTCGATTCAATGCAAGCCGAATATTGAACCTTCGGCTCTTCTTACGCTGGGTCCCCGGGATCGTCATGCCGGAGGCATGTCTGCGACACGATGCGCTTCGCGCACGCGCCCCGAGGATGACGGAGTGGAAGGATCGCCCTGCTGATCTGGCCGCGTGACGGGTGTGATGGAGACGGGTAGGCTACGCGGGCGGGACAGCGGCGACACGGAGGGTGCGATGACGGGCGGGCTGCCATTCGAGGGCCTGGTGGTGCTGGATGTGTCGAGCTTCATCGCGGCGCCGGCGGCGGCTGTGGTGCTGGGTGACTACGGCGCCGACGTCATCAAGGTGGAGCAGCCCGGCGACGGCGATCCGCACCGCACGAACATCAACTTGACCAATTTCCCCAAGGTGGCGGTGAACTATCCGTGGCACATGGATGCGCGCAACAAGCGCTCCATCGCGCTCGATCTGAAATCCGATGCGGGGCGCGCGGCGCTCGACCGGCTGATCGCGCGCAGCGATGTGCTGATCACGAACTTTCCGTTTCCGGTGCGGGCGCGGCTGCGGCTGAACTACGAGGACGTGCGGCGCGTGAACCCGCGTGCCATCTATGCGTCGTTCTCGGGCTACGGCGAGACGGGGCCGGACAAGGACCAGATCGGCTTCGACTCCAACGCCTATTTCGCGCGCAGCGGGCTGCTCGACAGCGCGCGCTACGAGGGCCAGCCGCCGGCGTTCTCGCTGCCGGGCTCGGGCGACCGGCCGTCGGCCATGGGCTTTCTCTCGGCGATCCTGATCGGGCTCATGACGCGCGAGCGCACGGGCGAGGGCACGTGGGTGGCGAGCTCGCTGCTGGCGAATGGCCTGTGGGCCAACGGCGTTTATGCGCAGGCGGCGTTGGCC
>JBJXDX010000161.1:0-7568 GCA_046154585.1 Hyphomicrobiaceae bacterium | reverse complement strand
AGAGGCCCGCCATAACGTGGCGGGCCTCGCGATTCCAGTCGTCCGCCGACGGCCTAATGCAGACCGTCGACACAGACTGTGGCCCGTCCGCGCAGGCTCGGGCGTGAGCGATACACCGTCTCGATCTGGCGGATCGCGCGGCGCTCGCCTTTAAGATCCAGGGGCCGGGTCTGGCCGCCGGCGGGGATCTCCTCCCGCACGGGAATGTCGTCGGGGGCACCGTTCGCATAGACGACCTTGAGATCCATCATGTGCACCTTGTTGTCGGCAACGCGCAGGCGAATGGCGCGGAAGCGACCCTCCTGACGTCCCACGGGGATCACGTCGCGGTCGCGAATGAAGCCGACCTTCTTGCAGCCAAGCTCGTCCCAGCGGTCGGCGGTCGGGCCGGGGCCAGGACCCGGGCCAGGTCCAGATCCAGGCCCGGATCCAGGACCGCCGCCTCGATCCTTCTCGCCGTAAACTCTGAGGAGCGCATACCCACCGAACCCAGGGCGGGCCCGATACACGATCTGAATTTGCCGGATGCCGCGCTCACCTCCAATCAGGTCGAGCGGGCGCGTACGCTCATCGCGGCGAAGCTGCGCGCGCACGGGAATGTCCTGCACCTCGTTGTTCAGAAATACGACTTTCAGATCCAGGATGAAAACGTCGTTGTCGCGTGCTTCGAGCGCGATGCGCGTGAAACGGCCTTCGCGGCGGCCGACGTGAATGACGTCGCGGTCAACGCGGAAACCGACCGCTTGTGTTCCCAGCAGCTCCCATTGGCCCCGATCTCTATCGCGGTCACGATCCCTGTCGCGGTCGCGGCGTTGCGCGGACGCGTCGCCGGCAGCCAGACCCAATACGCACAGTGCCGACAGCGCAAACAGGCACAACTTGCGCCACATATGGTCCTCCCTCATCACGCGGAAAGGCTCCGCGGGGGCCTGGTAGACGAGCTGTTTACGGAAGGATTGTGACGCATAGGTCTCAGGCGGGGAATAATTTTTGATCTTCGCAGTGCAACTAGACCGCTATCTCGTCGGTGACGACCTTGAATTGTGCCAGCCGCGCGGTGCCGAATGCCGTCGACAAGGCCACATCGGTGGCATCGCGTCCGCGCGCGACAAGAATGCGCCCGATGCGCGGCTTGTTGTGCCGTGCGTCGAAGGTATACCAGCCGCCGTCGAGATACACTTCGAACCAGGCGCTGAAATCCATCGGTTCGGGCATCACCGGAACGCCGATATCGCCCAGGTATCCCGTGCAATAGCGCGCCGGGATATTCATGCAGCGGCAGAGCGTGATGGCGAGATGCGCGAAGTCGCGGCAGACGCCGCGCTGCTCGTTGAAGCCATCCCACGCCGTGCGCGTCACCGACGCATGCTGATAACCGAACGTCAGCCGGTCGTGCACATAGTCGCAGATCGCCTGCACGCGCGCCCATCCCGCCGGCCCGTGCCCGAACAGCGACCACGCCGTATTCGACAGGTGGTCTGTATCGCAATAGCGGCTGCCGAGCAGGTAGGTGAGCGTCTCGCCGGGCAGGTCCTGGACAGGCACTTGATCGGCGCTGGGCACCACCTGATCAGCCGTTCCGTGATCATTGACGATGAAGTCCGCGCTGATTGTGATCCGCCCCGGAGGTGCAACGATGCGCGTGCAGACATTCCCGAATATGTCGCTGTAGTCGTGCGCTGCCACCGGCGGATCGAGGGTGATGCGATGCGGCGTGGCGAGGTCGTGCTGGCGCGAGGGATGCACCGTCAGCATCAGGATCATCGGCGTGGCTTGGGGGCACTCGTAGGCGATCTCGTAGCCGGTGCGGATCTGCATCGAATGTCCCCACTGAAGCCGGCGACGGCGGCTTCGCAAGACCGAAGTGAAGCAAACTTCATGCCGGGCTACGTTGGGCCCGGCTTCAGCAAACGTACCGCTGCGCCCTATAGTTCCGCCGCGATGCCGCCTGCCATCGTCTCGCTCGCGCTTTCCGAGCGCACGCGTACCTCCACCCTCATGTCGAGGAAGTCGTCGGCAGCTCCGCTGTAGGTGCCCGATAGCGGAATGGCCTGGCTCGGATCGCGCGACACCGCGACGCGGATGAGATCGCGATTGCCGACGATGGCGTTTGTCGGGTCGAACTCCACCCAGCCCGCGCCCGGCAGATACACCTGACACCACGCATGTGTCGAGCCGCCGCCCAGATGCCGCGGTCCGTCGCGGTTGGGCACGTAGATGTAGCCTGATACGAAGCGCGCCGCCAAACCAAGCGATCGCACCGCCTCGATCATCAGCAGCGCGAAATCGCGGCAGCTTCCGCGCCCGAGCTTCAGCGTCATGGCCGGATGCCGCGTACCCTTGGCCGTGCGTCGCTCGTAGGTGAAGCTCTCCCGGCATGCGTTAGTCAGCGTCATCAGCAGCGCGCCCGTGTCGGTCGGCTGCCCCTGGCGCACGAAGCGCCGCGCCCATGCCTGCACAGTAGGATCGGGATGCTGCGGCGTCATCAGCGGCGCCAGGTCCGGCATCTCGTCTTGGGCATAGGCGAACGGAAACGTTGCCGCGCTGTCCTCGATGCGAAAGTCGGGCGTATTCGAGGGCGCGTGGTCGAGCCAGATATTGCTCTCGAAGCGCAGTTCGTCGCACGGCTCGTCGAAGTCCACCACCGTTACGCAGTTGCCGAACACGTCGTGCAGCCAGCGCACGTTGGCCGGCTCCGGCGAGATGCCGACGCGCGCTTCCAGCAGCTTCTGGTCGTAGCTGTCGCGTGGCCGGAACATCAGCCGGTGCTCGCCGAACGTCACCGGCCGCCGGTAGCGGTAGGTCGTGACATGGCGGACTGCGAGCAACGTCATTGCGGGTGCGGTGGGATTTTCCGACGGTGATACAACGAGAGATTCGGATGATTGCTGGTCCAGCCGGCCGAGGCAAGGCCAAGCCGGAGAATAAGCCGTGCAAGGTCCGGGCCGCCACAGGCGGTTCGAGCAACCTCGCGTGGAAAGCGCCAATTATGATCGCTCCGGGCCCTTTTCAAGCTCCAAGCACCCGCTGCACTTGAAGCAGGCATGCCTCAAAACCCGCCAGATCGCGCATTTCCTGACCTGCCGGCGCCGCCCGGGCCACCATCGAGCCGCCCGATTCGACGATCGCCACCGCGATCATCAGGTTCTCCTCGAGGCCGAAATCCTCTACCTCCGTGTCGGGCGCGTCGGCGTCCGGCAGGCCAATTCGCAGCGCCCGGTAGGCATCCGCCCGTCTCTTATAATCACCGGCGACATTGCTATACCCGAATACTGGCCGCCCGAGCGCGCGCATGAAGCCCACCTCGAACGCGGTACCGCTGTCCATCGACACGCCGCGGAACGGCGTCAGGTTGGCGACCAGCGCATCGCACGTGCGCATCAGTCCCTCGTTCGCGGCCGAGATGCGGGCCGCTGCCTCGTGCTTCTTGAGCCCCGTCAGATCGAGGCTCGCATCCAACGGAAATATGCCTTCGCAGTCGTGGGCCGCACACAGCGCCACCTTGGCCTGCCCCACGGCCAGCGCATCGGGCAAGAACACCTCCGGACCGGCGAGATAGATGCGCGGGCGATGAGACATGATGCGGGCCTACCTATGGATACCTATTGCCATCGGCCTTCAGCTTCCGCCGATCAGGATGCCGGCGGCAAGCACCAGCGCGCCGCCGAGCACGACCTGGAACGCCGCACGCAGAAACGGCGTTTCCATATATCGGTTCTGGATCCAGGCAATCACCCACAGCTCGATGAACACGACGATGCCGGCGATGGTCGTGGCCGTCCAGAAATGCGGGATGAGATAGGGCAGCGCATGTCCCAATCCGCCGATCGCCGTCATCACGCCCGACGCCAGTCCGCGCTTCACCGGCGAGCCCCGCCCGGAGATGACGCCGTCGTCGTGCGCGGCTTCGGTGAAGCCCATGGAGATGCCCGCGCCGACCGATGCCGCAAGCCCCACGAGAAACGTCGTCCACGTATTCTGCGTGGCGAACGCGGTGGCAAAGATCGGCGCCAGAGTCGACACCGAGCCGTCCATGAGCCCCGCGAGCCCCGGCTGCACCCACGTCAGCACGAACTGGCGGCGTGCCTTGCCGCGTTCGTCCTGCCGCACATCCTCCGGCAGATTGACGGCTTCGAGATTTTCGGCGCGTTTCTGGTGCTGGGTTTCGGCCGCGGCGAGATCGCCGAGCAGGCGGCGGGTGCTGGCGTCGGTGCTCCTTTTCGCCGCTTCGGTATAGAACGCGGCCGCATCGTCCTCCATCCGCGCAGCCTCTTGGCGAATGCGGTCGAGACCCAGGTTCTCGACCAGCCAGACCGGCCGGCGCGAATAGTAGCCGGCGACGTGCTCGCGCCGGATGAGCGGAATGACCCGGCCGAACCGGCCCTCATACGCCGCGATCAGACGGCGGCGATGCTCGTTCTCCTCGGCCGCCATGCCGTCGAAGATGGCGGCGCTGGCCGGATAGTCGGCGCGCAGGCGTTCGGCGTAGGTCGCGTAGATGCGCCCATCGTCCTCCTCGGATGAGATGGCGAGCGCCAGGATCTCGGCTTCCGACAGATCGGAGAATCGGCGGCGATTGGCAAACCCAGGAATCATGGCTTATTCCTATATTAGAATTATTCCAATCTAGGAATAGACCGGCTGCCACACGACTGCAATGCCACGCCGCCCAATACCAACATCCCCGCGGTCCGCCGGACCCGAGGCCATGAGCAAGAAGGGAGCCGGGCATTCGTAAACCCGATGACCTCTGCGCTTTTGATGGGCTTACGAATGCCCACGCTCGCTGGCCGTTTCCAGGTCCCGCATCGGCGCTCCGCCGGCAGAGCAGGATCGCTTCGGATGAAGATCCTCCGCCCCGCTTGATGCGCCTCGGCCGAAGCGTGAATCCTGCTCTCAACCTATGAAATTGGGAGTGAGATTCGCGCTTCTTATGGAAGCGGAAGAGCTTCCATAAGAAGCGATCTCACTCCCGCGCCCAGCCGGGCGAGAGGGCCTGGTCATGGCTCCCGGACCAAGGTTGAGGCGCATCGCTGCAGCGGCACACCCCGGCGATCCGAGACACGCACAGTATCGATGACCGTCCCACAGCGGGGATTACTTTTTCGACCGTCAAGAGGACGTTCGCCGGGTGCCTGCCGATTAGGCATCCGATCACCCGCCGATCAGGGCCCGATCACCCCCCGATCACGCCCGATCACCCCACTGATCACCCTCTGATCGGCCTCAGCGTGTTCGGCCGGGGATAAGTCACGCCGACGCGCGCTTGACCGCCTGCACCGCGTTCTCCAGCGCCTGCAGGAACTGCGAACGATCCTGTCGCGTGAAGCTGGCGTTGTAGCCCTTGCTCTCGCCGGTCTCGCGCAGGTGACGCGAGAGATCGCGCATGGCGAGCGCCATGCCGATGCTGGCTTGCGTGAACGGCCGCCCCGTCGGACCGATGGCGGCCGCGCCCTTCTCGAGCGCCCGCGCTGCCAGCGGAATGTCGGCCGTCACCACGATGTCGCCCGCCGCCGCATGCTCGACGATCCAATCGTCGGCCGCATCGGGCCCATCCTGCACGACGACACGCTTGATGAGCGGCCCCTGCGGCAGCCGCATCCACGCATTCGACACGAAATGAATCTCGAGCCCATGCCGCTCCGCCACCCGCACCGCCTCGTCCTTCACGGGGCAGGCGTCGGCGTCGATGTAGAGGGTGATGGGCATGGCTCAGCCACGCTCCTCGCGCCCATGCCAGATGCGCAGGATGACAACCTGATCGGAGCCTGTCGTATGCGCGTAGCGGATCACGTACGCGGAGCGGCCAAAGGGAACGATCAGTTCCCGAACGTCTGCGATACGGGTCGGCTGTCCGCGATCGGGAAAAATCTCGAGCGATCCAATGGACTGAACGAGGGCGGAAACGGCGCGTCGTGCCGCCCTCGGATTTCGCACCACCAGAAACGCACGCAACCGATCGAGATCGGCCAGCGCTTCCGGCGTTAGGACGACATTCACAGCTTGCGAGACTTAGGAGCCGGCAGTTCGTGCTCGGAGCCCCAGCTTTGCATCCAAGCCTTGACCTCGGCCCAGGGCACTCCCTCGCGAGTATTACGGAAGCGGGCGAGACGCCGGGCGTCCTCGGCGAGGGCGTCGGCCGCCCATGGCCCGTCGCCCGCGTCGCGCTGAGCCGTCAGTCCGGCAGGGAGGGGTGCGTCGCCGCCGACAAGATCGGCAATGAGATCGGACACCGACAAGCCACGCGCCGCCGCCCGCGCTTCAAGCAGCATCGCGGTCGCTTCGTCGACTTCGATGCGGACCTTCTCGTTCATGGCTAAAGCCTACCATAGCCGCCCGAGTCTTGTCTGCCATCAAGCCGTTGGTGGCGTGCGGTCACTCTGGTCAACCAACCTATCATGCATCCCCCTCACTCCTCCTTCCCCTGCTCCACATGAAACCGATGCAGCACCCGATGAAACACCGGCCCCAGCACGAAGCCCGCGCCGATCACCAGCACCAGCCCCGAGAAAATCGCGTACGATCCCGCGAAGATCTTCCCCGCCGTGGTCTTCATCTCCGTCACCGGTCCCATGCCCGACAGGATCATCGCCGCATTGACGTAGGCGTCCGTCACCGACAGCCCCTCCGTCACCATGTAGCCCACCATGCCGATGATGAGCCCCACGACGGTCAGCACCGCCCACAGGCCGATGGCATAGGCCATCCGCTGCGCGAACGCGCGGCGCGGGATCACCTTGTGCGTGCGGTGCTCGAACTGCGTGACGCCGCGCATGCGATCCTCCCCTCGGTTTCTCCAAGTGTCCCCCTCCCCAGCGGGGAGGGATTAGGGGTGGGGAGAAGCAACGGGCGTTGCACCCGCATCTTTACTCCACCTCGCACGAAACTCGTCAAACACAGAAAAAACCCCGCCACTTTCGGGGCGGGGTTCGGTTCATCTCAGTTGTCGAGGAAGCTCCTGAGCTTCCGGCTCCGGCTCGGATGCTTGAGCTTGCGCAGCGCCTTGGCCTCGATCTGGCGGATGCGCTCGCGGGTCACGCTGAACTGCTGGCCAACCTCTTCCAGCGTGTGATCGGTATTCATGCCGATGCCGAAGCGCATCCTGAGCACGCGCTCCTCGCGCGGCGTCAGCGAGGCCAGCACCCGCGTCGTCGTCTCGCGCAGGTTGGACTGGATCGCCGCATCGATGGGGAGCACCGCGTTGCGGTCCTCGATGAAGTCGCCGAGGTGTGAATCCTCCTCGTCGCCGATCGGCGTTTCGAGCGAGATCGGCTCCTTGGCGATCTTCAGCACCTTGCGCACCTTCTCGATCGGCATGGCGAGCTTTTCCGCCAGCTCTTCCGGCGTGGGCTCGCGGCCGATCTCGTGCAGCATCTGGCGGCTCGTGCGCACGATCTTGTTGATCGTCTCGATCATGTGCACGGGAATGCGGATGGTGCGCGCCTGGTCGGCGATCGAGCGCGTGATCGCCTGCCGGATCCACCACGTGGCGTAGGTCGAGAACTTGTAGCCGCGGCGATACTCGAACTTGTCGACCGCCTTCATCAGGCCGATGTTGCCCTCCTGGA
>JBJXDX010000160.1:0-17546 GCA_046154585.1 Hyphomicrobiaceae bacterium | reverse complement strand
AAAGCCTCGATGCGGCCGTGCCTCCGCCTCCGCATGTGTCCGCTACATTGACGGCGACCGCACAGGACATCTTGACGGCGCTGGCGGCGCTTGCGCCAGCGCAGACGCTCAACCAGCAGACCCGCGCCGTGCACGGTGCCGGATTCTGGACGAAGGATCGCGGCCTTGTCGCGATCGCCGAGGACGTTGGCCGCCACAACGCGCTCGACAAGCTGATCGGCGGCCTACGCCGCGAACAGATTGAATGCGCCACCGGCATCGTGGTGCTGACCAGCCGCGTATCGGTCGAGATGGTGCAGAAGGCGGCGATGGCCGGAGTGCCCATCGTAGTGGCCGTGTCGGCGCCGACGGAACTCGCCCTGAAAACGGCGGACATGGCCGGCATCACCTTGATTGCGGTGGCGCGTGCGGACGGCTTCGAGGTCTTCACGCATCCGCACCGTATCGTCGGCCTCGCGCCTGGAACTCCCAAAAGCAAGAATGTGACCGAACATGCGGCCTGACAAACTCGTCATGATGGCAAACCAGATCGCCAAGGCCTTCCAGGCGCAGGGCGAGGCGCGTGCCGTGCCGCAGATCACCACTCACATCGAGCTGTTCTGGGACCCGCGCATGCGCAAGGCGATTGCTGCTCACGTGGCGCAAGGCGGTGACGGGTTGGACCCGCTGGCGAAGGAAGCCATCCGCCGGCTGAAACCGGCCGTCAGCACGGCGTAGCGTCAAGCGGCGATGCTGACGCGTGGTGCACCGGCCTGCGCGCGGCCGATGACGCGAGCGTGCGGATAACCAGCGGCGACTATTGTGCGCACAATCTCGTCCGCTCGGCCAAGTGCGCAAAGCTCCAAGGCCGGTGTTGACGCTCGCTTCACGGAGGGCTGACGCGGGAGGCCGAAGCTCCTGCTGTTCACGTCCAACCCATGGAGCGACGCATGATGTATCGGGCAGCAGCAGCCGTCAGTCTTATGGTTTTACTGGGCACGGGTTCCATCGCGGTGGCAGACGACCCGCGGGATCAGGAGGACGCGCAGCGAGAGATCGCCACCTCTGTTGTGGACGGGGACTTAGTCACCTCGTCGACTGGTGCGCTGCGGGGGCAGACCCCGGGAGAGCGCCCTGCAGCCGGGAGGCGCAACTCGCGCAACGCAGACAAAGCCCAGCCGGATGACGTCATGCCGTCTTGGGTACGCTGGCCATCCTTGACGGACTTCTGACGATTGATTCTCGATCCGCCGGAAATGCCGCCGATGTGGGCTCAGGTCTGCAGTAGCCGGTCACTTGACCTCCGCGTCGGCGAGCGTTCGCGCGTGCGCTCTCGACATATATCGACTGGAATCCCGCAAGCCGTGCGATTTGGTGCGCTGCGAAGAAAATTTTTGCATTTAATATTTTCTACAATCTGTAGAGATTTCAGTAGGTAAGCGTTTGGTGTTTTGTTGGGCGCTGCAATTTGACCTTAGAATTAGAATTGTAATACGGTGACTCCTCTTGGACTCGCAGAGAGGCTGAGGAGGAACGCTACCCATGAACATCGAAGTCTCTCGCCGGCATTTTATGAAGCTGGCAGGGGCTGGTGCGGCAGGGTCGGCTCTTGGTGCGCTTGGTTTTGGCGACGCGGAGGCGGCAGTCGCCGCCCACGTCAGGCCATTCAAGCTCGCAAAGGCCACGGAGACCCGGAACACCTGTCCTTACTGTTCGGTTGCGTGCGGCATCATCATGTACAGCCGCGGCGATGTGAAGAAAGGCGAAAAGGCCGACATCTTCCACATCGAGGGCGACTCGGACCACCCCACCAACCTCGGAACGCTCTGCCCGAAAGGGGCCGCGCTTCTCGATTTCGTGAAGGCGCCGACGCGCACCAAGGTTCCACGGGTACGAGCTGCCGGCTCCAACGAGTGGAAGCAGACCACCTGGGATGACGCCCTGAATCGCATCGCTCGCCTGATGAAGGCCGATCGCGATGCGAATTTCGTCGCGACCAACAGTGACGGCGCAACCGTCAACCGCTGGACCACGACGGGCTTTCTGGCGGCGTCTGCCACGACCAATGAAACGGCGTTCGCGACCTACAAGGTGGTCCGCAGTGCCGGAATGCTGGTGTTCGACAACCAAGCTCGTGTCTGACACGGCCCGACGGTAGCCAGTCTGGCTCCGACGTTTGGCCGTGGTGCGATGACGAATTCTTGGACCGACATCAAGAATACGGATCTCGTTGTCATCATGGGCGGCAATGCCGCCGAGGCGCACCCGTGTGGTTTCAAGTGGGTGACCGAGGCCAAGGCAAACCGCGGTGCGAAGCTTATCGTTGTTGATCCGCGCTTCACGCGGTCGGCATCGGTGGCCGACGTCTATGCGCCGATCCGGCAAGGCACGGACATTGCGTTCCTGCTCGGCGTGATCAACCAGTGCATCCAGAACGACAAGGTGCAGTGGGAATACACCAAGGCCTTCACCAACGCGCCGTACGTCGTGAAGGAGGGCTACGGATATAACGAGGGCCTGTTCACGGGTTACGACGAATCCAAGCGTGACTACGATCGGGCAACCTGGGAGTACGAGATCGGCGCCGATGGTTTTGTCGTTGCCGATGAAACGCTCCAACACCCGCGCTGCGTCTGGAACCTCCTCAAGGAGCACGTCAAGACGTACACGCCGGAAATGGTCGAGCGCATCTGCGGGACCCCGAAGGCGAAGTTCGTGCAGATCGCGCAGATGATCGGTGAGACATCGGCGCGCGACAAGGTCATGACGTCGATGTATGCGCTTGGGTGGACCCAACATTCCAAGGGCTCGCAGAACATACGCGCGATGGCGATGTTGCAGCTGATCCTCGGCAACATCGGCTTGCGTGGCGGCGGCATGAATGCCTTGCGCGGTCACTCCAATATCCAGGGACTGACCGACATCGGGCTCATGTCGAACCTGATCCCGGGATATCTGACTCTGCCGACTGAGCGGGAAGCCGATCTCAACGCGTACATGTCGACACGTGGCTTCAAGCCGATGCGGCCCGGCCAGATGAGCTACTGGCAGAACTACAAGAAGTTCTTCGTCAGCTTCCAGAAGTCCATGTGGGGCGCGGCGGCGACGGCGGAGAACGAGTTTGCCTATAACTATCTGCCCAAGCTCGATGTGCCGGCCTACGACGTCCTGCGTGCGTTCGAATTGATGCACCAGGGCAAGATGAACGGCTATTTTTGCCAGGGCTTCAACCCGCTGATGTCGTTCCCCAACAAGGGAAAGATCAAGGCGGCGTTGGCCAAGCTCAAATTCCTGGTGGTGATGGACCCGCTCGAGACCGAGACCGCCCGCTTCTGGGAGGATCACGGCGAGTTCAATCCGTCGAAGCCGGAGGAGGTCAAGACCGAGGTCTTCGAGCTCCCGTCCACGTGCTTTGCCGAGGACGAGGGGTCACTCACCAACTCGGGCCGCTGGCTGCAGTGGCATTGGCCGGGTGGAACTCCTCCGGGAGAGGCAAAGACCGATGTCTGGATCATGGCCCAGATCCATCTGCGCCTGAAGGAGCTGTACAGGAAGGAGGGCGGGGCGTTCCCCGATCCGATCCTCAACCTGCACTGGCCCTACCAAGATCCGCATGATCCTGCTTCGGCTGAGATTGCGAAGGAGCTGAACGGCTACGTCGTCGCAGACGTTCCTGATCCGGCGGACGCGACCAAGCTCCTATTGCAGAAGGGCAAGCAGGTTGCTGGTTTCGGCGTTCTGCGGGATGACGGTACGACGGCCTGCGGCTGCTGGATCTACTCCGGCTGCTTCAACGAGGCCGGAAATAACATGGCCCGCCGCGACACGTCCGATCCGGATAACACCGGAGCGTACTCGAAGTGGGCATTCTCGTGGCCGGCCAACCGCCGCATCCTCTACAATCGTGCTTCGGCTGACGTTCAAGGCAAAGCCTGGGATCCTCGCCGCAAGCTGATTGAATGGGATGGGGCGAAGTGGGCGGGCTATGACGTGCCCGACATTGCACCGACGGCCAAGCCGGACGTGGTGCAGCCCTTCATCATGAACCCGGAAGGGACGGCCCGCCTGTGGGTGCGCCGGATGATGAAGGACGGGCCGTTCCCCGTGCACTACGAGCCGTTCGAGGCGCCGATCGCCAATGTCATCGCACCGAAGATCCGGGGCAACCCTGCGGCGCGCGTGTTCAAAGGCGACATGGAGGTGTTCGGTGACGCGAAGGAGTTCCCCTACGCGGCGGTCACCTACCGACTGACCGAGCATTTCCACTTCTGGACGAAGCACGTGCAGGTCAATGCGATGCTTCAGCCCGAGCTTTTCGTCGAGATCTCGGAAGAGCTGGCGAAAGAGAAGGGCATCCAGAAGGGCGGCTGGGTACGCGTGTGGTCGAAGCGCGGGTCGATCAAGGCCAAGGCGGTCGTCACCAAACGCATCAAACCGATGACGTGCGATGGCAAGACAGTGCACATCGTCGGTATCCCACTGCACTGGGGCTTCACCGGCGCTACCAAGAAGGGCTTCGGCGTGAACACGCTGACGCCTTATGTCGGTGACGCCAACATCGAGACGCCGGAATACAAGGCGTTTCTGGTGGATATCGAGCCCATCAGCAGCGGCCCGGTGGCATAGGGAGGACGGACCATGGCAACGTTTCAGCCGTTTGACGTCATCCGCCGCTCGGCCTCGGTGACGACCACGCCGCAGCCTGATCGCGGCGTGGAGGTGGTGAAGCTGATCGACACGTCGAAATGCATCGGCTGCAAGGCCTGCCAGTCGGCGTGTCTGGAATGGAACGATATGCGCGAGCCTGTCGGCGTCAATATGGGGGTATACGACAATCCCCACGACCTGACGCCCAACATGTTCACGCTCATGCGCTTCTCGGAGTACGAGAACCCGAAGACGGGCGATCTCGAGTGGCTGATCCGCAAAGACGGCTGTATGCACTGCGAGGATCCGGGCTGCCTCAAGGCTTGTCCGGCGCCTGGAGCGATCGTGCAGTACGCCAACGGCATCGTCGACTTCGTGAAGGAGAACTGCATCGGCTGCGGCTACTGCGTGAAGGGATGCCCGTTCAACATTCCGCGCATTTCGCAGGTCGATCACAAGTCGTACAAATGTACGCTGTGCTCCGACCGCGTCGCTGTCGGTCAGCAGCCCGCCTGTGCCAAGGCATGCCCGACGCACTGCATTTCCTTCGGCACCAAGGAGGAGATGGTTGGTCTGGCTGGTAAGCGGATCACGGACCTCAAGTCGCGCGGCTTCGATCAGGCCGGTCTCTACAACCCGCCGGGCGTAAGCGGGACGCACGTCATGTACGTGCTGCATCATGCCGACCAGCCGCAGCTCTATGCCGGGCTCGCCGCCAATCCGCGGATCAGCCCGATCGTCGAGTTGTGGAAGGGCGTCAGCAAGTATGCGGGCATGGCCATCATAGGCCTGACGGCCGCGGCCGGCCTGCTGCATCACATCCTGCAAGGACCGAACCGCGTCTCCGAAGAGGACGAGGAGAACGCGGACAAGCTCGCGGGAGGCAAGACGTGACCGACCATGACAAAGGCGAGATGCACATTCGTGTGCCCCGCTATTCGGGAGGTGCCCGGATCAATCATTGGATCGTGGCGATCAGCTTCGTGCTGCTCCTGCTGAGCGGGTTGTCGCTGTTCCATCCGAGCCTCTACTGGCTCAGCACGCTGTTCGGGGGTGGGGCCACGGTACGGTGGCTGCACCCCTGGATCGGACTGGTTTTGGTGGTTGGCTTTCTGGGGCTGTTCGTGCGCTTCTTCTGGCAGAATCTGCCGGAGTTCACGGATTTCGTCTGGCTCGCCCGTATCCGGCACGTCCTGACGGCGAACGATCATTACCTGCCGGAAGTCGGCAAGTACAATGCGGGTCAGAAATTCGTGTTCTGGTCGCAGGCCATTCTGGTGGCGACGCTGTTCGTGACCGGTCTGGGGCTTTGGGAACCGGGGCTCGCCTACGTCGAAGGCCTGTTCGGCTTCAAGGCCACCATGGACCAGTTGCGGCTGGCCGCCCTGATCCACGCGGGTGCAGCGGTGATCGCGATTACCATCTGGATCATCCATGTCTATGCAGCGATCTGGGTTCGCGGTACGTTTAGCGCCATGACGCGCGGTTTCGTTACTGGCGGGTGGGGCTGGCGCCATCATCGCAAGTGGTTGCGCCAGGAGGTCAAGGACGGAGAGATCGAGCGGCCGAAGATCACGGCTGCGGAATAGTCAAGGCTGGTCGAGTTTCATCCTCGGTTCGAGGTGCTCATGTCTGAAGTCGGCGGCCCCAAGCGGGGTCTCATGAATATCGGCGAAGAGGCGAAGCCGCCCTTCGCTGTGCTCCCTGATCCGCAAACGCTGTTTCTTGCGCGCTCCAAGCGGCTGGACGCTCTGGCTTCCGAGCATCAGCTTGCGCCGTACCTGACGTTTCTGGCGGCGCTGACGCGGGCTCAGCACGAGGTGCTGAGTGACCTGCCGGCGGCGGTGCTGCCGCCGTTCGAGCGCATCGGTCAGGCGCTGGAGCATGGGATGCCGCCTGTGTCGCGCGCACTGTTCGAGGCCCAGGGTGCTCCGGAAGCCACGCTCGACAAACTGCTGGTGCGGCTTGCTGCCGGTCAGCATCCAGTGCAGACGGCTGCGGCTATCCAGGCTCTGCAGAGCGCGTCTCCCGAGCAGCGCCGCACCGCCATGCGAGATGCGCTCAAGGAGCTGAAGCCGTCCGCGGACATCGCTCAGAGCACACTCGTTGCGGCTGCCCTGCAGGTGCATTTCGCCCGGTTGGCCGCCATGCTTGTTGCGGATGACCTGAAGCCGGTTGCGGACGGAGCTTGCCCCACATGCGGCAGTGCGCCCATGACGAGTTCGGTCGTCGGCTGGCCGAAGGCGCACAACACTCGGTTCTGCACGTGCGCGCTGTGCGCCACGATGTGGCACGTGGTGCGCGTGAAGTGCGTGCTCTGCGGCACGACGGAAGGCATCGGCTATCTGACGATCGAGGGCCAGCCTGACACGATCAAGGCCGAGACGTGCGACGCCTGCCGCAGCTACGTGAAAGTGCTCTATCAGGTCAACGACCCGAACCTGGAACCGTTGGCTGATGACGTCGCGACGCTCGGTCTGGATATGCTGCTGGCCGACGAGGGTTGGAAGCGCGGCGGCCAGAACCCGTTTTTGATGGGTTACTGAGCCGATGGCCATCTTGTCGAGATTGCATCGCAGAAGCGCGCCATGAACGAGGCCTCCGACATCGCGCCGTCGCGGCTCCCGTCGGTGGATCATGTCTTGCGCACGGATATCGGCAGCGTTGCGGTCGCCCGCTATGGCCATGGCACGACGGTCAATGCCATCCGCCGGGTTCTGGAGCATGTCCGCGACCAGGCGCGCTCGTCCGCAGTCGTCGTGCCCGACAGGGACGCCATTGCCGCCCAGGCGCTGGAGCTGATCGAACGGGAAGATGCCCCCAGCATCCGGCGTGTGTTCAACCTGACCGGCACCGTGCTGCACACCAATCTGGGGCGGGCCATTCTGCCGGAGGTGGCGGTGCGGGCTGCCGTGGAGGCCATGCGGCAGCCGATCGCGCTCGAGTTCGATGTCGGCACGGGCAAGCGCGGGGAGCGCGACGATCACGTGCGCGGGCTCATCTGCGAGCTGACGGGCGCGGAGGACGCGTGCATCGTCAACAACAATGCCGGTGCGGTTCTGCTGGTGCTCAACACGCTGGCGGGGGGCAAGGATGCGGTCGTCTCGCGCGGCGAGCTGATCGAGATCGGTGGGGCGTTCCGGCTGCCGGATATCATGGTGCGCGCAGGCGCGCGCCTTGTCGAGATCGGGACGACCAACCGTACGCATTTGCGGGACTACGAGCAGGCGCTGGGTGATGGAGCCGGGGTGATCCTGAAGGCGCACACATCGAACTATCTGATTCAGGGATTCACGAAATCGGTACCCCCGACGGAGCTGTCAGCGCTGGCGAAAGCGCGCAATGTGCCGTTCTTTCACGATCTGGGGTCGGGTGCACTCGTCGACCTCAAACGCTATGGTCTGAAATCCGAGCCGACCGTCAGGGAAGCGATCACGGAAGGCGCCGATGTCGTCACGTTCTCTGGCGACAAGCTGCTGGGCGGCCCGCAGGCAGGCCTCATTGCCGGGCGGAGGGACCTGATCGCGCGCATCGCCAAGAACCCGATGAAGCGCGCGCTACGCATGGACAAGATCCGTCTGGCGGCGCTGGAAGCTATCCTCAAGCTCTACCGCGATCCCGATCGTTTGCCGGAGACGCTGCCGACGCTGAGGTTGCTCACGCGTCCGGCGGCCGAGATCGCAATGCTTGCCGGGCGCCTTCGCGACCCGCTTGCTGCTGCGATCGGCGAGAGCTTCGCAGTAAGCGTCTTGGAGTGCGCGAGCCAGATCGGCTCGGGAGCGCTACCCCTTGAGGGTCTCCCCAGTGCCGGCATCGTCATTGCGCCGGTCGCACGCAAAGGAGGGGGCGCGCAACTCGACGCGCTGGCTGCCGCATTCCGCGCACTGCCCGTGCCGGTCATCGGCCACATCAAAGATGGCGCACTGCACTTCGATCTGCGCTGCCTGGACCATGAAGCCGATTTCCTGGGGCAGCTTGGTCGCCTGCAACTCCATTCAAAGGAGGGCTGACCGTGCTGGGTCTCGACCTCTGGCAGCGTGTCAAGGGACAGATGGAGCGACCTGCCGATTGCATGGCAGAGGCGGCCGCGGCGGCGGCCCGCGGTGACTACGATACGGCGCAGGGCATCTGGGTCACGCGCGCCCACGCCGATGACGCGCGCGCGCAGGCTGAGATCGGCCGATGTTTCGTGAATGGCTGGGGCGTGGAGCGCAATCCGGAGCTGGCGCATCAATGGCTTTCGCTGGCCGCAAAAGCCGGAAATCCCCTCGGTCAGCGGCTGCTCGGCGACTTCTATTTCAATGGTGAGGACGGCAAGCCAGATCGGGCGATTGCGGAGGAATGGTATGCGCGTGCCGCCACGCAAGGCGATCCGTTCGCACAAGATATGCTGTCGTGGATCCTCACCGAAAGCGATCATCGCCAGGTGGACTACGCACAGGCGCGCGAGTGGGCGCTGAAGGCTGCGGACCAGGGTGTCGCCGCGGCGATGACACGCCTCGGGTTGCTTTATCACAACGCGCTGGGCGTCGAACGCGATGTCGCGGCGGCAGCCCGATGGTGGCGCAAGGCGGCTCTGCTGAACGATGCAGACGGGCAGGCGATGCTCGGGGCTGCACATCACCTAGGGGCCGGCGTGGAGCGCGACCGCGTTGCGGCGCTGGCGTGGCTTACACGGGCGCGGGCGGCGCGCAGCCCGTTCGCCGATCGCTTCTACGTGGCAGTTCGCGACAGCTGCAGTCTCGAGGAGAGGCAGGAGGCGGAGCGTCGCGCGAGCCGGCCGCTGGGTGCGCAGGAGGTGCCGCCATGATTGTTGGCACCGCCGGACATATCGATCATGGCAAGACATCGCTGGTGAAGCGTCTCACAGGCGTCGATACCGATCGGCTGCACGAGGAGAAAGCGCGCGGCATCTCGATCGATCTGGGCTTCGCCTACTGGCCGCGTCCGGGCGGCGAGATCATCGGCTTCGTGGATGTGCCGGGGCACGAGGGCTTGGTCCACAACATGCTGGCGGGGGCGACCGGCATTGATTTCGTGATCCTGGTGATCGCGGCCGACGACGGGGTGATGCCGCAGACGCGTGAGCACCTTGCGATCATGGATCTGCTGGGGCTGGAGCACGGCATCGTTGCGCTCAGCAAATGCGACCTTGTCAGTGATGATCGACTGGCCGAGGTCACGGCGGAAATTGCCGGTGCGTTGTCGGGAACGGGCCTGGCCGGGTGCGAGATCTTGCCCGTATCGGCGGTGACGGGCGCGGGCCTCGATGTCCTTGCTGCGCGCCTCGATGCGGCGCTCGGAAGCGTCGGCACCCGCCCGCACGAGGGCAGATTCAGACTGGCGGTTGACCGGTCCTTCACGCTGGCCGGCCTCGGCACTGCCGTGACCGGCACTGTGTTGTCGGGCTGCATCCACGTGGACGACCACGTGCTGGTCAGCCCCTCCGGTCTGGAGGCACGGGTGCGCTCCATCCATGCGCAAAACGAGCCGGTGACGCGTGGATACGCCGGGCAGCGGTGCGCGCTGGTGCTGAGCGGGCCGCAGATCAGCAAGGAGGTTGTGGGACGCGGCGATATCGTGCTTGATCCGGTGCTGCACGCCCCGACGGCCCGCGTCGATGCGAGCCTGCGGGTGTTGCAAGCGGAGCGCAAGCCCATCGGTCAATGGTTTCCGGTCAAGGTGCATCACGCGGCAATGGAAGTGCCCGGGCGTGTGGTGGTGCTGCGTGATCAACCGATCAAGCCGGGCGAAAGCGAGTTCATCCAACTGGTGCTGGAGCGGCCCATTGCAGCCGCGTCAGGCGACCGTTTCATTGTCCGTGATACAACCTCGAGCCGCACCATCGGCGGTGGCGTACTGATCGATGTGCGGGCCCCGGAGCGCCGGCGGCGAACGCCCGAGCGCCGGGCTGTGATCGAGGCGCTTGCCGAAAGAACGCCGCTTCAGGCGCTGGAGCGGGTGCTGGGGGAGCCGGGGAGCTGGATCGACCTCGATACGTTCGTCCGGGATCGCGCCATCGGATCTGATGCCGCGGCACGTTTGGTCTCCGAGTTGGAGCTGGTCACGCTGCCCTTTGGGGGCAGCCGGGCGGCGATGCGGGCTGCGACATGGGAGCGATTGCGCGCGCGCGTCGGCGAAGCGCTGGACGCCTTCCACACCGAGCGTCCCGACCTGCCCGGCATCGGCCTGGAGCAATTGCGCAAAGGCGACAAGCCTCCGCTTCCCTTGCCGATCTTCATGGCGGCCGTGCGCAAGCTGGCCGAGGCCGGCTATATCGTCGTTGATCGCACATGGGTACGAAGGCCACAGCACCAGGTCAGGTTTTCGGCTGAGGAAGAAAAGATCTGGACGCAGATCCGGCCACGCCTGGCGGCAGAACCCTATCGGCCGCCGCGCGTGCGCGATATTGCCAAGGCCATGACGCTGGATGAGGCTTTCGTGCGCCGCCTCATGCGCATGGCGGCCCGGCGCGGCGATGTCGAGGAGATTGCGCACGATCATTTCTTTCTGCGACCCACGGTCCGGACAATGGCCGAGATCGCGATCGACGTCGCTGCAAAGTCTCCAACGGGCAAATTTACCGCCGGCGATTTTCGCGACCGCCTGGACAATGGCCGCAAGGTCGCTATTCAGATCCTCGAGTTCTTTGACCGGCACGGGTTCACCATTCGCCGGCAGGACTTGCGCCGCATTAACGAGGCGCGGATAGAGTTGTTCGTGCCGCATGCGGCGCAAGCATCGAGTGGAGGAGTCCCGCTCCCGGTGGGGCGACCGGACTTCAAATCCGGGTGGGGCCGTCAGACGGTCTCAGGTGGGTTCGACTCCCATCCTCCTCCGCCAAACCCTCATGAGGCGCCAAGATGACACCGAGTGCCCAGGCGCTGGTCGCCGAATTCGATGCGGCCGCGAAGGCGGCGCAGTATGCTGAGGCAGAGTTGCGCAAGACGTTGACCGAGGAACTGGCTCGTGCCGAGCGGCAGCGCGCCTTCGCCTTCCGGCGCACACGATTGATCCGTGTCTTGGCGTCAGCCGCCGGTGCTGCGGAAACGGAAGATGCGGCGATTGCCGCTCAGGCGCGGAGCCTGCACGAGGAACTGGGTTGGAATGGCGCGAGCGCTGCGCAGGCCGAAATCCTGGAGCAGATGCAACCACTCGGGCGGGCGGTTTGGCAGTGCGGCTGCGGTATGGACGGCGGTACGTCCACGACTGTGGCGGCAGAACTGCAAGCGTTCGAGCAGTGGTTTCATGACGCCCGTGGCAAGCCGCTCTACAGCCTGTTCGATCAGTACGTCCCTGAGGTCCCCGTTGTCGACTTCTGAGCGCACCGAATTCGACGCGTGGCTGGAGAGCATGGTCCGCCAGCATGGTGAGTTCACCGTGCTGGTGATTTTGGCCAAGATCGACGAGCGTAGCGTCATGCCGTTGTGCTCCACGTATCTGCATGTGATCGGCGACGAGGCCGACTGGAACGACATCACGGTGATGTTTGCGGGCGCCGGCCAGGCGTGGGACGGCGCGGCCTTCTTCCCGACCAAAGGGCCAAATGGCGGCGCGGTCGACAATCCCACGGCGCGGCGGCGCCTGGGCGAATTGGAAGCCAACGTCACGGAGGACCGCATGATCCTGAACGAGGGACACTTCTTCGACACCCTCGGGCGTCGCATCGAAATCGAACCGATCAACGACGCATGACGGCATCGATCCGCATCGTCGATACAGGACTAGCGTCCGCGCGTTGGAACGTCGCCATGACCGCAGCGCTGGCGGAGCGGCATCGCGCGGGCTTGACGCGCGACACGATCCGGTTTCATCGCTATCCTGCATGCGTGCTGGTGGGGCGCAGCCAGGATGTGACGCAGGCGGCTGATCTGGATTATTGCCGGACTCAGGGCATCGAGATCGCGCGGCGCGTGACGGGTGGCGGCGCCGTCTACATGAGCCCGCGCATGCTGGCCTGGGATGTCATCGTTGACCGCGGAGTGTTCGGAGCTGATCTCAAGGGGATCATGCGCCGGATCGGCGCCGGCGTTGCAGCCGGCTTGGCGCGATACGGTGTGCCGGCGCGCTTCCGCGCTCCCAATGATATCGAGATCGGCGGCCTCAAGGTGTCGGGATCGAGCGGGTACATAGATGGGCGCAGTGCCGCCCTGCAGGGGACGGTGCTGATCGAGGACGAAACGTCGGCCATGGCACACGCCTTGCGCATTCCCGAATCTGCGTTGCGGGAGCGTGTCACAAATCTTGCGGATACCCTGGGGCGTCCATTGGCCATGACTGACATCCGCGATTGTATTGTGTGGGAGCTGTCGAGCGCATTGCAGCGGACGCCTGCAATCGGCCAACCGAGCACGGACGAGATCGCGTGTGCCGAGCGTCTCCTGGACGAGGAAATCGGCACAGATGAGTTTGTCATGGGGGTTGCTCCACCGCCGTTGGCCAAAGGTGTCGCATGACGCGGAAGCTTCTGATCGTTCTCGTCAACACGGACCCGCGCAATCCGGAAGAGCTTGGTGCGCCTTTCTATCATGCAGCTGTTGCAGCCGCGATGGACTACGAGGTCGACGTTATTTGCGCCGCCACGGCGGGAAAGCTGATGCGCCGGGGTGTGGCGGCGGCGATCCATATCAAAGCCGGCCACGACAAAACGGTCCATGATTGGATCAAGGATGCGCACGCCAACGGCGCCCGGTTCTGGGCGTGTCCGGCCAATCTCGATCTGTTCGACATGACAGAGGCGGATCTTATTCCGGAATGTCGAGGGTTGATGGGCGCTGCCAAGATGCTGCAAGACATCATGTCGGACGACTATCGCGTGCTGACTTATTGAGGCCGCCCATGGCGCTCGTGCAAGGCACCGAGTTTCCCGAGCATCTCTACTACGATCTCGACAATCAGATCTGGTACGAGCCGCTGCCGGACGGCGCCATCCGCGCAGGCTTCACACCCCTCGCGATCGAACTGGCGGGTGAGGTTCTGGTGTTCACGCCCAAGCGCATCGGCAGGGACTTCGAGCGCGCAAAGTCGTTTGCGACGATCGAGTGCGGCAAATGGGTCGGCGCCGCGCGGGCTGCATTCGCCGGCATTGTTGTCGCCGCCAACGGGGAGCTGGAGCGCCGCCCCAAACTGCTGAACGAGGATGCTTTTGGTGCAGGTTGGATGCTCATCGTGCGAACCGAGGATGCCGACTGGCGCAACGCGCTCATCACGGGCTCCACGATAGGCCGCGCATTCGGGGCCTGGCTTGCCGCTGAGACTTACAAGGGACGATCGGATTGATCGTGCCGGTGGCAGCGCTCAAGCTGCCACGGATCGCTCGATCACAACCTGATTGCGGCCATTTCGCTTGGCCTCGAGCAGCTTTGCGTCGGCGCGCTTCAACAGTTCCTCCGCAGAATCTTCTTCCCGGAGTTGGGCAATGCCGAACGACGCTGTCATTGGCATGGACGGGTGCCCGGTCAAATCGCGAAGCCAGTCGGCGCGCTTGATATCGCCGAGAATGCGCTCGGCAAGGTGATAGGCATTGCCCATCGTCGTATCGGGAAGAATGACGGCAAACTCCTCGCCGCCGAACCGGGCAACTGCATCCCGGCCTTTGACATTCTGCATCAATGCTGACGAGAAGAGTTTGAGGACCTCGTCACCCACGGGGCGCCCGAATTTCTCGTTGATGCGTTTGAAGTTGTCCAAGTCCGCGAGCACGAGGCACAGCGGCGACTCATTGGCGTGCGCTGCAACCACCATGCGCGCAAGATCTGACTCCAGCCGCCTGCGATTGCCCACGTTTGTGAGCGGGTCCAGAAACGCGACCTGTTCGGCCTGGATCAGGTTTTCCTTGAGCTGGTCGATGTGGGTCTGGGATGCTTCGAGGCGTGTCTTGAGGTCGCGCGCGTCGGTGCGGATCTTTTCATTCTCGGCGATCAGCAGTTTGACGATGCCCCACACCTGGTCCGGCTTTGCGATCGAGCCGAGGGTCGCCTGGGCGCGATGCAGGGAGTCGGCGTAGCGGTTGTTCGTGTCGATGTAGTCGCGGACGAACTTGAGGATACTCGCGATCTCCAGGCCGAGTGCGACGTTGGTGGCGTCGTGGGCCTGAGCCTGCGTGCCAGAGCCGTTCCCGGAACCGCCAGACAAACGGTGTAGGTTTCCGACCGCGTAGGCGATCATTGCGCCCAACAGCACGAGGATGATGCCGAAGATGATATCGGCATTGCGAGACACGACAGACGCCAGCGTGTCGAGAAGCTGGAACGAGTCTATGTCGGAGGACTGGCGCGTGTGCCCCTCCCATCGCGCGCCCGGCCAGAAACGAGCTATGCCAAGCCCCAGCACAAATGCCCCTGCAGGCATAAGCGCATGCCTCATAACAATCCGGCGCGCCATTGTCCCCACCACGTGTAACGCGGTTAGCAATTTGATACAAAGGCGCTGACAATCTGTTAACGGGCGGTATCGCAGGAGGCGGAATGAAAAATGCGCTGATCGTCGGCGGCTCGCGGGGGCTTGGGCTGGGGCTCGTGCGCGAGCATATCGGGCGCGGCTGGTGTGTGACCGCCACGGTGCGTACGAGATCGGCCGAATTGGACGAGCTTCGGCAGGGATCCGCCGGTCGCCTCGCCATCGAGCCGCTGGATGTCACGGACGCCAGGCAGACGGCGGCGCTGGTGCAACGCCTCAGCAATCAAACGTTCGATCTGCTGTTTCTCAATGCCGGCATGATGGCCGGCCGCGGCGTACCACTCGGCGATTTGCCCGACAGCGACATCGCCGGCATCTTTCTCACTAATGCCATCAGCCCCATCCGTGTGGCGGACGCGTTGTTGGGATTGGTGGCTCCTGGCGGTATGGTGGCTTTCATGTCCTCCATTCTGGGGAGCATCGGCACAAACGACGATGGGCGCGCGGAGCTGTATCGGGCCAGCAAGGCGGCCCTGAACTCGCTCATTCGCAGCTTCCGCGCGCGTCATGCCCAGGCTGACATCACTGTGCTGGCGCTTCATCCCGGCGTGGTGCGCACATCGATGGGCGGTCCAAGCGCTCCGCTCGACGTCGAGGCGAGCGTACGTAGCGTCGCGGATGTTCTGACCGCACGTTGGGGCACAGGCGGCCAGGCGTTCGTCGACTATAGGAACGAGATCATTCCCTGGTGACTTTCGGGCACGGGGGGGACTTCAGCCCGTGTTTCTCGCCGACGTCGGCGATAGGCGCGATCTGGACGTCGACTTCGGTGCGCGCTTGCGAACCGCGAGATCGCGCCCAGATCCCCGAATGACCTTTGTTGTTCGCATTCGCACTCGTCGCCTTCGGCATACTCCGGCTCGTAGACCATGGCGTTGGTAGCATCGCCGCACTCTTTGGCAAGGGGCCGAAGGCCGCGTGGCACCGAATCTCAACGCGTAACTCGGTTCCTACAAAGTTGGCAGCGACGCCCACTGCTGCAGACCAAACAGCAATGGCTTGCATGAAGCTCGTGCCTTCACGCAAGCCATTCATCCGTTCGGAAAGCCGGCCCTGAGGCCACGAGGCGTGCGCCCTTATGTCGGGGGGACGCCCGGCGTGCCGGGGCGATCGGTTGGACGGCGCTGGTCGCCTCCACCAAAGATGCCCTTGATCTTCTTGGCTACGTTTTTGAAGAAGTCGCCGACGCGGCCGGCGCCGCTGATGTCGTCGATCTCGTCGAGCGAGAGCTCGCGCATTTCCATGACTTCGGGGGTCTTGTCGCTGCTGATCATTTTGGTGCTCCGAGAGTTTGCTTCCTGACAGGGTGCATCGCTAAACGGACAACGTTGTTTTACCCCTGATCGAGATGTGCCGCGGTGACCTGGGGAACAGGAACTCCACCGGGGCCAACCACGGCGTCTCAAGCGACTTCTTGAGCGCAAGCTCGACGGCAGGGATCTTCGCGACCTTTCTCTCGTGGAACGCAAAGCCCAGATCGAGATGGCCCTCAGCTTGAGCAAGGCTGCGAGCATCGACGTCGTGCCGTCCTTCGACGATGGCCAGGCGCTGATGCTCGCCTGCTTGGAGCGGAGCCTCGATGAGTGGTGTAGAGGAAGAGCGATGCGCCCTACGGATCGAGCCGTGGTCCGACCTGGTAGTCGGGGATCGGTGCAACTCGGCTTCCCCGCCGGGGCGCAGGGAGCTCAGCGCCAATCTGGTGCCTTACCGAAGTGCTTTTTCGTTACCCGATTGACCTCTTTCTTTGCTCGATCAATCGAACGCCTTCTGGATGGCGTCGTAGGTGCCAACAACAGTGTCGCTCCTAAAGCAAGTGCGCCGAAAGTTTGAACTCTAGCCCTCATCCTGCAAACGCTGCTCTTTCGGTGCCGGCGGAGCAAATCGGGCCGTAGCGCTGGCCCATGTTTCCAAGGCGTGGATCAGGCGGTGCAGCTCCAATCGGGCCGCCGCGTCATAACCAACGCTGGCGAATGGCAAGTCAGAAGAGGCTTTGAGTTCGATGCGAGCTAGACCTGGACTGTAGTCAACCACAACAATGAGAGAGGTGAGGCGATCGGAGGCCTGGTCAACCTCTACGTTCTCGACTCTCACCGTCGGGATCTGAAGTCGGGTCATGGAAAACCTCCAAGACATGCATCCTAACGATCGTTGCATCAAGCCAACTTTTCCGATGATTCGCCTTGATCCCGATCAAAATCAGATGCAACTCGCTCGCGGCACAGCACGATGGTCCGCAGAGTCCTATCTCTCCTTCTCATGGCCACAGCTGTCTGGCTTTTGCCGGCAATCGGCCAAACATATGAGACAACGGCGTAGGTGTTTGAGCTCATCACCCTGAGCTGCTGCCGGTTCGGTAGACACCCGCTTAAGCTAATCGCATCTGCTGCTCGTACGCCACCGGGCTGACATAGCCCAGCGTCGAATGCCGTCGTCGCGGGTTATAGAACCGCTCGATGTAGTCG
>JBJXDX010000159.1:0-7901 GCA_046154585.1 Hyphomicrobiaceae bacterium | reverse complement strand
GGCTTCCACTTGGCGTTCAACCTCGGTTACCCCAACGCCTATGATCGGGCGCACCGGCGCACCGGCGAATTCCTGATGGTGCACGGCAAGTGCAAGTCGGCCGGGTGCTATGCCATGACCGACGCATTGATGGAGGAAATCTACGCGCTCGCGCGCGAGCAGTTCATCGGTGGCCACGAGAGCTTCCAGGTGCACGCCTATCCCTTCCGCATGACGGCGGAGAAGATGGCCCAGTACCGCAAGCACAAGTGGTATCCATTCTGGCTCACCATGAAGGAAGGCTACGATTATTTCGAGGCGACGCGGCAAACCCCGCAGGTCGCCGTGTGCGAGCGCAAATATCTGGTCAACGTCAACTTTGTGGGCAACGCGGCGACGCGCGTGGATGCCGAAGGCCAGTGTCCGGCCTACCAGCGGCTCAAGTACGAGCCCTTCAAGCCGAACGGGCGCGAACAGATTGCCGAAGCGCGCACCATGGCGCCGGGCCCGAAGATGCGGGCTATCGTTGCGTTTGATGTACCCGCGCAGTCGTCGCCAACGCAAACCTCGATAGGCTTCTCGTTTGGCAAGTCGAACGCCCCCGTCGGTCTCGGTTTCTCCGGTAAGGCTGATTAACGCTGTTGCGTGCGGGGTGGGCAACGCCGCGCATTTTTTCCGTAACGGGCTTCTACGTGTTGGCCCATTCTGTGCACAGGCATGCCATATTGGATAATGGTGGGAGCATAAGGGACGGGCGGCTTTTGCAAGTCTTGTGCGTACTCCGGAACGGCTTTGCCGGCGTGGTCTTGACCGCGCTCGCAGTCTTATCCACTCCGGCCGCCGCGCTCGTGGTGGAACTGACCGACGCCGCCCCAGATCGTGTCGAGCGGCAGCGCGCTTGGGCGCGGGGCGAGATGCCCCTGCCCGGCACCCCTGACACGGCCACGGTCGACGCGCGGCTTGCCGCCAAAGGCCTCGCCGAGGGCAACGCTGTCTTCATCCGCATCTTCAAGGCCGAGTCCGAGCTCGAGGTCTGGATGCGCAAGGGCAACGGCTTCGTGCTGTTCGAGACCTATCCCATCTGCCACTGGACCGGCACGCTCGGCCCCAAGATCCGCGAGGGCGACAAGCAGAGCCCGGAAGGCTTCTACAGCATCACGGCGCGGCAGAGCCGCCATCGCGGCCGCTGGCGTAAGGCCTTCAATCTGGGCTTCCCCAATGCGCTCGACCAGCGCCTGCAGCGCACGGGCTCCTACATTCTTTTGCACGGCGGTTGCTCGTCCACGGGCTGCTTCGCCATGACCGATCCCGTGCTTGACGAGATCTACGACCTCGCCCAGGCCGCCCTGAGCCAGGGCCAGCAGCGCGTGCATATCCACGTCTTCCCGTTCCGCATGACCGAGCGCGCGATGGCTCAGCATGCGAGCCATCCCGCGAGCGGCTTCTGGCAGGACCTCCAAGCCGGCTACGACGCCTTCGAGCGCTCCCATGTTCCGCCTGCCGTCGGCGTCTGTCATCAGCGCTACGTCGTGCGCGACGGCGATCCCGACACGTCGGGCGACCCCAACGGTCTCACCGTGTACCGCGCCGGGTCAGACGGCCAGTGCCGCGCCTTGCAGGAGCAACAGGCCCAGCAGTCCGCCCTGCCGCGCTCGGTGCGCGCCCGTTAATCCGTATTAGGAAAGCTTCGGCGCTCGGCTTGCTGGCCTTCCGGCCGCGTGCCATAGACCACCTTGACCTCACCGGAGCACCATCGATGGACCAGGAGACTGGCCGGCGCGTGATACGGCGACTGGAGCTGGGCGTCGAGCAGTTCCTGTTCGCGAGCCGCTGGGTCCTGGCGCCCTTCTATCTTGGGCTCGCACTCGCCATCATCATTCTCCTCATCAAATTCATCGAGGAGTTCGCGCACATCGCGCTCACGGCCTTCACCGCGAGCGAGGCCGACATCATCCTCGGGGTCCTGTCGCTGGTTGATCTGACGCTGACGGCATCGCTGCTCGTCATCGTAACGTTCTCCGGCTACGAGAACTTCGTCTCCAAGATCGACCACGCCAACCACCGCGACTGGCCGGAATGGATGGGCACCATCGATTTCGCGGCGCTCAAGCTCAAGCTGATGTCGTCGATCGTCGCCATCTCCGCCATCCAACTCCTGAAGCAGTTCATGGCGGTCAAGGGCGCCAGCGATCGCGACCTTTGGTGGTACGTCGTCATTCACATCGTGTTCGTCGTATCGGGTGTGCTGCTGGCTCTGACCGACCGCATCTCCGGCGATCACCATGCGCCCTCGCCGCCTGCCAAACCGGCCGATGCGGGCACGTCCGAGACCCACCACACGAGCTGACCGTTTGCCGGTTGTGGCCTGCCTGCCGGCAGTCCCGTCGTGCCTGCTCCGGCGATGGCGACGCGCAGCGGTTTCATGCCTGCCCTGTTGAGCTACGAAGAATTAATCCAAACAATCAAATGACACCGCCGGCCGATCGTTGGTCACTGGGCGCGGCCACATCAATTCTTCTTGGCTATCTCGACTACTTTGCTTTTCAGCTCTTCGACCTTGGGCTGGCCAGGGACCTCGCCGGCCGTGTGGACATTGATCTCGATATGCCGGACCCAGCCGTCCCTGATGGATATGATGGCGCGGCCTCCATCAGTACGTGTGAAGTTTGACTTGTCGAACACCTTTTTAAAGGCGTCGATCTTTTCAGAGTCGAGTTTTGCCGTCTTCAACTGGGCGACTGTGACGTCCCAGGCAAATGCACGCAACACTGCCGGATCGTAGGTGTTGCTCCAGGTGACCTCGGCCTCATCTTTCGCTTTGTCGTGCCGCTTGAGCGTCACTTTGGATTTGCGTGGGACGTTGGCGTCGGACAGAAGCGATGGCGCAAGGCTCGTATCCTCCGATGGAATTCCAAGCTGCCAGGATCGGTGCTGAGCGGAGCCGATGAGTGCTGCTTCTTCGAACAAGATGATCGCCGTCCGTTCGTCGTGCCGCAGTATCATGGTCTGCAAAATTTGGTCGACCTGAGTCTTGATGATTGTGTCCATTTCTTCTTTTGATTTGCCCGCTACGTTCGCAAACCTCTCTTGAAGGGCATTGTTCAGGCCGTCTCGCATCACGGCGGTCAGCTTTCGCGACATTGCATGCCAATCGCGTATAAGCACGGGAGTGCCCGTGGCGTCCGTTTCAAACACGATGGCGATGTTCTTGAAAGCGTCGTCGACCTCGCGCGAAACCCGGGCTTTCATAGCCGCTGCTCTCTGCTTGTCGGCGAAGATTTCCCAGTCCAGGGACTTGCCCGTCCAACTGATGAGGTAGCGATCGGGATCGGCTTTGACGATCTGCCCATCGTTGATGGAGGTGCGCGAGCTGTGCTCGGTCACTTCGCCCTGGGCTGTCTTCTTTTCAACCGTTTTGATCTTGACGGTAAATTGTTGTCCTTCCTTCGCGACGAACGGGAGGTCGCTGATCTTGCGCTGGGCTTGGGCTCCGATGGATGTGAGGGCGATCAGCAATGCGCTGAATAGCATCAGCGCCAACTTGTGGTGAGATCGAAGCATCAAGATTATTCCCCCGGATCGAAACGCCGCTAATTCGCGCCCTGCCGCCTGTAGGCGACGGGGTTCATTCCGAAGAGATCGCGAAAGCGATGGTTGAACGTTGATAGATCGCCGAAGCCCGCATCGAAGGCGATGGATGCCACGCTTTCCGAAGTCAACGCGATACGAGCGGCCGCGCGGCGCATTCTGATCGACAGCAGATACTGATAAGGCGTCATGCCGACCGCCCGACGGAAGACGCGGAGGAAATGATACTTGCTCATGCACACGAGGCTCGCGAGCATATCGAGTTCAAGCGGGCTGGATGCGTGCGCCTCGATGTGCTTGAGCACGTCTGCGACGCGTCGCTCGTCCCGCGGTGAGATGCGTGCAGGTCGCGCGACATGGCCCGACATCGCGGCGATGACCGTCGCTGCAACGTGCGTTGCAACCTCGCCGGCCGCGTCAGGCGGCATGCCGGAACCGGTGCGCTCGACCTTGGCCACGAGCGCCGTCAGGCGTTTCGATACGGGTAGCGTTGCAGCCGGAAACGCAAAGTGGCTCGTCCCCGCGGCGCTGGCCGAAATCTCGGCGAAGAATGCTGGCGAGAAGTTGAACGCAATGCACCGGTCGCCGGTGCTGTGGTCGTGCCCGCATTCGAAACGCCGTCCGGCATTGCCGAGCAGGAATGCGCCGGGATAGAGCAGCGCGCGGCCGCTATTGCCTCGATAGGTGAACGAGCCGGCGATCACAGCCGCTATTGATGCGTTGTCGTGCTTTTCCTCGAAGGGTCGATCATGCGGTCCGGCATTGCAGGTGTAGTCGTAGATGCTCCAATCCGGGCCCCTGGCGATGACATTCACCACGGGGGCCGTGCTGCGGCCTCCGGCTCGGGCATCACCAGCACCTGCGTTGCGTTCACCCATGGGCCTGATCATAGCAATTTTCCCCAAGCCGGGAAAACCGCTGTCAGGTCATCTAGAGCCGCAACCGGCTACACTCCTGACATCGGAGAATGCAACATGATTGATCACATCTCTCTCGGCGTGCGCGACATGGGCAAGTCCAAACGCTTCTACGATACGGTGCTCGAGCCGCTGGGCTACTCATGCCTGAGTTCTGGGGATACATCGGCCGGCTACGGCAAGAGCGGCGTCGCCTTGTGGCTCGGTACGAGCGAAAGCCCAGTGCCGGCGGACCCCAACTCCGGCTTGCATGTCTGCTTCACGGCGCCGACGCGCAAAAGCGTTGACGCCTTCCACAAGGCGGCGCTAGCCAAGGGCGGGCGCGACAACGGCAAGCCGGGCATCCGCAAGGACTACGGCGAGAGCTACTATGCCGCGTTCGTCATCGATCCCGACGGCTATCGCATCGAGGCCTATTGCAGCGCGAAGGGCTGATTGGCCGATGCATCGCATGGAGGCGTTTGGCCTCCATGTGATCCGCCCTAGTGCCGCCCGTGGCAATGCTTGTACTTCTTGCCCGAGCCGCAGGGGCACTTGTCATTGCGCGCGACCTTGCCCCAGGTGGAAGGATCGTTCGGATCGACGGCTGCCGCCTTGCGCACGCGCAACGGCTCGGGCTTTGCCTCACGCACCGGCATTCCGCCACCGCGTCCGGCCGCCAGTACCGCGTCCGCCATCTCGAACTCGTCCTCGCCGGTCAGCGGATTGATGTGGTGGGCCTGCATCGGCGGCAGTTCCTGCGGCTCCAGGTCCGGCGGCGGCTCGTTGGCCGAGAACTGGATGTGCATGAGCTGACTCGTCACCCCTTCGCGCAAGCGTGCCAGCATGGCTTCGAACAGCAGGAAGCCTTCGGACTTGTACTCGTTGAGCGGATCGCGCTGCCCGTAGGAGCGGAAGCCGATCACCTGCCGCAGATGCTCGAGCGTAACGAGATGCTCGCGCCACAGATGGTCCAGCCCCTGCAGCAGCACCATCTTCTCGATATCGCGAATGCGCGCCTTGCCGATGGTGGCGGGATCGCGGCTGCTCGTGCTTTCGACATCCCCCATCAGTCCGCGGGCTTCCATGTATTGGCGCTGGAACGCAAAGCCGATGCGATCGGCCTGCGAAGCCATATCCTCCGGCGCCGCGCCGTTGACGCGGATTTCGCTGCGGCCCGATGCCAGGATGGTATGTCCGATGGTCTCCACGCTCTGCTGGGTCGGCTCCTGCTCCAGCAGTGCCTTCAGCTCCGGCTGGCTCTCGACGAAGCCCATCAGACCTTTGGCATTCTCGTAGCCGTTCAGAACCTCGCGTCCGAGTGTTTCGGCGATCGCATCGGCCTTGGTGTCGATTTCCTTGGTCAGCCGTTCGCGAATCTCCTGATCGGCGATCCCTTCCTCCGCCGCCCACGTCTCGATCGGCAGATCGAGGTCGTAGATTTCCTTGATCTTGGTCTTCAACCCCTCGACGTTCCACTGTTCGGCGTAGGCATTCTCAGGAATGTGCTCCGTCACAAGCTCCTGCAGCACCTGGTGCCGCATGCCCTCGACCGTCTCGCTGACGTCCTCTTCACCCATGATGTCGATGCGCTGCTCGAAGATCACCTTGCGTTGATCGTTCATCACATCGTCGTATTTCAGCACGTACTTGCGGGCGTCGAAGTTGCGTGCCTCGACCTTCTTCTGCGCGTTCTCCAGGGCCTTGTTGATCCAGCGGTGCGTGATCGCCTCGCCTTCCTCCAGCCCGAGCTTCTTGAGCATGCCGTCGATGCGGTCGGCGGCGAAGATGCGCATCAGATCGTCTTCGAGCGACAGGTAGAACTTGGTGCGCCCGGGATCGCCCTGACGGCCGGACCGGCCGCGCAACTGGTTGTCGATGCGCCGGCTTTCATGGCGCTCCGTTCCCATGACGTACAATCCGCCCGGGAACGTGACGGTGTTGGCCGCCTTGCCGTTCTTGGCGGGCTCGAGCTCGACCGTCTCCGACGCGTTGAGCACGATCTGCCGGTTGCGCTCGATTTCCTCCTTGATCGCCGCAATTTTCTTGTTGCGCTCAGGCCCCTCCGGCAGATCGGCGCATTCCGTCAGAGTGCGCATCTGCAGGTTGCCGCCGAGCTGGATGTCCGTGCCGCGGCCGGCCATGTTGGTGGCGATCGTCACCGATCCCGGCACGCCCGCCTGGGCGATGATGACGGCTTCCTGCTCGTGATAGCGTGCATTGAGCACCTGATGCGGGATGCCACGCTTCTTCAGCATCTCCGCCAGCATCTCGCTCTTTTCGATGGAGACGGTGCCGACCAGCACGGGCTGCTTGCGCTTTTGCGCACTATCGATGTCGCGGATGATCGCATCCCATTTCTCCTTCGCCGTGCGATACACCTCGTCGTCGAGGTCGCGGCGGGCGACGGGAACGTTGGTCGGGATCTCCAGCACGTCCAGCTTGTAGATCTCCATGAACTCGTCGGCCTCGGTGGAGGCCGTGCCGGTCATGCCCGCCAGCTTCTCGTACAGGCGGAAGTAGTTCTGGAACGTGATGGAGGCGAGCGTCTGGTTCTCCGGCTGAATCTCGGCGCGCTCCTTGGCCTCTAGCGCTTGGTGCAGACCTTCCGAATAGCGCCGGCCTTGCATCATGCGGCCGGTGAACTCGTCGATGATGATGACCTGGTTGTCTTTGACGATGTAGTCACGGTCACGCAGGAACATCTTGTGCGCTTTGAGCGCCTGGTTCACGTGATGCACGATCGACACGTTCTCGATGTCGTAGAGCGAGCCGCCCTTGAGCAGGCCCGCTTCCTCGAGCAGGCGCTCGATATGCTCGTTGCCGGCTTCCGTCAGCGACACCTGCTTCTGCTTCTCGTCGAGCTCGAAGTCAGCCTTCTCGAGCTTGGGGATCAGCGCATCGACGGCGATGTACAAATCGGAGCGGTCTTCCACCGGCCCCGAGATGATGAGCGGTGTGCGCGCCTCGTCGATCAGGATAGAGTCCACCTCGTCGACGATGGCGAAGTAATGTGGTCGCTGCACCATGTCGTCCACGCGCATCTTCATGTTGTCGCGCAGGTAGTCGAATCCGAACTCGTTATTCGTGCCGTAGGTCACGTCGCAGGCGTACTGCTCGGCCCGCTCCCGGTCGTCGAGCTCGTGCACGATGCAGCCGACGGACAGGCCCAGGAACTTGTAGACGGCGCCCATCCACTCGGCGTCGCGCTTGGCGAGGTAGTCGTTCACCGTCACGACGTGGACGCCGCGTCCGGTCAGGGCATTCAAATAGACAGCGAGCGTCGCGACCAGCGTCTTGCCTTCGCCGGTCTTCATCTCGGAGATCTTGCCCTGGTGCTGCACCATGCCGCCGATGAGCTGCACGTCGAAATGGCGCTGGCCGAGGGTGCGCTTGGCAGCCTCGCGCACGGTCGCGAAGGCGGGCACCAGCAGATCG
>JBJXDX010000158.1:0-31179 GCA_046154585.1 Hyphomicrobiaceae bacterium | reverse complement strand
TGGACTGGCGGCAGGCTGGCCACACTCGGGCACGGGCTTGGCGGCCCTTGGATGACGCGGCCTTCCCGCCGCCGCCGCGCCTGGAACCTTACCAGACTTGGCAGATCGCAAGTTACAAGGATGACACTGTGGGGTAGTGAGGCGGTGCCACAGGTTGGCAGGTATCCCTTCTCCCCGTGCTTCACGGGGAGAAGGTTAGGATGAGGGGCAGGGGCGGGCTCCGAGTTTGCTGCCGCCCCTCACCCCGACCCTCTCCCCGTAAGAACGGGGAGAGGGGGAGGTTTGCCCGAGATTGGCGTTGATTGCGACCTACGAGTGTTCTCGCGTGCCGTGTTGCGGCTTTTGCCGCTGCCAGCGCCGCGCGGCGGCGGCGATGAGGCCGGAGAGGCCGGCGGGGTAGGCGCGCATGACGACGATGACGATGGCCGCGAAGACGACCATGCTCCATTCGCCCCAGGCGGCGAGCCAGGTGTTGAGGGCGTAGATCGCGGGGGCGGCGATGATGGGGCCGACGAACGAGCCCAGGCCGCCGATCACCACCATGACGATGATGCGGGCCATCTCGCTGAAATCGACGATCGAGGGCGTGAGCGTCAGCACGTAGTGGGCGTAGAGCGCGCCGGCGAGGCCGGCCATGGCGCTGGAGACGACGAAGGCGAACAGCTTCACGCGCGTGGTGTCGACGGCGAGCGATTGCGCGCGCATCGGATCGTCGCGCACGGCGCGCATGAAGTAGCCGACCGGCGATTTGAGCAGCACGTGGATGAGGAGAAGGCTCAGCACGGCGACGCCGAGGAAGGTGTAGTAGTAGGTCGTGGGGCGCACGTGGCCGTAGAGCGAGGGGACGCTGAGCCCCAGGTCGCCGCGGGTGAACTCGTAGGCTGCGCCGAGGAAGATGCGCAGCGTCTCGGCAAAGCCCCAGGTGGCGATCGAGAGATAGATGGCGCGCATTTTGAGCACGAGCAGGCCGAGCAAAAGTCCGCCTGCGGCGGCCATCAGGACGGCGGCAGGGATGCTGATCCAGAGCGGAGTGTGCAGGTGATAGACGAGCAGGCCTGAGCCATAGGCGCCGACGGCGGCGAAGCCATGCTGGGCGAGTGAGAACTGGCCGGTGAAGCCGGCGAGCATGTTCCAGCTCGCGGCCAGGATCACGTAGTAGGCGCTGATGGCGAGGATATGCACGGCGAACTCACCGACGAAGAACGGCAGCGCCAGGAACGGTGGCAAGGTCACCGCCACGATGGCGGCGACGCGGCGCCAATCGACGAAGGCGCCGAGACCGTTGGTCAGCCGAGAAGACATTCCTGCACCAGTGCGCGCACGCGCGCGTTGTCGAACTCGCGTCCGGGGCCGTGAGCTTTCACCTGTCCGAGGTTCAGCAGATAGAGATGATCAGCGAGCGGCAGCGCCTCCTCCACATTCTGTTCCACGAGAAGCACGGCGGCACCCGTGGCGGCGCGCGCCGTAGCGAGGGTTTCGTACACCTGGGCGACGAGGTTGGGGGCGAGGCCGACGGTCGGCTCGTCGATGAGCAGCAGGGACGGCGAGGTCATCAGCTCGCGGGCGACGGAGAGCATGCGGCCCTGGCCGCCCGAGAGCGATCCGGCGCGGTCGCGGCGCTTCTCCTTCAGGATCGGGAACATGGTGTAGACCTGCTCGAACTGGCGGGCGATGCGCGGCGCATCGCGGCGGAAAACCCAGGCGCCCATCAGCAGATTCTCTTCCACCGTGAGCAGCGGAAAGCTGTTGATGTCCTGCGTGACGTAGCTGACGCCCGAGGCCTTGAGCGTGGCGGGATTGGCGCCGGTGACATCCTTGCCGTCGAAGACGACGCGGCCGGTGCTGGGTTTCAGGAGGCCGAAGATGGCGCGGAGCAGCGTGGACTTGCCGGCGCCGTTGGGGCCGATGATGAGCGTGACGGCATTCTTGGCGGCGGCGAGCGAGAGGTGCGAGAGAATGTCGACGCCGGGTACGTAGCCGGCGCTGAGATTGGTCACCTCCAGCGTGGGGGCGGAACTCATGCGGCGGCGCGTCCGAGATAGGCGGCGATGACCTCGGGGCGCCGCGCGACCTCGTCGAGCGTGCCTTCGGCGGCGACACGGCCCTGGATCATGACGGTGACGAGGGGGCACAGCCGGCGCACGATCTCCATCTCGTGGCTGACGATGAGGAAGGCGCGGCCCTTGCCGGTGTTCTCGCGCTGGATGAGGGCGATGAGGGTGTCCTTCACGACAGGATTGATGCCGGCGAAGGGTTCGTCGAGGACGTAGACGCGCACGGCTGGGATCATGAAGCCGGCGCAGGCCTGCAGCAGCATGCGCTGGCCGCCGGAGAGGACACCGGCGAGTTCATCGGCGAGCGGTGTCAGTGTGGCGAGGTGCAAGAGTTCGGCGGCGCGGGCCTGGCCCTCGCGCACGCCGCCGGGGCTGCCGGCCGCGAGGAAGGGCAGAAGAAGGTTCTCGCGCACGCTGAGGTTGGCGAACACGCGCGACACCTGGAACGTGCGCACGAGGCCTTGGGCGGCGATGCGATGGGGCGGCAGGCCGGTGATGTCGGTGTCGTCGAGGCGGACGCTGCCGGAGTCAGGTGTTTCAAGGCCGGTGAGCAGATTGACGAACGTCGTCTTGCCGGCGCCGTTGGGGCCGATGAGGCCGCGGATCTCGCCCGGCGCGAGGGACATGCTCACGCCATTGTTGGCGACGAGGCCGCCATAGTGCTTGGTGAGGTCCTTGGCCTCGAGGATCGCGGAGAGGGCCATCATGCTTCGCGTCCGCGTTCGCCGAACAGGCCGTTCGGCTTGACGATGAGGATCAGGATGACGAGCAGGAAGCCGTAGACGTTCTGATAGGGCGAGGAGACGAAGGCGGCGCCGAGGCTTTCGACAAGGCCGAGCAGCAGGCCGCCGACGAGCGCGCCGGGAATCGATCCCAGCCCGCCGATGACGATGATCTCAAAACCTTTCACGCTCGCCACGGCGCCGTTGGTCGGGAACACCATGAACAGCGGGGCCAGCAGCGCGCCGGCGAGGCCGGCGAGCGCGACGCCGATGGCGAAGGCGACGGCGTCGAGCCGGTAGACGTCGACGCCCGAGGTCTGCACGGCGACGCGGTTCTGCGCCGCGGCGCGCAGCGCAAGCCCGACCCAGGTCTTCTTGATGACGAGCCAGAAGGCGGCGAGCGCCAGAAGTGCGCAGATGGAAGCCGCGACGCGCGCGCCTTCCTGCGGCAGCGGCCCGAGCCAGACGACAGGAAGATCCGACTCCGGCCGATACTGATAGGGCCCTCCGAGCGCCACGGCGAGGCTGCGCAGAAGCAGCAGCAGGGCGATGGTGACGACGGTGGCGTAATCGTCGCGCCGCTGCATGGGCCGGCTATACATGGGATTGATGAGGATGGGCTCGAGCAACAGGCCGATGAGGAAGGTGCCGGCCATGGAGATGATGGCCGCGAGCCACCACCAGCGCGGGCCGAGCAGAAAATGCACGGCCACGAACTGAATATAGCTGCCGATCATGTAGAACTCACCCATCGCCCAGTTGATGGTCTTGACGATGGAGTAGATGAAGGTGATGCCGAGTGCCATCAGCGCGTAGAGCACGCCGATCATGAGGCCCGAGATGACCGTCTGGATCAGGAGCTCCGTGCTGAAGATCACTCGCGGCGCGCTATTGCCCGAGCACGTAGGCGACCTCGGCGGTCGCCGGCGTCTGGTCCTTGGCCGTGTAATGCAGGATCATCAGCGGTGGCGACCAGTTGTGCCACAGCACGCCATCGGCGCGCGGGAACGTGACCGGTGTCGTCGACCAGCCGTTGAACGACCCTTCCTCAAGCGCCTTGATCATCGCCTTGGGCTCGGTGGAGCCGGCCTTCTTGATCGCGTCGGCAAAGACGATGGCATTGGCGAAACCGTTCAGAGCGGCATAGATAGGCGGTTCGCCGAACTTGGCCTGGTAGCGCTTGGCGAACTCCTTGCCGAGGTCCGACAGTTCCGACTTCGGCGAGTAGAAGGCGATGTAATTTATGCCGACGCCTTTGTCGCCGTGAAGCTGCCAGAACTGCGGGCGGGCGGGCGCGTCATAGGACGTCACCATCTGCGCGCCGGGCAGCAAGCCGACGGTGGTGGCTTGCGTAATCATCAGGTCGAGCGGCTGGCCGACGCCGATGTTGACGATGGCGTCCGGCTTGAAGGCCTTTACCTGCAGAAGCTGCGGCAGCAGATCCGTCGTGGTGCGATCGAACATGATGGTCTGGATCTCGAGGCCGAGGTTCTTCTCCTTGTTCTGCTTTTCGGTCTCCTTGGCGAGGCCGATGCCGTAGTCGGTGGTCTCGGCGAGGATGCTGACGCGCTTCCAGTTGTTCTTCTTGATCCAGCCGAGCCAGGTGCCGGCGCGCGGCGGATCGACGGCATGCGTCCGGAAGGCGATGTCGTACCTCTTGCCCGTCACGTCGCCGGCGCCGGTCTGGGTGCCCATGGTCGGCACGCCCATTTCCTTGGCCACCTCGTTGACGGCGATGTTCACGCCGGAGTGGATGAATCCGAACACGGCGACGGCCTTCTCGCTCGACACGAGACGGCGATAGGCGGCGACGCCCTGCTCGTTCTTGCCGGCGCTGTCGTGCACCGAGAGCTGGACCTTGCGGCCGAGGATGCCGCCCTTCTCGTTGAGGTAGTCGACGCCAAGCTCGGCGCCGCGCCTGGCGAGCTGGCCGAGGGCCGTTTCGCCGGGCGGCGACAGTGGCGTGATGACGCCGAAGACGATGGGCTCCTGGGCCTGGGCCGGCAACACCCCCAGTGCGATGAGAGCCGCGGCCGCGATGCCACCAAAGATTTCACGTCGCTGCATGACATGGTCCTCTCGCTGCGAAAGTTTGCGCCTGCGGCCCCTAGAGCGCGATCATTCCGCGCTCGGCGTGGCGCCATTCTGCCGTGGCCGACGCGCGCGTGTCGAGGAAATCCATGCGTGCAAAGCGCACAATGTCCAGCCATCAGGCTGGCTGCTTGAGCATCCGGTCGCGCAGGCCGACCATGGCGCGCCAGACCTGCTCGAGGTCGCGCGCATGGAAGCCGGCGGCGAGATCCGGGCTTTCCTCCTTGAGGCGCTCGTAGAGAAGGCCGGTGTAGCGGGCGCGGCCGTTGTTATCGACGACGAGGCCGTTTTCGGTCTCGTAGCGGCTATTCCAGGCGATGGCGGTGTCGCGATCGAGGCCGGCGGGCAGGTCGAGGTCGAGGCGGCCGGAACGCAGCGCCACGGGATAACCGCCGGGCAGGCCGTGGGGGCCGGGCACGTGGCCGGTCCAATCCTCCTGGTGCGTCATGGCGAGCATGAGGGTCACGCCGCTGGCGCCGGAGATGTCGATCACAGGCTCGGGCGTGAGTTGCACGTCGGCAAAGCGAGGATAGATGTCGGGGATCTCGGTACCGTCGAGCCAAACGCGCGCAGCGGGCCCAGAGCGATCGGCAGGAGGGCGGCGCCACGGGGCGATGTTCTGATAGTGGCAGAGCATCTGCAGTTTCGGCCTGGGCTTGCCTTGGAGCAGGCCCGCGAAGGCGTGCGCGAGGATGGCGATATTGCCGATGCCGCAAGTGACCGGCAGGCCCATGGCCGTGACGATGCCGTTGGCGACATCGGGGAAGCAGCAATTGATGAGAGGGCGGCCAGGTAGAATCGTCTGCGCGGCGCGGGCGACGCGCGCGGTCAGGACGGTCTGGAAGACGGCGGTAGCGCTCAGGCCGCCTTCGGCCACGAGGCGCGTCCAGGCATTGCCGGCGCCGGCGATGACGGAGGCGGTCTGGAGCGATGCGGCCTGGACGATGACGGCGGGGCGATTGTCCTCCAACAACCTGTCGGCGGCGCCATCCAAGGCGAGGTCAACGGGATGCGTGACGATGCGGACGGGCCGGGCGAACATGTCGGCACGGGACTGGGCGGCAGTCCTGATCCAGGCGAGGCGGAGCGCGTTGCGGCCGGCGATATCGATGCGCAGAGGCTTCATCGCGGTGGCGGCGAGATCGCAGGCGATGCGCTGGGCGAAGCTGCCGGTGCCGAAGATCAGGATGTCGCAGTCCCGGTGCATGTGAGACGCCTCTGGGAGCCGAGGGTGTTGTCGAGGCGTGGATTTGACTTCATTCTCGGAGCTCTGTCAGCCGCTGCCTGCTCAAGATTTCGATTGGGACGTGCATGACCTCGACGTCTGTCGACGTGGCCATCATCGGCGGCGGCCTCATGGGCTGCTTCTCGGCCTATTTCCTGCGCCAGCGTAAGAAGTCGGTGGCCATCATAGAGAAGGGCCAGGCGGGCGCCGCGGCGAGCAGCGTCAACTTCGGGAATTTGCGCCTGCAGGGCCGGCATCCGACGGAGTTTCCGCTGTCGCTGCGGGCGCACGCGGTCTGGGAGGATGTTGCCCGGCTTACGGGCGAGGATTGTGGCTTTGTGCCGTGCGGGCACGTGTATCTGGGATTTGCGGCGGACGATCTGCCGAAGATCGAGCGCGCGGCGCGCGATGCGCGTGCGGCGGGGCTGGACGTGGAGGTGGTCGACGGGCCGGAGGCGCGGCTGCGCTGGCCGGTGCTGTCAGGCGTGGTGAAGGGCGCGTCGTGGTCGAAGCGGGATGCCATCGCCGATCCGGCCTTGGCCTCGCAGGCGGTGGCGCGGCTGGCGATGCGGGCCGGGGCGCAGATGCTGGATCGGACGAAGGTGGTGGCAGTAGAGCCTGTGGCGTCGGGCTTTGCTGTCACGACGGACACCGGCCATGTGGTGACGTGCGGACAGGTCGTGAATGCGGCCGGCGCGTGGGCCGGGGAGTTGTCGGCGAGGTTCGGTGAACTGGTGCCGATGTTCGCGGCCGGGCCGCCGCTGTTCACGATCCTGCCGGAGCATGGGTATGCAGGGCCGTCGCTGCATGCGGTGGACGGCACCTTGCTGCTGCGGCCGGGGCGCGGCGGCGAGGCCGTGGCGGGATTCTTTCCGCGCGTGAAGGCCGATCTCGTTACGGGCAAAGCGGTCGTGCCGATGGATCGGGTCGAACGGGGATTGGCGCGCCTCGCCGAGGTGGCGCCGGGATTGGGGCGTCTGACACAGGGCCGTGTGTGGTCGGGAGTGGAGGGTTATCTGCCCGACATGCTGCCTGTGATCGGCTGGAGCGGCACGACGCCGGGGCTGCTGCACGCGTTCGGGTTTTCGGGGCACGGCTATCAGCTTGCGCCTGGTGTGGGAGCGGTGGTGGCCGATCTTCTGGTGGACGGGACATCGGCGACGCCGATCGACGCGTTCACGATCCAGAGATTTGCCGGCGGTGTCGTTCCGGACGAAAAGCTGTGGAGCGAGTTCGATCCCGAACTCGTGGCCAAGTTTCGGCAAATGCAAGCGGGTTCGAACCATGCCTGAGCGCAAGCGCACCTACTACGGCGTGTCCATCGGTATCCTGATGATGGAGACGTACTTCGAGCGATTCAACGGCGATATCGGCAACGGGCGCACGTGGCCGTTTCCGGTGCAGTACCGCATCGTCAAGGGCGCGACGCCGGACCGGGTGACGGATGCGGCGGGCCCGAACATGCTGGACGCGTTCAAGGGCGCGGCGGACGAGCTGATCGCGGCGGGGGTCGACGGGATCACGACGACGTGCGGATTCCTGGCGCTGTACCAGAAGGAGCTGGCGGCGCATTGCAGCGTGCCGGTGGCGACGAGCGCGCTGCTGCAGGTGCCGCTGGTGGCGCGCATCCTGCCGCGCGGGAAGCGGCCGGCGATCCTCACGTTCTCGGCGGAAGGGCTGGCGGCGGCGCATCTGGAGGCGGTGGGTGTTGATCCCAAGACGCCGGTGTATGGCATGCCGCCGGCGTCGGAGTTTCAGCGCTCGATCCGGCACGGCGATACGTCGGTGCCGTTCGCGACGCTGGAGCGTGAAGTGCTGGAGGCGGTGGAGCGGATGGTGCGGGGCGACCCGAGCATCGGCGCGTTCGTGCTGGAGTGCACGAACCTCACGCCGTATTCGCGCGCGATCCATCGGGCGACGGGGCTGCCGGTGTTCGACATGGTGAGCCTCTTGCACTGGTTCCACCGTAGTCTCAGTCCTGAGCTTTTCGCGCAGGACTGAGCTGCGCAGCCATGCACGGCGGCGGCATTGACAGGCCTCCGCGTGCCGCGCAACGTCGGGGCTCCCTTTATCCCCTCTCCCGGCAAGCGGGGAGAGGGAGAAGAAATGGACGTGCTTCCCGTCCCGAGACCGGAAGCGCTGGAGCAAAAACTGCGGAGCGTCCCAACGTCATGACCACCACCAACGAGCGCGCGGTTCTCACGGACGTGACGGAGGGCGTTGCGACCGTCACGCTCAACAAGCCGCGCAAGCTCAATGCGTGGGATACGCCGATGCGGGCCGAGGTGGCGGAGGCGCTGCGGAGCTGGAACGGCGACACGCGCGTACGCGCCGTCATTATGACGGGGGCGGGCGAGCGGGCGTTCTCGGCCGGCCAGGATCTCGACGAGACGGAGAAATTCCAGAGCGGCAACGACGGGGCAGCCTGGTTCCAGTCGTGGCGCGACTTCTACAACGCCATCCGCAATCTGGATATGCCGTGCCTTGCGGCGCTGAACGGCGTGGCGGCGGGATCGGCGTTCCAGGCGGCCATGCTGACGGACGTGCGCGTCGGGCATCCCGGCGTGCGTATGGGGCAGTCGGAGATCAACTCGGGCATCCCAAGCGTGACGGGGCCGATGCTGATGCTGCCGCGCATCGGCCTGTCGCGGACGATGGAGCTGACGTTGACCGGTCGCATCATGGATGCGGCGGAGTGCCATGCCATCGGGCTCATTCATTATCTCGTGCCTGCGGAGCAGGTGATGAGCAAGACGCGCGAGGTGGCGGAGATGATGGCGGCCAAGCCCGAGATCGCCATGCGGCTGACGAAGGCGCGCTTCCGGCAGGTGACGCAGGCAGCCTTCGACGAGGCGTTCGAGAACGGCGGGGCCTATCAGGCCGAGGCCTTTGCGTCGGGTGAGCCGCAGGCGGCCATGCGCGTGTTCTTCGCCGAGCGGGCGGCGCGGCGCAAGGCGCGCGAGGCGGGGAGCAAGAGCTGAGCGCGGCGGCATGTCTCGCATGGCCGATGCAACCGGTGCGCCGGAATTGCCCGATACCAGCGACGGTTTCCTGAAGCTATTTTTGCGCAAGGCTGCGACAGAGCCTGAGCGCGTGTTTTGCCGTGTCGGCGCGGGTGCGTTGAGCTTCGGGGATCTCGAGCGTCGGTCAGCCGCACTGGCGGTGTGGCTGCAGGGCCAAGGCGTGACGTCGGGAGACCGGGTGGCGCTGATGCTGCGCAACAGCGGTACGGCACTGGCGTTGATGCTCGCGATCGCGCGGGCCGGAGCTGTGTGGGTGCCGATCAACACGCAGGCGGTGGGCGACAACCTGGCTTATACGCTGATGCATTCGGAGCCGCGCGTTGTGGTGGCCGAGAGCGACCTGCTGCCTGTGATCGCGGCGTGCGGGGCCGAGCTTCGCGATACCACCATTGTGAGCGTCGATGCGGCGGCCGCGGCGCAGGATGCGGAGGCGGGAGATTGGTCGGAGTCGGCATTGCCCGATGCCGATGCGCCGTTCGCGATCATGTACACCTCGGGCACCACCGGCCGGCCGAAGGGCGTGATGGTCTCGCATCGCATGCTGCGTCTGTCGGGCGAGGCGGCGGCAATCGTGTCGGCGGCGGTGGATGGCGACGTGCTCTATCTGTGGGAGCCGCTGTTTCACATCGGCGGCACGCAGATGATCGTGATGCCGCTTATCCGCGAGGTGACGCTGGTGCTGGCGGAACGGTTCAGCGCCAGCCGCTTCTGGAACGAGGTGGCGGACTGCGGCGCGACGCACATGCATTTTCTCGGCGGCATTCTGCAGATCCTGCTGAAGCAGCCGCCGGGGCCGCTCGATAAGTCGCATCCGGTGCGGATCGCGTGGGGCGGTGGCTGCCCGATCGACGTGTGGCGGGCGTTCGAGGCGCGCTTTGGCGTCGAGATCCGCGAGTGCTACGGCATGACGGAGTGTTCGAGCTTCACGACGGCGAACCTCAACGGCGCACTGGGCTCGATCGGCACGCCGCTGCCGTGGTTCGATGTGGCGATCGTCGATGCGGCGGGGCGTCCGGTGGCAACGGGTGAGCGCGGCGAGATCGTGGTGCGCGAGCGGCTGGCGGGCGCGCTGACGCGCGGGTATTTCAAGGACCCCGAGACGACGGCGAAGGCGCTGCGCGGCGGCGCGTTTCATACGGGCGATCTGGGCTCAAGGGATGCGGAACGCAATATGTACTTCCACGGCCGCGTGACGGAGAGCGTGCGTGTGCGCGGCGAGAACGTGACGGCAGCGGAGGTGGAGGAAGTGGTGCGCCAGCATCCGGCCGTCGAGGATTGCGTGGTGATCGGCGTGGCGGCGGAGGTGGGCGAACAGGAGATCAAGTTGTTCGTGCTGGCGAAGGCGGGCGGGGCGGTGGTGCCCGCGGAGCTGTCGGCGTGGCTCGCCTCGCGCCTCGCACGCTATCAGCGGCCGCGTTACATCGCGGTGGTCGACGCATTCGAGCGCACGCCGAGCCAGCGCATCATGAAGCACAAGCTGTCGAAGCGGACGGATGATGCGTGGGATGCGATGGCGTAGTGGGGTCGCGGTTGCGGCGCTGCCCAATCCACGCGTGAAGATCCCGGATGGCCCCGCGTCGCGCCAGAGGCGCGAGCGCGGCGCCTCCGGGAACGCAAGAGGAGAGGTGATACATCTCAGGAGCGCAGCGAGTGCGCTCTAGCACCTCGCCACTCTCAAACCTCAATGTCTGCGTCCCCGGCCTTCGCGCGGCACGTGCGAAAGAGCCGGGGTCTTTCCCGTTCGTGATGTACGCCTTGCGTGCGGGTGCGCGCTGGCGTAACAGATGGGCAGGCCGTACGGCGGCCGCCCGTCCGCGGAAAGGGCCAAGCCCACCTTCGTGACTGTCGATTGACGGCACCTTTTCCTGCCCGTTTGCGGACACCGGGCGTTCGAGGAAAGGGTTCATCATGGCCACATCTGCGGGCCCGCGCCGGACTCTGCCGGCCAATCCATCTCAAGAATATTTGCGCAAAGAAGCCAAGCGGCTGGCCAAGGCCGAGGGGCTGCGACTGGCGGCGGCGCAGCGCCGGCTTGCCGGCGAGTACGGGCACGGCACATGGGCGGCGCTGATGCGGGCGGTGGAGGGTACGGCGCATGCTGAGGCCGCGGAGGTGCGGCCGCTTGTGGAGGCGGCTGCGCGGGCGGACGAAGATGCGGTGCGCGCGTTGCTGGCGGCCAGTGAGCCGGCGGATGCCAATGGCGATGTCGAGACGCCGCTGATGCGCGTATGCGGCAGCGATGCGGACGACGCGCGCAAGATTATGGTAGCGCGCCTGCTGCTGGAGGCGGGAGGGTCACCGCGCCAGGAGGACAAGAACGGCACGACGGCGCTGCATCTGGCGGCGCGCCACGGGCCGCTGGCGCTGGTGGAGCTGCTGATCCGCAATGGCGCGTTCAGCTGGCAGGCCGACCGGCGCGGACGCACGGCGCTCGACTATGCGCGGGCGGGGAAGGCGCGCGAGCGCAATGAGATCATGGAGCTGCTGGACCGGCCGGTGATCCGCGATCCGCAGTTTCGCGCGGCGGTGCGGGCGATCCATGCCGGAGACGAGGCGGCGCTCAGTGCGCTGCTCGATGCGCATCCCGATTTGCTGCGCCGGCGGCCGGTCGAGCCGGACTGCTATCCGCGCGACTATTTCCGCGATCCCAAGCTGTTCTGGTTCATCGCCAACAATCCAACGCTGATGAAAAGCGTGCCGGACAACATCGCGGCGATCGGGCGGATCATGATTGCGCGTGGCGTGGCGCAGGCGGATCTCGACTATACGCTGGAGCTCGTCATGACGGCGGGCAGCGCACTCGGCGGCGCGAAGGTGGCGGAGCTGACGACGCTGCTGCTGGAGTCCGGCGCCAAGGCGACGCCGAAGGCGGTCCTGATCACGCTTGCACATTGCTTGGTGGCGCCGATCGAGCTGCTGCTGTCGCGAGGGGCACGCTTGACGGCGGCCATGGCGGCTGGGCTCGGGCGCATGGCGGAGTTGGAACGGCTACTCAAGCGTGCATCGGCGGAGCGGCGGCAGGAGGCGTTCGGGCTCGCGGTGATCAACAAGCAAGTCGAGGCGGCGCGTTTGTGCCTCGATGCTGGCGCCGATGTGAATGCGTTCCTGCCGGTGCACAAGCATTCGATGCCGCTGCATCAGGCGGCGCTCCACAATGACGTCGTCATGCTGCGGCTGCTGATCGAGCGCGGTGCGGACATGGAAGTGCGTGACACGCTTTGGAACGGTACGCCGCTTGGATGGGCGGTGCACAACAGGAGGGTCGAGGCGGAGGCGTATTTCCGGGAGGTGATGGAGGAGAGCAAGGGCGGGTGAGCGGCGCGCTGCGCGCTCTTCCCTTCGTCATCCTCGCGCGAGTGCGCCGCAGGCGCATGAAGCGTGGGGATCCAGCAAAAGAGTCGTCGAAGACACATAAGGAGCCTTCGGCACTTTTTGTGCTGGGTCCCCGGGATCGCGATATGCCTTCGGCACACGCGACCCGAGGATGACGGAAGTGGGTGGAACGACCTCGGCCTTGTTTTGCGCGGGCCGTATGGCGCATGATCGCCTGAGCGCTTGCAGAGAACGACAAGCCGCCAACCGCGCGAGGAAACGCAACATGCCTGCCGCAAATTATCTGCCCGACGTGCTCGAGACGACCGAGGCTGAGCGCCTCGCCACCGGATTTATTTTCACGGAAGGGCCGCTGTGGCATCCGGATGGGTTCTGGTATTTCGTCGATATCCGCCAGAACAAGCTGTTCCGCATGACGCCGGGGCAGAAGCCGGAGCTGGTGCGCGCCACCATCGGCGGCAACGGCACGACGTTCGATCTGCAGGGCCGGCTTATCGTGTGTGAGGGCGACGACCGGCGCGTCACGCGCATGAGCGCAGACGGCAAGGTCGAGACGCTGGTCGACAACTACAAGGGTGGGCGGTTTGCGCGTCCGAACGATGTGGTGTGCCATTCCAATGGCAACCTGTACTTCACCGATCCGGACAAGCGGCGCGCGTACCACGAGCGCGAGGTGCCGGGCCGCGAAGGCGAGAACGATCTGTGGGACGGCGCCGGCGTGTACCGCGTGACGCCGGACGGGCAGCTCAGCATGTGGGCGCTGTGCGAGTATCCGAACGGGCTGGCGCTGTCGCCGGACGAGCGGACGATGTACGTGGCCAACACGCGCTCGTCGAAGTACATCCACGGCATCAAGCTCGATGCCGGCGGCAATGCGATCGGGCGCAGCATCTTCGCTGACATGAACGAGGGCAGCGAGCCCGGCATTCCTGATGGAGTGAAGGTGGACAGCCTCGGCCGTGTGTATTGCACGGGGCCGGGCGGCATCTGGATGTTTCAGCCGGACGGCCAGCGCATCGGCATCATCCGCTGGCCCGAGCAGGCGGTGAACTTCGCCTTCGGCGGGCCGGACCTGCGCACGATGCTGTGCTGTGCGTACACGTCGGTCTATACGCTGCGCATGAAGGTGCCGGGGCTGCCGCATCCTTGGTACAAGGTGCGAGGGGTGTGAGGGCGGGCTGAATTTGAAGGAGCTCCGGCCTTGATTGAGGCGATGCGTGGTGATGATGGCGAGCGCAGCGATTGCGGCCCCTGGGTCCCGGCTCTCGCTTCGCTCGGCCGGGATGACAAACCGGGAAGGTCATCCCGGGCAAGCGCGGGCCGGAGCATGAATGGTATGCGAGACGTCAGCTCCTGCGCGCGACCCGGGACCTAGAGTTCATGCGGCAGCCAAGCTCGGCCAATTTATTGTGAACTGGACACCGCTCGCGCCGGTTTACGCTGTCAGGCTCAGTCGCAAATCACGCTCTCCGGAGTTGCAATGGCCGACCTTTCCGCGTTCCCGATCGGCACATCCGGACCGCTTGCAGCTCTATTCGCTGCCGACGCCCAACGGCGTCAAGGTCTCGATCATGCTGGAGGAGATCGGCTTGCCGTATGAGCCGCATCTCGTGGACTTCGGAAAGAACGACCAACTGACGCCGGAATTCCGTTCGCTCAATCCCAACGGCAAGATTCCGGCGATCATCGATCCGAACGGGCCGGCCGGCAAGCCGCTGGGGCTGTTCGAGTCCGGTGCCATTCTCGTGTACCTGGCCGACAAGACCGGCAAGCTCGCGCCGACAGATGCGGCGCGCCGGTATGAGACGCTCCAGTGGGTGTTCTTCCAGATGGCCTTCATCGGGCCGATGTTCGGGCAGGTGGGCTTCTTCCATAAGTTTGCGGGACGGGAGTTTGAGGACAAGCGCCCGCTCGAACGCTATCGCGATGAAGCCAAGCGGCTCCTCGGCGTGATGGAAGCGCGCCTCGATGGGCGGCAATGGATCATGGGCGATGACTACACCATCGCCGACATCTCGATGCTCGGCTGGGTGCGTAACCTGATCGGCTTCTATGGCGCGCGCGATCTCGTGGTGTTCGATACGCTGACGCACGTTCCGGCCTGGCTGGAGCGCGGCCTTGCGCGACCCGCCGTGCAGCGTGGGTTGGAGATTCCGAAGCGGGCGTGAAAGCTCGCGTGCCGAACCGATGGTCGCGGCCTGGTCGTTGCCGTTGATGCACGCCCCAAGCGGCACCCCTTTTGACATACTACTGGAGCTTCAGCAGCCGGTCGGCATTTCCGTGGGTGAGCTTGGCCATATCCGCGGGCGCCAAGGAGAGGCTATCGAGGAACGCGCGGCCCTTGGCATTGCTCGCATAAGGATAGTCGACCGAGAACATGATACGATCGATCCCGAAGGTCATGAGCGCCGAGAGGAAGGGCGGCTCGGTGAAAATGCCGCTCGTCGTGAGCCACACCTGCTCGGTTATCTGCTGTCCGATCGGCCGCTTGAGGTGCTTGATGTCGAGCGCGAATACGTCGTCGACGCGCGCCAACATGACCGGCAACATCTCGCCCATGTGACCGATGACAAGCTTCAGCTTCGGAATGCGATCGAGCGTGCCCGACAGCACGAGACGAAGGACATGGATGGCCGTCTCGGAGTGCCAACCCCAGCCAGCAGCTTCCAACACGCGCGCTGCACCAGCCTCCAGCCCGCCGAAATAGGCTTGCCGGACCGGCTCCGGAGCCAGATGCGGGTGAATGTAGACGGGCACGTCCAGCTCCACCGCTTTGGCGAGGATCGTCGAATACACAGGGTCGTCGAGGAAACGCCTTTCGGTGGTGCCATTGATGTTGACGCCGACAAAACCGAGGTCCCTGACGCACCGCTCCAGCTCCGCCGCGCAGGCTTCCGGGCTTTGCATGGGCAGCACGGCAAAACCCTTGAAGCGGTCAGGATGCTTGGAGATTGCAGCCGCCAGGTGGTCATTCATCTCGCGTGCCATGGCGACGCCTTCGGTCCCTGGCACGAGATCCGGTCCTGGTCCGGTGTTGGAGAGCACCTGCACGGTGATGCCGGCCTCGTCCATGTACGCGAGCCGCTGCGTCCCGATTTCCGGCGCGAGGTCGAGGGGGTTCGGTCCGTGCTTCGGCGCCGACCGTGGCCGGAAGCCCCGCCGCCTGATTGCTTCGGGGTCGATGTGGCGGACGAGATGGGGAACCGTGAAATGCTCCTCGAGCGCAACGATACGCATGAGCGCCTCCAGGGGTACGCCGAAACTTTGGTACTCAGCCGACGCGGCTGGCAAGGGTGCCGGGCTGGCCAGCCTCCGTGAGCGAAGCGCCTCTTTGGGGAAGCGCCAGCGCCGCCGGCCTACGGATGTGGCCCCCAGGGTGCGGCGGTCATCAGCTTCACTTCCTGGGACATGACGAGCGGGCGGAATTTGGAGGCGAAGCCTTCGACGAAATCCTTGTTGGCGAACACGGCCGCCCAGTGCTTGCGGCGGTCGGCGTCGTCCTCGAACTTCCACAGGTGCACGAGCTGGTTGATCATGCCGGTGTCGCCCTGGAAGTAGCCGATCAGGTGCTTGTCGTGGCCGCCCTTCTTCAGCGCCGGAAAGCCAAGCTCGGTGTAGAGCTTCACGGCCTCGCCCATCTTGCCGACGTAGAGCGTGTAGGTGCGCATTTCGTAGAGCGACATGGCGTTTCCTTTCTTTGTTGATGTCTGCTTCGGATCAAAAACTGGACCACGGACCACTTCAAGCACCCTTCCCCAGCGCATCAAGAATGGGACAGTCCGGCACCGTTGATCCCGTGCACTTTCCTGCAAGCTCGCCGAGAACCCGGTTGAGCTTGCGCAAATCGCGAAGCTTGCCGCGGATGTCGGCGATGTGCTGTTCGGTCAAAGCCTTTACTTCGGCGCAGGTGAGGTCGTGACCACGTGCAAGGCCCAAGAGATCGCGGGTCTCGCCGAGGGAGAAGCCGAGCGCGCGCGATCGGCGAACAAAGGTCAGCCGTTGGCGGTGTTGGTCCTCGTAGATGCGCTGCCCGCCTTGACTACGCGGCGGGGGTGACACAAGGCCAATGCGTTCATAGTAGCGAATGGTCTCGATATGGACGCCGGTCTCCTCGGAGAGCGTTCCGATGGTGAGCTTCCGAGATCGCGATCTTGTGACAAGTCGCGGCATGAGAAAGTCCTTGAACCTGTAGGAGCTACAGGAATTAGTGTGCCGTGATGTCGAACACGATGCAACAAACTAACGCAAGGGCGAAAGGCGGAGCCGGGCATGCCGGTACTGTCTCTCAGGTGGGCCTCATCGCGGCGATCGCAGCGCTGGTGGGTGCGTCATGCTGCGCTCTTCCGCTGGCTCTAGCCTGGCTTGGTCTGGCCGGCGCCTGGATTGCCAATCTGGCGATCTTCGTCGTCTACCGGCCGTACATAACGGCGTTCGCCATCATCGTCATTGCCTTTGGCTGGGCGATTGCGCTTCGCCGGCGAGCCTCACCGCGTACGTTCATCGTCCTGGGCATTGCCAGCGTCGTTGTGGCGATGGCTTTGCTGATCGCCCACCACGAGACGGAGCTGACGCGGTACCTGATAGCGTTGCGCCGTAAGTGACATCACGGTTGGGGCCATGGAACAGACACCCATCACCATCGAGCTTCGCTCGACAATCACCTGCCCGCACTGCAGCCACCAAGCATCCGAGACGATGCCAATGGACGCCTGCGTCGGGTTCCATCCGTGCAAGAGTTGTGGGCGGACACTGAGGCCGAAGCGGGGGGACTGCTGCGTGTTTTGCAGCTACGGTTCGGTGGCTTGCCCGCCCATTCAGCAGGAGCGCGCCGGCACGGAAGGGCAATCGTGCTGCGCGGACTCTCGTGGTGAGTGACTGCGCGAAATCGGATTGGGCCGGAAGTCGGCTGACGCTTGTCGCGGCGTGGGGAATTCCTGCAGCAACCATGCTGCTGGCGCTCTGCCTGGAGCCGGCGACACGATCGGTGATCTGGATCTCGATGTTGATTTGGATGGGCGGCGCCTGTCTTGCAAACGCGCAGCGATGTGGACGCACTCACTGCCACTACACCGGCCCATTTTTCCTAGGCATGGCAGTCATGGTTGCGGCGTACGCCGTTGGCATATTGCCGCTAGGCAGTCATGCCTGGCTGATCCTCGGCGTTCTGATAGCGGCTGGCAACGCTCTCATCTGGTGGGGGAGCGAGCGCCTTTTGGGGATCTATTCTCCTCGAGATTGATAGCTTCGCCTGTCACGATCCCGCGATGAAATCGAAGGCGAAGGCGTTGCCTTGGCGCTTGATGGTGCCGCAGGAGGGCGTGGCGAAGTGCTGGGGCAGGACGAGGGTGCCGGTACCGGCGTGCTTCTCGATCAGCGCTTTGCGCGAGGCGCGCGAGGCGTCCATGTCGAAGTCGGCGCGGCAGGAGAGATCGGGGAAGAGAAGCTGCATCGGGTGATGGATGATGTCGCCGATGAAGACGCCTTTGGTGCCGCCTGAGACGACGTTGATGACGACGTGGCCGGGCGAATGTCCGTGGCACGGCTCGATGGAGAGGCCCTTGTCGAGCTCGAAGTCGTCGGCGACCAGCACCGCTTTCTCGGCGCGCATGACGGGCAGAACGCTGTCCTCGAACCCCAAGACGTGCATGTTGTCGCGCTTGTCCTTCTCCTTCTGGTAGACGCCGTCCCAGTAGTCGTACTCGCGCTTGGCCATGATGTATTTGGCATTGGGGAAGGTCGGCACCCACTGGCCGTTGACGAGGCGCGTATTCCAGCCGACGTGGTCCCAGTGCAGGTGCGTGCACATGACGTGCGTCACCTCTTCGGGCTTGACGCCGAGGGCCGCTAGCTGGCCGAGGTAATCCTGCTTGCCGACGTTGAACTGCTCGCGGCCGGGGCGCGGCTTGTCGTTGCCGCAGCAGGTGTCGACCATGATGGTGTAGCGGCCGGTCTTGAGCACGAAGGAATGGAAGCTCATGACGATCTTGCCGTCCGGCGTGATGCGGCCCGGCAGCAGACGCTGTGCCTCGGCGACCATCTCGTCGGTGGAGGCGGGGAAGAACTCGCGCGCGGGGAAGGCCGGGAATTCGATCTCGGGGATGCGTCCGACATGATAGTCGCCGAGCTTGAGCTGGTGCATGGACGATCCTCCGGGTTGTGGGTTTGTGGGTGCGGCGGGGCGTTGTGGGGAGAGCCTATAGCATCGGGCGGGCGATGTAAGGGCGCTCGTCATCCTCGCGTGAGCGCGGCGAAGCTGCGTCATATCTTGGACATGCTTTCAGCATGCGCGCGGGGATCCAGCAGTCATGCCGGAGGCGTGCTTCGCACGACACTCGTCGAAGACACCTTAGATGATGAGCCTTCGGCACTTTTTGCGCTGGGTCCCCGAGACGGCTCCATGGCGCAGCCATGCTTCGCTTGGACGGCTGCGCCTCCGCCGCTCGAGGATGACGAAGAACTACGCCGCGCGCCCTCAATCCGCACGCGCAGCAGGGATGCGCGGGGCGGGGATGCGGGTTTGCTGCTCGATCTCGACGACGACGGCTTCGGAGACGGCGGCTTCGGTGATGCGCTCGAACAGAGAGATGGGCGCTGTGGGTGTGACATCGGCGATGACGGGGCCCTGGCGTGTTTCCACGACGTCGACGCTGGCGAGACCGAGGTGCAGGGCGCGGACGGCATCCTCGGCGAGGTGTCGCGCGGGCTCGGCGGCGCTGCCCTGATACTTGTGCCAGTTCTCGCCTTCGGTCTCGAGGCTGCTGCGCGTGGCGGCGGCGCGCGCCATGGTGGCCACGGCGCGGCCGCCGACGGTGGCGAAGCGCAGCATGGCACTGCGGCCGGATGGGTCGAGATCGTCGGCGAGGATGTGGCCCTCGCCGCGGTTCGGTCCCTTGCTCACATGGCTGACGGCGGTCTCGGGGACGCGGATGCCGCTGCGCGCCAGGATCTGGCGCACGGCCAACGGATCGCCGGCGCGCAGCAGGGCGTCGGCGGAGTTGAGCGCGCGGGCGCCCAGCATCTCGAGTTGCCGGACGATGGCGGCGGAGAACGTGGACAAGGTCTTGCCGCCGCGGACGATGACGGCATCGATCGTCTCGAGCGCGCGTCCGTCGACGAAAATCGCTGGCTGCGCGGAATCGACGAGCAGCGACGCACGGCTGCGGTCGATGATGAGGGAGCTGTGGCCGCGCGCCTCGATGGCGCGCAGCAGGCGGCGGTTGCTGGCGCCGTCCGGCTGGCGCGTGAGGAGGGCGATGCGCAGCGTGCGGCGGTCCTCGGCCGTGCGCGCGCGGGTGCCGTAGACCTTGTAGCCAAGGCGCGGCTGGCGGAACGAGGAGGTCGGATCGACCACCATGTCGTCGAGAATGGCCTGGCGGCCGAGCAGCATGCGGTAGGCCATCGTCTCGCGGTTGGCGAGCGTGATCTCGATGGGCCAGGTGCGGTCGCCCATGGCGACGCTGCTGCGGATGACGTAGCGGATCTCGCGCTCGCCGTTGGAACTCGTCACCTCGCGGCGGTCGATGACCTCGGCCGTGCACACGACCTCGACGTCATCGCGGCCGGGGATCGGGTGCACGCCGAAGCGGACCATGGGGCGCGCGGCGGAGCCGAACGGCTCGACGAAGTAGGCGTGGAGGGAGGACGTCTTGGCGCCCGTGTCGATCTTGGCCTTGATGGTCGGCAGACCGAGGTCGGGGAGCGACAGCCACTCCTCCCACCCCAGAATGAACCTGTCCATCACGTCGCCGGCTCCTGGCTGTGATTGAGCGTGCCTGCCCAAGCCGTTACCGCAGTTCGGCCGCGGCTGCAATCGAATGCGGACAAGGCATCCTGTTCGTTCGGCACCCCGGCATGCAGACGGGTGAAGCACAGGCACAAACGTCCGCCTGGCAAGCGGAGTGTCGTCTGGTCCCCGCCGATTCCCGCATGCGCACTGTCTGTGCGGAGCACGGCTCCGCCATGGCGTGCGCATGCGGCGCCGGGATGACGCGCGGGGGAGGGTTAGGCGCGCATCACAACCGTCACGAATGGCGCCGGTTTCGGGTCGCGGGGAAGATGGCGCGTGCGGTAGCTTGCGGGCATGCAAACCACCACACACTCAAACCCCCGTGCTGACGTTTCCGCGGAGATCGGGCGTCGCGTCGCGTCGCTCGACTGGGCGAGCATCGAGACATCACTGGAGACGCGCGGCTGCGCGATGGCGGGGCCGCTGCTGATGCCGGGCGAGTGTGCGGCGCTGGCGGCGCTGTATTCGCGGGACGAGCCGTTCCGCAGCCGCATCGTCATGGCGCGGCATGGCTTCGGACGTGGCGAGTACAAGTATTTCTCCTACCCGCTGCCGGAGGTGATCGCGGGTTTGCGGCCGGCGCTGTATGGGCGGCTGGCGCCGGTGGCCAATCGATGGTTTGCGCAAATGAAGATGACGGGCGCGTTTCCCGATGAGCACCCGGCGTTCCTGGAGCGCTGTCACGACGCGGGTCAGACGCGGCCGACACCGCTGCTGCTGCAGTATGGAGAAGGCGACTACAATTGCCTGCATCAGGACCTTTACGGCGCGACGGTGTTTCCGATCCAGGTGGCGATCCTGTTGTCGCGGCCGGGCGTGGATTTCGAGGGCGGCGAGTTCGTGCTGGTGGAGCAGCGCCCGCGCATGCAGTCGCGGGCCGAGGTGGTGCCGCTGCAGCAGGGCTGGGGCGTGATCTTCGCGGTGAGCCAGCGGCCGGTGGCGGGCACGAAGGGCACGTACCGGGTCAACATGCGGCACGGCGTGAGCCGGCTCCGGTCCGGCACGCGGCATACGCTGGGCGTGATTTTTCATGATGCGGCCTAGGTGAGACCTCTCCTCGCTCACAGTGTCATCCCGGGCAAGCGCATGTCGTCCGAGCAAAAAGTTTGTTTCGGATGTAACTGAGGTTTTCGTCGCTCGCTGATAGTAGGCGTCATCAGGTTCACCTAGGTCACCCGGTAAGAAGCAACTCGCAGCCTTCCAGCCATGGAGCCCCTAGCGATGAGCAAGACGAGCAAGATTTCAGAAGTCATGGAGATCCGCGATCTCTCGACAAACGAAATCGAGGCGATCAGCGGCGCCGCACTTGGTTCCTTCCTAAAGAGCATGATCCCATTGCTGAAGCTAAGCGTATCTTCAAAGACCCCGGCGGCCGCGGCGTGAGACTTCTGCGCAATTCGCGACGGATCGAACAGTCGACGGATGGCTTTGCGTAAGGCTCAAGCCTTGCGCGAGCCGATCCAGCGACGGGGACTGCTTTCGGCCAAGATCGGCGTGCGATGGCGCTTGATTGGCGCGGGGGTTTCGTGATCGATTGGGTGGGAGACGGGGCGTTGGCCCCGGCCCCAGCACACACACGAAACGGAGGACGCCTCAGCCATGGCAACGAACAAGGTCGCGCTCATCACGGGTGGTGGATCGGGCATCGGGCGCGCGGCGGCGCTGCATCTGCAGGCCGACGGCTGGAACGTGGCGGTGGTCGGGCGGCGCAAGGAGGAGCTCGACAAGACCTGCGCCCTGGCGAAGGCCGGCGGCGGCAAAATGGTGGGCATCGCCGGCGACGTCGGCAAGCAGGCCGACGTGAAGCGCATCTTCGGTGAGGCGGTGAAGACCTTCGGGCGGCTCGACTTCCTGTTCAACAATGCGGGCATGGGCCTGCCGGCCGGACCGATGGAGGACATTGCGCTGGAGCGCTGGCAGGCGGTGGTGGACGTGAACCTGACGGGCTCGTTCCTGTGTGCGCAGGAGGCGATCCGCATCTTCAAGGCGCAGAAGCCGCAGGGCGGGCGCATCGTCAACAACGGCTCGATTTCCGCGCACGTGCCGCGGCCCATGTCGGTGGCGTATACGGCGACCAAGCATGCGATCACGGGGCTGACGAAGTGCGTCGCGCTGGACGGGCGGCCCTACAACATCGCCTGCGGGCAGCTCGACATCGGCAATGCCGACACGGCCATGGGCGGCCGTATGAAGGCCGGCGTGCCGCAGGCCAACCTCGAGATCAAGCCCGAGCCGGTGATGGACGTGGAGCATTGCGGCAGCGCCATCCGCTACATGGCGAGCTTGCCGCTCGACACCAACGTGTTCACGATGACGATCAAGGCGACGAACATGCCGTTCGAAGGGCGTGGGTAGCGCGGCAGCGGGCCGGGCAGCCGTGATGCGTCTTACGGTGCGCTGCCGCCTGGGCTTTCGCGCAGGCAGGCCGGCAGTTGGGCTGGAAGCCTGCCGAGCGCTTGCGCGGCCGCCTGAAGGGCCAGGACGTAGCCGTAGGGACCGAGCCCGCAGATGACCGCCTTGGCGGCCGCCGACAGTATGGAGTGGCGGTGCAGCTCGTCGCGGGCATGGATGTTGGAGATGTGCAGCTCGATGATGGGGCCGCCGAACGTCTTCAGGGCATCGAACAGCGCGACGGACGTGAACGAATAGCCGGCCGGATTGATGATCAGCGCACCGGATTTCTCGCGCGCCTGGTGAATGTAGTCCACCAGCGCGCCTTCATGGTTCGATTGCAGAAAGTCCAGCGTCAGGCCGGCGTAGTCGGCAAACTCCCGGCAGCTCCTCTCGATGGCCGCAAGAGTGGTGTGGCCATAAATCTCAGGCTCGCGGACGCCCAACAGATTGAGGTTGGGACCGTTCAAGACAGTAACATGGGCCATCGGCGCGCCTCACTCCCTGCATGCGGCAAAACGCTGGAGGATCGGCCGGCGACAGGAAAGCTGCCGATCCGGCCGAAGCTGCAATCATGCTTATAATCGCATATTCACCGCGGACGTCGGAGCGCGGCGAGCGGCACAACTTAACATCGGGCTCAGCGCATGACCAACCGCATCGAGATCGAGAAGCTGGCTGCCGAATTGAGCGCTCGCCATCGTTCCAGGATCGAACTCGATGGACTAGATATAACCGATCTCTGCTTCCTGCACGCATTTCTGGCCGGGGTGATGTCCGGCAAGCAGGAGACCGTAGACCCATCCCGGTCGAAAGAAGCGGTCGATCGGCTCGAGTCCATCTGCGAACGCGCGATAGAGGCTGAGGAGCTCGGCTGATACCCCAATCTCGTTTCGCTCTTTGTCTCGCGTGCACATCGGACATGACGACACCCCTTCCCCTTGCGTTCCCGGAGGCGCCGCACTCGCACCTATGGCGCGACGCGGGGCCATCCGGAATCTTCTCCGCTAGTGGATGTGCGTGGCCGTGAAAAGAAGCGGGGCGAGCACTTGCCTGCCTTCGACGGGTGAAGGCCCCGGATAGCCGCGCTGCAGGCGCGGCTATCCGGGGATGCAGAATTGAGAGATTGGAAGTCGGACCGGTCATAATGCCATTGTGGCGCGGGACGCTCGCCGGGCCCATATGTTCGGGATATCATCGCGCGGCAGAATTCAAAGCGTCGAGGGACCAGACATGACCAACCGCATCGAGATCGAGATTACGGAGCGCTTCGCGTTTGCGGGCGGGCAGGTGTTCGGGGCGGCGGGGGCGTATGAGCGGCTGAAGGGGCGGGCGCATTTCGCGGTCGATCCGAAGGCGGCGGCGCAGGCGGGCATCACCGATCTCGACAAGGCGCCGGTGGATGCGAACGGGCTGGTGCGGTTCTCGACCGACATCTCGATTTTGAAGCCGGTCGATGCGGACAAGGGCAACGGGCGGCTGTTCTTCGACTGGGGCAATCGCGGCAACATCCGCTGCCTGCAGTTCTTCAACGACGCCGTGGGCTCCAACGATCCGCGCACGGCCGCGCACGCGGGCAACGGCTTCATGCTGCGGCGCGGCTATACGCTGGCGTGGGCCGGGTGGCAGGCCGACCTGCTGGCGGGCGATCACCGCTTCCTGCTCGATGTGCCGGTGGCGAGGGACAACGGCAAGCCGGTGACGGGGCAGGTACGGGTCGAGTACATCGCCAATGAGCACGGCATCACGACCATGCCGCTGTCGAGCCGCGCCTCGACGCGCAGCCATCCGGCGGTGTCGCTCGATACGCGCAAGGCGAGCCTGACGCGGCGGCGCTATGCCGGCGATGCGCGCATTCCCGTGCCGGCGGATCAATGGATGTTCGCGCGCGTGGAGGGCGGCACGGGGCTCGACAACCAGGGCGCGGAGTTCTCGGTCATCCCGTCGGATGTGCACATTCACATTCCGACCGGCTTCGAGCCGGGCTGGATCTACGAGCTCGTGTACGAAGGCAAGGACCCGCTGGTGCTGGGCCTGGGCCATGTGGTGGTGCGCGACTTCGTGAGCTTCCTGCGCTCGGGCAAGCCCGACAGCGCCGGCAACGCCAATCCCGTGGGCCGCGCCATGGAGAAAGCTTATGGCTGGGGGCGGTCGCAGACGGGACGCTGCATCCGCGATTTCGTGCATCGCGGGTTCAACGCGGACGCGGCGGGTGCCAAGGTGTTCGACGGGCTGCTGCCGCACGTCTCGGGCGGCGGGCTGATGTGGATGAACCACCGCTTCGCCAACGTGATCGTGGCGGCGGGGCAGGAGTACGAGGACCACGAGAATCCGGCCGACCGCTTCCCGTTCTCGTATGCGCAATCGACGGATCATATCACCAGGAAGACCGATGCGATCTGCAAGCGGCCGCAGACCGATCCGCTGATCCTGCACACGCAGACGGCGACGGAATACTGGCAGCGGCACGGCTCGCTGGTGCACACCGACACGCGCGGCAACGACCTGGCGCAGCCGGAAAACGTGCGCGTGTACCTGTGGTCGAGCTCGCAGCATTTCGCCGACCCGCTGCTGAAGAAGGCGACGCGCGGCGTGTGCCAGAACGTCATCAACGTGGTTTGGACGTCGATGCTGTTCCGCGGCATGCTCGATGCGATGGACGCGTGGGCGACCAAGGGCGAGGCGCCGCCCGACAGCCGCATTCCGCGGCGGTCCGACGGTACGCTCGTGTCGGGCGAGGAGTATCGCGCCAAGTTTCCGCCGATCCCGGCGGTGGCGACGCCGCGGGGGCCGAGCCCGCTGGAGCGGCTCGACTTCGGACCGGAGTTCGAGAAGGGCGTGCTCAGCGAGCCGCCCAGGCGCACGGGGCAGAGCTACACCATCCTGATCCCGGCGGCCGATGGCGACGGCAACGACAAGGCGGGCGTGCGCGCGCCCATGGTGGAGGCGCCGCTCGCGACCTACACGGGCTGGAACCTGCGCGCGCGCGGCTTCGGCCACGGCGCCATGTTCGAGTTCTCGGGCAGCACCATTCCGTTCTCCGAGACGCCCGAGGAGCGCAAGCAGACAGGCGATCCGCGCGCGTCGATCCTGGAGCGGTATCCGTGCAAGGCGGCGTATCAGGAGGCCATCGGCGAGGCGGCGCAGAAGCTCGTCGCTGCGCGGCTGATGGTGGCGGAGGACGTGGAGCGGTGCGTAGCGGCGGCGGCGGATTGGGGACGGCCGCGGCATGAGGTGGGGTTGGGGTAGGGGGTGGAGCGGGCGTTCCCTCTCGCCATTGTTCTTTACAATGGGGAGAGGGGGAAGAACGGCAAGTTTGGCTGCCGCGCGCTCCGTGGTGGGTGGAAGAAGAGCACGAGATGCCTGCGATGCGAACCCTCACCTTCGTTGGGCCGAGCGGCCCTTATGGGATTTCACTGCAAGACGACACGCCTTCTCTGGAGGATCAATGGCTCGTCGTCGACGCAAATGGCGAAACGAGTCATTGGGGAATTGAAATAGACGAGATTGAATCCGGCATCCGCAAACTTGCGGGAATGACACGCGACGGATCAGGTTTGTGGTTCGAGCTGTGGCTCGGAAGCGTTCCCGAAGTGCACTATTGGGGTAACAGACAACTCGTTCGCGTGGATAGGGCTAGCGCGGGGGAAGTGTGTTGAAATCGCTCCGCGTTCCCGGAGGCGCCGCGCTCGCGCCTTTGGCGCGACGCTGGGCCATCCGGGATCTTTCTCGGTAGTGAATGCACACTGCTGTGCTGCGGCTCGCATGCTGCATGGCCGGCGTGTCATCTCGACGGATAAAGACCCCGGATCGGACCGCTTGCGCGCTCCGTCCGGGGACGCAGGTGGAGGGGTTGGAGTTTGCGGTTTTCGGACGCGTACGCTGAACCGGACGGCCGTGAACCAAGTCCAATGACACCTTAAATGGGATTTTTGACCGTACGTGAGCGAAGGAGACGAATATCTTCGTCATCCTCGAGCGGCGGAGGCGCAGCCGGAGCCGACTCGGGGACCCAGCGTAAAAGAGTGCCGAAGGCTCCATATATAATCCGTCTTCGACGAGTCTTATGCTGGGTCCCCGCACTTCGATGCGCCTGCGGCGCACTCGTGCGAGGATGACGATGGAATTGAGGCTGGGATAAATCCCAAGGAGCACACATGCCCGAGGCAGCGCTGACGAACTCGCGGATCGAGAGGGAGTTTCGTAATCGGACGAAGAAATCGGCGGAGCTTTACAAGGAGGCGCTGGAGTTGCTGCCGGCGGGGCTGACGCATGACAGCCGCACGCTGCTGCCGTATGCGATCTACGCCAAGCGCGCCAAGGGGCCGCGCAAGTGGGACGTCGACGGCGACGAGCTGGTCGATTACTTCGGCGGGCATGGCGCGCTGATCCTCGGGCATTGCCATCCGGCCATCATCGAGGCGGTGCAGCGGCAGATTACGGAAGGCACGCACTGGGGCTCGTCGCACGAGCTGGAGGTGCAGTGGGCCGGGCTCATCAAGCGGCTGGTGCCGTGCGCGGAGCGCGTGCGCTTCACGGCGTCCGGCACGGAGGCGACGCATCTCGCCATCCGGCTGATGCGCGCGTACACGGGCAAGAGCAAGATCGTGCGCTTTGTCGGGCATTTCCACGGCTGGCATGACCAGGTGGCGACGGGCTCGACCTCGCACTACGACGGCGGGCGGCCGGCGGGCATCCTGCCGGGCATCGTCGACGAGACGATCCTGGTGTCGGACGACGATCTGTCGGAAGTGACAGAGGTGCTGACCAAGCGCGATGATGTGGCGGCCGTGATGCTGGAGGCGTCGGGCGGCTCATGGGGCCAGGTGCCGCTGCCGCCGGGCTTCCTCAAGGGCCTGCGCGAGCTGACGACGAAGCACGGCGTGCTGCTGATGTTCGACGAGGTGGTGACGGGCTTCCGCTGGTCGCGCGGCGGGGCGCAGGGACGCTATGGCGTGACGCCGGACATCTGCTCGCTGGCGAAGATCGTGGCGGGCGGATTGCCGGGCGGCGCGGTGGCGGGACGGGCGGACATCCTGGACCAGATCGATCCCGACCGGGCGAAGGCTGCGGGGCGGGAGAAGATCGCGCACCAGGGCACGTTCAACGCCAATCCGCTGTCGGCGGCGGCGGCCATCGCGACGCTGTCGATCGTGGAGAAAGAGGATGCGTGCGCGAAGGCCGAAGGCGCGGCCGAGCAGATACGCGCCGGCATGCGCAAGATTTTGATCGAGGACGGTATTCCCTGGGGCATCTACGGGGAGTCGTCGAGTTTCCTGATTTTCCAGAATCCGAAGGGGATTGCGATCGATCCGGCGTCGTTCGATCCGCTGGCGCTCAAATTCAAGGGATTGAAGGGTGCGCGCGACGCCAGCCTCTCGCACCGGCTGCGCATTGCCATGATCGCCAACGGCGCCGACATCATGGGCGCGCCGGGCGGGGTCGTTTCGGCCACGCATGCGGCAGAGGATGTGGCGCGCACGCTGGACGCGTTCCGCACGTCCGTGCGCTGGATGAAGGCGGAGGGCGACATCCGAGGGTGAGGCGAGCGATAGGGCGTGCCGCGCCACAAACTCGAAAACATCAACTCCATCGTCTCCTCCCCCATCACGCCGGAGGCGTGTCTTCGACACGACGTGGGGGAGGGACAGGGAAGGGGGGATGGCAGAGAGGTGGAGACAGGTCTTCTTCCCGGAGCACAACAACAAGCACAGGGAGTCCCCCCCCCCCAAGCCCCTCCCCCCCCTCGCGTCGGAGACGCGCCTTCGGCGCGATGGGGAGGGGAAGCGCTCGAATTTAAGGCAAGGCATGTCTTATCGGTTGACGCTTTCAGGTCTCGCCCACGGCGCTGTGCCCGGCTTGCCACCACGCGCCCACATTTTGCGGGCATGGTTGTCCGGTTTGCCCCTGAGGGGCGCGACAGACATGTTATTGATGCGCCGCCGGTGACGGCCGGTGCCCAGTAGGCCATTGTTGGCGGACAGTGCTGTGAGTGGCGTAACGAGGCCAACGGTATCGAACCTGACCGCAGCGATGCGCTATCGCGATGTCGCGGCGGCCGTCGACTGGCTGTGCTCGCGGCTGGGCTTCGAGCTGCATTCCTCGGTCCGCGACGACGACGGCGTGATGGTGTACGCGCAGGTCGCGTTCGGCAACGCCATGGTGATGCTGGCGCCGATCCAGGATACGGCCCTCGACCGCTACATGCGCCAGCCCGACGAGATCGGCGGCGCGGAGACGCAGAGCTGCTATTTTTTCGTCGAGGATGCGGCGGCCCACTTCGCCAGGGCGAAGGCGGCGGGTGCCGAGATCATTCTGGAGCTGCAGCCCTACGACAGCGGCGGGGAGGGCTACTCCTGCCGCGATCCGGAAGGGCACATCTGGACCTTCGGCAATTTCGATCCATGGGGGCGGGAGGGGCGTGAGGTCTTAAGCGTGGCAGCTGCCGGCCGTCCGCAGTCGCGGCGGCGTCTGGTGCAGGTTCTGGGCCTTCTGGCGGTGCTCGGCGCGTCGGGGGCGGCTGCGGCCTGGTTCAGCGGCGCGGATATCGCCGGTGTGATCGGCGGCCAAATTCACACCACGAAGGAGCGGCCGCCGGCGACGGTGGCGGTCATGCGCGAGGCGGATGCCGAGGGCGTGACGGCATTGCAAGCGCGCCTTGCCGCCGAGATGGCGACGCGCGCGGCAGCCGAGCAGGCGGCCAAGGCCGCGGCGGCGGAGCTGGAGCGCGAGCGCAAGCTCGCTGAAGCGGCGCGGCGCGAGATCGGTGAGTTGCAAGCGCGCGTGACGGCCGAGATGGTGGCGCACGCGGAGGTCGAGGCGAAGGTTGCCGGCTTCGCCGCCGACGCCGAGCGCGAGCGACTGGCACGCGAGGAGGCGGAGCGCAATGCGCAGGACGCGGCAGCGATGGCGGCGTCACATCAGGCGGCGCGGTTGATCGCGGAAACGGCGGTGCGCGAGGCGCAAGCCGAGGCCGAGAAAGCGCGCGGCGCCAAGGTCAGCCCCGCGACCGTGCTCGATGGTGCGCGGGCGCAGGAGACGCAGCGTCTGGCGGCGCAACGAGAGGCGGCCGAGGCCGGACCAAAGCAGGCGCGCGAGGAACTGCAGCGCGAGCGCGCCGCGCGGGAGACGGCAGAGCGCAAGGCGCAGGCGGAGGCTGCGTCGGCAGCGTCGCATCAGGCCGCGAGATCGCTTGCGGAGGCAGGGGCGCGCGAGGCTCGGGCGGAGGCCGACAAGCTGCGCAGCGTCAGGACCGACGTGGCGCCTGAAGATACCGCGCTGGAGAAACGCCTGATGACAGAGCGCGAGGCTGCCGAGGCCGGGTTGCGTCAGGCGCGCGAGGAGCTGCAACGCGAGCGCAGCGCGCGCGAGGCGGCGGAGAAGGCGTCGCAGGAGGCCGCGCGGCGGGCCGAGGCCGCGGAAACGGCCGGCGCTGCCGCCGAAGCGTCGGTGACGACGCTGCGCACGGAGCTGGCGGCCGAGCAGGCGGCGAAGCGGTCGGCGTGGAATGCCATCAACGCGCTGCGCAAGCAGATAGCTCAGGCGCAGCGGACGAAGGCCGCGGCGGCGAGCGATGCCGATGGCGGGGCGGAGCCCGCGCCAGCGGCGCAGCCCAAGCGCAAGCAGGTGCTGCAGAAGCAGCAACCGCTGCGCAAGCAAAGGCCGCGTCAGCAGGCTCCCGCAGAGGACTGATCGCGGCCGTGTGTTTGGTGCTTTTTCTGCAAGGCGTGTTCGGCGCGTGCTGCCGGGTGGCGCTACTTTGCGGTCTTGCGGGAGCTGACTTCGGTCAGGCGAACGATATTCAAAGGCAAGAGCGCCAGATGGAGCGCAAGCACTGGAAGCAGCCAGTTCATCCCGCCGTAGATGATGAAGGCGACGTTGCTGCAGATGGCGACGGCGCGCAGCCACCGCATGTCTCGCATCGCAAACGTGAGCAGCACCAAGCCCGATGCGATGAACCCGGCGATCTCAGATGCGGCCATCACGCATGATCCCCTTGCTCGGTCCCAGCGTGTTGGATTGTCCGGTGAATCAGATTGTCGCGCTGTTTCGCGGGTGACAGCGGGGTGGCGTGCCATTCGGTTGAGGACGCGAAGCGTCATACCGGCGAAGGCCGGTACCCAGACAACTCGACACACGCTCTGCCGGGCGATGGAAAATGCAGCGTTGTGCTAGCTGACCGGAGCCCGCTGCGGACGGGACACGGGGATGTCGAAGTGGTGGGCGGTTTCCTTTGTGCCTAGCGACTCGTAGAGGGCGATGGCCGGGGCGTCGCCGAGATCGGCCTGCACGAAGATGACGTAGACGTCGCGGGCGGCGGCGATGTCGCGCAGCGCATGGATGGTGCCGGTGGCGATGCCGCGGCGGCGGTGGGTTTTGAGCACGGCGAGGTCGTAGATGTAGATCTCGCGGCGGTCCTGTTCGAACTTGTCGAGGACGTAGGCGACGAGGCCGCCGATGACGTCATTATCGGTCGTGATGGCCGCCAAGGCGATGACGTGCGGCTTGGCCAGCAGGGCTGCGAGGTAGGCGTCCGCCGGGCCGGCGTGCTGAT
>JBJXDX010000157.1:0-98018 GCA_046154585.1 Hyphomicrobiaceae bacterium | reverse complement strand
AGGCACGGCCGCATCGAGGCTTTCGACGCCGCACAGCCCGCAGCCGGTCGGCCCCGTCAAGCGCCGCCGGCGCTCCGCCAGATCCCGGCGCCGGTGCGCCGCCAGCCACATGCGAAGCTCGATGCCGCCCGTCTGCTCGACGATCTCCAGGTTTTCCACCTCATCGGGCGTCGCAACGACACCTTCCGTCAGACTGAAACCGATCGCAAAGTCTTCCAAGTCTGATGGCGATGCCATCATCACCGCGTAGGTCGAGCCATCATAGACAAACGCGACCGGTACCTCCTGCGGCACGCAGCGGTCCTGGGTCACGACAGCTTGCGCCGTAACCTTCAACGATTGCCTATAGACGGTCGCGTCGCTCATAGGCCCTATTCGGCAGCCTCGACAGGCATGATTCGCCGGCTCGACTTGGAGAAAGCGTCGTACTCCTCCTGATAGTCTGTCGGCCCGTTGGACGGCGACACCTGCACGGCCGTCACCTTGTACTCGGGGCAGTTGGTCGCCCAGTCGGAGTAGTCGGTCGTGATCACGTTGGCCTGGGTCAGCGGATGATGGAACGTCGTGTAGACGACGCCCGGCGCCACCCGGTCCGTAATCACTGCGCGCAACGCCGTCTCGCCGGCGCGACTGGCGATGCGCACCCAGTCGCCCTCCTTCACGCCGCGCTGCTCGGCATCGTGCGGATTGATCTCGAGACGATCCTCCTGGTGCCACAGCACGTTGTCGGTGCGCCGCGTCTGAGCGCCGACATTATACTGCGACAGGATGCGGCCGGTGGTCAGCAGCAGCGGGAAACGCGGCCCGGTGCGCTCGTCGGTCGGCACGTACTCGGTCAGCATGAACTTGCCTTTACCGCGCGCAAAGCCGTTGATGTGCATCACCGGCGAGCCCATCGGATTGGCGTCATTGCACGGCCACTGGACGGAGCCCATGTCCTCGATCTTCTTGAAGCTCACACCGGCAAAGGTCGGCGTCAGCTTGGCGATCTCATCCATGATCTGGCTGGCATGCGTGTAGGCCCAGTCGAGCCCGATCGCCTGCGCAATGAGCTGCGTGATCTCCCAATCGGCATAGCCGCCGTTGCGCGGCGTCATCACCCGCCGCACGAGCTGGATGCGTCGCTCGGCATTGGTGAACGTGCCGTCCTTCTCCAGGAACGTGGAGCCGGGGAGGAACACGTGCGCGTAGTTGGCTGTCTCGTTGAGGAAGAGGTCGTGCACCACCACGCATTCCATCGCCGCGAGCCCGGCCGCGACATGCTTGGTATCGGGGTCCGACTGCAGAATGTCCTCGCCCTGGATGTAGATGGCCTTGAACGAGCCATCGACAGCCGCATCCAGCATATTGGGGATGCGCAAGCCGGGCTCGGGGCTGATCGGCCGGCCCCACAGCGCCTCGAACATGGCGCGTGTGGCGTCATCCGAGATGTGGCGATAGCCGGACAGCTCATGCGGGAATGATCCCATGTCGCAGGCGCCCTGCACGTTGTTCTGGCCGCGCAGCGGGTTCACGCCGACGCCGGGACGGCCGAGATTGCCAGTCGCCATGGCGAGGTTGGCGATGGCCATGACCGTCGTGGAACCCTGGCTGTGCTCCGTGACGCCGAGGCCGTAGTAGATCGCGCCATTGCCGCCCGTTGCATAGAGCCGGGCAGCGCCCCGCAACTCCACCGGATCGACGCCGGTGTACCTGGCGGTGGCCTCTGGCGAATGGCGGGGCTCGGAAACGAACGCCGCCCACTCGCGGAAGTCGTCCATCTCGCAGCGCTCGCGCACGAATGCCTCGTCGACGAGCCCCTCAGTCACGATCACGTGCGCCATGGCGGTCAGCACCGCCACGTTGGTGCCAGGCGTCAGCGGGAGATGATGCGAGGCTTCGATATGCGGCGTGCGCACCATATCGATGCGGCGCGGATCGATGACGATGAGCTTCGCGCCCTCCCGCAGACGCTTCTTCATGCGGCTGGCAAACACCGGATGACCGTCGGTCGGATTGGCACCGATCACAATCATCACATCCGAATGCTCGACGGAGTCGAAATCCTGCGTGCCGGCCGATGTACCGAACGCCGTCTTGAGGCCGTAGCCGGTCGGCGAGTGGCACACGCGCGCGCACGTATCGACGTTGTTCACGCCGAAACCTGCCCGGATCAGCTTCTGCACCAGGAAGGTCTCCTCGTTGGTGCAGCGCGACGACGTGATGCCGCCCACGGCATCGCGGCCGTATTGATACTGGATGCGCTGGAAGTCGGAGGCGACACGGCCGATGGCCTCCTCCCAGGTCGTCTCGCGCCAAGGATCGGTGATCTTGTCGCGCACCATCGGCTTCAGGATGCGTTCCTTATGCGTGGCATAGCCCCACGCGAACCGCCCTTTCACGCACGAGTGGCCGCGATTGGCCTTGCCGTCCTTGTAAGGCACCATGCGCACGACTTCCTCGCCGCGCATCTCGGCCTTGAACGAGCAGCCCACACCGCAATAGGCACAGGTCGTCACGACCGAGTGCTCCGGCTGGCCGATGTCGATCAGCGCCTTCTCGCTCAGCGTCGCCGTCGGACAGGCCTGCACGCAGGCGCCGCAGGAGACGCACTCGCTGTCGAGGAAGGTCTCGGACATGCCGGCCGAGACGCGGCTCTCGAAGCCGCGACCTGAAATCGTCAGCGCGAACGTGCCCTGCACTTCCTCGCACGCTCGCACGCAGCGGCTGCAGACAATGCATTTGGACGGATCATAGGTGAAGTAGGGGTTGCTCTCGTCCTTCGGCATCCATGCATGGTTCGCCTTCCCGTCCTGCTTTGCGAACACATGGTTGGCGCCGTCGTAGCCGTAGCGCACATCGCGCAGGCCGACCGCGCCGGCCATGTCCTGCAGCTCGCAATCGCCATTGGCGGCACAGGTGAGGCAGTCGAGCGGATGGTCGGAGATATAAAGTTCCATCACGCCGCGGCGGATTTGCTTCAGTCGGTTCGACTGCGTGTGCACGACAAGGCCGTTCATGGCCGGGGTGGTGCACGATGCCGGCGTGCCCGCCCGCCCCTCGATCTCGACGAGGCACATCCGGCAGGAGCCGAAGGCCGCGACGCTGTCGGTGGCGCAGAGCTTGGGGATCTGTGTGCCCATTTCCATCGCGGCACGCATGATAGACGTGCCTGCGGGCACCGAAACCGAGACGCCGTCGATCGTGAGCGTGACGGTCTTGTCCGACTGGGAGTTCGGCGTGCCGTAGTCGATCTCGTTGATCAGACTCATGTGATCCTCACTCCGCCGCCTGCGGCAGCGGTGCCGCGCGGCGAAAATCCTCGGGGAAATGATTGAGCGCGCTCATGACGGGGTAGGGCGTGAAACCGCCGAGCGCGCAGAGCGAACCGAATTTCATCGTATTGCAGAGATCGGCCACGAGCGCGAGGTTGGCCTCTGCACTTTCGCCAGCCATCACCTTGGCGATGGTTTCCGCACCGCGCGTCGAGCCGATGCGGCAGGGCGTACACTTGCCGCAGCTCTCGATCGCGCAGAATTCGAAGGCGAACCTGGCCTGCTTGGCCATATCCGCCGTATCGTCGAACACGACCACACCGGCATGACCGATCAGACCGTCGCGCGCGGCGAACGCCTCGTAGTCGAGGGGCGTATCGAACAATGCGCGCGGGAAATAGGCCCCGAGTGGACCGCCTACCTGCACCGCCTTCACCGGGCGGCCAGAGGCTGTTCCCCCGCCGACATCATCGACGAGCTCTCCCAGCGTGATGCCGAACGCGGCCTCGAACAGCCCGCCATGCTTGATGTTGCCGGCAAGCTGGATCGGCATCGTGCCGCGCGAGCGGCCCATGCCGTAGTCGGCGTAAACCTTGGCCCCTTCAGCCATGATGTGCGGCACGGCGGCCAGCGTCAGCACGTTGTTGATCACGGTCGGCAGTCCGAACAGGCCATGGTGCGCCGGCAGCGGGGGCTCGGCACGCACGATGCCGCGCCGACCTTCGAGGCTTTCCAGCAGGGCCGTCTCCTCGCCGCAGACGTAGGCGCCCGCGCCGATCCGCACGTCGAGGTCGAATGCGCGATTCGAGGCGGCCACGTTCGCGCCGAGCAACCCGGCCTTGCGCGCGATGGCGATGGCATCGATCAGCGCCGCGATCGCGTGCGGGTATTCCGATCGGACGTAGATGAAGCCTTTGGTTGCCCCGACTGCCAGGCCGGCAATCGTCATACCCTCGATGAGAAGAAAAGGATCGCCTTCCATGAGCATCCGGTCGGCAAACGTCCCGCTGTCACCCTCGTCGGCATTGCAGACAATGTATTTCTGGTGCGCCGACGTATCGTGCACCGTCTTCCACTTGATGCCGGTCGGGAAACCGGCGCCGCCGCGGCCGCGCAGGCCGGATTTCGTGACCTCTTCAATGATGCCGGACAGCGTAAGCGACAGCGCGCGCTCCAACCCCTTGTAGCCACCCAGCGCTCGATAAGCATCGAGCGAGAGAGGATCGGTCACACCGCAGCGCGCAAATGTCAGGCGCGTCTGGCGCGCGAGAAAGTCCAGCTTGTCCACCGGCCCAAGCGATTTGGGATGCGCCTGCAGCGTTTGCAGATTGGCGTCGATCAGCCCGGCGCTCACGAGGCCGCCGACATCCTCGGGCTCGACGGGTCCGAACCCATGACGTACGCCCGCAATCTCGATCTCGACCAGCGGCTCCAGCCACATCAATCCGCGACTGCCGGTGCGCACGACGTCAACGGCGCGGCCGCTCGCGTGTACCGCACGCCCGAGAGCTGCCGCGACCTGATCGGCACCGACAGAAACCGCCGCCGCGTCCTTGGATATGAAGATGCGCGTTGTCACGCCCCAGCGCCCTTCAGCAGCACATCGAGCTTGGAGGCCGTGACGCGGCCCACGATGGAGCCGTCCATCATCACCGACGGCGCCGTTGCGCATAGACCGAGGCAGTAGATCGGCTCGAGCGTGACGCGGCCATCGGCACTGGTGCCGCCGCAGGTGATGCCAAGGCGATCCTCGGCATGCGCAACGAGCATCTCCGCGCCCATGGACTGACAGGCTTCCGCGCGCAGATCTTCAGCACATGGCTGCCGGCCGGCGCCGAGCGGAAATCGTGATAGAACGTGACAACGCCGTGGACTTCCGCGCGCGAAAGATTGAGGGCATCCGCGAGCGTGGGAACGGCCGCGTCGGGCACATGCCCAAGCGTGGCCTGCACCTTATGCAAAATCTCGATCAGAGCATCCGGCCTATTGCCGTGCTCCGCCGCAATCGCTCGCGCCGTTGTTTCTGCCGCGTCTGGCGTCATCGGAACCCAACATTCGAGTCATTCCAATCAACGTACCATCCCGCACAAGCGTCCCCACAATCCAATCGGTTGTACTTATGAACCCATCGGGGCGCTCGATGACGGCAGCTATCGCTTGCCCTTCGACAGGGCTTGCATATCAACAGTATGCGCACATTCGAACATAGCAAGAACAAGAGGCGACACCGGATCCCGGTCGACGGCCACGAGCCCGACGGAATGCTCGATCATCGGGCTTACCAGAGGTACGGCGCGGATATCCGACATTGGTCCTAGGATATCCAGGAAGTACTCGGGCACGATGCTGGCTAACCCCATGAGGTGTACGTTCGAGCACAGATTGATGACCGAGTTCGTTTCGAGGCGGGGGGTCGGTTTGCAGTTGGCGGTACGGAAGGCGCGGTCGATGATGCGCCGGTTCTGCATATTAGGTGTAAGCAGGCAGAGTGGCTGCTGTGCGGCTTCAGCCCATGTGACGGACGCCTTGCCGGCAAGCTCGTGGTCCGCACGAACGAGCAGGCAATAGCGCTCCGTGTAGATCGCTTCCGAGCGCATCCCTTCGATCGGCTCGTTATCGAGATACGTCAAGCCGACATCGATCGAGAAATCCTCCAGATTACGCAGAATTTCTACCGAGCTCTGCGACAGGACTGTGAGCTCCACGCCCGCGTGGCGGTCCTGGATGGACTTGGCAATCAGCGCCGCCATGGGCAGACCCGACGGGATCACGCCGAGGGCCAAACGGCCGATGAGGCTGCCTTTGGTGTTGCGCAGCTTGGCGATTTCCTGCTGCAGCGAGGACCAATTATCGAGAATGGCGTGCGCCCATTTCAGCACGCGCTCGCCCTCGGGCGTCAGGCCATGGAAGCGCTGGCCGCGCTCGACGATCGGCACGCCGAGATCCTGCTCGAGTTGCCGGATACGGCCCGAGAGGGTCGGCTGCGTCACGTTGCAGGCCTTCGCCGCGCGGGTGAAATGCTTCTCACGAGCGAGAGCAGCCAAGTATTGAAGCTGGCGGATATCCATGGGCAACCTCGAATGGCGAACGGGAGCTGTGGAAGCACCCGCATCAGAAGCGCCACAGAATACACGGAAAGCACAAGGCAGCCTCTGCTGGCGTTGGAACCTAGCTGTCGATGGTCTCACTGATGTCGACCAAGGCCGATGGTCGGGCCGGCGCAGGATCGCGCGCGGAATACAGGCATTTCCGATGAGGCCGTAGCGGAAATGCAGCCGGGGTGTATGCTTGCCTTCAAAAGAAAGCTCATGGGAGGAAGGCGATGCCGCCGACTGCATCATCGGATCAGTCTCGAACCACGCGATTTCCGCGCGATATTGTCGCCGGCACGTTTCTGCTGGCCATTGCAGCCTTCGGCTTCGCCGGCGCCATGGATCTGCCATCCATGTCGGCGGGCGTCGGACCTGGCCTCATGCCGAAGCTCGTGGCCGGCCTCATTGCTGCTCTCGGCCTTCTCATCATGAGCTTCGGCTTTTTGCCCAACGCCGAGCGGCTTCAGCGCTGGACCGTGCGAGGTCCGGTATTTGTCCTGGGATCGGTCGTCGTCTTTGCAGCCACTGTGCGGACCCTAGGTCTGGCAGCCGCCGGCCCGCTCACATGGATCATTGCGGCACTCGGTGACAGCGAGAGCCGTCCATTCGAGACCATACTGTTTGCCATTCTCATGACCGCGCTGTGCGTTGGCCTCTTCAAGATGGTGCTGAAGTTGCCGATCCCGCTTTTCCCCGTCGTTCTCGGCTATTGAGATCCCGCGCCAATGCCAGACCTGTTCAGCAATCTCATCCTCGGCATGGGCGTTGCCTTGAGCCTCAAGAATATTGGCTTCTGTTTTCTCGGCTGCCTAGTCGGCACGCTTGTCGGCGTGCTGCCCGGCGTCGGCCCGGTTGCCACCATTGCGATGCTGCTCCCCATCACCTTCGGCATCGATCCCATCGGCGCGCTGATCATGCTCGCGGGCATCTACTACGGGGCACAGTACGGAGGTTCGACCACAGCCGTGCTTGTCAATATTCCCGGCGAGGCGACATCGGTTGTCACGGCGCTCGACGGCCATCAGATGGCGAAGCAGGGCCGCGCCGGCGTGGCCCTTGGAATTGCCGCCATCGGATCATTCGTCGCCGGCACCATCGCCACGCTCATAATTGCGGCACTCGCCTTGCCATTGACCAGGCTGGCCCTGCTTTTTCGGCCAGCCGATTACTTCGCGCTGATGGTGTTCGGGCTCATGGTCGCGATTCTTCTCGCGCGCGGATCAGTGCCTAAGGCCGTGGCAATGACCCTCGTCGGCGTGCTGCTCTCGACGGTGGGCCTCGATCTGGAGACCGGCGAAGAGCGGCTCACCTTCGGCTGGAGCGAAATTGCGGACGGCATCGAAGTGGCCGTCATCGGCATGGGATTGTTCGGCTTTGCCGAGATTTTGAGAAATCTCGAATCCCCCGAGGCACGCAGCATCGTTCAAAAGAGGATTGGTCGGCTGCTGCCCACGTCGCAAGACCTGTGGCAGTCTGCAAAACCAATCTTGCGGGGCACGGGCCTGGGGTCGTTCCTCGGCTTATTGCCTGGCAATGGAGCGGTGCTCGCCCCTTTCGCGTCCTACACGCTCGAGAAAAAGCTCGCGGCCGATCCCTCCCGTTTCGGCCAAGGCGCGATTGAAGGCGTCGCCGGACCGGAGTCCGCCAACAATGCCGGCGCGCAGACCGCGTTCATTCCACTGCTGACACTCGGAATACCGCCGAATGCCGTCATGGCCCTGATGGTCGGTGCCATGACCATTCACGGCATCGTGCCCGGCCCTGAGATCCTCACCAAGCAGCCGCGACTCTTCTGGGGCATGATCGCCTCCATGTGGATCGGCAATCTGATGCTGCTCGTCATCAATCTGCCGCTGATCGGCCTCTGGGTACGGCTGCTCAAGGTTCCCTACAGATTGCTGTTCCCAGCCATCGTGCTGTTCTGCTGCATCGGCATCTACTCGGTGAACAACAATCCGATCGATGTTTATCTGACGGCCGCATTCGGCCTGCTCGGATATGCGCTCATCAAGTTCGACTTCGAGCCCGCGCCACTCCTCCTCGGCTACGTGCTCGGCAGACTGATGGAGGAAAAGCTTCGGCAAGCGCTCGCCATCTCGCGCGGAAGCTTCAAAACCTTCATCGATCATCCTGTCGCAGCGGCCCTCCTGCTGCTCACGCTCGTGCTGGTGATGATCGTCATACTGCCGTCGATACGGAAGAGTCGCTCGGAGGTCTTTGCCGAGTAGCAGCACAGAAAACAGTAGATCACGCCATCAACTCATGCATTCATTGACGCAATAGCCCGCTCAAAAAAAGCCGCGGGCCACAAAGCCGGGAGGAAGACCCATGCCAGATTTGAGATGCACGCAGAATATTCTGCGCGTTGCCTCGCGACGCGCGGCAGGAACGCTCGGAGCCGCGCTCGTCGCCGGCCTTGCCTGGAGCAGCGCCGTTCAGGCGCAAGGCTTTCCCGAGCGCAACATCACCTTGATCGTTCCTTTTGCCCCTGGTGGTGCATCCGACGTCTCGTCGCGCATCATGGCGGACGCCATGTCGAAACACCTCAACGGCCAGACGATCGTGGTCGAGAATGTCGCCGGCGCTGGCGGCGCAACTGGATCGCTGCGCGGGAAGAACGCCCGGCCCGACGGCTACACCATCGGCTTCGGGCACATGGGCACACATTCCGCGTCCGTGGCTGTCAATCCGAAGCTGCCCTACGATCCTCGTGCGGACTATGACTATCTCGGCATCCATCTGGTGACACCGAACATCATGATCGTCCGCAAGGACCTTCCGGTGAACACGCTGCAGGAGTTCATCGCCTACGCTAAGGAGAAGGGTAAGGACCTGAAGATGGGGCACAACGGTATCGGATCGCTGGCGCATCTGACGTGCACCGTCTTCTTCCAGTTGATCGGCGTGCAGCCGACCTACGTTGTCTTTCGCGGCTTTGGCCAAACCATCAATGACATCCTCTCGGGCGCCATCGACGGCACTTGCGAGCTCGTGGCTTCCGTCACGGGACACGTGAAGGGCGGATCGGTCAGAGGCTTTGGCGTCGCTGCCGATGAAAGATCGCCGGTGCTGCCGGACATCCCGACATCCACCGAGGGCGGACTGCCGGGCTTCAAGGTCGAAAGCTGGCTCGGTCTCTACGCGCCGAAGGGGCTGCCGCCGGAAATTCTCGCCAAGCTGCGCGAGGCCGCGGTGAAATCTCTCGACGACCCGGACGTGCAGAGGAAATTTCTCGACATTGGCGGCAGCGTGCCGAAGGTCGAGCGCCGCGGCGGCGACCACATGCTCGCCACCATCAAGACGGACGTCGACCGCTGGATCGACGTCGTGAAGAAAGCTGGCGGTATCGAGGTCAAGGAATAGGTGCGTCACGCAGGAAGATGACGCTGGGGCAGTACGCCGAACGGTGCACTGCCCTTAGCATTGCGAGATTGCATTGAGGCCAGGCAGGGCTGTCGCTTACGATGCGCCCGCCACGCTGCAATGCATTCGAAAGGCAAAAGATGATGCGCAAGATTGCCCCCCTGCATCCTGAGGCCAAGCGGGTTCAGGACATCATCGCCGAACTCGAGCAGGGCGTCGTTCCTCCGGTGCCGATCCCACAAATGCGTGCGCTCATGAAGGCGCGCACGAAGCGTCTCGCTGCCGAGCCGCCAAGTATTGGGCGCATCCTCGACAAGACTGTCACGGCCGAGGGAAATCGCGTTCCCATCCGCCTGTACTACCCCGCAGCAGCAGACGGCCTCCTGCCGGCATACATCTATTCTCACGGCGGCGGCTTCGTCGTCGGCGACTTGGACATGGTCGAGACCATCTGCCGGACGATCTGCAGAGATGCAAACATCGTCGTCGTGTCGATCGACTATCGACTGGCGCCCGAGCATCCGTTCCCGGCCGGGTTGGAAGATGTGATTGCCGTTGCGCGATGGGTCTCGCAAATCGGTGCCAAGCTCAGCATCGACGTCGGCCGCCTCGCCATCGGCGGGGACAGCGCCGGCGGCAATCTGGCAGCAGCCGCCGCTCAGCATTTGGTGGGCAAAAGCGACGTGGCTTTCCGCTTCCAGGTGCTGGTCTATCCCGTCACCGATTTGACGTGCTCTCAACCGTCCTACAAGGACCTCGGCACGGGCTATCCGCTGACGCTCGATCGCATGCGCTTCTATATTTCCCAATATCTTCGGGAACCCAGCCAGGCCAGCGACGCGCAGGCGTCTCCGCTCCTCGCGAAATCCTTTGCCGGCCTGCCGCCGGCGCTCGTCGTCGTCGCGGGGTTGGATCCGCTCGTGGACGAAGGCCTGGCGTATGCGCAAAAGCTGCGCGAGGCGGGCATCGAGGCCGCAACAGTGGAAGTGCCCGATCATCCGCACGGGTTCCTGGGCTGGACGCGGGAAGCCAAGGCCGCGCGCGAGACGCTGGCAACGATCGGGCGCCACCTGCGCGAGCGCCTGCACGTGTGACACACCCCCGATCAAACTACCCCGGCCAGGCGCGCACCATCATTTCGGCGACGCGGCGGAGTTCTTGACGGGTCGCGCCGCCCGCGGCCTGAACCGCCATACCCTGCGCGACGGTCATCACCAGACGCGCCAGATCGGCACAATCTGCATCCGTCGCAAGATCGCCTTCCGATTTGGCACATTCGAAGCGTTGCCGCAGCGCGGCCTCGTATGCGGCACGACGCGCACAAAGCTCGTCGCGAATGGACTGCGCGGCCTCTCCACAGGAGAGAGCGCCATGCACGCCGAGACAGCCGGGAGGATAGGCCGGGTCGGTCAATGCGTCAGCTGCTCCGCGCAACAGCCGCTCGACGACCGCCCGCGCTGTCGGTTCTTTCAGCGCTTCGCGCGAATAGGCCGCCGGTCCGTCCGCATAGCGGTCCAACGCCTTGCGGAACAGCTCTTCCTTGTTGCCGAAGGCCGCATACAGGCTCGGCCGATTGATGCCCATCGCCTCGGTCAGTTCCGACAGCGACGCGCCCTCGTAGCCCTTGCGCCAAAACACGTCCAGCGCGCGGTCAAGCACCTCGTCGGCATCAAATTCTCGTGGGCGGCCCTTCTGCAACGTCCGGCACTCCGCTATTTTTTTGACTATACCACTTCCATACCTATCGATACAAATAGTCATTGACACGTCCCGAGCCAACCCTATATTGGTACCAATCGGTACATAATAAACCGATGTCGGACTTGCCACCGTTGGCGCGTCCTTGGGTCGACGATCCAAGGCAGCGCACGAGCTAGGCAAGGCTCAAGCGGGGGGTCGCGCCAAAGCGGCGCTGCCATCGACGGGCGGAAACACTCTCAACGACTCATTCACGACGGGCGCCGATCCGCGGCCGCCCGGCGACGAAGCACTGCCACTACAGGAGTTCAACGTCATGCAACCGTCTTTTCGCAGATATCTATTGAGCGTTGCCACCGTCGTGGCCGTGACATCGCTCGGAGCCGTCCTTCTTGTCGATCTGCCGATCTCACGTACGCATGCCGACGGTGGGGCGAAAAGCCCGCCTCCGCCAGTCCCGGTGTCCGTCTCTGTTGTCGAACCCAAGGCAGCGTTGACGTGGGATGAGTTCTCCGGCCGCCTGGAGGCTATCGAACGGGTCGATGTTCGTTCGCGCGTCGCCGGCGCCGTCCAGGCCGTACATTTTCGCGAAGGTTCGCTCGTCAAGCAGGGAGATCTGCTCGTTACCATTGATCCGGCGCCCTATGTCGCCGAGGTGGAACGCGCGCAGGCTCAGCTCGTTGCCGCCGAGGCCCGCTACGCTTTCACCAAAGGCGAAGTTGATCGCGGTCAGCCCCTCGTTGACTCGCGCATCGTATCCCCGCGCGACTTCGACCAGAGGCTGAATGCGCATCGTGAGGCCGATGCCAATCTGCGTGCCGCCAAGGCAGCGTTGCAATCGAACCAGCTCAATCTTGACTATACGGAAGTGCGCGCGCCTGTGTCAGGTCGCGTCGGACGCCTCGAGATCACCGTCGGCAATCTGGTGGCGGCGGGTCCCGGCGCTCCGGTCCTGACGACGCTCGTCTCGGTGCACCCGATCTATGCCAGCTTCAATGCCGACGAGGAAATCGTTGGACGCGCGCTCAGATCCTTTGATCGCGATGCCGGGGGCTCTGGGCAGATCAGCCAGATCCCCGTGCAGATCACGACTGCACCGCACGACGGAGAGCCGATTCAAGGGCGTCTGCAGCTGATCGACAACCAGGTCGATCCGCGTACCGGCACCGTGCGCGTGCGCGCGGTGTTCGACAATCCGGACGGCCGGCTGATGCCGGGTCAATTTGCCCGCCTTCGTATGGCCGGGGCCAAAGCAACAGCGGTCATCGCCATCAGCGAACGGGCCATTGGCACCGACCAGAACAAAAAATTCGTCATGATCGTCGACCCGAACAACACGGCGTCTTACCGCGAAGTGACCCTCGGAGCCTTCGTCGAAGGGCTGCGTATCGTGGACAGCGGACTCGCGTCGGGGGAACGCATCGTGGTCAACGGCCTGCAGCGCATCCGCCCAGGAATGCGCGTGGCGCCGGAGACCGTCGCGATGGACGGAAAATCGGGCAGGGCTCAGGCGGATGAAGCCAACGCCGTGCTTCGCTAACAATTTCACCTTCGAACATCGACGAGGTCGCTGTGAACCTGTCCAAGTTTTTCATCGACCGCCCGATCTTCGCCGGTGTGTTGTCGGTCCTCATCTTCCTGGCGGGGCTTCTTGCCCTCAGGGTTATGCCGATTTCCGAGTACCCTGAGGTGGCCCCGCCGTCAGTGGTCGTGCGGGCGCAGTATCCGGGCGCCAATCCCAAGGTGATTGCAGAAACGGTCGCAACGCCGATCGAAGAGTCCATTAACGGCGTCGAGAACATGCTCTACATGAGCAGTCAGGCCACCACGGATGGGCTGATGACGCTCACCGTCACTTTTCGCCTGGGCACCGACGTCGACAAGGCCCAGCAGCTGGTGCAGAACCGCGTTTCCCAGGCTGAACCGCGCCTGCCCGAGGAAGTGCGCCGCCTCGGCGTCACCACGGTGAAGAGCAGCACCGATATGGCGCTGGTCGTGCATCTGCTGTCGCCCAACAACCGCTATGACATGACCTATCTGCGCAACTATGGCGTGCTCAACGTCAAGGACCGCCTCGCGCGCATCGACGGCGTCGGCCAGGTCGTGATCTGGGGCGCCGGCGACTATGCCATGCGCGTGTGGCTTGATCCGCAGAAGATTGCCGAGCTTGGCCTGTCCGCGAACGACGTCGTCAACGAGATCCGCGCTCAGAACGTCCAGGCCGCCGCCGGTGTTGTCGGCGCTTCGCCCAGCCTGCCGGGCCTCGACCTGCAGCTTTCGGTCAACGCCCAGGGCCGTCTGCAAAGTGAGGAGGAGTTCGGCGATATCGTCGTGAAGGCTGGCGCCAACGGTGAGATCACGCGCCTTCGCGACATTGCCCGCATCGAGTTGGGCGCCTCCGAATACGCTTTGCGCTCGCTGCTCGACAACAAGCCTGCGGTCGGCATCGGCGTGTTCCAGGCTCCCGGCTCCAATGCCCTGCAGATCGCACAGAACGTGCGCGCCACGATGGCCGACATCAAGCGCAGCATGCCGGACGGCGTCGACTACGATATCGTCTATGACCCCACTCAGTTCGTGCAGGCCTCCATCGAGGCCGTCGTCCACACGCTGCTGGAAGCCGTCGCCCTCGTCGTTCTGGTCGTCATCCTGTTCCTGCAGACCTGGCGCGCGTCCATCATTCCACTGGTGGCGGTTCCCGTCTCCATCATCGGCACGTTCGCGATCATGTACGTGTTCGGCTTCTCCATCAATGCGCTGACCCTGTTCGGCCTGGTGCTCGCCATCGGCATCGTCGTCGACGACGCCATCGTCGTGGTCGAGAACGTGGAGCGCAACATCGAGGCTGGCCTTTCTCCGCGCGCGGCCTCCCATCGCGCCATGCAGGAGGTCTCGGGACCGATCATTGCCATCGCCCTGGTGCTGGTCGCCGTCTTCGTACCGCTCGCCTTCATTACCGGCCTGACGGGCCAGTTCTATCGCCAGTTCGCGCTGACCATCGCTATCTCGACCGTCATTTCCGCCATCAACTCGCTGACGTTGTCGCCGGCACTGGCCGCCCTGCTCCTCAGGTCGCATGACGCGCCGAGGGATGCGCTTACCCGTTTCATGGACGCCGTGCTCGGCTGGTTCTTCCGCGGCTTCAACTGGGTCTTCGGGCGCGGCACCACGGCATATGGTGGCGTCGTGCGGCGCGTGATCAACCGCAAGGCCCTCGCCATGGGCGTCTATCTCGTGCTGATCGGGGCGACGTTCGGCCTGTTCAAGGCGGTCCCATCCGGCTTCGTGCCGGGCCAGGACAAGCAGTATCTCATCGGCTTCGCCCAGCTTCCTGACGGTGCCACCCTCGACCGCACGGAGGAGGTCATCCGCCACATGAGCCAGATCGCCCTCGAGCAACCGGGCGTGGAGCACGCGGTCTCGTTCCCCGGCCTCTCCATCAACGGCTTCACCAACAGCTCGAATGCCGGCATCGTGTTTGCGGTCCTGAAGCCCTTCGAGGAGCGCAAGAGCCCCGAACTCAGCGGCTTTGCCATCGCCGGCCAGCTCAATCAGAAGTACGCCGGCATCAAGGACGCGTTCATCGCCATGTTCCCGCCGCCTGCGGTGGCGGGCCTCGGCACCGTCGGCGGTTTCAAGCTGCAGATCGAGGATCGCGCCGGCCTTGGCTACGAGGCACTCGACGCCGCCGCCAAGGGCTTCCTGGCGAAGGCCGCCCAGGCCCCGGAGATCACCGGCTTGTTCTCAGGCTTCAACGTCAACTCTCCGCAGCTCTACGCCGATATCGACCGCGTCAAGGCGCGCCAGCTCGGCGTGGCGGTGACGGATGTGTTCGATGCCATGCAGATCTACCTCGGCTCGCTCTACGTCAACGACTTCAACAAGTTCGGCCGCACCTACTCGGTGCGCGTTCAGGCCGACGCGAAGTACCGCGGCCGCGCGGAGGACATCGGCCAGCTCAAGGTGCGCGCGAAGAGCGGCGAGATGGTCCCGCTCTCCGCCCTGCTGCGGGTCAAGTCGAGTGCCGGGCCGGAGCGCGCCATGCGCTACAACGGCTTCCTCGCTGCCGACATCAATGGCGGCGCTGCTCCTGGCTTTTCCTCGGGCGAGGCGCAGGCCGCAGCCGCCCGGATCGCCGCCGAGACGCTGCCGCAAGGCATCGCCTACGAATGGACCGACCTCACCTATCAGGAGATCCTGGCCGGCAACTCGGCGCTCTGGGTCTACCCGCTCGCCATCCTGTTGGTGTTCCTGGTCCTGGCCGCCCTCTACGAAAGCCTGGTGCTGCCGCTGTCCATCATCATGATCGTGCCGATGGGTCTGCTTGCGGCCATCACCGGGTTGTACATCACCGGCGGCGACAACAACGTCTTCACGCAGATCGGCCTGATCGTGCTTGTTGGCTTGTCGGCCAAGAACGCCATCCTGATCGTCGAGTTCGCGCGCGAGCTGGAGTTCGCCGGACGCTCGCCGTTCGACGCGGCGCTCGAAGCCAGCCGGCTCAGACTGCGGCCCATCCTCATGACGTCGCTGGCCTTCATCATGGGTGTGTTGCCCTTGGTGTATGCGACGGGCGCCGGGGCCGAGATGCGCCAGGCCATGGGCATCGCCGTCTTTGCCGGCATGATCGGTGTCACGGCCTTCGGCATCTTCCTGACGCCGGTGTTCTATGTCCTGCTGCGCGGCCTGACCGGAAACCGCCTGCTCAAGCAGCATGGACACGAAGGCGCCGGACACCATGCGGTTGCACACGCCGCGCCGGCCTCCCGTCCTCTGGCCGACGCCTGATCCCGTGCTCGCTCTGGTAAGTCCATCCGCTGCCGCGTATCGTGCGCCGGTCAACGGGTGGCAGCCAGGGCAGAAGGGCGGAATGACAATCGTACCGGCGATAGCGCAGCTTCTCGACAATGTCCGGCAGCCGTTCGAGCGCGCACACGCGATGCCGCCCGGCGTCTACACCAGCCCGGACTTTCTCGAGCAGGAGATCAGACAGGTTTTCGCGCGTGACTGGGTGACGGTCGGCCGCGCCAGCGCGCTTGCCAAGCCCGGCGACTACCTGACCTACGAGCTCGCCGGCCAGCCGATCTTCGTCATCCGCGACAACGATGGCCGCCTGCGCGCCATGTCGAACGTGTGCCTGCACCGCATGTCGACGCTGCTCGAAGGCTCCGGCAACAAGCGCAGTATCGTCTGCCCCTATCACGCCTGGACCTACAATCTCGACGGCACGCTGCGCGCCGCGCCCGCCATGACGCTCAACGCCGGCTTCTGCAAGGAAAGCTACAAGCTGCCGCAGATCCGCTGCGAGGAGTGGCTGGGCTGGATCATGGTCACGCTCAACCCCGATGCCTCACCCGTGTCCGAGCAGCTCGCCGAGGTCCAGGCGCTGATCGACGACTTCGGCATGGAGAACTACATCGAGACGTTCCGCGAGACCCATCTCTGGAACACAAACTGGAAGATCCTCGCGGAAAACTTCATGGAGAGCTACCACCTGCCCGTCTGCCATGCAGCGACGATCGGCGGGCTGTCGAAGCTGGAAGAGATGGTGTGCCCACCGGGGCTGGCGGCCTTCAACTATCACACCATCCTCAAGGACGGCACGTTGAAGATCGCGCTGGCGCATCCCTCCAACACACGCATGCAGGGCGACCGCCGGCGCACGACGTTCCTCCTCGCCGTGTATCCGAGCATGCTCGTGACGCTAACGCCCGGATACTTCTGGTATCTGTCGCTGCATCCACACGGTGTTGGCCAGGTGCACATCGTGTTCGGCGGCGGCATGGCGCCCCAGTTCGTCAACTCGGACGAAGCCCAGGCCCATTTCGCCCAACTCAAGACGCTGCTCGACAATGTCAACGTGGAAGATCGCGGCTGCACGGAGAAGGTCTATCGTGGCGTGTGCGCGGGTGCCGCGCGAGCCGGACACCTCAGCCACCTCGAGCGGCCGAACTATGACTTCGCACAGTATCTGGCCGAACGGGTGGGCGGCTTCACGCGCACGTTCGAGCCTCCCGCAACCGAGGCGAGATAGCAGTGCCCTCCACCACCAATCCAAAGACCGTCAACGTTATGAGCGGCCTCGCCTTGGAGATCGCCGTCAATCGCTGGCTCAAGCCGCAATTCGAAGCGGAGACCCCATTCCAACTCGACATCGATTGGCGACCTACCACCGCTATCATGCGATCCATCGAAGAGGGGCAACGCGCCGACGTCATCATTGCCATCAACGCCTCGATGGACCAACTGGTGCAAAGCGGGATCGTGCGGGCGGACACGCGCGTGTGTCTCGCCGATTCCGTGCTTGGCGTCGGCGTGCGCAAGGGCGCGCCGCGACCCGACGTTTCGACCGTCGATGCCTTCAAGCAGGCGATGTTGAATGCCCGCGCCGTCGCTTACTCGAAGGCGGGCGCCAGTGGCATCTACTTTTCCAAGCTGATTGACCGGCTCGGCATCTCCGAGGCCGTCAACGCCCGCGCCGTCGTCATTCCCATGGGCTTCACCGCCGAGAAAGTCTCCAGCGGCGAGGCCGATCTTGCCATCCAGCAGATCAGCGAGCTGATGTCGGTCGACGGCATCGACATCGCTGGGCCGTTCCCGGCCGAGCTGCAGACCGTATCGACATTCGATGCGGCGATCTTTGCCGGCACCAAAAGCCCCGAGGGTGCTGCCGCGTTCCTTGCCGCCCTCACCTCGCCCGCTGCTGCCAAGGCTTACGCGGACGGCGGCCTAGTCTCGCGGCTCGCCGCTCATTGAACGATGAAGGAGACACGCATGTCCAGGAAGCCCCGCATCGTCCTGCTGCACGGCACGCCGGTCGCCGTCGATCCGATTCAAAAATCCTTCGCTACGCGCTGGCCGGACGCCGAGACCGTCAACCTGCTCGATGACTCGCTGTCCGTGGACCGGGCGAAGGATCATGACCTCACCCAGCGCATGTTCGAGCGTTTTACCGAGCTTGGCGGCTATGCCCATCGCATTGGCGCCGACGCCGTTCTCGTCACGTGCTCGGCCTTCGGCCCGGCCATCGAGCGCATGGCCCGCGAATTGCCGGTTCCCGTCCTGAAACCCAACGAAGCGATGTTCTGCGCTGCACTGACCCAAGGCACGAAGATCGGCATGCTCGCCACCTTCGCGCCGTCCGTCGTCACGATGACCGAGGAGTTCGACGAGTTCGTACGCGAGACCGGCTCCAAGGCCACACTCAGAACCATCGTCGTTGACGGCGCCATGGCCGCCCTGCGCGGCGGCGACGCGCACAAGCACAACGAGCTTGTCGCCGCGCGTGCAGCCGAGTTGAAGGACTGCGACGCCATCATGCTCGCTCACTTCTCGACCTCGCGCGCTGCCGAGAAGGTCGGCGCCGTCGTCTCCACGCCCGTGCTGACAGCTCCTGACGCCGCCGTCGACCGCCTGAAGTCGCTCATCCCTGCATAGGCGCCAGCCCTCAACAAGATGTCAGTTATGCGCCGGCCGCCGGTGGTTGACGCGCGCGTTCGGGCAGTCCAAACGTCCCGCCATGACCATAGCCGCCACCACCCGCGCCGAGCACCGCCCGCTTCTGCCAATTCTTTTGGCGTTGAGCGGCGCGCATCTGCTCAACGACCTGATCCAGTCGATGATCCCGGCGATGTACCCTCTGATCAAGGAGGCGTACCAGCTCGACTTCGCGCAGGTGGGTCTGATCACTTTGGCCTTTCAGGTGACCTCGTCGCTGCTGCAGCCGCTGCTCGGCTACGTCACGGACCAAAAGCCATGGCCCTATGCGATGGTCGCCGGCATGGCGGCCACGCTGTCGGGGCTCATCGGATTGGCCTTCGCACACAACTATCCGATGGTTCTCGCCTCAGCCGCCCTGGTCGGGCTTGGTTCGGCGGTATTTCACCCCGAGGCCACGCGCATGGCGCGCCATGCCTCCGCCGGGCAGCAGGGTTTCGCGCAAGGCATTTTCCAGATCGGCGGTCATGCGGGATACGCAATCGGACCGCTGCTCGCGGCCATGATCGTGGTCCCGCGCGGGCAGGCGAGCCTCGCCTGGATGTCCGTGGTTGCGCTCGCCGCCATGGTGCTGATGGCCTGGACGGGCAGGCGCTATGCCGACATGCGCCGTTCGCAGATCGAGGCGGCGAAGTCCTATCCCCCGAGCACGGCAGCGCCCGCCGCTGCAGGCGGACCCATCCTTGTGGCGATGACGATTCTGATCGTGCTCTTGCTGTCCAAGAATGCGTACACGGCGGCATTTACGTCCTACTACACCTTCTATTTGATCGAGCGCTTCGGCGTGAGCGTGCGGCTCTCCCAGATCATGCTGTTCCTTTATCTGGTGGTCGGTGCATTTGGCGTCATCGTCGGCGGCATGGTGGGAGATCGGGTCGGCCGCCACCGTGTGATCTGGATCTCCATTCTCGGAACGCTGCCCTTCGCGCTACTGCTGCCCTACGCCGACCTGTTCTGGACCGGCGTGCTCAGCGTCCTCGTCAGCGTGATTCTGGCGAGCGCGTTCTCGTCGATCCTCATCTACGCGATCGACCTCGTGCCGCACCGCGTCGGCCTCGTCGGCGGCCTCTTCTACGGCCTGGCGTTCGGCCTCGGCGGACTGGCCGCCGCCGCGCTCGGTATCGTCGCCGACTACATCGGCATCATCGAGACGTTCAAGCTCTGCGCGTGGCTCCCGGCCTTGGGACTGCTGACGTTCCTGCTCCCACGTACGCGTTGAGGACTTCGTTGTCGTTGGCCGCAGCTATGCTCTGGGCTGAAGATACGTAGATTGGTTGTGGATCAATTTTTCTCTGGTGGGCGCACCAGGACTCGAACCTGGGACCCGCTGATTAAGAGTCAGCTGCTCTACCAACTGAGCTATGCGCCCGGCCACCAGAAACAAACCGGGCCCCTGAGGCGGGCCCGCGAAGTGGGTCTTCCTATCTCAGCGCGGCGGCGTTGTCCAGCCGCGCCGCATAGGGGCCCCGAGCGGCACGCGCCACGCCCGATTGCTCGGATCGGGCAGGGCCAATCTGCCAGCCCCCGCACCGGCGTCGGGCTCCACTCGACCGAGCGGAGCCCCGAGCCTTCCGTCACATCAGGACACCATCGCCTGTGCGCTCGGCCCTCGCTGACGCTTCAGCACGAGCTTATTCAACGCACTGATGTAGGCACGGGCCGACGCCACCATCGTGTCGGTATCCGCGCCACGGCCTGTCACGGTACGCCCGTTCTCTTCGAGCCGGACCATAACGTCAGCCTGCGCATCCGTGCCTTCGGTTACCGCCATTACCTGATAAAGCGGCAGACGCGCATCGTGCGGCACGATGGCCTTGATCGCCTTGAAGATGGCATCGACAGGACCGTCGCCAGTCGCCTCGCGCACGTGCTGCGTTCCGTCGATATCGAGCGTGATTGTGGCCTTCTGCGGTCCGCCGGTCCCGGCGATGACCGTCAGGCCCACGACCTTGATGCGGTCCGACTGCGAGGCCATCTCCTGATCGACCAGCGCCTCGATATCCTCGTCGAAGACGATCTTCTTCTTGTCGGCGAGATCCTTGAAGCGATTGAACGCATCCTGAAACGCGTTGTCACCGATCTCATACCCCAATTCGCGCAACTTCTCGCGGAAGGCGTGGCGCCCCGAAAGTTTGCCCATGCTCAGCGACGATTTGGACAGGCCGACGCTTTCCGGCGTCATGATCTCGTAGGTCTGGTTGTTCTTGAGCATGCCGTCCTGGTGGATGCCGCTCTCGTGCGCGAAAGCATTCCTACCCACGACCGCCTTGTTGTACTGCACGGGGAATGCGGCTACCGCCGACACGAGCTTGGAGGCGCGCGTGAATTTGGTGGCGTCGACGCCGGTCCAGAAGGGCAGAACGTCGGCTCTGACGTTGAGCGCCATCACGATCTCCTCGAGCGCGGCATTGCCGGCGCGCTCGCCGAGGCCGTTTATGCAGCATTCCACCTGGCGCGCACCGGCACGCACGCCCGCGAGCGAGTTGGCCACGGCCATGCCGAGATCGTTGTGGCAGTGCGTGGACCATACGACCTTGTCGCCACCGGGCACGGTCTCGCGCAGCAGCTTGATGAGCTCATAATATTCCTCGGGCACCGAGTAGCCGACGGTATCGGGAATATTGATCGTCGTGGCGCCCGCCTTGATTGCCACTTCGCAGCAGCGGCGGAGCACGTCGATTTCCGTGCGGGTGGCATCCTCGGCGCTCCACTCCACGTCCTCGACCCATTTGCGAGCCTGCGCCACGCTCTGTGCGACGGCTTCGATCACCTGATCGGCGTCCATCTGCAGCTTCCACTTGCGATGCACGGGGCTGGTCGAGATGAAGGAGTGGATGCGCGGGCGCTTGGCGTGGCGCACCGCCTCGCCGGCGCGATCAATGTCCTTCAGGCCGGCCCGTGCGAGGCCGCAAACCACCGAGTTCTTCACCAGCTTGGCGATCTCGGTGACCGCCTCGAAATCGCCGTTGGAGGATATCGGGAAGCCCGCCTCGATGATGTCGATGCCCATCTCGTCGAGCAGCTCGGCGACCTTCAGCTTGTCTTCCAGGGTCATCGCCGCGCCGGGCGACTGTTCGCCATCGCGCAATGTTGTATCGAAAATCAGGACGCGATCATTCTCGTCGCGAACGTTAGCAGAGGGAGTTGGGGTCGACGACATAACGAAAAATCCCATCAAATCGAGTCAGCTTCGGCTGACATTGGACCGTTGATTTGGCTCGAAACTTGATCCCCTGAGCGACGGCCCGGCGCAGCCGGACCTTTCGAGGCTCAGGGGCTCGTAAGGAGGAGGGTCAGTGGAAGCGCGCCAGCTGAGGCGCAGGACACGACAATGGTGTCCGTTCCGGCCGCGATGCTCGCGCCGGAGGTGGGCAATTCCGAACCTGGCAGGTTCTCGATCATTCTCGCCCGGAGCCTATGGCCCATGTCACGCCCGTGAATGCCAGCCAATTAGCCGAACCTCACGAGCCATTGCAAGCGATATTCGAGGCAAAGGCCTTAAACCTCGATGGTGCCCTCACCGACGCGGACCGCATGACCGGCAATGCGCACCGCGCTGAGCTGCCCTTGCGCCACGGTCAAAGACACCGTAATCAGGCTCGGCCGGCCCATCTCGAACCCCTGCTCGATGACGCGGCGATGCACGCCCTCCGTCGGCTCGTCGAAGCGCTGGATGACACCGGCGAACGCCGCCGCGGCGCTGCCGGTGGCCGGGTCCTCGGCGACGCCGTGATGCGGCGCGAACATGCGTGCATGGAAGGCCGACGTTGTGTGGGCTACCTGTCGCGTATAGAGGAAGACGCCGACCGCGTTCTCCCCGGCAAAGGCCGACGCCCAGTGCGACGAGGCGATGTGTGCCTTGGCAATCGCCTCGAGCGTAGCGACGGGCACGAAAATGAAGGCATTGCCAGCCGTATAGCGGGTTGGGCGATGGTTCTCGAAACCGATTTCCGACTCAATAAGCCCCAGTGCCGAGGCGAGACGATCCGGGCTTGGCGCCTTCCCCTCCTCCTCTGGCAACCGCGGGGCATCGAACTCCGCCAGCGTCGCCGATCCGCTGCGCAGGTTCACGCCGACGCGAACAGGACCTATCTTCTCTTCAAGCACGACGATGGCATCCTGCTCTCCGCTGACAGCGGGGTTTCGCAGCTCGGCCAGCAAAGCTGCCGTGCCAACCGTCGGGTGTCCTGCAAACGGCATTTCAGCCGCCGGCGTGAAGATGCGGATGCGTGCCGAATGTGCCGGCCCCTCGGGTTTCATCACGAACACCGTTTCGGACAGGTTGAACTCGCGCGCGATGGTCTGCATCGTCGCCGTGTCGAGCGCATCGGCATCGAGAACGACCGCCAGCGGGTTGCCGCCGAACCGCTTCGTCGTGAACACGTCGAGAGTGTAGAAGGGCAATCGCATCACCACGTCTCCTGCCGGCCGCCGGCCGGCACATTGCCGTAATTTGCCGTTTAGGCCAATGGCCGCGTGGGCTGGCGCTGGGGCGCCCACGGACGCATAGCTTTTTCCCCTTGCCAGCCGCTACTTGTGCTCATGCGAACTCTATTTCGCGCGCGTCATAAGACGTGAACTGCGGCCGCGAAATCGTCCCCTTAAGGCCCGAAAGTCATCACGATCGGGGCGCCAGATACGGACATTCGGGACCCCGCCGATACCGCCCTTCGGTGTGAGTCCTGATCCTGGCTAGGCTGCCACGATGCGCCTCGGCACATCTGGCCAGCCTGCTTCTCTGCCGGAAGGTTCCGTTTGCCGCCGCACCGCCACACACCTCCCTCCCCGACGCGACGGCAGATGGTTCCTTCCGGTGGACGACCGATCTCAGCGCGATCGTAACACGTCGCAGAAACGGCCGACCTCATCGCTCGTGTTGTAGTAGTGCACGGACGCGCGCACGACTGCCGAAAGGCCACGCTTGCCAAGATCGAGCGTCGCGTAACGGGCTCGCGACACCGAGACGTTGATGCGCTTCTCTCCTAAGCGCCGCTTTATGGCGTCAGGCTCTTCGCCCTCTTTCGTGAACGTCACGATCCCGCACTTTTCGCGGCCCAAATCGCGCACCGTCACGCCTGGTATCCGCAACAGCTCGGCGCGCAACTCGTCGCCGAGCGCAAACGTCCGCTCACGAATAGCTGGAAGACCGATGGCCAGAGCGTAGCGGACGGCAGCCCGCAGCCCGATCCGGCCGGCGACGAAGCTCTCCCAGCTCTCAAAACGCATGGCACCGGCAGCCATGCGATAGCCGCCGGAAGTATCAATTTCCGCGGCCTGCATGTCGAGGAAGGGCGGCTCGAGCTGATCCAGGATGCCTTTGCGGACATACAGAAACCCTGTGCCGCGCGGCCCGCGCAGGAACTTGCGTCCCGTTCCTGAGAGCATGTCACACTGAACATCGCGAACATCGACGGGCATCTGCCCCACCGACTGACACGCATCGAGCAGATACAGCAGGCCGTTTGCCCGCGCGATGCGACCGATCTCGGCGGCGGGATTGACGAGCCCGCCCTGCGTCGGCACATGGGTGATGGCGATCAGCCTGACACCGCCCGCGCGAACGATGCGATCCAGCTCGGCAACATCCACCGCGCCGCTGGCATCGGAGCGCACCACCTCGATCTTCACGCCCCGGCGCTTGGCCATCTGCAGGAATGCGATGTAGTTGGACGCATACTCGGCCTCGGCCGTGACGATGCGATCACCCTCTTCGAACGGGATGGCGTAGAAGGCCATGTCCCAGGCCCGCGTCGCGTTCTCGATGTAGGCGATCTCATCACTCGCGCAGCCGAGCAGGTCAGCAAAGGCCGTGTAGAAATCATCAAGCTCGTGCTCGGCAGCGGCCGCGGCTTCGTAACCGCCGATCCGCCGTTCCAGCTCGAGGTGCCCACTGACGGCGTCCACAACCGCATTCGGCATGAGCGCCGCGCCGGCATTGTTGAAGTGAATGAGATCGGCGCACGCCGGCGTTTCGGCCCGCAGACGATCTATATCGAGTGCTGCGCTCATTCGCTCTTTCCCTTCTGCACCTTGGATATGAACGTGCGCTAAACAACCCCTTCATGCTGCCGTTAGCTGGCGGACAACACGGCACCGCATTGCTCAGGCGATATATCCGCACGCCTCGACGTGAGGCTCGCATCAACGAGGAACACCTTCAATGAGCAGGATTCTCACTGCCGCTGCCCTGACCCTGGCCCTGGTCGCTCCCGCCGTCGCCCAGGACAAGCCCGCAACGGGGACCTCGGGTCAGCCCGCCGCAACGACCCCGGCCATCACCCCCAAGGCCGATGCCAAAACGGCTCAGCCCACGCAAGTGAAAGCCGAAGCCAAGCTCATCAACATCAACACGGCAACAACCGCCGAGCTCGAGGGCTTGTCCAAGGATCATGCCAAGGCCATCGCTGCCGGCCGTCCCTATAAGACCGTGGACGAGCTTATGAGCAAGAAGGTCCTGCCGCAGGCCGCCTTCGACTCCATCAAGGCAAAGGTCAGCGTGAAGTAACTACGGGGCATCCCTCACTTCGCCACTAGGAGAGGGATGAAACGACGACGCCGGAGCCAATTCTCCCCAATGGCCCCGGCGTCGCTTTGCGTTGGCAGTACGATACTCAATTCTTCGTCTTGTCGACCAGCGCCTTCTCCTTGATCCAGGGCATCATGGCGCGCAGCTTGGCGCCGACTTCCTCGATCGGATGGGCGTCGTTGTTGCGGCGGATGGCCTTGAACTTCGCCTGTCCGGCCTTGCATTCGCGCATCCACTCGGAGGTGAACTGGCCCGACTGGATGTCCTTCAGGATGCGCTTCATCTCGGCGCGCGTCTCGTCGGTGATGATGCGCGGGCCTGACATGTACTCGCCGAACTCCGCGGTGTTGGAGATCGAGTAATTCATGTTGGCGATGCCGCCCTCGTAGATCAGGTCGACGATCAGCTTCACCTCGTGCAGGCACTCGAAGTAGGCCATCTCGGGGGCGTAGCCCGCATCGACCAGCGTCTCGTAGCCGGCCCGGATCAGCTCCACGAGGCCGCCGCACAGAACGGTCTGCTCGCCGAACAGATCCGTCTCACACTCCTCCTTGAACGTCGTCTCGATGATGCCGGCGCGGCCGCCGCCGACGGCGGCACCATACGACAGGAACAGGTCATGCGCGTTGCCGCTCTTGTCCTGATGGATCGCGAGCAGGCAGGGCACGCCGCCGCCGCGCACATATTCGGAGCGCACCGTGTGGCCGGGTCCCTTGGGCGCGATCATGCCGACATCGATGTCGGCGCGCGGCTCGATCAAGCTGAAATGCACGTTGAGGCCGTGGGCAAACATGATGGCAGCGCCATTCTTCATGTTCGCCTGCAGGTGATCCCTGTAAATGTCGGCCTGCAGTTCGTCCGGCGTCAGCATCATGAGCACGTCGGCCCACTTCGCCGCCTCCGAGACCTCCATGACTTTCAGCTTCTCGGCATCGGCCTTCTTCGCCGAGGCGCTGCCCTTGCGCAGCGCCACCACCACGTCCTTGACGCCGGAATCGCGCAAGTTCAGCGCATGGGCATGGCCCTGGCTGCCATAGCCGATGATGGCCACTTTCTTGCTCTTGATGAGATTGATGTCGGCATCACGATCGTAATAGACGCGCATGGGCACTTCCCCTCTCTACAGACTGGTTTGCTCAGGAATTGGGTCGGCGTACGCCTAACGCCTTGGCGCTGTGCCTCGCAAGGGAAAACCGGCATTTCGCCCGGCATCGGCTCAAAATTGGTTGCTCCCATGGCGGCCCAATTGGCGCTCCGGCAGCCTGAAACGCTTGATTTTGCCGCAATGGCGGGCTACGCACCCGCCCTCCTGCCGAACGCCGCGTGCCCGGGCTCGCTGAGACCTGGCTGGCGCATACCGCTTTGCGGTGGTGTGTTCCGCGTCCGTCGGGATGCCGAGGCTATAGCTCAGTGGTAGAGCACCTGGGATACCAGGCTGCAGGGGTTCGATTCTCCTTAGCTTCACCAAAGACTAGCTCATCGGTAGAGCACGGGACCTTTAATCTCGCGGAGTGGGTTCGACTCCCACGTCGATCGTTCGTCTCACAACGAACTCCATACACGGGAAGCCGGCTGCTTCCCGGCCGCCCCAACCGGCGCGGAGGCTTCGGCCGAAGCGACGGGCAAGGCGGCAAGCGCCCAGGCACTCTGCGCCCGCGCGGATACCGCCTGACGAGGAAGCGAGCGGGGCCGGCACCGGCGCGTTGGTTTTCGGACCGGCGCGGACGCAGCCGGCTCTCAACGCGGATCTGTCAGGCTCAAGCGCGGGCCCGTCGTCTGGACGTGGGCGGCAGCCGGTGACCTCGAGCGGTCGCAGGGTTTGAGTACGTAGATGATTTTGGAGTGTGTGTTATGTGGAAGCTGCGCATGTTCAAGGTAATCGTCAAGGACGACGAGCGCGCCATTCTCACCCGTGACGGCCGGTTCGAGCGCCTGCTGGGACCGGGCCGATTCACCGCGTTCGATCCGCAGGGCCATCTTGTCGCCGAGACGGTCAAGGCCGTGCGCGCCGAAATTTCAGCCGACAAGGCGCTGCTCCTCGCCAAGACGCATCCGCATGTCGCGGCCGAGAATTTCGAGATCGTGCAGCTCGGCCCGACGGATGTCGCCATCGTTTCGTTCGACGGCGAGCCCAAGCACATGGTCATGCCGAACGCGACGCGCGCGTTCTGGAAGACGTTGACCAAGGTCGAAGTGGACCGCATCGACGCGGACGCCGACGTACGCGTCTCCAAGCGCCATCTGGACCGGCTCGATCTCACGCGCATGCCTATTGTCGTGCATGCCATCGTGGAGGCGCACGAGGCAGGCCTGCTGTTTATCGACGGCAAGCTCGTCGAACGGCTGCCGGCGGGCCGGCACGCGTTCTGGGCCGTGGGCCGCACGATCAAGATCCAGAAGGTCGACACGCGCCCGCAGCCGCTGGAGGTGACGGCGCAGGAGATCCTGACCAAGGATCGCATCGGCATCCGGGTGACGCTCACGGCTTTCACCAAGGTGATCGATCCGGAGAAAGCGGCGCTGGCAGCAGGCGACGTCTCCAACACCCTGTACCGGCTCGTGCAGTTCGCGATCCGCGAGGCCGTGGCGACGCGCACGCTCGATGAGATCCTGGCCGCGCGCGACACCATCGACCACGAGGTCCGCGGCTTCGTCACCGAGCGCGCCGGCGCGCTCGGTGTCGAGATCGGCGAGATCGGCGTCAAGGACGTCATCCTCCCGGGCGACGTGCGCGACCTCCTGAACAAGGTCGTGGAGGCGGAGCGGACGGCCAAGGCCAACCTGATCCGCCGCCAGGAGGAGACGGCTGCGACCCGCTCCCTTCTGAACACCGCCCGGCTGATGGAGGATAACCCGCTGCTGCTTCGCTTGAAGGAGCTCGAGGCCCTCGAGAAGCTGGTCGAGAAGGTCGGCCGCATCGACCTGCATACGGGTGGTGGCGGCGCCGGCGGCTTCGATGCCTTGCTGCAGAACCTGTACCGCCTGCGCGATCAGGCGGACGGGAAGATGCCCGAGGTCAAGCCGCAATGACCAAGAGACCAGCATCGCTCCGGCGATGCCGGTCACTCATGCTCACGGCTGACCGAACCAGGCCCGCGCCCGCTGACGGATGTCGTCCGCGACCGCCGCGAGGCGCGCCTTGGCCTCCCGCCACGCGGGTTCCGCAACCTTCTTGACCCGCGCCTTGAGGATCCGGCCATAGCGCCACGCCCAGGTCGAGCGGATGGCGGCAAAGACCGCTTCTTTCCAGGGAATGAAGCGCGAGTAGGCCCATGCGAACCACGGAATGCGCATGAGCGCTGGCTGCGTGAGCTGGAAAATCCGCGCCACCAGCGCCGTTCCGACCACCTTGGCGGCCAGGAACAGCGCACCGGCCGCTATCGCCTGCCCCTTGGCAACGAGAAAGAGCGCCAGAAGCTTCAGCGGAAACAGCAGCGCCGTCGGCAGAGCAAAGACACAGAGCGCTGCGTAGGGCGGCAGTGCCGCGACCAGCGCTTCCGCCTTCGCCCACAGCCGCCAGCGCGCAAGTTTCGCCAGAGCATCGGCGAGCGGCCGCCAGCCCCATTCCTCGAACAGGACGATGAGCGCCAGAACAACGCCGACGGAGCGACGAAGGATCAGCAGCGCCACACGCGCGCAGGTCGCCAGCGCACCCACGAAGCGCCCGCGTCCATTCTTCCGATCCTCGCTCTGGTGATCCATTCTCTCACCACCGGCTAGTCGATCACGCGTTCGGATGCTTCGATCGTCACCGGCGCTATCGTCTCGTCGGGGCGGATGTGGCCGTCGGTAATCTTCCGCCCCTCGAGACGCTGCTCCTGCTCGAGCGCGACGGCAAGCTCCTCGCGAGCTTTCTCCGCCTGACGCTGGCGGTTCCACATGGACGCATATAGTCCGTCTGCCGCCATCAAATGCGCGTGCGTGCCCTGCTCGATAAGCCGCCCTTTCTCCAGCACCAGGATGAGGTCGGCATGCACGATCGTGGAGAGGCGATGGGCGATGACGACCGAGGTGCGGTTCCGGGAAATCCTGTCGAGCGCGTCCTGGATTTCCTTTTCCGTGTGGCTGTCGAGGGCACTGGTCGCTTCATCCAGCACCAGGATCGGCGGGTTCTTCAGGATCGCGCGCGCGATGGCGACGCGCTGCTTCTCGCCACCCGACAGCTTGAGCCCGCGCTCACCCACCATCGTATCGTAGCCGTCCGGCAACGCACGGATGAGTTCGTCGAGCTGCGCCATTCGAGCGGCAGCATGTACGTCCTCTACGGTCGCGTCGGCCCGGCCATAGGCAATGTTGTAGAAGATGGTGTCGTTGAACAGCACGGTGTCTTGCGGCACCACCGCGATGGCGGCCCGCAGGCTCTTCTGCGTCACGTCGCGAACGTCCTGTCCGTCGATCAGCACGCGACCCGACGCCACGTCGTAGAAGCGGAGCAGGATGCGGCTGATGGTCGATTTGCCCGCTCCCGACGGGCCGACGATCGCCACCATCTTGCCTGCCGGGACCTCGAACGACAGCGGCGCCAGGATCGGCCGCTGCAGATCATAGGCGAACGTCACGTTGTCGAAGCGCACGCTGCCTCCGGCAACCGCCAGCGGCTTGGCACCGGGCTTGTCGGCGACCTCCGGACTCATCTCCAGGACGTCCATCATCCTCTCGATGTCGATGATGCCTTGCTTGATCTCGCGATAGACCATGCCCATGAAATTAAGCGGGATGAAGAGCTGCAGCATCAGCGCGTTGACCATGATGAACTGGCCGACGGTGTTGTGGCCGCTCACCACATCCATCGCGGCCATCACCATGCAGCCGGTCAGCGCTAGCGTGAAGACGATGGCTTGGCCCGTATTGAGAACGGCGAGCGACGTGTAGGTCTTGATGCTCGCCCGCTCATACAGCTCCATGGACCTGTCGTAGCGTCTCGCCTCGCGCTCTTCGGCACCGAAGTATTTAACGGTCTCGTAGTTGAGGAGACTGTCCACCGCCTTCGTGTTGGCGTCCGTGTCGCTCTCGTTCATGTCGCGACGGATGCGGACGCGCCACTCGGTGGCGCGCACGGTGTAGGCGAGGTACAGCACGATCATCGACGCGACCGCCAGCACATAGCGCCAGTCGAACTCGAGCGCGAACACGACGAGGACCAGCACGAACTCGACGATCGTAGGCACTAAGGTCATCAGCGTTAGGCGCGTGATGTTTTCGATCCCGGTCCGCCCCCGCTCCAGCACGCGCGTGAGTCCGCCCGTCTTGCGCTCGAGGTGGAAGCGGAGAGACAGACGATGCATGTGCTCGAACGTCGACAGGGCGAGCTTGCGCACCGCGTGCATCGCCACCTTGGCGAACAGTCCCTCACGCGACTGCTGCAGCAAGGTCATGCTGATGCGCACGGCCCCATACAGCAGCGTGGCGAGAACCGGCGCGCCGACGAGCCAGGCCACAGTCGAGCCTGCCGGTAGCTGGCCGCCGCTGGCCGCGACCAGCGCATCCGTCGCCCACTTGTAGGTGTAGGGCATCAGAACCGTCACGACCTTGGCCACCAGCATCAGCGCCAGCGACAGCGCAACGGTCCGCTGCAGGTCCGGGCGATCGTGGGGCCAGATGTAGGGCGCGAGGGCGCGCAGAGCACGCAGACGGGATGGCGCTGGTGTCAGTCGATCGATAATGGCAGCCCGCAACGTTCTGTGTGGCTGCTCGTGGGTGAGCTGCATGCGAAAGCCATAGATCGCCCGAGGCGGCTTGTCGACGGATGAAACGGCCAGCGCTTTCGCATCTGCAACATCGGGCCGTCAGCCGCGGCGGCGAAACTTCGGCAGATATATGCGCTGGCACCGCAAGATGACATTGGGATCTGCGATCCGGCGCGCGTTGGCCCTGTAGATCACCGGGTAGCGCCGGCCAATGCCGTAGTGCCGGGCAGCGATCTTCCACAGTGTATCGCCGCGCCTCACGACGTACCAGCCGGGCACGTTCGTGCGGTCGCCCGCCATGCGGCACGTGTCATGAACGGGCTTCTTACGCCGGCTCTTGCTCAATGACGCGGTTTGCTTGGCGCGCTTGCGGCTTGACGCAACCGCCAGTTTGCGCGACGCCGCGCCCTTTCTCGCTGTGCGCTCCTTCCGCTCCGCTCGCCGTTGCGCCGCTGTACTCTTGCGCGACGGTGCAGCGCTCGCCTGCGACGTCTCCGGCGCCTTCGTCTCGGCGGGCTCGCGATTGGCGGCGGCCACGCGGCCCTCTTCCGCTCTCTTTGCTTCGGCGACCTTCTGCGTTTCGGCAGCTTGGCGCGCCTCCTCGGCCCGCCGTGCGTCATCAGCCTGCTTCGCCGCAGCTATCCGAGCCTCGTCCGCCTCCTTTGCCTCGGCTGCCTTCTGAACCTCCGCTACACGCCGCGCTTCCTGGGCCTGGCGCGCATCCTCGGCTTGTCTTGCCTCAGCGACCCTTACTTCTTCCGCCTTCTTTGCTTCAGCGGCCTTCTGCGCCTCAGCAGCACGCCGTGCCTCCTCGGCCCGGCGAGTGTCCTCAGCCTGTTTGGCGGCCGCCGCGCGAGCCTCTTCGGCCTTCTGTGCCTCGGCCGCCTTCTGTGCTTCAGCGACGCGCCGCGCTTCCTCGGCCCGCCGAGCATCCTCGGCCTGCTTCGCCGTCGCGACCCGAGCCTCTTCGGACTTCTTTGCGTCAGCCGCCTTCTGCGCCTCGGCCTGCTTCGCCGTCGCGATCCGAGCTTCATCCACTTTCTTCGCTTCGGCTGCCTTCAGCAGGTCGGCCAGACGTCGCGCGTCCTCGGCTTGCTTCGCCTCAATCTCCGGGCCTTTCGCCGCAACAATGGTCTGCCCGGGCTCGGACAGGAGGCCGCGCACGACGGCCTGGTACTGCAGCGCCGCGTGATGCACCCAGCCGATCATCGTCTCGATCAAGGACTGCGTCGCAGGCTGCGTCTCGCGCGGTGAACGGCCAGCTGCCAGCCTGGCAGCGGCCTCAGCGACCGGATTGAGTTGCGGCGCCTGGGACAATCTGCGCATCAGCTCCTGATAGTCGGCCGCAGACCGGGACGTCCAACTTTGAACCCGCTCCGCCAGCCTGATCGCCGATCCGCCGGGCTGCGCCGCATCGGCCGAAGGCGGCGCCGCCTTGGACTGCTCCTCCTTGCCGCCGACCATCTCGCCGAACTTATCGCTCGCCGACTTGGCCAGATCCTCCGCGCGCTGCCGCAGATCGCCCTTTCCCGGTGGCGTATCCTTCTCAGCCGCCCAGGCCACGCGCATCACGTCCTTCGCGGCCGGCAGCGGCAGAACAATGCCCATCGCCACGGCGAACGCTGTTGTCAGTCGGACAGCCTTCATCGCCCCCTCGCTCGTGCCGCCGAAGCACTTACCTGCGCTGAAGTTGCACAAGCACCCCCCCCATCAATCTCGCTCTTAGCGGCAGCCAAAGGCAATAACACGACAGCCAATAAAAAAGAATTTTGACCCTGGCCTGGCGTGGCCGGAGCCCCCATCTATGGTGGTCCTTCGGCGCCCTGCGGAGCCGGGATGGCAGCAGCCAAACCCGCTGCCAAGATATTGTGAAATAGGAACAATGCAGAAGAAGAACATACATAAAAACAACACATCGACCGACGCGGGGGACGAACATCTACCGGCACCTCTAGCCCCGATCGTCGACAATATTTGCGTCTACTGCGGCTCCGGCGACGGACGCGAACCGGCCTACGCCGAAGCGGCCGTGACGCTCGGCACGGCCATGGCCAAGGCCGGGATCGGCCTCGTCTATGGCGGCGGCAGCCTCGGCCTGATGGGCAAGATCGCCCGCGCAGTGCTCGATAACGGGGGACGCGTCACCGGCATCATCCCGGCATTCCTGTCGAACAAGGAGCGCATGCTCCGCGACGTGAACGAGCTCATCGTCGTCGAGGACATGCATCAGCGCAAACGCCTGATGTTCGAGAAGTCGGACGCGTTCGTGGCGCTGCCTGGCGGCGTCGGCACGCTGGAGGAGCTGGTCGAGCAGTTGACGTGGTCCCAGCTCGGCCAGCACGAGAAGCCGATCATTCTGGCCAACATCAACTACTTCTGGAATCCGCTGCTGGCGTTGCTCGAGCATATGCGCGCCGAGCGCTTCATCCGCCAGGGGCTGGAGGTACGCTTCAGAGTGGTCGACACGGCGGCCGCCATCGTGCCCGCGGTCCTGAGTGCGGTCGCAGCGTCCGCTGACATCGGCCAGGCGGCGAACGTGCCCGAGAAGTTCTAACAGCCTCGGGGGCGCCAGCCCCGCTTCTAGTAGCAGTATTGCTTGAGCGTCCAGCTCGTGGCCTTGCAGCGCCGTTTGCCCGATGCGGTTACGGTGCACTCACGGTTCGGGATGCGCTGGTAGTCGCAGTAAAGGCTCCTGCGCCCACCGGGCACCCAGCCCGAGTATCCATGCGCCGGACCGCGGTGCTCGCTTTGCCACTCGTAGTATTCGCTCGACGATCCGCCCCGTTTGCGTGCCTCGGCAGCCGTCGCTATCGCGCCCGCCAGGACCAAGGCTGTGCCAACCCAGATCAATTTCCGCATCTCGCTTCTCCGCCGCAACCTCAATCGGCCGCATGTGGGCCGCTTAACCGTTCCGCGCAAGGCCGCGCTGTTGCCATATTCGCGGCGGCGGCCTATCAGCGAGGCATGACCGGCACTCAGCGCGATGCGGCCAAGACCGCGGAAGATCTCGTGCACCGCATGCGGGCGGGCGAGCGCAACGCCATGGCGCGCGTCGCGACCGAGCTTGAACGGCTGTCGCCCGCAGTGCCGGCGCTGCTGGCCGCGATGCAGCCCCATCTCGGCCGCGCGCTCGTCGTCGGCATTACGGGGCCGCCGGGCTCCGGCAAGTCGACCCTGCTCAACGCCCTCATCACCCACATCCGCGGCGCCGGCCGCTCCATCGGCGTCATTGCCGTCGATCCCTCGAGCCCGGTGTCAGGTGGCGCCATTCTCGGCGACCGCATCCGCATGACGGCGGCGCTCGACGACGATGGCGTGTTCGTGCGTTCGCTGGCGAGCCGCGGCTACCTCGGCGGACTGTCGCCCGCCGCCGTACGCATGCTCGATGCCTTCGACGCCGCGGGCAAAGACCTGATCCTCGTCGAGACCGTCGGCACCGGCCAGAGCGAGATCGATATCGTCGATGTCACCGACGTGCGCATCATCGTCGCCGCACCGGGGCTCGGCGACGACATCCAGGCCATGAAAGCCGGCCTGCTCGAGATCGCCGACATCCTGGTCGTCAACAAGGCCGACCTCGACGGCGCCGACCGTACGCTGCATCAGCTCAGGAGCGCGCTGTCCCTGCGTGCGCACGGCCGCGATGCCGTGCCGGTTCTCAAGACCTCGGCCGTGACTGAAGAGGGCCTGCCCGCGCTATGGGCCGCGATCGAAACGTGCGGGGCAAAGCGCCTCACGGAAGGCATCGCGCCGCGCCGCCGCCGCCGCGCCCGCTACCTCATCGCCCGTGCCGCCGCCGATTTGGTGGCACAGCGCATTCGCGACGGCGCCGGCGAAACGCTCGACGCCCTCGCCGATGATGTCCTCGCCGGCCGCCTGCTCCCTGCCGACGCCGCCAAGACGATTCTCAAATAGCGCACGCGGCCTTCGGCATCCTTCAGTCACGCCGCCTTCGGCACGGTTAGCTCAAGCCGCCTTCGGCACGACCTTCGCCAGCTTGTAGTTGAGCGAGTCGACCAGCGCCTCGAAGCTGGCGTCGATGATGTTGGGCGACACGCCGACCGTGAACCAGCGCTCGCCCGTCGCCGTGTCCTGGCTCTCGACCAGCACGCGCGTGATCGCTTCGGTTCCGCCCGTGAGAATGCGCACCTTGTAGTCGACCAGCTCGATGTTCTCGATGTGCTTCTGGTAGCGGCCGAGATCCTTGCGCAGGGCCTGATCCAGCGCGTTGACCGGGCCGTTGCCCTCGGCGACGGACCAAAGCGGCTCCGCATCGCCGTTGACGAATACCTTCACCGTCGCTTCGGACACCGTCACCAGCTTGCCGACGGCGTTGTGGCGCTTCTCCACCATGACGCGGAAGCTGTCGACGGTGAAGAACTGCGGCACCTCGCCAAGCAGTCGCCGCGCCAGCAGCTCGAAGGACGCATCGGCGCCCTCGTAGGCGTAGCCTACGGCCTCCCGTGCCTTGACCTCCTCCAGCAACCCGCCGATGCGGGCGTCATTGCGGCTGACATCGATGCCCAGACGCTCCAGCTCATACACGAGGTTGGATTTTCCCGCCTGATCCGAGACCAGCACGCGCCGCCGGTTGCCGACAAGCTCCGGCTTCACGTGCTCGTAGGTCTCGGGCTCCTTCAGGATGGCCGAGGCGTGGATGCCGGCCTTCGTGGCGAACGCCGCCTCGCCCACATAGGGCGCATGCCGGTTCGGCGCGCGATTGAGAATTTCATCGAGCACGCGGCTCGCATGCGTGAGCTTGGCGAGCCGTTGCGGCGCGACATTGGTCTCGAAGCGGTCCGCAAATTCGGACTTCAGCAGCAGCGTCGGAATAACCGACGCGAGATTGGCATTGCCGCAACGCTCGCCGAGCCCGTTGAGCGTACCTTGGATCTGCCGGCACCCGGCCCGCACCGCCGTCAGCGTATTGGCGACAGCGTTTTCCGTGTCGTTGTGCGTATGAATGCCAAGGTTCGCGCCCGGCACGTGCTGCACCACGTCCGCGACGATAGCCGCAATCTCGTGCGGCAGCGTACCGCCATTGGTATCGCACAACACAACCCAGCGAGCGCCGGCCTTGTACGCCGTGGTCGCCACCTGCAGCGCGTACGCGCGATTACCCTTGTAGCCGTCGAAAAAATGCTCGCAGTCGATCATGGCTTCGCGGCTGCTCTGCACGACGGCCTCCACCGATTGTGAGATGCCGTCCAGGTTCTCCTCGTTGGTGATGCCGAGCGCCACGCGCACGTGATAGTCCCACGCCTTGGCCACAAGGCAGATTGCGTCGCACTGCCCCTGCAGGATGGCCTGGAACCCCGGATCGTTCGACGTCGAGCGCCCGGCCCGCTTGGTCATGCCGAAGGCCGTAAAGCGCGAGCCGGCAAGCTGCGGCTTTTCGCGGAAGAACTCCGAATCCGTGACATTGGCGCCGGGATAGCCGCCCTCGATGTAGTCGATGCCCAGCTCGTCCAGCGTCTTGGCGATCAGGCGCTTGTCCTCGAGCGAGAAATCCACGCCCGTCGTCTGTGCGCCGTCGCGCAGCGTCGTATCGAACAGGTAGAGGCGTTCCTTGGTCATGACGCTTTGCCTTCCGGCGGCCAATGGTCGGTGTCGTGATCGGGATGTTGATGGGAAATGATTGAAGCGTAGTAAGCGGCGGCCTTGCCGGCTTCGCTCTGGGGGCGTTCCGGCAGATCGGGCAGGTCGTCGGCCCACGCGACACGCGACTCCGGCGCCAGCTGCACGATCGGGGGCGCCGCCGAGGGATCGTCGAGCGCGCAGACGGCCACGTCCACGGACCTGCCGACGCCGAACGTCAGCGGCGTTCCGCAGGCGGCGCAAAATCCGCGCTCGGCCCGATTGGAGCTTTGAAACACCTTCGGCTCGCCCCGCGTCCATGTCAGACCTTGCGCCGTCACGAGAATGCCGCCGATGCCGCCGAACGCCTTCTGGCACATGCGGCAATGGCAAATCGACGACCGGCCGAAGCGCTCGACGGAGAAGCGCACGGCACCGCACTGGCAGCCGCCGGAATATGGCCCCTCGGTCGAGTTGCTCATGACTTTTCCCCTCGTTCCACCTTACGGAGTGGCCTTACATACAGCCTCGACATTGTGTCCGTCGGGATCGAGGACGAATGCGCCGTAGTAGTCAGGGTGGTAGTGCGCGCGGATACCGGGCGCCCCATTGTCCTTCCCGCCAGCGGCCATGGCGGCGATATAGAACGCATCGACGTCCGCCCGCGTCGCGGCACCGAACGCAATGTGGATGGGCCCCGTAGCGTTACCGGGCGCAATCCAGAAATACGCTTTGCCGCGCCCGAAGCCCGCCTCGTCCGACCTGCCCGTGACGTCCTTTCCGAGTTCCATCATCAACGTGATGCCGAGAGGCTTCAGGGCTGCCATGTAAAAACTCTTTGACCGACCATAGTCGCTGACTGTCATGCTGACGTGATCGAGAACAGGTGTTTCAGTCATGGTTTCGCCTCAACACGAATGATCGTGTGCACTCGGTGCGCCACACTTCCCCCTCTCCCCGTCCTTACGGGGAGAGGGAAACCCCACTCATCGCTTCACTTCCCAGGTCGTCACGACCTCACCCGTCGCCGGATCCTTCGCATCCTTGAGCTGAATGCCCATCGCCGTAACCTCGTCGCGAATGCGGTCGGCTTCCTTGAAGTCTTTGGCTCTGCGCGCCGCGTTGCGAGCTGCGATCAGATTCCGCACCTTGTGTTCGTCGATGGACAGCGACGCCGGCCGCCAGGCCTTCCATTCCTCCGGCGCCAACTGCAGCAATCCCATGAGCCGCGCCGACGCCTTCAGGCACGCGGCCGCAGGCTTGATGCCTTTCGCCGCCTCCGAACGCAAGGCGTGCAGCGCCGCGATCGCTTGCGGCGTGTTGAGATCGTCCTCGAGCGCCTGCAGCACGTCGGCGCAGAGCGGCGAGCCGGACGGAGCGTCCGCCGTCAACTCGTACCAATGATCGAGTGTGCGGCGTGCATCCTCCAACCCCTTCTCCGTCCAGTTCGTGGGTTGGCGATAGTGCGTAGCCAGCATGGCGAGCCGCATCGCCTCGCCGGGCCAGTCCCGAAGCAGCTCGTTGATGGTGACGAAGTTGCCGAGAGACTTCGACATCTTCTCGCCCTCGACCTGCAGAAAGCCGTTGTGCAGCCAGTAGTTCGCCATCACCGGCGTGCCGTGCGCGCAGCGTGACTGCGCGATCTCGTTCTCGTGGTGGGGGAACACGAGGTCGATGCCGCCGCCATGAATGTCGAACACCTGGCCCAGGTGCTGCTCCGCCATGGCCGAGCACTCGATGTGCCAGCCTGGACGTCCCAACGCGGCAATACCAGCCGGTGACGGCCAGCCGGGATCGCCAGGCTTCGACGGCTTCCACAGCACGAAGTCCATGGGGCCTTTCTTGTAGGGCGCCACGTCCACGCGGGCGCCGGCTTCCATGTCCGCCAGCGACCGGTTCGCCAGCCGCCCGTAGTCGGGCATGGAACTGACATCGAACAGCACGTGATCTTCCGCCACGTAGGCATTGCCGTTCGCGATCAGAGTCTCGCAGAGTCGCACCATGCCGGGGATATGTTCTGTCGCGCGCGGCTCTACGGTCGGCTGCAACACACCGAATGCGGCAATGTCCTCGTGGAACTGCTTCGCCGTGCGCTCGGTGAGCTCGCGGATGGAGGTGCCTTCCTCCGCCGCCCGCGCATTGATCTTGTCGTCCACGTCCGTGATGTTGCGCGCGTAGGTGACATGTTTCTCGCCGTAGACGTGCCGCAGCAGGCGGAACAGCACGTCGAACACGATCACGGGGCGCGCATTGCCGATGTGCGCGTGGTCGTAGACCGTCGGCCCGCACACGTACATGCGCACGTTGCCGGGGTCGATGGGCTGGAAGGATTCCTTCCGCCGCGTCAGCGTGTTGTAGAGCGTCAGTGCCACGAGTAACCCCTTCACCTGCTGGCGAGGGCGGTTCTCTGTCTAGACTTGAGGCAAAGAAACAGGCCGCGCGCCAGCCGTTAGACCTAGCTCGAAATGATAATAATTGGGTTGCCGCAACAGATGTGGTCAGCGCGAAGCGCTGCTTCGAAGACGGCGGATTTTGGCGCGTTCCGGCTCATGCCCGCCTTATCGTCGAGGCCCGGTTCACCGTCAAGGCTGGCCTGAGGGTCCGCCTTCACTTTTATTCAGCTATTCGGCCGATTTTGCCGGCGGCCGGCATTCCTCGGGAAGCTCCATGGTCTTTGGTGCGGCCAATGCCTTTTCGAGATCGGTGCTATCGGTTTCCGGAAGGTCGAGACCCACAACGTCGATCTTGATCCCTAGGCCCTCGTGCCGCCTGCGCAACTGGTCCTCCACGAAGACAGCGAGGCGTGTGGCCGCCACGCGGGACAAGCCGCTGCCGGCCAGCGTCCGGCGGAAGATCTCGGCCTGTGCCTTCAAAAACGTTCCTTGCGCAGCCGCATCCGGCGGATACAGGATTTTCATGCGCGCAGCGTCGCCCTCCGACAGCGTCCGCGGCCCGTCCGTGAAGCAGCCGCTGTTGCGTCCGTTCGCCAGCAGCCGCGGCGCGAAGCGATAGTGCATGATCGAATGCACGTCGTAGGCCGGCAGGCCCGTCGCCACCGGGTCGGTCCGCGGCAGGAACTGCGCACGAAGCTGCCGGGAGAAGCGGCTGGCATCGAGGGCGGTTGCGTCCTTCGCCGCCCGAGCCTGATGCCGGACGCACGCCTCCTTCCAGCGATAGTCGGCCGCGCACGGGCTTGCCGGATGCTGGTGTTCGTGCGGAAGCCCGAGCGCATGGCCAAGCTCGTGCAGTACGGTCCGGCGCAGCTCAGCATCCGACCGCCTGGGCTTGCCGGGCAAAGGCTGCACCGCAATGAACAGGGTCGACTTTCCCAGAGCCGCATTGAGGCTCGTCGTGCCGACGTACGAGCTGCCGCTCAAGATGCTGCCCGAGCTGCCGGCGCGGAAGTGCACGCGGATATCGCTCGGCTCCCACGGATCGCAGGTGCGATAGCCCGGCGGCGCGCCCATGTCGAAGCGGATGTTGGCGATGCGCGTCCAGTCCTCGGTGGCGGAGGCAAAGAGCCGGCGCAACTCGGCATCGCGATCGAGAAAGCATACCGAAATGGCGCTGCCGGCCGGCCAGATCAGGAAGTTCCAGTAGACCGACCAGTTGCGCAGGATGCGCCGATCCCGCGCGGAGAGTTCCGCCTCCTCCGCCGCGCTCGGCTCGGAGGCGCGCGCGACATTCGCGACGGCCATGCCAACCAATGCCGCCAGGACCAGGCGCACAATCCACGAGCGTCCCGCGCTACAGCTCGTCCTCATGCAGATCCCAACGCGAGCCTTTTACGCGAACCGCACCTCAATCTTGCCCAGGGTGCCGAAGTCTCCGACGGCCACCTGCCCCGGCTCCAGCTTGACCACGCCCGTGCACGTGCCGGTCGAGAGCGCCTGCCCCTTGGAGAAGCTCACGCCGTCGCGCGACAGCTTGTTGATGACCCAGTCCAAGACGTTGCGCGGATCGCCGAGCGCCGACGCCCCAGTCCCCTCGCCCTTCACAACGCCATCCACCAGCAGCCGGACCACGTGGCCCGGCACATCGATCGTGCGCCAGTCCGTAACGGGCGCCCCCAGCACCAGGGCGCCGTTGAGGCCGCAATCGGCGACGGCGGCGGGCGCATTGTCGAGCGGCAGGGCCTCGTAGCGGCAGTTGATCATCTCGAAGGCCGGGATCACCGCATCCACAGCTTCCACGATCTCGCCGCGGGAATACGGAGCCGACCGGGCCGGAAGATCGCGCCCTAGCCGGTAGGCAAACTCGGTCTCGATCACGTAGTGGTTGAACCGCTGCGTCTCGAGCCGGGCCGGACTGGCGTAGACATCAGCCGCATAGATCGGGCCGCAGAAGGGCTCCTTCACCCCGAACTTGGCCATGACCGGAGGCGCCGTGGCGCCGATCTTCCAGCCTGCCAGCTTGTCCGTCCACAGCTTCCGAAAGGCTGCCTGGATCTGATATCCATCGGCCACCGTCGCCGGCCGGCAATCCTCCGCCAGGCCTTTGATCGCGCGTCCGGAACTGCGCGCATCCCGAAGCATGGCGGCTGCCCGCTCGGCTGCTTCCTGCAACATACCCGTTTCCTTCCCTCACTCCGGCGGCCAATGGCCTGTGTATCGCAGACCCCAACCGCCGCAATTGCTCCCAATTGACCCCATAATGCAGCATCATCAGTATGGCGTCACACACAGATTCGAGGCGGATCGTGCGCGCATCCGCCGAACGTGGATTAGGCGATGAGGCAAGCCGGAGCCAGAACCGTTCTCGCGTCAGCGGCCCTGATCGCTCTGGCCGCCACGCTGTTGTCCGTTGTGCACAGCTCCGCGCGCGCTCAGCCAGCCTGGTGGCCCTGGTCCAACTCGGACCGCTACGAACGGCGCGAGCGAGACCCCGGCTGGCGCCCAGCGCCGCAACAGCAGCCCCCGCCCGTCATCCAGCAAGGCCCGCAATATCCGGGCGCCGTGCAGGGCTCTCGCCAGAATCCCATCTGCGTCCAGCTTGAGCAGCGCCTCGTGGCCGAGAGCCAGCGCGGAACCCAATCGCGCGATCAGCTGCCGCGGCTGGAGGCCGATCTGCGCCAGGCCGAGCGCGTCGCGCGAACGGCGCAGGCCCAACTCGAGCGCTCCGATTGCTTCGACTACTTTCTCTTCTCCAAATCGCTGCGGCGCACGCGCCAGTGCGTCGATCTCTCCACCCAGGCCGACGATGCCCAGCGCAAGCTGCGCGAGCTCGATACGCAGCGCCAGCAGTTGCTGGGCTCGCGCGACCGCTCCTATCAGGACGACATTATCCGGGAGCTTGCCCGTAACAACTGCGGCGCCAGCTACCAGCAGGAAGCACAGCGCCGCGGCGCCACCAATCCGTTCTCGTCGCTCTGGCAGGACGAGGACACCGGCCCGGGCAGCAACGCGAACCAGTTCGGCGCCCTTCCCTTCGCCACCTACCGCACTTTATGCGTGAGACTGTGCGACGGGTATTATTTCCCGGTCAGTTTCTCGACGCTGCCGAACCATTTCCAACGCGACGCCGACATGTGCCAGTCGAAATGCGCGGCGCCGGCTGAGCTCTATTACCATCAAAATCCTGGCGGGGCCGTCGAGCAGATGGTCTCCGTGTCGGGCAACCAGCCTTACACGAGCCTCAAATCCGCATTCCGCTATCGCAAGGAATTCGTCCAGGGCTGCTCCTGCAAGCAAGCTGAATACGCGCCATCGACCGAGCGTCCGGACCGCAAAGCTGAAACAATTCCGCAGCTATCTACGAAGCAAGCGCAGCGATAAAGCGCGAGCCATTCGCATCTGCGTGTTGCAGAAAAACATCACATACTTGTCCGCAGTGGGCATCAACCGACTTCGCAGCGCTGGATAGATCGTGTACTAATTGGTCGCGCAGTCCTGCGCTTAGACGAGTTGCGGGTCGTTCATGTCGAGCGAAGCGAGGTTCACAGCGGATCTTGCGCTCTCTGACCGGATCTTGATCCGGCCCGTTGGCGTTGATGATTGGGCCAACATCCGCTACGTGCACAGCACGGCCTTCAGGCTGCTTTCTGCCAGCTTCTCCACCCCCAACGAGATCGACGCCTTCACCGCGTTCGTCCGGTCCGAGACCTACGCCGAGCGGCTGATGTGGGAGAGCATGCACGCGGCATGGCTCGATGACGAGCTCGTCGGCACGGCCGGCTGGACACCCGCCGACGACAGCGGCACGCAGGCGCGCATTACCTCGGTGTTCGTTCGTCCGCTGTTCACGCGTGCCGGCATCGGGCTCCGGCTCGTGCGCGACGCCGAGGCCCGCGCGTCGGCCGCCGGCTTCGAGCGCTTCAGCACCCGCGCCACCCTCAACTCCGTCGGCTTTTTCGAGAAGCTGGGCTACGACGTGACGTCCTACGGCGTCCATGTGGTCATGGGTGAGCAGACCATGCCCGTGACCTACATGCGCAAGCGCCCGGCTGTCGTCGCGCCAGTGCTAGTAGCTGAAACGTCGGCAAAGGAGCACGAGTGCGCGATGCCATGCGCCCACGCCACCGTCGACGAGCGCCTGATCGATATGTGATGTGGCGCCTAGCGTCACCCAACCCGACCATTCAATCTTTCGACTGCCCGCGTCCTCCCGATCAGCGGCAGCAGCGCCTTGAGCTCGGGGCCGGCCTCGTGCCCGGTCAGAGCAAGCCGCAAGGGATGGAACAGCGCCCGCCCCTTCGTTCCCGTGGCGGCTTTGACTGCGTCCGTCCATGCACTCCAGGTCGTCGCATCCCACGGCTCCGCCGGCAGCAACCCGGCCGCACGGCTCGCCAGCGCTGCGTCCTCGACGACCGGCGTCACCGGTCCCGCCACCACGCTCCACCATTTCTGGACGTCGGCGAACACCTCGAGGTTGCCCCGCACCGCCTCCCAGAAATCGGCTCCACCGGGCACGCCCATAGCCTTCAGACGGTCGGCAACGGCGGCATAGGGCAGATGATGCAGCAGCTTGGCGTTGAGCGCCTTCAGCTCCTCCACGTCGAACCGGCCCGGTGATCGCGACAACTTGCCGAGATCGAATGTCTCGACGAGCTCGCTCAGCTCCGCCCGCGGCGCGATCGCATCCGACGTACCGACAAGTGCGGCGTGACTGGCAACCGCCATGGGCTCGAGACCCATATCACGGAAGCTTTCCACCGATAGCGCGCCCAGGCGCTTTGAAAGTGCCTGCCCGTCGCCGCTCACGAGCAGACTATGATGCGCGAACTGTGGCGGCGCGGCCCCGAATGCCTCGAACAATTGGATCTGGACGCCGGTGTTGGTGACGTGGTCCTCGCCCCGGATGACGTGCGTGACGCCGAAGTCGATATCATCGACGACGCTGGTGAACGTATAGAGCGGCGTGCCGTCGGCACGGATCAGCACGGGGTCGGAAAGGGAGCCGACATCGATGGCATGGTGCCCCCGCACGAGGTCGTTCCATTCGACAAGTGTGGGCACGGGCTCGAGCGGGTTGCCGGCGTCAGTGTTGCTGAGCCGGAAGCGCCAATGCGGGCGAACGCCATCGGCCTCCAGGCGTGCGCGCTCTGCCGGGTCGAGCCGAAGGCCGGCGCGGTCATAGATCGGAGGCAGGCCGCGCGCCATGCGGCGCTTGCGTTTGCGCGCTAGCTCATCCTCCGTCTCGTAGCAAGGGTAGAGCCGGCCGGCCGCCTTCAGCGTCTCCGCCGCCACCGCATAGCGCTCCAGCCGCGTCGACTGGCGCTCCTCGCGCGCCGAGTTGAGGCCGAGCCACGCGAGGTCGCGCCGGATGCCGTCCGCATTCTCCTCCGTCGAGCGCTCCCGGTCCGTATCGTCGAGGCGCAGGAGGAAGGTTCCATCGGCCTTCGCCGCGAACAGCCAGTTCAGCAGCGCGGTGCGGATGTTGCCAATGTGAAGCCGGCCCGTTGGGCTCGGTGCAAACCGGACGATGGGCGACATGGGCTCTATAGCTTCCAACACTCGGTTCAACCGGCAGAAGCCCAGTTTAGCGCGAACACGCCGGGCGGGCATAACCGGGGCGGTCGGCATGGAACAAATTGGCGGTTTGCGCAAGGTTGGCGCGATGCAACCCGTTGCAAGATCGTCGCACTCCGCACCGAAGAGGAGGACGGCAAATCTCATGCCTGTCCGGCCTGCTGGCGATCAGGTAGCATAACGGTGGGAGCTGGGTGTGTGGGGGGCCAGCGCCGAAAAGCCAGTCCGCAAATACAGCGGAAACCGGACTTAAACGCCCGAGAGCTTTGCGCGATGCAGATCGCCAGCGCGACTCACATGCAGTTTGGCGCCGCCGAAGCACCGGCTGAGGGGCGAATCACATCCGCCATCCTCCTGGCTTTGGTCCTGTTTCTCGTCGTCATGACGGGCTTCGCAACGGCCCATGCCGGCGAGTCGCCAACAACCGCCGCTTCGATTGTCGTGACGATCCCTCTCGCGGCCCCCGACAGCACGGAGCAGGATGTGGCGACCCACTACCGCCTCGAACCCATAGAGCGCCGCAGTTCACAGGTGCTCGAACGTCGAATCGTCGTTTATCGCATTCCAGACGGACGGGCGCAGGCCGAGGTGCTGCGCCAGATCAGTTTGGATGCTCGGGTGTCCAGCGCCCAGCCTAATCTTGAATACCTGCCTCCATCGGATCGGACACCTGACCCTGTCGTCGCGGGCCGAACTCGTGAGAACACACCGCCCGGCAAGGCCGCGCGACGCGCCACGGCCTCCGCAGGAAAACTCGAACCGGATCGCCGCCGCACTGCGCCGCCGCGCTTGGCGCTGGCGCCGGAGACGCGCGCTCTACCGCGGGAAGCGTCCGTAGCACTCATTCCCCGATCACGCATCTCGTCGCTGGGCGGCAATCAGGCCTGGCCGACCGCCGACGAGCCGTTCGTTGGGACGCCTAGCAGCAGATAGCAACTCACGCCGTCGTCGTCTGGGCGGGAACTATGCGCACATAACGGACAGCACGATAGATCCAGTACGGCAGCCTTCTATTTCCGGCCACTCAATAGGAGTCTCGTACGCGTCATGCGTAGGTTCGTTTTTCTCGTCCTGTCGTTGGCAGAGGCGTCCGTGTCCCAGACCGCTGCAGGGTCCGCATTGGAGCATGAGGAGCACGCAGCCCTCGAGCAGCGGATTGCCGAGTTGGAAGCGGCGTCACTGCGCGCCGGCGATCGGAAGCTCACCATGCATATCTATGGGCAGGTCAATCAGGCCATCATGTTCTGGGACGACGGCTTCAAGTCCGGCATGCGCGTCATCGACAACGACACCTCGTCGAGCCGCTTCGGCATCATGGGCCGGACCACCTCGCGATCGGCCCCGACCGTCGGCTACCGCATCGAGTTCGAGATCGATCCGCTTTCGCGGCACTCCGGATCCGGCGCGACCAGCATTTCAGATAGCCCCGCGCACCTGCGCCACGCCTACGTCTACGTCGAGGACGATCGTGCCGGCCGTTTGTCGCTCGGGCATCAGTCGCCGGCGACCGACGACATCACGATCATCAATCTCGGCAGCCAGATGAACGACGCTGCCCTGCACTACAACACCAACAGCGCCATACCGCTCGCCATCGGCGGCGGCCTTGTCACCGACCTCAGGTGGGGCGACATCGCTCACAATGTCGATTCCCTCCGCGGCAACCTCGTTCGTTACGACACGCCGATGCTGGCCGGTTTCGTCCTGTCCGGTGCCTGGGGCGAGAATGACATCTGGGATGTGGCGCTGCGCTATCAGGCGAGCGCGGTTGGCTTTCGCTTCGCCGCCGGTGCCGGGTTCATGGATGATCGTGAGCGCGACTTCAAGGATGTGCGCGGCTCGGCGTCCCTCATCCACAATGAAACCGGCCTCTACGTGTCCGTCGCAGGTGGCATTCGCGACGACGACGTCTCCGTGCTGAGCGCGCACGACACGGCGTTCTTTCACTACGGCCAGGTCGGGATCAGCAAGCAGTGGCTCCCCTACGGCCGAACCACGATCTTCGCCGACTACGGCCTCTACAAGAACTTCAACGTGGGCGAGCTTCTCCGCGTCGATCCGCACACTGGCGCCCTGGTGATTTGGGGCACGCTCTCGCAGACCGAGGTGGTTCGCTGGGGCGCCGGCATCGAGCAGGCCTTCGACGACACCGGCCTGCTTCTCTACGCCCAGGCGCATCGCTACGAGGCCACCATCATCGGCTTTCCCTGCGACGCCAACCCCGGCAACTTTCCCAACAACTGCGGCGGCGATCCGAGCAACCTCGTCGAGCTGCCGACCGAGCCCTGGGTCGCCTTCATCACGGGCGCGCGCATCAAGTTTTAGGCGTGAGGCTCAGGCGACGTCGCTACCGTCAGCGCGTGGTGCGACCATGCTGGGCGCGGACGCGGTCTTGCCGGTCGCCATGCCTGGCGAGAGATCTTCGCGGAACTTGTTGGTGATCGGGTAACGCCTATCGCGCCCGAAGCTGCGCGAGGAAATCTTCACGCCCGGTGCCGCTTGCCGGCGCTTGTACTCCGCGAGATACAGCAGCCGCTCGATCTTCTTCACCGTTTCGGGCGCATGTCCCCGCGCGATGATCTCCGGCAGCGGCATCTCGTTCTCGACCAGGCACGCAAGGATATCGTCCAGTTCCTCATAGGGTGGCAGCGAATCCTGGTCTTTCTGGTTCTCCCGCAGCTCCGCAGTTGGTGGCTTGGAAAGAATATTTTCCGGAATGACAACGCCGCGCGGACCCAGCGCCCCCTTCGACAAATGCGAATTGCGCCAGCGCGACAACCGGTAGACCTCCATCTTGTAGAGATCCTTGATGGGATTGAAGCCGCCGTTCATGTCGCCATAAATCGTAGCGTAGCCGACCGACATCTCGCTCTTGTTGCCGGTCGTGACGAGCATCCCGCCGAGCTTGTTGGAGATGGCCATCAAAGTGGTGCCGCGCACGCGGCTCTGTACGTTCTCCTCCGCGAGGTCCGGCTTGCGGCCTTTGAAGATCGGCATGAGCATGCCGTAAAGCCCGTCCACCGCCGGCGCGATCGGCACCGTGTCGTAGCGCACGCCCAGCGCCTCGGCGCACTGGGCCGCATCCGACAGGCTCTCGTTCGACGTGTAGCGATAGGGCAGCATCACGCAGTGCACGCGCTCGGGGCCTAGCGCATCGACCGAGATGGCCGCCACCATCGCCGAGTCGATACCGCCCGACAGGCCGAGCACAACGCCGGGAAATCCGTTCTTGCCCACGTAGTCGCGCAGGCCCAGCACACAGGCGTGATATGCCGCGGCGTCGTCCTCCTCGATCGTCGCCTTGAGCCCCGGCTTGCAGCGCCAGCCATCCGGACCCTTCTCCCATTCGGTGAGGACGATCGACTCCTCCCAGGCCGGCATCTGCACAGCCAGCGCCACGCCCGGATTGACAACGAAGGAGGCGCCGTCGAACACCAGTTCGTCCTGCCCGCCGATCTGGTTCAGATAGGCCAGCGGCAAGCTAGTCTCGGTGACACGCGCCGCGACGATGTTCAGCCGCACATCCGGCTTCTTCCAGTCGAAGGGCGATCCGTTGGGCACGAGCAAAATCTCGGCCCCGCACTCATCGAGGCATTCGCACACCTCTTCCTTCCAGATGTCCTCGCAGATCGGCACTCCGATCTTCACGCCGCGGAAGCTGATCGGGCCCGGCAACGGCCCGGCATCGAACACGCGCTTCTCGTCGAACACGCCGTAGTTGGGGAGATCGACCTTGAAACGTACGGCTGCAATACGCCCGTCATCGATGAGCGCCACCGCGTTGTAGACCTTGTCGCCCTCCGGCCAGACGCAGCCGACGAGCACTGCGGGCCCAGGCCCCAGTTCCTCCGCCAGCTGCTCGACCGCCGCGCGCGATGCCGCCGCAAATGCTGGCTTGCGCACAAGGTCCTCCGGCGGATAGCCGGTGACGAACAGCTCCGGATAAAGCACGAGATCGGCAGCCTGAACCGCCGCCTCGTTGCGCGCACGTTTCAGCTTTTCCACGTTCCCGGCGATGTCGCCGAGGACCGGATTGAGTTGCGCCAGGGCTATCTTGAGCGTCGTTGCGTTTGCCATACCCTGTATTTAGGGGCGGCCCCACCCTTCGCGCAACGCGGCAGTTGCATGGCTTGTATGAACCGCCATTTCCGGCGGTCCATACATCAGTCGGGATCCTACTCCGCCGCCGCCGTCGGCACCTCGCGCAGCACGCCGGTACGGGTCTCGCGCTCCTGCTTCAGCCGTTCGGCCATCAGGAACGCCAGCTCCAGCGCCTGGTCCGCGTTGAGGCGCGGGTCGCAGTGCGTGTGATAGCGGTCCATCAGATCTGTCTCGCTGATCGCCATGGCGCCGCCGGTGCACTCGGTGACGTTCTGCCCGGTCATCTCGATGTGGATGCCGCCGGCGTGCGTCCCCTCGCTGCGGTGAACAGCGAAGAACTGCTCCACCTCGCTCAGAATCCGATCGAACGGCCGCGTCTTGTAACCGTTCGCAGCGCTGATCGTGTTGCCGTGCATCGGATCGCACGACCACACGACGGTGCGGCCGGCACGCTGCACGGCGCGGATCAACTTCGGCAGCTGCTTCTCCACCTTGTCCGAGCCGAAGCGGCAGATCAGCGTCAGGCGCCCAGCCTCATCCTTCGGATTGAGCATATCGATCAGGCGCAGCAGTGTATCGGGCTCCAGCGACGGGCCGCACTTCAGGCCGATCGGGTTCTTCACGCCGCGGCAGTACTCGACGTGCGCATGGTCGGGCTGGCGCGTGCGATCGCCGATCCAGATCATGTGGCCCGACGTGGCGTACCAATCGCCCGACGTCGAATCGAGCCGCGTCATGGCCTGCTCGTAGCCGAGCAGCAGCGCCTCATGGCTCGTGTAGAAGTTCGTCGTCCTGAGCTGCGGCGTGTTCTCCGACGTGATGCCGCACGCGCGCATGAAGCCCAGCGTCTCGGTGATCCGGCCGCCCAATTCCTCGTAGCGGTGGCTCTGCGGGCTGTCCTTGACGAACCCGAGCGTCCACTGATGCACACGCTCGAGATCGGCATAGCCGCCCTGCGCGAAGGCGCGGATCAGGTTCAGCGTGGCCGCCGACTGGCGATAGGCCTCGAGCTGCCGCTGCGGATCGGGCCGGCGCGCTTCCGCCGTGAACTCCGGACCGTTGATGATGTCGCCACGATAGCTCGGCAACTCCTTGCCGTCCTTCTTCTCCATCGGCGACGAGCGCGGCTTGGCGAACTGGCCGGCGACGCGGCCCACCTTCACCACCGGCGAGCCACCGGCGTAGGTCAACACCACGGCCATCTGCAGGAAGACGCGGAAGAAATCGCGGATGTTGTCGGCGCGATGCTCCAGGAAGCTTTCGGCGCAGTCGCCCCCCTGGAGCAGGAATCCGTTGCCAGCAGCCACGTCGGCCAAAGCCTTCTTCAGCTGGCGGGCCTCGCCTGCAAAAACCAACGGCGGATACGTGGCAAGCTTGGATTCGACATCGGCAAGGGCAGCCTGGTCAGCAAAGTCCGGCACCTGGACGATGGGCTTGCCTCTCCAGCTTTCGGGCGACCACGGTGCCGGCATGACACTCTCCTAAATCCAATGCTGCGGCGGGACGCCGGCCCGCATGGCCGCCGTGCCGCTGGTTTTGCGTCATTATCGCATGACTGGGCGTGATGGTGGGCGCTTATAGGGCATTGTTGCGACCAGGGCCAGAGGGGTGAGCCGTCCCTATTATCGCCCCGCCCCAAAGGGCCGACACCCGTCACAGGCCGCCATTGCCTGCCGCAGGCACTCATGAAAGCATGCGCGCCATGTCGCTGATCGAGCCCACATTTACCGTCGGCATAGAGGAGGAATATCACCTCGTCGATCGCCAGACCCGCGACCTTGTTGCCGAAGCGCCGACGGCGCTGATGGCCGCGTGCGAAGCCAAGCTCGGTGGCCAGGTGAGCCCCGAATTTCTGCGCTCGCAGATCGAGATCGGCACTCGCCCCTGCCGGACTATTCCCGAGGCCCACAGCGAGCTGGTGCGGCTGCGCGGCACCATCGCGTCGGAGGCGGCGCGCAACGGCCTGGCCCCCATCGCGGCCTCGACGCATCCCTTTGCCTGCGCCGCCCAGCAGCTCCACACCGACAAGGATCGGTATCATGTGCTCGCCACCGATCTCGCCGGTGTCGGACGGCGCCTCGTGGTCTGCGGCATGCACGTGCACGTCGGCATCGAGGACGACGAGCTGCGCATCGATCTCATCAATCAGGCGCGCTATTTCCTGCCCCACCTCCTCGTGCTGGCAACATCCTCACCCTTCTGGGAGGGCGAGGACACGGGGCTCAAGAGCTGGCGCCTCGCCATCTTCCGCGAGCTGCCGCGCACGGGACTTCCCGGCCGGTTCGGCAGCTTCGACGAGTACCGCAGCACGGTCGACGTGCTCGTCAAAGCCAAGGTGATCGACGATGCCTCCAAGATCTGGTGGGATTTGCGGCCGTCGGCGCGGTTCAAGACCATCGAGCTGCGCGTCACCGACGTCTGCACGCGCCTTCAGGACGCGCTAACGGTGGCCGCGCTCTTCCAATGCCTCTGCCGCATGCTGTTCCGGCTGCGTCGCAACAATCTGAGCTGGCGCTCCTATCCCGTGTTTCTGCTGGAGGAGAACCGCTGGCGCGCCCAGCGCTACGGCGTCGGCGGCACGCTGTTCGACTTCGGCAAGGGCGAGCTGGTGCCCATCGCCTCGCTCATGGAGGAGGTGCTGGACCTGATCCGCGAGGATGCATCGGCCCTCGGCTGCGAGGCCCACGTCCTGCGCGCTCGCGAGATTATCTCCAGCGGCACTAGCGCCGACCGGCAGGTTGCCAGCTTCCACGAAGCGATGCGCAACGGCACCTCCCGCGACGACGCCCTCAAAACCGTCGTCGACCACCTGATTTCTGAAACCTGCGAAGGCCTAGCTTAGGTCGTCGAGCGAGAACCGCTTGAAATCTTCAGGCTCAGTTGCAATGAAATGACGCGCTCCAATCCATGTCCCAAGGATCACCGCGGGCAGCAGCAGCGCAGCGGCCAATACAGTGCTGAGGGATAGAACGCCGGTTGCGGCCTGAAAAAACGCCGCCAATGCGTCCGTGACCAGGAAGAAGGCGATGATCGAAGCGCGCCCGACCGCGGCTCCTGTCGGCGTTGCGAGATAGAACAGGATCACTGGCCGACCGCCGAGAGCCGTGCTGCCATTGAGAAGCCCGAAGGCTGTTCCGACCGCCATGGTTGCCGAAGGGCCAGGTTCACCCTTCCAGGCATAACCTCGCCAAATCAGATAGCTGCCAACAAACACGATCAACCCGATGCCGATCCGTATCGAATTGGAAGGCACGATTGCCAGCACGTAGGCTCCAACAGGCGTCGCAACGCACGCGCCTATGAAAAGCCAACCCAAAGAGCGCCACTCAATCTTGCGCCATACTTCCGGCAACAATTGAACGCTTGACGCGACCTCCCACAGCAACACCATGGGCACGACGCGGTGCGGGGGAAGCGTGAGGGAAAGGCTAGCGACCCATATCATCGAGGCGCCGAAGCCGCTGTATCCTTTGACGAAGGCACCGGCCAGCACCGAAAGAAGGATGAAGGCAACGCCGCCCACTCCAGGCTCGCCAAAGAACTCAGCCATCGATTTTGAAATCCAGCCCGCGCCACACAACTGAGCAAGTATCGCCGGACCGCGGGGATTTACTCAATTGTCCCTTCTCGAGCTTGCTCGCCTTCATGTCCGCGTCGAGATTGGTTGGACGAAACGCGAGAACGCCAAGCGCCCCCTACTTGCGCAGGAATTCGGCCTCGATGGTCACCTCGATCTCGTCCGAGACGAGTGGAACCGCGCGTTTGAGGCCCCAGGCACTGCGCAGCACTGTTGTCACGGCCGAGAATCCTGCGACGTATTTCCCCTTGTAGGCCGGGTTGATGTCGCCCAGCGGATGCTCGCCGGAAAAATTCCAGCGCACCTGCAGCGCGACCGGGTGCGTGGTGCCCAGGATCGTCAAGTCGCCCGTTACCTCGCCGCTGCGCTCGCCAACCCGGCGAATGATGGCGCTCTTGAAGGTGATCTCGGGATAGCGCGCGGCATCGAAGAAATCCGATGACTTGAGGTCGCGATCCAGCGAGCGCGTGCCCGTGAACAGGCTCGCCACCTTCAGCGTCACATCGACCGACGAATTCTCCGGATTTTCCGGATCGAAATCGAGGATGCCGTCGAACTCCATGATACGGGCCGACTGCCGGGCGATGCCCAGATGGTTCCAGCTGAAGGTGATGTTCGTATGATCGCGGTCGAACGCATAGATGTCGGCCCTCGCCGCCAGCGTTTGCAGGCCGAAAGCCAAGAGCGCCGCCGCGACACCAATCCAGCCGATACGCCATCCAAACGTCGTTCGCATACTGCCTCGCCAACCCTCCTGATGCGGGAACGGGCGCACATTATCGGCAGAATTGGGCAGCGCAGCGTCGCGCCTGCGCGGTCGAGGTGAGACACATGCGCCCGCCGTGCGAACGGGAACCCTGCGGACGCCCGCACCCTATAGCCCCGCCGACATGCCCCCGTCGACGGCCAGTTCCGCGCCGGTCACGAACGCGGACTCGTCGGAGGCAAAGAACAGCGCCGCGTTGGCCATATCCTCGACCGTGCCGAAGCGCCGCAACGGCGTCTGGTCGATCAGGGCCTTGCTCATCATCGGGTTGCGCAGCACCCGGCCCGTCAACGCTGTCTCGACGAAGCCCGGCGACAGCGTGTTCACACGGATGTTGAACGGCGCGTACTCCACCGCCAGCCCGCGCGTCAGCGCCGCCACAGCACCCTTGGTGGCCGAATAGGCGGTGAGCTGGCGCAGGCCACGATGCCCCATGATCGAGGCCACATTGACGAGCGAACCACGGCCCGAGGCCCGCAGCAGATCGAAGCCGTCCCGCGCCACCCGCACCACGCCATCCAGGTTTACCTCCCGGATCTTCACCCAGTCGGCATCCGACAGATGGCGGAAATCGCCGCGCACGTTCAGCCCGGCATTGTTGACGAGCACATCGAGCCGGCCGTGCGCCGATGCCACGGCGCGAAACATGGCGGAGACGTCCTGTCCGCGCGACACGTCGGCCGTGAGCGCCGTTGCTGTGCGACCTTCGCTGCGAAGCTCCTGCGCCACCGTCTCGGCTGCGCCGCCGTCGACATCGGCAACAAAAACGACGGCTCCCTCAACGGCAAACCGGCGCGCAATCCCGCGTCCGATGCCGTTGCCGGCGCCGGTGACGAGTGCGACGAGACCTTCGAGACGTTGCATCTGCCCGTCCATCAAGCAACTGCCGACACCCTTAAGGTGTCGGTCAGCACCGATCAAGGCGCAGGGCGCAAACTGGCAAACTGTCGGCTACTCCGCCGCCGGCGGCACCCACTTCTCGCGCATGGTCACCAGCTCTTCGGCCATGGTCGGATGCAGCGCCATGGTGGCGTCGAAATCGGCCTTGGTCGCGCCCATGCGCATGGCAATGGCCGCCATCTGCACGATCTCGGCGGCGTCGGGGCCGAGAATGTGACAGCCCACCACCTTCTGCGACGCCGCATCGACGACGAGCTTCAGCAGCGTCCGCTCCTTGCGGCCCGAGAGCGTGCCCTTCAATGGGATGAACCGCGCCTTGTAGAGATCCAGCGCCCCATACCGTTTCGCCGCCTCATGCTCGGGCAGGCCGACCGTCCCGATCTCGGGCGTCGATAACACGCCGGTGGGGATCAGGTCATGATCAACCGTCCACGTCCTCTTGCCGAACCGGCTGTCGGCGAAGGCATGGCCCTCGCGGATGGCGACCGGCGTCAGGTTCACGCGGTCGGTCACATCGCCGATGGCATATATGCTCGGCACGCTGCTCTGCGACGCCGCATCGACCTTGATCTCGCCGCGCTGACCCAGCGCCACACCGGCCGTATCGAGCCCGATGCCCGCTGTATTGGGAGCCCGCCCCGTCGCCACCATGATGCGATCGGCAGCAATGGCCTCGCCGTCGCTGTACGTTCCGACGAGGCCGCGATCCGTCTTCTCCACCTTGGCGATGACCTTGCCCGTCACGACGCGAATGCCGCGCTGCCGGTATTCCTTGGTCAGGTCGTCGCGCAGGTCCTCGTCGAAGCCGCGCAGGATCTTCTCGCCGCGATACACCAGCGTCGTCTCGACGCCCAGCCCCGCGAAAATGCCGGCAAACTCGATGGCGATATAACCACCGCCCACGATGGCGATACGCTTGGGCAATTCGGGCAGATGGAACGCCTCGTTGGAGGTAATCAGGTGCTCGGAGCCCGCCACCTTGTGGTCCACGACCGGCCAGCCGCCCGTGGCAATCAGAACCGTGCGGGCCGTCACCGTCCGGTCCGGCTTCGCCAGATGCACCTCGTGCGGCCCTTTCAGCACCGCGCGCGTGTCGAAAATCTCCACACCCGGCCGCGTCAGCACATTGAGGTAGTTTCCCTCGAGCCGCGCGATCTCGCGGTACTTGTTGGCGATCAGCGACGGCCAGTCGAACGTGCTCTCGCCGACGCTCCAGCCGAAGCCCGCCGCGTCCTCGAACTCGTCGCGAAAGCGGCTCGCGTACACCAGCAGCTTCTTGGGGACGCAGCCGCGGATCACACACGTCCCGCCCATGCGATATTCTTCGGCCAGCGCCACTTTCGCACCGTGCCCGGCGGCGATGCGCGCGGCCCGCACGCCACCCGACCCTCCGCCGATGACGAAGAGGTCATAGTCGTACGCTGTCATCAAGGGTGTTCCTCACGCTCAGATATTGATGCCACGCTTTTTGAGCTCGCTGCGCGCCTCGGCTTCGATCTCGCGTCCGATCGCCTCGCCCCAGCGCTGACCCAGCAGCATCGAGCGCTGCATCAACTCGGGCAGCATGGCGATGAACTTGGCGCCGACGCCCGACGAATAGAAGCGCGTCAGCTCCTGCAGCTCCTCGAGCGTCAGCTTCTCCGCATACAGGCTCGCGATCTGGTCGATGAGTTCGCCCTTGCGTTGGGAGAAGCGGTCCAGCAGCTGGCTCATCACTTCCTGGATCTGCTTTTCGGCGTGCGGCGCCAGCGCGACGAAGGCCTTGGTCATGTTGGCCGCCATGAGCGGCATGAACTGGTCGAACTGCTTGGCCGAGCCCGCCGCCACCATCAGCTCCTGCGCGGCCGTCACCCGCTGCTGTTGCTGGGCGTCCTGGGCCCATGCGGAACCGGCCGGCGCGAGCATCAACACTGCGCCGAGCAGGATGGCGAGCGCCTGAAGTCGGGTGAGCATGGGATCCTCGATGAGGCTTGCCCGGAACGGGCGGAAAACGACGGGCAAGAATGCCAGAAATCTTACACCACCGCGACTCCCGGCCGGCGGTGCAGAGTTCCCGTAATGCAGGCCTGACTAGCGCGGCCTAAGCCTCGTCGTCCGCATCGTATCCCGCCTCGATCACCTCAACACCTGCCGGCGATCCGATGATGGCGAGGTCCGCCAGCCCCAGGAAAAGCCCGTGCTCCACCACGCCGGGAGCGACTTTCAACGCCTCGTCGAGCATCTCGGGCTCTTCGATGCTCCCGAAAGCGCAATCGTAGATGTAGTTCCCGCCATCCGTCACGAACGGCGCACCGTCGGCCTTGAGGCGCAGGCTGATCTCGCCGGCGCACCCGGCGTCCGCCGCCAGCTCCTCGATCATGGCGCGCGTGGCCTTGGCGCCGAACTGCACCACCTCGACAGGCAGGGGAAAGGCCCCGAGGGTGCGCACGCGCTTGGAGGCATCCGCGATGACGATCATGCGGTCCGAGGCGGCCGCTACGATCTTCTCGCGCAGCAGCGCACCGCCGCCACCCTTGATAAGCCGCAGATCGCTGTCGAACTCGTCGGCGCCATCGACCGTGAGATCGAGCTGCAGCACATCGTCGAGCGACGCGAGCGGCACGCCCAGCGCCGCCGCCTGCAGCCGCGTCGCCTCCGACGTCGGCACGCACAGCACCTTCATCCCAGCTTTGACGCGCGCGCCCAGCAGATCGACGAAGTGCTTCGCCGTCGATCCCGTGCCGAGCCCGAGCTTCATGCCGGGCTCGACGAACTCGAGCGCCTTCGCGGCCGCCTGCCGCTTGAAGTCGTCAGCGCTCATGCGGCACGGTCCCCTAAGATGCTGATCCATGAAGCAACATCACCCGATCCGAGAATCGGGTGATGGGCCAATCGGACGCTCAGATGCCACCCATCAGCATGTACTTGATCTCGAGAAATTCCTCGACGCCGTGCTGGGAGCCTTCGCGGCCGAGGCCCGATTCCTTCACGCCGCCGAACGGCACGACCTCCGACGAGATGATGCCCTCGTTGATGCCGACGATGCCGTATTCGAGCGCCTCGCCGACGCGCCACACCCGCCCGATGTCGCGCGAGTAGAAGTAGGCCGCCAGCCCGAACTCGGTGTCGTTGGCGAGCTTGATGACTTCTTCTTCGGTCTTGAAGCGGAACAGCGGCGCGACGGGCCCGAACGTCTCCTCGCGCGCGACCTTCATGTCGGTCGTCACGCCCGTCAGCACGGTTGGCTCGAAGAAGCTGCCGCCGAGCTTGTGGCGCTTGCCGCCGAGCATGATCTTGGCGCCCTTGGCGGTCGCGTCGGCGATATGCTCCTCCACCTTCTCGACCGCCGCCTTGTTGATGAGCGGCCCGGTGGTGACGCCCGCTTCCGTGCCGTCGCCAACCTTCAGCTTCTTCACCTCGACGGCCAGCTTCTCGGCGAACTTGTCGTAGACGGCGTCCTGCACGTAGATACGGTTGGCGCACACGCACGTCTGGCCGGCATTGCGATACTTGGACGCCATCGCGCCCACCACGGCCTTGTCGAGGTCCGCGTCGTCGAACACGATGAACGGCGCATTGCCGCCGAGCTCCATGCCGACCTTCTTCACCGTCTTGGCACACTGCTCGATCAGCACCTTGCCGATCTCCGTCGAGCCCGTGAACGTCAGCATGCGCACGGCCGGATTGGAGGTCAGCTCGGCGCCGATCACGCTTGCGCGGCCGGTGATGACGTTGAACACGCCCTTCGGGATACCGGCGCGCTCGCCGAGCTCGGCCAGCGCCAGCGCCGTCAGCGGCGTCTCCGAGGCGGGCTTGCACACCACCGTGCAGCCGACCGCCAGCGCCGGTCCGACCTTGCGCGTTATCATAGCGGCGGGGAAGTTCCACGGCGTGATTGCGGCCACGACGCCTACCGGCTGCCTGATGCACACGACGCGCGCGTCCGACTTGAACGTCGGCACCGTCTCGCCGTTGATGCGCTTGGCTTCCTCGGCGAAAAATTCAATGAACGAGGCGGCATACATCACCTCGCCCTTGGCCTCGGGCACAGGCTTGCCCTGCTCCTGCGTCATCAGCAGCGCCAACTCGTCGGCGTGCTCGATCATCAAGTTGTACCAGCGGCGCAGGATATTAGAGCGTTCCTTGGCCAACATCTTCGACCACGGCCCAAGTGCGCGCTCCGCCGCGGCCACCGCGGCTTTCGTCCCATTCGTGTCCGTCAGCGGCACCTTGGCGACTTCCGCGCCGGTGGCGGGATTCGTGACCGAGAGCACCGGCTCGCCGACCCATTGACCGTCGACGTAGCACTGCCGTTTGAGAAGGGTGACGACCTTCTTGTCCATGGGGCCTCCTGCCAATGTGTTGAGGGTGCGGTTCCAGGCTCGGCCGCACCGTGCCGATCAGGCTGATACTGGGGCCTATTCCTAGGCCCGTTGGGCCGCAGGTGCAAGCCGAGGAGGGCGTGACAGGGACCTGCGAAGCCGATAGCTTGCGCGCAAACGGATCGGGAAAATCCACGCGATGAAAGGCCTTACCATCGTCTTCGACCTCGACGGCACACTGGTCGAGACGGCGCCCGATCTCATTCATGCCACCAACCATGCGCTGGCCGCACGGGGGCTCGAGCCCGTCGCACCGGAGGAGATCCGCCCCTTCATCAGCTTCGGCGCCCGCGCCATGATCAAAAAGGGCTTGGCCTTTCATGGTCACGATGTTCCCGATGGCGAATTCGAGATCCTGTTCTCGCGTTTCATAACCTACTACGCCGACAACATTGCCGTCGGCAGCCACCTGTTCCCGGGCCTCACGGACTCGCTCGATCGCCTGTCCGCGCGCGGTGCGCGGCTTGCCGTGTGCACCAACAAGCAGGAAGGCCTGTCGCGCAAGCTGCTCGATGCTCTCGGCGTGACGTCGCGCTTCGCGGCACTCGCGGGCCGTGACACATTCGCCGTCTGCAAGCCGCATCCCGATCATCTCTACGGTGCCATCCGCCTCGCGGGGGGAGACGCCAATCATGCAGTAATGATCGGAGACAGCGACGTCGATATCGCCACGGCCAAGGCCGCGAACATTCCGATCGTCGCTGTGGACTTCGGCTACACGGACGTGCCAATCGCCGATCTTGCGCCCAACGCGATCATCGGCCACTACCGCGAGCTCGAGAGCGCAATTGACGGCATCAGGGCGCGCGCCAGCGACTGAGACATTGTTCAGATTGCCTTCATCGAACAGTCGCGGTTGCGCCATAATCTCGGCTCATATCGCGGCGCGCCCGCGCCGCTGGCGCCAAGCGAGTCGAGGTGGCCGATGACCAAACATTTTGCCTACGTAGCCGCAATCGCGATCCTTCTCGCCGGGCCGGCCGCTGCGCAGCAGGCCCTGGTGCCGTCCTCGCCGGACGACTGCTTGAAATCCGCGTTCGACCTGGCGCAGGCGGCCGAGGAGAAGAGCCTCGCGGACGATGTGCTCGACAAAGTCGAAGAGGCGCTCACGCGCATGGAAGGCCACTGCGACGCCAATCAATTCGCCGAAGCCATGGCTGTCGCCGCCGACATCAAGACGATGATCGACGGCCGCTAACACTTCGAGGCGCCTGCAGTTGGCACATACCTCCGTTCTCTAGATGAGGGCCTGCAGATTGGGTCCACACAGGAATCGGGTTTGCTTCGCGGGTTGGACGCGCTAGCCACTGGCGCGCCTTAGCATTGCGCCCAACAGGCCCGTCCATGTCCCGCTCGCAATGGCTTCTGCTGATCGCGCTGTCCGTCCTGTGGGGCGGATCGTTCTTTTTTGTCGGCGTTGCGGTCAAGGAATTGCCTGTCTTCACGATCGTGCTGGCGCGCGTGGCGCTCGCCGCCGCGCTTCTCCTCCCCGTCGTTTTCTTCGTGGGACTGCAACTCCCCCGGACTCCGCGCGAATGGATGCCCTTCGCCGGCATGAGCGTCCTTAACAACGTCCTGCCGTTCTGCTTCATCGTCATGGGGCAGAAAACGGTGGCCAGCGGCATCGCCTCGGTGCTGAACGCCACCACGCCGCTGTTCGCGCTCATCGCCGCACACGTCTTCTCAGATGAAAAGCTCAGTGCCCGCAAGCTCGCGGGCGTGCTGCTGGGCGTCGTCGGCGTCGCCATCCTCATCGGCCTGCAGCGCCTTGACGCCGGCGGCGCCACGTTGGCCGGAGTCATCTTCTGCCTCCTCGGGCCTCTCAGCTACGGCCTCGCCGGCCAGTGGGGACGACGCCTGCGCGGCACTCCACCGCTTGTGTCAGCCACCGGTCAGCTCATGATCTCGAGCCTGATCCTGAGTATCCTCGCCATCTTCATCGACCAGCCGTGGACGCTGCCTTGGCCGTCTACACAGACCGTGCTGGCATTGATCGGGCTGGCGGCGCTCTCCACCTCGCTCGCCTACGTGATCTTCTTCCGCATCTTGGCGGTCTCGGGACCCACCAACGTCATGCTGACGACGCTGCTGATCCCGATCACCGGCATCGGCCTTGGCGTATCGCTGCTCGGCGAGGTGCTGGAGATGCGCCACATCATCGGCGCGCTGGTGATCGGCCTTGCCCTGCTGGTCATCGATGGCCGGATCTTTTCGCGGCCGCGCCTGCCGGCCAAACGCAACATCTAACCTTTGGCCGCCGCTGCGAAATCCCCCACCAAGTGGTCAACGGTCTCGGGTTGCGTATCCCAGGCGCACATGAGCCGGCAGCCTGTCGCGCCGAGGAAGGTGTAGAATGTCCAGCCCTTCGCCCGCAGCGCTGCCTGCACCTTCGGATCGATGTCGGCGAACACCGCGTTGGCTTCCACCGGAAACATGATCTTCACGCCCTTCAGGCCGCCGATGCCGTCACGCAGCCGCAACGCCATCTGGTTGGCATGCCGCGCGTTGGCGAGCCAGACGCCATTGCCCAGCAGCCCGAGCCACGGCGCGGTGGCGAGGCGCATCTTCGAGTTGAGCTGCCCCGCCTGCTTGACCCGCCAGTCGAACTCTTCCGCCAGCGACGCATCGAAGAACACTACAGCTTCACCGAAGCCCAGGCCATTTTTCGTGCCACCGAACGACAACACATCGACGCCCCGCACTGCTTCGGCAGGAGTGCATCCGAGCGTCGCGATGGCATTGGCGAGCCGCGCGCCATCCATGTGCACCTTCAAGCCGTTGCGCCGCGCAACGCCGCACACTTCGGCAAACTCGGCAAGAGTGTAGACCGTCCCCATCTCCGTCGACTGCGTGATCGACACCGCTCGCGCCTTGACGTGATGGACGCCTGAAAAGCGCGCCACCAGACGCTCCACCGCCTCGGGCGTCAGCTTGCCGAGCGGCGTGTCAGCCGTCATCAGCGTCGCGCCGCCGCTGAAAAAGGAGCAGGCGCCCGCCTCGTCGTTGTCGAGATGTGAGGCGGCATGCGCGATGACGGAATTGTAAGGCTTGCAAATCTGCGCCAGCGCCAGCGCATTGGCGGCCGTGCCATTGAAGACGAAGAACACCTCGGCAGACGGCGCCTCGAACAGCGCGCGGATCGCCTCTTTCGCCTTGGCGGTCCAGGCATCGTCGCCATAGCCCACGGCATGGCCGGCCGCATTGGCCTCGATCAGCGCCGCGAACGCCGCGGGGCAGATGCCGGCATTGTTGTCCGAGGCGAACTGCTGCGACATCCGGCGCTCCAACACCATGCAGGAAACGGCGCGGCCTACTCCGCCGCTTGGCGCGGGGCGGCCTGATAGCGATCGATGCGCGCCTCAATCTCGCCGCGGAAATTGCGCAACAGGCCCTGCACGGGCCACGCCGCCGCATCGCCCAGCGCGCAAATGGTGTGTCCTTCGATCTGCTTGGACACGTCGAACAGCAGATCGATCTCGCGTTTGCTCGCAGCCCCGATCGCCATACGCTCCAGCACACGCCACATCCAGCCGGTGCCTTCGCGGCACGGCGTGCACTGGCCGCAGCTCTCGTGCTTGTAGAAATGCGCGATGCGGGCGATGGCCTTCACGATGTCCGTGGACTTGTCCATGACGATGATCGCCGCCGTGCCGAGCCCCGACTTGAGCTTGACCAGGCTGTCGAAGTCCATGGTCAGGTCCCGGCACTGATCGGCCGGCAGCAGCGGCATCGACGAGCCGCCCGGGATAACCGCCAGCAGATTGTCCCAGCCGCCGCGCACGCCGCCCGCATGGCGCTCGATCAGCTCGCGCAGCGGCACGCCCATGGCGTCCTCCACCACGCAGGGCCTTTCCACGTGGCCAGAGATCTGGAACAGTTTGGTGCCGGTGTTATTGAGCTTGCCGATGCCGGCAAACCACGTCGCTCCGCGCCGCAAAATGGTCGGCGCCACGGCGATGCTCTCGACGTTGTTGACAGTCGTCGGCGCGCCGTAGAGGCCCGAGTTGGCCGGGAACGGCGGCTTCAGGCGCGGCTGGCCCTTCTTGCCTTCGAGGCTTTCGAGTAGCGCCGTCTCCTCGCCGCAGATGTAGGCGCCGGCACCGTGATGCACGTAGCACTCGAAGTCCCAGCCGTGCACGTTGTCCTTGCCTATCAGCTTGGCCGCATAGGCCTCGTCGATCGCCGCCTGCAGGTGCTCGCGCTCGCGGATGACCTCGCCGCGCACGTAGATGTAGCAGACATGCGCGCGCATGGCGTAGCTGGCGACGAGGCAACCTTCGAGGAACAGGTGCGGCTCGTGCCGCATGATCTCGCGGTCCTTGCACGAGCCGGGCTCCGACTCGTCCGCGTTGACGACCAGATACGACGGCCGCGGATCGCTCTTGGGCATGAACGACCACTTGAGCCCCGTCGGGAAGCCGGCGCCGCCGCGGCCGCGCAGGCCAGACGCCTTCACCTCGTTGATGATCCAGTCGTGGCCCTTGTCGATCAGCGCCTTGGTGTTGTCCCAGGTGCCCCGCTTGCGCGCGCCGGCGAGCTTCCAATCCTGGAAGCCGTAGATGTTCGTGAAGATGCGATCCGTGTCGTCGAGCATGGGCTGCGTTCTTCTTGCTCGGCTCCTGTCCGCGGAGCCATCAAATCAGGCCTTCACAAAATCCTTCAGTGTTGTCGGGCCACCCGCCGGGCAGGACGCCTGCCGGCCCGTCTGCGAGCCGGGCTTGGGCGGCGTGCCGCGCTTGAAGGCCTCGAGTAGTTTTTCAAACGACTCCGGCGTCAGGTCCTCGTAGGTGTCGCTGAAGATCTGCACCATCGGCGCGTTGGCGCAGGAGCCAAGGCACTCCACCGGCTCCCAGGAGAAATCGCCGTCGGCCGAGAGGTGATGCGGATCATGATGGATCAGGCGCTGGCACACCTCCTTCAGGTCATCGGACCCGCGCAGCATGCACGGCGTCGTATGGCACACCTGCACGTGCGCCTTCTTCCCCACCGGCGAGAGCTGAAACATCGTGTAGAACGTGGCGATCTCGTACACGCGGATATAGGCCATGCCCAGCATATCGGCCACGAGGCGAATGGCGGGCTCCGGCAGCCAGTTGGCATGCTGCTCCTGCGCCCGCCACAGCAGCGGAATCACCGCCGAGGCCTGCTTGCCATCGGGGTAGTTGGCAATGGTCGCCTTGGCCCAGGTCAGGTTCTCGGGCGTGAAGGCGAAGGTGGCGGGCTGGTCGGGATCAAGTCTGCGCGGGGCCATAGGTGCTCATCTCACCGGTCAATCTCGCCGAACACCACGTCCAGTGATCCCAGGATCGCGGAGACATCGGCCAGCATGTGGCCGCGGTTCATGTGGTCCATGGCCTGCAGGTGGGCGAACCCGGGCGCGCGGATCTTGCAGCGATAGGGCTTGTTGGACCCGTCCGACACCAGATACACGCCGAATTCGCCCTTGGGCGCTTCCACGCAGGCATACACCTCGCCCTCGGGCACGTGGAAGCCCTCGGTGTAGAGCTTGAAGTGATGGATCAGCGCTTCCATGGAGCGCTTCATCTCGCCCCGCTTGGGCGGCACCACTTTCTTGTCGGGCGCCACATGCGGCCCCTGTCCCTCGGCCGACAACAGCTTCTCGCAGCACTGCTTCATGATGCGCACGGACTGGTACATCTCTTCCATGCGGATCACCTGGCGGGCGTAGTTGTCGTTGGTCTTGCCTACCGGAATGTCGAAGTCGAGCTCCGAGTAGCACTCGTAGGGCTGGGCCTTGCGCAGGTCCCAGGCGGCGCCCGAGCCGCGCACCATGACGCCCGAGAAGCCCCACTGGAAGCATTCGTCGAGGCTGATGACGCCGATGTCCACATTGCGCTGCTTGAAGATGCGGTTCTCGATCACGAGATCCCAGATGTCGTCGAGAACCTTGGGGTGCGTCTCGCAGAACTTGGCGATGTCCTCGATCAGCCTTACCGGCAGGTCCTGGTGCACGCCGCCCATGCGGAAGTACTTGGCGTGCATGCGCGAGCCTGATGCGCGCTCGTAGAACACCATCAGCTTCTCGCGCTCCTCGAAGCCCCATAGTGGAGGCGTGAGCGCGCCGACGTCCATGGCCTGGGTCGTCACGTTGAGAAGATGCGACAGCAGACGGCCGATCTCGGAGAACAGTACGCGGATCAATTGCGCGCGCTTGGGCACCTCGAGGCCGAGCAGCTTCTCGGCGGCCAGGCAGAAGGCATGCTCCTGGTTCATCGGCGCCACGTAGTCGAGACGGTCGAAATAGCCGATGGCCTGCAGGTAGGTCTTGTTCTCGATCAGTTTCTCGGTGCCGCGATGCAGGAGGCCGATGTGCGGATCGACGCGCGTGACGACCTCGCCATCCAGCTCCAGCACAAGACGCAACACGCCGTGCGCCGCCGGATGCTGCGGTCCGAAATTGACGGTGAAGTTGCGGAGTTCGCTCTCGGCCATGACGCTCAGTTCGGTTTTGGCGCGTTTGCTTTTTCATCCCCCGGAAGCACATAGGTGGTGCCTTCCCAGGGGCTCTCGAAATCGAAGCTGCGGAATTCCTGGTTGAGGCGGACGGGCTCATACACGACGCGCTTCTGCTCGTCGTCGTAGCGCACCTCGACGTAGCCTGTCAGAGGGAAGTCCTTGCGCAGCGGATAGCCTTCGAAGCCGTAGTCCGTCAGCAGGCGGCGCAGGTCGGGGTGGCCGGAGAACAGGATGCCGTACATGTCGTAGGCCTCCCGCTCGAACCAGTTGGCGGCGCGAAACACGTCCACCAAGCTCGGAACCGGGTGATCCTCGTCCGTCGTCACCTTCACGCGGATGCGCAGGTTCCTGCGCGGCGACAGCAGGTGATAGACGACGTCAAAGCGCTCCGGCCGGGCGGGATAGTCCACGCCGCAGACGTCGATCAGCACTTCGAACAAATAGCGCGGATCGTCGCGCAGCGCGGTCATCACCTTGACGATCCCGTCGCGTGCCACCGTGAGGGTCAGTTCACCAAAATGCGAATGATGTTCGCGGACCGCTCGGCCGAGGCTGGCCAAAATTTGCTCGGTGATCCCGGGCACAGGCGCAGTGGGTTCTTCAGCCATCCCGATCAGCCTCAGCGCTCGATGGTGCCGGTGCGGCGGATCTTCTTCTGCAGGAGCAGGATGCCGTACACCAGCGCTTCGGCCGTCGGCGGACAGCCCGGCACGTAGATGTCCACCGGCACGATGCGGTCGCAGCCGCGCACCACGGCGTAGGAATAATGATAGTAGCCGCCGCCGTTGGCGCAGCTGCCCATGGAGATGACGTAGCGCGGCTCGGGCATCTGGTCGTAGACCTTGCGCAGCGCCGGCGCCATCTTGTTGGTCAGCGTGCCGGCCACGATCATCACGTCGGACTGGCGCGGCGAGGCGCGCGGCGCGAAGCCGAACCGCTCGACGTCATAGCGCGGCATGGACGCCTGCATCATTTCCACGGCGCAGCAGGCGAGCCCGAACGTCATCCACATGAGCGAACCGGTGCGCGCCCAGTTGATGAGGTCATCGGTGGTCGTGACGAGGAAGCCCTTGTCCGCCAGCTCGTTGTTGATCATCCCGAACGACGGATCGTCCGGCTTGATGATGGCGGAGCCCTCGCGCCGCGGCTCGAACGCCGGCGCGGGCACCAGCCGGGGAGTCTGATCCGCGGATCGAATCAATCCCATTCCAGCGCTCCCTTGCGCCACTCGTAGATGAACCCGACCGTCAGCACGCCCAGGAACACCATCATCGACCAGAATCCGAACAGGCCGACCTCCTTGAAGGCCACAGCCCACGGGAACAGGAAGGCCACCTCGAGATCGAAGATGATGAAGAGGATTGACACGAGATAGAAGCGCACGTCGAACTTCATGCGCGCGTCATCGAAGGCGTTGAAGCCGCACTCGTAGGCCGACAGCTTCTCGGGGTCCGGATTGCGGTAGGCGACCAAGAACGGCGCGATCATCAGCGCGCCGCCGATGGCCAGGGCAACACCGATGAAAACCGCGATCGGCAGATAGTCCAGAAGCAGCTGATTCATAGGGCTGGCGCGACCTCGTCGCGGCACCGACGGCACCGCAGCAAATCAGATGGGCTGTGTTAGCCCACGCGCCTCTAGCATGCAACCCTGCAACAGTGCGGCAGGAGCGCCCCGGTTGTCGCCGGTCGGGCGACCCTGCCGCTCGCAATGCCCGTTGCTATTGCGGACAGGGGAACTTGATGAGGATATTGGCAATCTCGAACTGGCAGTCCTTCTTGCGCTTCGGGCCGGATGGCTTCTCCTCGACCGGGTCGGCGGCCTGAGCCTGCGTCGTCTGGGTGGACTGTGCCTTTTCCTCGGGCACAACCACAGGTGGCGCGGAGGCGACGGTCTTGGCCTCCGTTTGCGCGTCCGATTTCTCCGTGGCAACGGGGGCCGTAGGAGTGACAGCCGCAGTCTGGTCGCAGCGCTTGAGGTCCGCCGGCGCGCGCTTCCAGATCATGGTCTCGCTGAAGAATTTCGAACCGGAGTACCCCAGCACCTTCAGCTTGTCGCCTGGGAGCGGCGTCAACTCGACGCTGTACTTGGCATCCTCGTCAGGGTCATAGATCCAGCCGTTGTCCCACTTGCCGCCGGCGACCGGCTTGGCATTGCCGATGATCTGGATGCCGCAGCCCTTGCTGTCTTTGGGATCTTTTATCCAAACCGCGCGGCCGCACAGGTTGGCGCCGCATTCGGTAATCTCCACCGCACCTCGGCCGGTGTGGTCGATCCAGACCCCCATCGGGGCTGCCGCCTGGGCGGCGGCGAGGCTCGGGACACCGATGACGGCGGCAATGGCTGCCGCCCGAATAAGGCGCTTGCTGGAATGCGTCATGATCCATCCTCTGCACCGGGGCCGTGCGCAGCACGACAAGCTCATCCACCCGTGAGATGGCAGTCTCTACGACCGGGCAAGGCGGCGCTGTAACGCGTGGAACAGGGAAGGCAGGGTTAGTGGCCCGAAGCGTCCGCCATCAGCGCCGCCCCATCGCGGCGGCGGGCGCGCCCAACGATGCGGCCGTCCTCGATGCGGATGATGCGGTCCGCGAATTCGAGTGTGCGGTGGTCATGGGTCACGGCCAGAACACCACGTTTTGTATCCTTCGCCACCTCGGCCAGCAGTTCCATGACCGATTTTCCGTTTTCGGCGTCGAGCGCCGCCGTCGGCTCATCCGCCAGGATCACCGACGGAGAGCCGGCCAGCGCCCGGGCGATGGCCACGCGCTGCTTCTCGCCGCCGCTGAGCTTGCTCGGGCTGGCGTTCTCGCGGTGCGACAGCTTCACGGCCGCAAGCGCCTCCGCGGCCAGATCCGGCGCATCCGCACGCGCGGCGCCGCGCAGGTCGAGCGCCAACATGACGTTCTCCAGCGCCGTCAGCGTCGGCACCAGATTGTAGGACTGGAAGACGAAGCCGACGTGCTGCCGCCGCAGGTTGGCCATGCCTTCCGCGTCGAGACCGCCGGTGGAAAGGCCTGCGAGCTTCAGCGACCCGCTGGTCGGGCTCAGAATGCACCCCAGGATCGACAACAGCGTGGTCTTGCCGCTGCCGGACGGCCCCATCAGCAGCGTCAGCTCGCCGGGAATCAGCTCGAAGTTGACACCCTTGAGAGCCTTCACCTCTGCCGCCCCGTCGCCCAGCGTCTTGGTGATGTCCTTGGCCTCAAGGATGGGAGGCAGCTCGTCTTTCATGGATGCGGATCCCGGTTAGCGGCTGAACACGACGGCGGGATCGATGCGCGTCACCTTGAAGATGGCGCAGATGGCCGCCAGCACGCACATCCCGACCGTCAGCGCAAACAGCATCAGCGCCAGCTTCGGCGTCATCACAATCAGCAGTGTCGAATCCCGGGAGGCCCAGATCACGAACAGACTGAGGCACATGCCGAGAATGTAACCGAGCACCGCGCTCAGCACGGCCTGCATCAAGATGACCCGGTGGATGTAGCCCGCCGAGGCACCCAGCGCGCGCATCGTGGCAAACTCGTTGATATGGTCCTTAGTGCTCGCATACAGCGTCTGGGCCACGATCACGACGCCGACGATGATGCCGAGAATGGCTCCCGCAATGAGGGCCGAGCCCGCCCCCGTCTCGAACAGCCAGTAGTCGAGGCTGCGCTGGCGGAACACGTCGTGCGGCAGGATCTCGGCATCCTGCAGGCGTGCACCCAGCGCCTTGCGCGTCTCCTCACGATCTGCGCCCGGCGCGAGCTTGACGAGCAGATAGGACGTCTGATCGGCGGTCGCATCGAGCAGATTGCGGCCCGTGCCGAGGGTGGTGAAGACATAGGGCAGCGTCGTGAACGACCGGATGTTGTGCGTCACGGCCGCGACCGTCACCTCCAGGTTGTTGACTTCCGCCTTGTCGCCGAGCTTGTTGACGCCAAGCTCCGTGAAATACGTATCGTCTATGGCAACGCCGCTCGGCGATGCCAATGCGGCGACGGTGCCGTCGACCACATCCCACGGCAGAGTACCGCTCGCCGTTTCGGCCCCGACCAGCAGCGCCGCCGTCGACCCGCCCTTGGGCTTGCGCCAATTGACGAAACCGACAATCAGCTCCTGCACCTCTGCTACGCCCGGAGACGAGAGGGCCGCGTGCCGCTCGCGGCCGGTCAGGAACGACGGATCGTCGAAGCTCTTGGTGCCAAGCGGCACCACCCACAGATCGGCCTGGGCGTGGTCGAACATGGCCGCAATCCGGCGCTCCGAGCCAAGGTAAATGCCGAACTGCACCGCCACCAGCACGACCGAGAACAGGATACCCGTCAGAGTCACCGCAAGGCTCAGCCTGTCGTGAAACAGGTTGCGGTACGCCAGCTTCATGACCATCGGAATTGGCTTGCGGCGCTTGCTGGCGTTCCCAGCCCGCACGGCCGCTTGTGCGCTCGCCTGCGCCGATGGTCCTTGCATCAATGTTCCCGGAATCGGATTGGCTCGATCGTTTCGCGACTTTACCACCACGCCCTGCGCCCGGCGTCAAATGGCGCCGTGCCGCGACCATATTTGGCTATGGCGTCTACGTTGTATACTCGACTCTCGGCGTCCGGCTGCACGCAATCGTGCAAACATGATGGTATAGTCGCGATAAGCCGCTGCGGGGACCGAACGGCATTGCATGATTGACGACCGGCCTGCTACACGCGCACCTCCAGCAGCAGCGCAGGTCGTAGGCAGAAGATGTCAGGCGAGCCTTCTCACACCAGTTTGCAGGCAGGGAACATGAGGATCACCACCATTTTGGGTCTTCTTGCGCTCGGCGCTGCCAGTGCTGCCGGATGGGCATATGTGGCCCCGAGCAGCTCACCCACCGGCCAGGCAAGGTCCACGCCGGTCGTCACCGCGCAGGCCAAGACGCCCTGGGTGGCGGCTGCCCCAGGTCGCGTCGAGCCGAAGTCCGGTGTGATCCGCATCAGCGCCGGCCTGCCCGGTCGGATCACGGATGTGTTCGTCAAGGTCAACGACCGCGTGGTCCAGGGCGAGGTGCTGATCCGTCTCGATGATGTCGAAGTGCGCGCCCGCCTGGCCTCGGCCGAGGCCGAGGCGGCAGCCCGCAAGCGCGAGCGCGATTCCCAGACCGCCACGGCCGGCCGCGAGGACGTCAGAAAGGCCGAGGATGCCGTGTTTTCCGCCGAGCGCACGGTCATGAATGCGCGGTTCGAGCTGGACGACGCCATCGCCGCCGACCATGCGCCCAACAGCCCCCTACGCACGCAGGCGACCAAGCAGCTCGCCGATGCCCAGTCGCGTTTGCGGCAGGAGCAGACAGCATTCGCGATTGCGCAGTCGAAAGGCAATATTCCTGGCTCGAACCGCTACGAGGCCGGACTGTCGGCCGCCCGCGCGGAAGTGACGATGGCGACCGCCGTGCTCGATAAGACGCGCATTCGCGCACCTCTCGCGGCCACCGTCCTTCAGCTCAATGCCAAGGTCGGCGAGATGGTCGCGCCAGCGCCTGACGCGCCTCTTGTCACTCTCGGGGATGTGTCGATTCTGCGCGTGCGCGCCGAGGTCGATGAGCACGACGTGTCGAAGATCAAGCTCGGGCAAAAGGCCGTCGTGCGCAACAACGGCTATCCTGGGCAGGATTTCAACGGCAAGGTGACGGAGCTCGCGCCATCGCTCGCCGCTCCGCGCATGGGGTCGCGGGGCGCGCGCCGCGCCACGGATGTCGAGGTTCTCGAGGTTCTGATCGACATCGAAGGCAGCGTGCCGCTGCTGCCCGGCATGCGCGCCGAAGTCTTCTTTATGCAGTAGGAATGCAGTAGGAGCCGGTCCTTACGGCGAGGTATCACCCCCGCTCCAGGTGGAGCGGGCCTGCTTTGCTCCGCAGCCGCCTGGACCGCATTTGTCGGCCTCCTTGTGTCGCGTCCGCTTCACAGGCGCCGCCTGCTCCGGTTGGGCTACAACAGGTTGCGCGTTGTCTGAATTGGCATCTGCGGCTCTGGTTTCCCCGGTCAGGGTCCTTTCCGGAACCACCGTCGCGGTTTCCATCTGCACCGTGATCGGTACTATCGGAGAGACCTTCACGTCGATATGCTCTTCCTGCTGCGGCGGTATCACCCCGCGGCGGATCGAAATCTCCCGCTGCAGCTTCTCGAGCGGCGTGGTGTCGGTTGTGACGCGTCCGACGGCGGCAACGGTCGGTGCATCGCCCCCATGCAGGAAGGCATTTGCTACAAACCCCGTCGCGAGCACTCCGAGAAAGACCAAGTAGTATAGAAACGGCACGGTCCCACACCTCCCGCTGTCGATCAGTCTTTTAAGGTTCGCAAAGATTTATTGAGCGGAGGTGAACGCGGGCTGCCTCCAAGCGCCTTTCGGCATCGATTATCGCAATAAAGGCGTTCGGGCCGCCAAGTCCATGCGGCGGAGTGTTGCCCGCATGCCGCGGTCCTCGACCGTTGCCTACGCCTCGCGGCGTGTCTCGATTGATTTTTGCACTCCGGCCTAGGCATCCTCGCCCCGAGCGTATCGCAGGCGGCTACGGTTTTTGGGGGGTTCGATGTCAGCCACTGCCGTGCCGGCCGAACCGGACGACGATCAGGGCGCCGGCGCGATCGGCCTGCCGATCGTCATGATGTTGGTGCTGGCGGTGCTGCTGTTCCTGCCCGACCAGATGAAGGAGCTCTACCGCATCTATGCTGAGGCATGGCCACGGCTAAGTTGGCGCAATCCGAGCCTCATCATCGCCGTTGCGTCTATGCTGGTTCTCTCGCTTTTCATTTGGCGCCTCGCGCGCGAGTTGACCCGGCTTCCGGCCGCGCAGCGCCTCATTCCCGACCGCTGGTCTCAGCTGGTCTTCGACTGGACGCCGCGTCTTGTCTGCCTGCTGCCCTGGGCGGGCGTTGCCATGGGGATCTGGACGAGCTTTCCGCCATCCGTCGATAGTCCACCACCTGCATTCGCCGAGTTCTATCCCAGCCTTCAGAACCTGCACGATCTGCTGGTCCTAGGTCTTCAGGCTTGCGGCGCAATCGCTCTGGCGCTGTTCATCGTTGTCACGGTGACGGAGCTCATTTTTGCGCGATGGGGCAAGCGCCCCGTGGGCCGGCCGTTCCTCGTGCGCCTCTGGCCCATCTACTTGGCGATCATCCTCGGCTTCAGTATCGCTTGCTTCATTCTGGACGGCACGTGGTTCGTCTACATAGGCGTCATTCCCGCACTCGCCGTGTGGTTCCTCGCCGTCACGGGGCTACTGTCCTACCTTTGGCTGTATACCGAGCGGGTACGGTCGATCACCTTGGCCGTACTGATCGTCGGGCTCGTCACGTTCGACTACTTCGGCTGGACCGACAACCACCGCTTCCGCCATGCACCCATCGATTTCAACTGGGCCAAGCAAGAGCGCCCCCGCGTCGACGAAGCCTTCGATAGGTGGCTGGCGTCCCGCAATGACATGGCAACATATCGCGAGGGCGGCAGACCCTACCCTGTCTATGTCGTGGCCGCCGAAGGTGGAGGCCTGTACGCGGCTTATCACGTCGGCAAGTTTCTGGCGCGGATGCAGGACCTCTGTCCGAATTTCTCGCAGCATCTGTTCGCCATAAGCTCCGTATCTGGAGGCAGTCTCGGCTCGGCCATGTTTTCCGCGCTGGCCAGGGACGACGCCAAGAACCAGGAGCACGTCCCCTGCAGGGCGTTGCAGAGGGATGGCCGGTTCGAACGGCGCGTGGAGCGGTTGCTGCGCCATGATTTCCTGTCGCACGTGACGACGGCCACCCTGTTCCAGGACTTCGTGCAGCGCTTCATTCCAGTCCCGATCTATGCCTTGGATCGTGCCCGCAAGCTGGAGGCGAGTTTCGAATCGGCCTGGGCGTCGAGCTTCTCGGGCAGACCCAATCGCATGGCCGAATCGCTCGTGAGCTCCTGCGGCGCCAATGGGCTGGATTGCATCCAGGGCGCTACGCCCACGCTCGTGCTGAACCTGACGCAGATCGAGACGGGCATGCAACTGGCGCTGAGCCCGCTCAATCTCGACGAGACCGGGCCGCCCAAGACCAAGTCGGGCAAAATCTATGACGCGTTGGCCGTGGCAGACATCGACATGCCGCTTAGCACGGCAGTAGGTCTCAGCGCGCGGTTTCCCTGGATCACACCTTCCGGCTGGTATCGCTTCCCGATCGAGAAATCGGACGAGCAGGTGCGCACATACCGGTTTGCCGATGGCGGCTACGCCGAAGGTTCGGGCGCCGGCACCGGATACAAGATCGCGCAACTTCTGGCGGAGCGAATCAAGGCCAACAACGTGAACGCCACGGTTCACTTCATCATGCTGACCGCCACGTCGCCTCCCATCGAGCGCAACTATATCGATCCGCCCAACGAGACCGGATACGGAGAGTTCTCGCTTCCCTTCGTTGCCTTCAGCTCGGCGCGGCGCGGCCAGGCGTTTGCGCGAGTCTACGACATCGCCATCGGATCAACGGACCAACTCCGGATCTCACAGGGCCAGATCTATGACGCCCTGATCCCGCTGGCGATCGGCTGGCATCTTTCCAACGCAACACACGCCTACGTCGATCTCTACACCGGAAACCCGCAAAACTGCCGCGACATCAAGCCGGACATTACCAATCACTGGACCATGGCACCGACCTACGTCGTCCAGCACGACTGCCTGACCAAGGCCATCGTCGATGAGCTGAGCCCGCCGCGGCGGTAGGGTCGCCGCGCAATCAGGCCAGCGCTTGCGGATCGAAGGGATAGGGCACGTTCGGCCCTCCGCGCCTGGGAAGCACGAGCGACGCCGTGCCGGGCGAGGTCTCGACGCCTTTCTGGTCTCTGAGCCCGATGTCGAGATCGCACACGCCCCAGGCGCCGCGTTCCGCCTTTGCCGTTACTCGCCCCCAGGCCGTCACGGTATCGCCCGGCACGGTCATGCCGCGGTACTGGAATTTCATCTTCCAGAGCCAGCCGGTATCGCCCACCCAGTCGGTCAACGCCTGCATCATCACGTGCTGCTTCCACGAGCCGTTGACGAGCACGTCGGGCAGCCCATCGTTTTGCGTGGCATAGCGCCAGTCGTAGTGGATCGGAGCCCAGTTCTCCATCGCCGCCGACCATCGCACCACATGCGCTGTGGTCAGCGGCCCCTTGGACACGACGGGAATCTCGGCGCCCACCGCGATATCGTCGAAATACACGCCCTGGCGCATGCTCATCTCATGATCTGTGTGTTGAGGGACTTGAGCAGCAGGCGGCCGGTGTCCGTCGCGTACTCGTCCTCGATGACGACCATGACCATCGTCCCGGATTTGCCCGTTCGCTGGTAGATGTCGCGATAAGTACTGCGGCAGCGGATGCGCTCTCCGACTTTGGCGTAGCTGTAGAATTCGTATTCGTAGCCGCCATTGAGAATGCCGGAGAGAGGAACGGGAACCTTGGGCAGGCCCGGCCGCATGAACCGTCCTGTGCCATCGAACTCGGGATCGCTGCGGTCATCGAACGGATCGTCGACTTGCTCCGGCGGCCGGCGAAAGGCATGAACAGGAAAGCCGGGCGGCGTGACCGGCGACCCGTAGCGCGTTTCGGCCGCATACGCCTTGTCCCAGTAGCGGCGATTGGGATCCATGGTGGCCTGGAAGAAGCGCCGCACCTCGCTCGACTCGACGGGATGGCTGGCGTCGATCCAGTCGGACTGCCTGCCGATGATTTCGCGTACGGCATCGGTGATGTAGTTTGCGGTCATCCTCCCCTTCCACTCTTGTTCATCCGCCCTCGTCACACTACGGTCGGGGGTGACCGGGTTCAATTCCTAACGACGCCCGCAAGAAAAAAGCAGGGAGCGTACGCACCATGGGAGTCGCTTTGACCGGCGCTTCGCCGGACGGGCAAAAGCCCCATTGCGCGCGAGCCTGCCGATGAGCCTGCGTCCGCTTGCAGGAGTGAAAGTCGTCGAGGTCGGTGCGTCCGTATCGGCTGCGTTTGGCGCGCGCCTGTTAGCCGATCTCGGCGCCGAGGTCATCAAGATCGAGCCGCCGAACGGCGACGCACTGAGGGGCGAGGGCCCGTTCCTGCCGTCCGGTGCCAGCGCGCTGTTCGGTCACTTGAACCACGGCAAGCGCACCGTCATCGCCGATCGCCATTGCGGGCACGGGGCACAGATCGTGATGGACCTCGCTCGCAGTTGCGATGTGCTCATCTGGTCCATGCAGGACGGCAATCCTGGCGAGGCCTGCCCCGCGGCGCTGCTCGACCGCACCGCATCGGCTGCGCCCGCGATCATTCTGCTGTCGCCGTTCGGACTGAGCGGCGCGCGCAGCGGATGGGCCGGTTCCGAATACCTCGCGCAATATTCCGGCGGTTACGCGTTTCATCAGGCCTGCCCGGTCACCGATCCCGAGGCGACGCCACCCACCGGCTGTGCGGATCGCGAAGCCGGCATGCTGGCCGGCCTCGTGGTGGCCAACGCTGCGCTCTGGGCGCTGGCAGCACCGGGCGATGCGCCCAAGCCCGTCATCGATCTTTCGGCCGAGGACGTGTTCGCCGCCATGCTGATCGATCCGCTGGCGGACTATCATCGCGGCACGCAGCCGCCGAGCCGCGCACGCGAGCCCGGACGCAGCATCACTATCGCCGGCGGCCTCGTCTGGCTGCTCCCTTGCGCTGACGGAACGATTCTCGTCTCGCCGCGCGAGGATCATCAGTGGCAGCGATGGGTCACGCTGATGGGTACGCCGGACTGGGCGGCCGAGGCCGCGCTGTGCGGCTCGCGCGAAACGCGGACGCGGAATGCCCAGGCTCTGCAAAAGCTGATGGCGGCCTGGTCGAAAGGCGAGAAGGTCCACAGCGTCTTCGGGCGTGCACAGGCGGCGCGCGTCGCCTGCTTCCCCGTCAGCACGGCTGAAGATCTCCTGCGCAATCCGCAGCTCCGCGATCGGCGGTTCTTCAATAAACTGAGCGATGCCGACGGTGCCGAAGCCGTCATGCCAGGGCTGCCGTTCGCGATGCAGTCTAGCGGCGGCGCCACGCTGTCGCGCGGGCTGACCGTGACGTGCTCGCCACCAGCAGAGATACCGGCACCACGCACCCCGGCTGCACCCGCGCGCGGCGGTTACGCAAACGGCGGAACGCCGGCTACGTTGCCGCTGGCCGGCGTACGCGTCGTCGATTTCAGCTGGGTCATGGCCGGTCCCATGGCTACCAAGATGCTCGGCGCCATGGGCGCGGAGATCATCAAGATTGAATCGACCACCCGACCCGAGTTCTCCTTCCGCGAGGCCTGGTTCGCGGTCATCAACAACAACAAGAAGAGCTGCACGCTCGATATTACAACGCCGGACGCGCAGGCGACCCTGCACGATCTCGTCGCCACCAGCGACGTCGTGGTGGAGAATTTCTCCTCGCGCGTGCTCGCCAAGAACAACCTCGCGTACCAGCATCTGGCCAAGGTCAAGCCCGACATCATCTTCGTGTCGGCATCGGGCCTTGGCCGCACCGGTCCCGAGCGCGACCTGCTGGCCTACGGCTCGTTGCTGCAGGCCTACAGCGGCCGCGTCGGGATGATGGGCCGCATGAATCCCGAACTCGAAGGCATGGGCGTCATGCCCGCCTGGACCGATCCCGTGACCGCGCTCTGGGAGACGATCGCCATTCTGGCGGCGCTGCGCCATCGCCGGCAGACGGGCGAGGGATGCTACATCGACCTTTCAATGCTCGAGGCGACCGTTGCACTCCTGCCGGATGCCGTTCTGCGCGCGGGCCTCGGCCAGCCACAGCGGGACAAGAACGATCGCGGCGAGCCCGACGCTGCGCCATCAGGCTGCTTTCGCTGTGCCGGCGTGGACGATTGGCTGGCCCTCTCCATCCGCACTGACGAGCACTGGCGCGGGATATGCGCGTTGCTCCGGCAGAACAAGCTCGCAGGACGCGCCGATCTTGCCACCGCCGACGGCTGGTGTGCTACCCACGCCGAGTTGAACGAGGCCATCGCCGCATGGTGCCGCAACATCTCGGCCGCCGAAGCCGAAATCCTGCTGCAGGCGCGCGCAATCCCGGCGGTGCGGGTGCGCGGCATCCATGACCTCGTGCGCGATGCGCATCTCGCGGATCGCGGCGTCTTCCGCCAACTCAACGATGGATCTTGGACCACAACGCTGCCTTGGATGGCGCATGACGGTTGGCGCGGAGAATATAGTCCAACGCCGCCGCTCGGAAGCCACAACAGCTATGTGCTCGGCGACATTCTCGGTCTGTCCGCCGAGCGGCAACAGCAGTTAAGAGCATCCGGCGTCATACGGTGAAGGGCGTCTGATACAGAACGCGCATGTCAAGAAACGACAAAAGGGTAGGAAACACATGACAAAGCTCATCATTGCAGCACTCGCCGCTTTCGCAAGCTTGTTACAGTCCGGTGCGGCCCCCGCACAAACGGCTTGGCCCACGCGGCCGGTTCGCTTGATCCTGCCGACCGTCCCCGGCGGCGGCACCGATACGCTCGCCCGCACGCTACAGAACGCCGTTTCGGCGAAACTCGGGCAATCGGTGCTGATCGAGAACCGGCCGGGCGGCGCCTTCATCCTCGCCACCGAGATGGTGGCGCGCGCAACCGACGGGCACACCATCGGCATGATCGTCGTCAACACGCATGCCGCCAACGTGACGGTGCAGGAGAAGCTGCCCTACGACACGCTGAAGGACTTCTCGCCGATCATCAATCTCAACAGCTCGCCCAATATCATCGCCGTGCACCCCTCGTTCCCGGCGAAGACACTGGCGGACCTGATCGCGGAAGCCAAGGCCAACCCCGGCAAGCTCTTCTACGCGACATCGGGTGTCGCCGGCGGACAGCACTTCGCGGGCGAGATGCTGAAGCAGAGTGCCGGCATCGATATGGTGCACGTGCCCTACAAGGGCACCGGAGCCTAGCTGAAAGACGCGGTCAGCGGCCAGATCAAGATCATCTTCGGCAACGTCATCTCCGCCGGGCCGCACGTGGCGGCCGGCAGCCTGCGGGGGCTCGCCATCACCGGCATCAAGCGCTCGGCCACGTTCCCCGACATGCCGACGGTCGCCGAGCTGGGCTTCCCCGGATTCGACATCACGGACTCCTACAGCATCATGGGTCCAGCCAACATGCCAGCCGACGTGGTCAAGAAAATTCACGATGCCTTCCGCGAGGCGATGCTTTCCCCCGAGGTGCAGCCGCGCCTCGAACAACAGGGCGTCGTGCCCAACCTGATGGGACCCGAGGAGCTCGGCAAGTTCGTCGAGGCCGAGGTCGCTAAGCTGCGTGAGATCGCCTTGAAGGCCAATATCAAGGGCGAGTTGTAGAAAACGCAGCGGCGATCCTGCGTGGCACACGGCCGCGAAGGATCGCCCGGCCCTACCGCAATACGAGTTGCGCGATGGACGTCGACACCTCGCCGTTGGCGGTGGCCAGCGGCATCAGCCCGACAAGGGCCTTGGTGATGCCGCCGTCGACCGGGATGTTGGCGCCGTTGATATAACGTGAGGCATCCGAAGCCAGGAACACGACGACATCGGCGATATCGGTGCCATCGCCGACGCGTCCCATGGGGACCATCGCCTCGCGCGCGGCCTTCACGGCTGCGTTGCCGTAGGCCTCCGCGTGCACCGGGGTGGCGATCATGCCCGGGCTGATGGCGTTGCAGCGAATGCCGCGGCCACCCCACTCCACCGCCGTCACATAGGTCAGACCAATCACGCCCGCTTTCGAGGGCGAATAGGCGCCCCGCAGCGGCTGCCCTTGCGAGCCGCTCATCGAGGCGATGTTGACGATGGCGCCACGGCCGGCAGCGAGCATCAGCCGGCCAACGGTCTGCGTGCACTGGAAGACGCCCGTCAGGTTGATCGCGATCTCGCGGTCCCAGCTTGCCCGCGGCAACTCCTCCAGCGGCGCGCGATGACGGGTGGCGGCATTGTTGACGAGCACACGGGGCGTGCCGAACGCATCGACGGCGGCCTTTGTCGCCGCTTCCACCTGTGCCTCGTCAACCACGTCGCAGCGCGCGGCAATCGCCTTGCGGCCGGCAGCCGTCAGCTCCGCGGCCCGGGCCTTGGCGCCGTCGCCGTCGAAATCCCACAGCGCCACGGCATAGCCCGCTGCTGCAAGGCGCTCGGAGATGCTGGCGCCAATGCCCCTGGCGGCACCCGTGACGATGGCAAGCGGTGACTGGTCTTGGCTCATGACGTGAGCAACTCCCTGGATTTTCTGGAGCCTCGACTATGATCCGCCCGCGTTCGCACGTCCATGCCAGCGATGGCCCGCGCCTTCGCGACCTATGCCCGCCGCCGTCGCTGCCGGGACTCTGCGGCCACGGCCCAGCTGCGAAACACATCGCGCGTTGCGTCGTCCATCGGAAAGAAGCTCTCGATGCGCAGCTCCTGCAGCGTGATGTCCTGCGGCGTGCCTAGCGTGGCAATGGTCGTGAACAGGCGGAGCCTGGTTTCGCCCTTCTGAAAGTGCATTGGCAGCACAGGCGCTTCAGCCGCAAGCGGTGCGGCGCCCATCATGACGGATCGCACATCCTTGTAGCTCAGCAGCCGTTCCAGCAAGCCGGCCGTCTCCATCGTTCCGTCGGCAGCCGCGTCCGCCTCCACGCTGCGCAGAAAGTACCGCACGACGTCGGCCCAGTTCGTGAGGTGCGGCCTCAGCACATCGGGTGCCACCAGGGCATCGGCGAGGTTGAGCGCGACGCCCGGTTTCAGAGGGCCAACGAGGAATTCGACCAGCGCGACGGCGCCCTTGTTGGCCTGCAGCAGATTCCAGCGGCGATCTACGACCACGGCGGGAAACGGCTCCTGCTGGGCCAGCATGAAATCGAGAGCATTGCGGATGGGCGCCAACGCCTCGGCGCCGAGGTCCGTTTCCGTCCAAACCGGCGCATAACCGGCGGCAAGCAGCAGCTCATTCGCATTCCGCAACGGCACGTCGAGGGCTGCCGAGAGGCGGAGCACCATCTCGCGGCTCGGCTTGGTGCGGCCGAGCTCCAGGAAGCTGATGTGGCGCTGCGAGCAGGGCGCCGCCAGCGCGAGCTGGAGCTGGGACAGCCCACGCCGCTTTCGCCACCAGGCGAGGCGCGTGGGAAAGGCGGGAGGGGTCGTCATGATGACCTGGCAGGTAGTTGCTCGCTGTACCAAGCACGGATAATGCAGACGCGGTGCCGACGGTGCAATGGCCGCACGCGCGGCGCGATCAGCCATCGACAGGGTACGCGGACATGAAAGTCGCATTTGCCGGATCGTTTGCAGAGCGGATGGTAGGCGCCGTGCGCGCCAAGCTTTCAGAGCCGTGCGACGTGATCGCCGACGATGAAACCGGCATCGTTCACCGCCTGGCCGATGTCGACGTCTTGGTGTCGATGAGCTTCACGGCCCGCATGGCGCAGGCATCCCGGCTTCGGTTGGTGCAAGTGCCAGGCGCAGGTCTCGATCGCATCGACCGCAGCGCCCTTCGCCCCGGCACGCGCCTGGCGAACGCTTATGGCCATGAGGTCGGAATTGCCGAGTACATCATCGGCGCCATGATCGCGCTGACGCGCTCGTTCAGGCGTCTCGACGTCGGCATGCGCCAAGGCCGATGGGATAGCCAGTGGGCTGTCGATGCCAAGGCTCCGCCCGGCTGGCCGGAGCTCGCGGGCAAAACGCTCGGCATTCTTGGATTTGGACACATCGGGCAGGCGCTCGCGCGCCGCGCCGCGGCCTTCGACATGCAGGTGTGCGCCGTACGGCGGCAGGCGCAAACGGATGTGCCGTCCGGCGTTGCCTTCATCGGTGGTCCAGAGCGCCTCGATGACGTGCTGCGGCAGGCCGACTATCTCGCCGTCACGCTGTCGCTCTCGCCGGCCACGCGCAACCTGATGGATGACCGCCGCGTGAAGCTGCTGAAGCCCGCCGCTTTCGTCATCAATGTTGCACGCGCGGAGATTTTCGACGAAACAGCGCTATACCATGCACTTGCATCGAGACGCATCGCCGGTGCCGCGCTCGACGTGTGGTATCGCTACCCTTCCTCGGCTGGCCCGTCCCTGCCGGCAACATGTTCTTTTCATGAGCTCGAGAACGTCATCATGACACCACACGTATCAGGCTGGACGGAAGGCATGATCGATGCGCGCGCCCGCCTGATTGCGGACAACATCGCACGGACGAGGCGCGGCGAGCCGCCGATCAACGCCATCGAGCCAGTGTGATGAAGAGTATGGAATGAAAGCCGTGCCTCACTGGTCGTCGCGACTGCCGTTCTATTACGGATGGCTCATCGTCGGCATCGCCTTCGTGACCATGGCGATCGCCGCGACGGCGCGCACCGCGTTCTCCTTGCTGCTACCGCCGCTCATTGACGAGTTCGGGTGGGATCGCGGCCTTGCGGCCGGCGCCTTTTCCTTCGGCTTCCTTTTCTCCGCCGTCGTGAGCCCGTTCGCCGGGCGGCTCATGGACAGTCACGGTCCGCGCATCGTCATCGGCAGCGGCGTCTGCCTGATGAGCCTCGGGCTTCTGACCGCACCACTGATCGAGAAGCCGTGGCATCTTTATACAACACTCGGCGTTCTGGTCGGCGGTGGCGCCAACCTCATGACCTACACGGCCCAATCCCTGTTCCTGCCGAGCTGGTTCGTGCGCCGCCGGGCGCTCGCCATCAGCCTTGCGTTCTCCGGCGCCGGTGTCGGCGCGATCGTCCTGCTGCCGTGGCTGCAGACGATCATCGGCCGCGACGGCTGGCGCGCGTCGTGCTGGGCCATGGGCCTTCTCGTACTGTTCGTCGTCGGACCTTTGACACTGCTGGTGCGGCGCAGACCGCAGGACATCGGCCTGCTGCCGGACGGCGCATTGCAGACGGCGGGGGCGGAGGAGATGCGCCGCACGTCGAACATCGTCGATCCCGCCTGGGTCGCCATCGAGTGGACGCTGGCGCGGGCGGTGCGCACGTCCCGTTTCTGGTGGATCGTGCTCGGCTATTTCTGCGCGCTGGTGGCCTGGTACGCGGTGCAGGTGCACCAGACGAAATACCTCATCGAGGTCGGCTTCACGCCGCTCGTCGCGGCCTGGTCCTTGGGGATCGTGAGCGCCGTCGGCATCCCGGGCCAGGTTGGCCTCGGCGCGTTGTCGGACAGGATCGGCCGCGAGTGGATATGGACCGCCGGATGCGCCGGCTTTGCGATCTGCTATGCGGCGCTCATCCTCCTCGAGCACACGCCCTCGCCTGCCCTGCTCTACCTGATGGTGGTCTCACAAGGTTTCCTGGGTTACGCGCTGACGTCGGTGATGGGACCCATCGCGGCGGAGATTTTCGAAGGGCCGCACTACGGCTCGATCTTCGGCACCCTTTCCATCTCGCTGATCATCGGCGGCGCCACCGGACCGTGGGTCACAGGTCTCATCCACGATGCGACCGGCAGCTACAGGCTCGCCTTTCTGCTTGCCTTGGCCTGCTGCGTGATTTCTGCGACCGCGATCTGGATGGCGGCGCCACGCAAGGTGCGCGTGGTCCCTGGCCGATTGCGGCGCCTGTGACGGTTCAGCGACTTGCCGCGCGACTCACACGCAACCGTAGCGCGCTGCGGGCCGCACGACCTTGACCACCACGCCGCGGCGATCGCGGCGCACAACTCTGTGGCGCTCTTTCCAACTGCCGGTGAACAGCTTGAAGTCAGCCCATTCGCCATAGGCCTTTCGAGGCAGGTGCCAGTTGTGGACGTAGGGACAGGGCGGGCCGGAATGCCAGCCGCTGGCTTGCGCGGCGCTCGCCGAGAAACCAACCGCGGAGAATGAAACGAGCAGTGCAAGCAGCTTGCGCATGCGGACTCCTGACGATCGTGCAGCCTACCAGACGCGATGATAGTAGGGCTCGCGCGAATACGTATAGAACGTGGGCGCCGGAACTTCGTACACGATGATGGGCGGATAGGGCCGATAAGCTCCGGCAGGACCGTAGTACACGACGCCCGGGTCGTAGTGGCGATGCAGCTGATACACCGGCGGCCGGTCATACTCGTAGCGCCGGTATTCGTACGACCTGTAATACCGCCCCTCGTCGTATACGCGGGCAGGCCTGTAATCGCAGTCGTTGCAGCGACGGCCGCGGTGACCCACTTTTGTCACGGCAGCCCGCTCGTACGCCCGCACGCCGGAGTGGATGATCTCGCCGCCCGCGAGTGCGCTGGCGGAAGCTCCCACTATGAAAGCGAACGTGGCGAGAATTATCCTCAGCATGATCGTTCCTCTCAGCATCGCGTGATGCACGTGAGAACGATGTATTCCTTTTGGTCGGGGGCCGGCACAGCGACGCGGGAAGACCGTTAATCGCGTGTCACCGCCGGGGCGCGCTCACGTCACCAAAGGAAAAAGCAGGGCGTTGCGGGGGCGCGACGCCCTGCCTTCCGCGGCTGCCAGTGGGGCTGGCAGCCATGATGCCCGGTTAGTGAGACGGGGCATGGGCATGAACCCCGCCGAATGCGTTTGGAAAGTGGCGAAAACGGCGAATAGTAACCTTTACGGGCGAATAACAGGCCGGCTGGGAACGTGCGGACCCCGCACCGCCGAACTTCCCGCGCCACAGAGTTGGCCAATTGGCGGAATTCGATCTCGTCCGAATTGGTGCAGTGGGGCCACATCGCGCTAGTGTGATGATCGAGAAATTCGCCGTAACTACCGGCCATCTCGGAGCGAATTTCTCGATCTGAATCACACTGGCAAGTTTGTGATTCTAGTGTCCCTTTGGATTCCGAAGTTCGCTCCCGAACCTGGCATCGCGATTGGGCGAACTTCGGAATAGGGACACTAGGGCGATCACGTTTGCGCGACGGATCGGTTCCAGGCGTCGCGTTACGGTTCGGCAGACGGAGACGAGCCATGACCATAGGTCCCGATCCCGCGTCCGGTTTTACGGCCCTCGCGCGCTTTGGATACGGGGCACGCGGAGGCGGCACAGACCTCACAACGGCGGCAGCAGACCCTCGGGGTTATCTCAAGTCCGAGCTCAACGACGCCGCTCTAGCAATCGGCGCCGACCTGGCACTTTCGTCGTCGCGAGACGCCTTGCAGGCCTTGTTCGAGGAGCGTCGGCAGACGCTTGCAGCGCGCCAGCAAAAGATGGAGGCGCCGTCTCCCGATCCGGCCGCCCAAGCCATGCAGGGCGCCGCGATGGACGGCATGCCGGCTGTCGCTAGCGAAGCCGTCCAGCCGGTACCCCAGCGGGTCTTTCGCAATGAAGCTCTCGCCCGCTTCAAGCGGGTTGCCAAAGCCGAAGCTGGTTTCGTGGAACGGTTGGTGCACTTCTGGTCGAACCATTTTGCCGTTTCCGCTTTGAAGGGCGGCACTGTCCGGGCGACGGTCGGCAGTTTCGAGCGCGAGGCGATCAGACCGCACGCGCTGGGGCGATTTTCCGACATGCTGCGCGCCGTCGTCGGGCATCCAGCGATGCTCGCCTATCTCGACAACACCCGATCCTTCGGCCCGGGCTCTCAGGCCGGTCGAGTCCGCAAGCAGGGGCTCAACGAGAATCTGGCGCGTGAGATTCTCGAGCTGCACACGTTGGGCGTTGACGGCGGCTACACGCAAACGGACGTGAAGGCCCTGGCCCAGATGCTGACGGGCTGGACGTTTCCAGGGCCGGAAGGGCGGATCGGAGAGCCGGGCGTCTTCACCTTCTTCGCGCGCGGGCACGAGCCCGGCGACAGGATCCTGGTCGGCAAGCGCTACGCCGACGGTGGCATCGAGCAAGCCGAGGCGGGCCTCGCCGATCTGGCCCGGCATCCCTCTACCGCCCGGCATATCGCCACGAAGTTCGCCCGTCATTTTGTCGCCGACGAACCGCCGGCATGGCTTACCGATCGCCTGGCGGCCGTGTTCGAGCGCAGCGGGGGCGATCTGAAAGCCCTGGCGATTGCCCTCGTCGATTCCGACGAGGCGTGGTCGGCGAGCCGGACGAAGTTGCGATCCCCGCACGAGTTTCTGATGGCCTCCATGCGTGCGATTTCGCATGTGCCCGACAACGAGCGGCTGCTGCTCGGCCCCTTGCTGACGATGGGAATGCCTCTTTGGCAACCGCCCGGCCCAAACGGCTGGCCTGACATCTCACCCGCATGGCTGACGCCGAAAGGCATGAAGTCCCGGCTCGATGTGGCGGCAGCGATTGCCGCCAGAATGCGGGATGCGCCGCATCCGCGCACGCTTGTCGACTCCTGTCTCGGTGAGATGGCATCGGCGGAAACACGCCAAGCCGTTGCCCGCGCCGAGACCCGCCAACAAGCACTTGCGCTGTTCCTGATGGCCCCCGAATTTCAGTGGAGATAGCCATGCTCGAGTGTTGCGAGGCTCTGTCGCCATCGCGCCGCGCCTTCCTGCTGGGCGGAAGCGCCATGTTCGCCTGGGCGCACCTGCCCCGGATCGCAAGCGCGGCGGGCACACGCGATCCGCGCTTCGTGGTGATCGTTCTGCGCGGAGCCCTGGACGGGCTTGCCACGGTCGCGCCCGTCGGTGACCCAAGATACGCCAGTCTGCACGGTCAGATCGCGCTGTCGCTGTCCGGCGACCATCCGGCAATGCCGCTGGATAGTTTCTTTGCGTTGCATCCGGCCATGCCGGCGTTAGCGCGCATGTTCAAAGGCGGCCAGGCCGCCGTCGTTCATGCCGCCGCGACCGGCTATCGCGAGCGTTCCCATTTCGACGGCCAGGATGTTCTGGAGAGCGGGTACGCGGGGCCAGGACACATCGAATCCGGCTGGCTGAACCGGGCCCTGAGCGCCTTGCCGAGCGGCGAGCGGATCAACGCGCGCGGACTGGCTGTCGGGCCGGCAACGCCCCTCATCCTGCGCGGCAAAGTGCCGGTCCTGGGCTGGGCGCCGAGGCTAGCGATGGCGGCGCCGGATGACCTCGCCAACCGCGTCATGGATTTGTACACGCATCTCGACCCGGCCCTCAAAGCTGCACTCGCGCAAGGTCTCGATACCGACCGTCTGGCATCGCGCGAAGGCATGTCCGGTCCCGTGGCGGCACGCGACCGCAATGCGATCATGGGCATGCGCCTGACGGCCGAAGGCGCGGCAAAGCTCATGGCGGCGGACGACGGTCCGCGTGTTGCTGCACTGTCTTTCGATGGCTGGGATACGCACGCCAACGAGGGCGGACCAACCGGCAGGCTGGCCCAGCTTCTCGGCGGGCTCGATGCGGCGCTCGAAGCCTTCGAGAACGGCCTCGGCGCGCGCTGGAAGGACACATCGATCATCGCCATCACAGAGTTCGGGCGGACGGCGCGCATCAACGGCACAGTCGGAACCGATCATGGCACCGGCACCGTCGCGCTGCTCGCAGGCGGTGCTCTCAAGGGCGGGCGCGTCATCGCCGATTGGCCGGGGCTGAAAGATGGCGACCTGTTCGAGGGACGCGATCTGAAGCCCACGGTGGATCTGCGCGCGATCCTCAAAGGCATGCTGGCGGAGCAGTTCGATCTGTCGCCCTCGGTCTTGAGAGATGCGATCTTTCCAGGATCCGAGAGAATTCTGCCGCTCGCAGGGCTCATCGCGTGAGCCCGCAACTCCTCGAGAGCCTCTGTCGACGCGGCCCGCACGAGCGGTGAAATCGCTCGGGATCAAGTCGTAGCAACATGTCGCCTTCCCTTGACTTCACCGGAGCGAACCCGTATTCCGACGCTCGTGACAGCGCGCTCGCCCGATTGTTCCGGCCGGCACGCTTTTCTTGTTTGCGGGCGTAGCTCAGTTGGTTAGAGCGCCGGCCTGTCACGCCGGAGGCCGCGGGTTCAAGTCCCGTCGCTCGCGCCATTCTTTCAATGACTTAGCAAGACGTTTCACCGCAGGTGACACTTTCGGACCGGCGTGGCGACAATGTCGTCCGATTTCTGTTCTCTCAGGCTATTCGGCACGGGGACCAGCCGCTCCGCTGACACGACAGTCCTAAGTCGGCGGATCTGCGGTTTCCTCTAATGGGCCAAGTTTGCCAAGCTCCGTCGCCTTGATCTGCAAGGCCAGATACTTCGAGTTGATGCGGCACTGGGACAGTCCGCCGGCAATGAACCACAGGCCTTGTTGCGGCGTGCGCTTGTACATGTTGTTGAGCTCGCCATCGTCGCCGAGGCCCCACACCGGACCGATGCGCTCCACCATCTCCTCACCCAGCGCGCGGCGTACAAGCTCCATTTGCGGAAAGTAGCCAGTCGCCAGAACGAGGATATCGGCCGGGACCGTCGAGCCATCTTTCAGACATGCGCCCTCGGCGGTGAAGCGTTCGATGCGGTCATATTGCAGGAGACCGATTTCACCCTTGATCATCAGGGCCGAGCTGCCGGCATCGAGATTATAGCCGCCGCCGCGCCGGAAATATTTCAACTGATGGCCGGCTTCGTCCTCGCCCATATCGTGCTTGAAGCCGATACTCTGGAGACCATCGATCATCTCCTTGTCGAGCTCGAGCATGCGTTTTGCAACCAGCTTGTAGCCCTTGACGATCAGCGACGGCGTTGCCGACGAGACGATGAGATCGCAGTCCTCGAGTGGCGGGCCCTCATCCCAGACAGCCTCATTGAGCCTGGCGCTCGGGTCGATGGAAACAACCGTCGTGGAGCCGCGCTGAATGAGGGTGGTGTTCACGCCATGGCTGTGGAGGTCGAGCGCGATATCGTTGGCGCTGCTGCCGGTGCCCAGAATAAGTGCCTTCTTCCCTGTCCACGCCGCGCCGCTCGTGAAGCCTTCGGAGTGAATGACTTCCCCCTTGAAGTCCTCGATCCCCGGCAGGTCGGGGATGAACGGATAGCTGCTGACGCCGTTGGCGAGCACGAGATGGCGAGGCCGCATAACGCGCTCGGTCCCATCAGACCGCCGCAGCCGGGCCGTCCAGCGTTTTGTCTCGTCGTCCCAACTACCGCCGACGAACTCCGTATCCGTCCAGCAGTTGATCTCCATGACGTCGGCGTAGAACTCGAACCAGTTCCCGAGCATGTCCTTCGGAATGTACGTCGGAAAGGTCGGCGGGAAGTCCATGTACGGCAGGTGATTGAGATGGACCGAATTGTGCAGCGCCAGCGAGTGATAGCGCTTCCTCCAGCTATCGCCGATGCGGGGCCACTTCTCGACGAGGAGCGTATCGACCCCGAGCTGATTGAGCCGCGCGGCGATGGAGAGGCCAGCCTGTGCGCCGCCCACGACGATGACGGCCGGTTCGCGATCGTCAAAAGCCCGCGCCTTTCGGCGCATGTCATCCCAGTTGTCGCCGCCGAAATTCCGGGAGTACGCAGCGCCGGATGGACGGTTGGTGCCGATCTTCTCTTCGTGGCCCCTCAGGTTTTCGAGTGTGGTCGAAATCAGCCATGCCTTCATGTCATCGCCGCCACCGGCCGTCGGCGACAGACGAATGATGCCGGCACCGCGACCTTCGACGGTTGCGAACTCGAAAATTGCCTCGATGCAATCGATGCCAACGCGGCGCACCTTGCGGGGCGGCTTGCGGCCCGGAGGCAAATGAAAGCCGTGCGCCGCAGTGCGCCCTTGTTCTGCTGCGAGCCGTGCCGCAACGTTCTCGCGGCCCTCCGCAGACGTAAAGTGCCACGTGAAGGCCAGCACGTCCCGCCAATGGCAATCGTCATGGAACAAGGCGCCGATCTTTTCTGCTTCCCTCGATGCAAGTGCCGTCTCGAAGGCGTCGAGCCAATGCGCGGCGGAACGTCGGGCATGTTCCACCATCTGCACCTGCTGCAGCGAGCGATCGAATTCGTTCATCTTGGGCCTCCTCGTGCCGCTCAGCGGATCGGCGGCGCGTACTGCAGGCCGCCTTTGCTCCACAGCTCGTTGGAGCCGCGCGCCAGGCCGATGCGGGTGTTGGGGCCGAGGTGCCGCTCGAAGGATTCGCCATAGTTGCCGACGTGCCGGAGGATGCGCACCACCCAGTCGGCTGGCACACCGAGCTGCTCGCCCATGTTGCCTTCGGTGCCGAGCAGACGCTTGATCTCGGGATTGTCCGATTTCAGCATGTCGGCGACGTTGGCCTGGGTAACACCGAGTTCCTCCGCATTGAGCATGGCGAACAAGGTCCAGCGGACGAGCGCGAACCACTGCTCGTCGCCGCGCCGGACCCACGGGCCCAGCGGCTCCTTGGAGATGATATCCGGCAGGATGACGTGATCGCCGGGATTGGCGAACTTGAGGCGGTTGGCGGCAAGCTGCGACATGTCGGTGGTATAGCCGTCGCAGCGGCTCGCTTCGTAGGCCTTGGCCGTCTCGTTGGTGTCGATGAAGTTCAGGACGTTGACCTTGATGCCGTTGCTGCGCGCGAAGTCGGCGAGGTTGAGCTCGGTCGTGGTGCCCTGGCTGACACAGATCGTGGCGCCGTTCAGCTCCTTGGCCGACTTGATGCCGAGCGACTTGCGCACGATGAAGCCCTGGCCGTCGTAATAATTGATGGCCGTGAAGACGATGCCCTGGCCCGCATCGCGCGAGGAGGTCCACGTTGTGGTGCGCGACAGCACGTCGATGGTGCCCGTCTGCAGCGCGATCATGCGGTCTTTGGACGACAGCGGCACGTAGGACGCCTTGTTCGGATCGTCGAAGATCACGGCGGCGAGTGCCCGGCACATGTCGGTGTCGAAACCCGTCCACGTGCCCTTGTCGTCGGGATAGGAGAAACCCGGAACGCCGAGGCTGGCGCCGCAGACGATCTGGCCGCGCGCTTTGATCTTCTCGAGCGTCGTTTGCGCCGAGGCCGCGACAGGTGCAGATACCAACGCAAAACCGATAAGTGCCCCTAGGCATCGACGCAGCATGCAACCCCTCCACCCGTTCACGACACGACACGACACGACAAATGCCCTTCGCATACCAACCACCGCTTTACAAGCGTGTGCGCGAGACGGTAATCGGAGGGCGCGGGCGGTTAGCTCAGCGGTAGAGCGCTTCGTTTACACCGAAGATGTCGGGAGTTCGATCCTCTCACCGCCCACCAGGCAATATACCCACGCGCTCAAACAGGTGTTGGTGCTGTTGGTATGCGGGCAAGGCGCTATCGCGCGCTCAGCCGCTGCAGACGGGCTGCGGCGTCCATTGATCCGAGTGCGTGCGCCTTCTCGTACCACTTGCGTGCCTGCTCTGGCTCGGGCTGCACGCCGCCAACCACATTCCATCGTGACAACTCGTTAGCGTCGAATGTTGCGGCCAGCGACAGCGCGCCTTGGGCCAGGCCGATCTCGGCGGCACGCTGATAGAACATCCGCGCGACGGTGATGTTGCCGCCACCGATGCTCTCGTCTCCCCTCTGGAGATACTTTTCCGCTTGGGCCCTCAACTCGGGAGTGAGCTGCGGTACAATCGGTATCGGAGCTTGCTCTGTCGCAGCTGTCGTTTCGCGCGTGGCTGCCCCGATCGTCACCGGCGTGGAGCGTTTCGACGGGTCGGCAGACAGCAGCGCTGCCGGTGCGATCAGCAGGGTCGATTTGGCCGCGGCTAGCACGCGGCCATCGACGGTCTCGAGTGACATTGCGATTTCAGTCTCGCCTTCAGATCCGGCCGGTACTGTAATCGTCAGCGTCGGAAGCGCCGAAAGCGGAACGGCCCAGGAGCCTCCCACGATCTGCCGTCCGTCCGACAGGTTGGCCGATAACGGCAATCCGCGAATGCGCAGGAACGCATTTCGCGGCAGAATCTCCGCTTGAACAACCGGGACGGGAAAGGGGCTTTGCTCCGCAGGCTCTACATGAATGAGCTTGGGCGCATTGATGCCGACCTTCGGCGTTTGGCCCAGAGTTGGGACTTGGCCGGCAAGCAACACGGCACCCAGGATTGGAACGACGGCCAGCCTGCGCATCTCTCCCCCACCCGCGTGGGGGATTTGATGCAAATGTTGTGACGATCGTGTGTCGGCGTCTTTGCTTCAATGAGCGGCATCGTTGCGCTGGATGCCGGCCGGCGATGCACGCGCACCTGCGTCAACATGCGGCTATGCGTTGCCGGCACTGCAAGTGAACGCCGCCGCAGCTGACGCTTGGCGTTGGAAACAGCTATAACCTCGGCTGGCGGAGGCGGGATACAAGCGCGAGATGCAGCGGACGGCACATTTACCGGTCGGACAAAGCGGCAACGTTTTCAAAGGCATCGGGCTGATGTGCGTGGCGCTGGTGCTGTTCTCCTGCTTGGACACGATCGCCAAGTACATGGCGAGCATCGCCCAGCTCCCGGTTTCCCAGGTCACGTGGCTGCGCTTCGTCAGCCAGTTCTTCCTGATCGTGCTCGCGATGGGTGCCGTGTCGGTTCCGGGCCTGCTGATAACGCGGAAGCTCAGGCATCAGATCCTGCGCTCGCTGCTGATGCTCGGCTCCACGGTGTGCAATTTCATCGCCTTGCGGCACCTGCGGCTCGACCAGACGCAGACGATCTATTTCCTGACGCCGTTCACGGTGGCATTGCTGGCGGGACCTTATCTCGGCGAATGGGTCGGATGGCGGCGCATGCTGGCCATTATCGTCGGGTTCGCGGGCATTCTCGTGGTGGTGCGGCCGGGTATCGTGGCGTTTCACCCGGCGATGGCCTACGCGTTCGTGTCGATGCTGTGCTACGCGGTCTTCCTGTTGCTGACGCGCTATCTGTCGGACTTCGATCCGCCCGAGGTGACGCTATTCTACTCGCTGGTCGCGGGCGCACTGCTGATGGCACCGTTTGCGCTGTCGGACTGGGTGTGGCCGTCCAGCCCGTGGATCTGGGCGCTTCTTATCTCCATGGGATTCTGGGGCGGGCTCGGCCACTACCTCCTGATCCTGGCCTACAGGCAAGCGCCAGCATCGACGCTGGCTCCGTTCATCTATCTGGGGCTCATCACGCATACGACGGCGGGTTACCTGGTGTTCAGCCAGGTCCCCGACGCGTGGACTCTGGTCGGCGCCTCGATCGTCGTTGCATCAGGCATCTACCTGCTGCATCGCGAGCGCGTCACGGCACGCCAGCGTGCTCAGGCTCAAGCGGCTCAAACCTAGTCTTCGGTCTCGGAGCCACCGGCGAGCCGCCGCTTGGTCTCGGCGGCCCAATCGGCGAAACGGCCGGCGGCGATGGCCTCGCGCATGGCCGCCATGAGGTCCTGGTAGAAGGCCGTGTTGGACCACGACAGCAGCATGGAGCCAAGATATTCGCCCGACTTGATGAGATGGTGCAGATAGGCGCGCGAGTAGTCGCGCGCCGCGGGGCACGCGCTTGCGGGATCGAGCGGCGCGGAGTCCTCGGCGTGCTTGGCATTGCGCAGATTGACCTTGCCGTCCCACGTGAAGGCCAGCCCGTGACGGCCGTTGCGGGTGGGCATGACGCAATCGAACATGTCGATGCCACGCGCCACCGCTTCGATGAGATCGACGGGCGTTCCTACACCCATGAGGTAGCGCGGCTTGTCAGCCGGCAGCACCGGCACGGTGTCGTCGAGCGTCCGCAGCATGACGTCGTGGCCTTCGCCGACGGCAAGTCCACCGATGGAGTAGCCGGAGAAGTTCATGGCGACGAGAGCATTTGCCGAACGCTGGCGCAGATCGGCATGCACGCCGCCCTGCACAATGCCGAACAGCGCCTGACCGACTGTGCCATATGTCTCGAACGCGCGCTGCGAGCGCTCGGCCCATCTGAGTGACAGCTCCATGGCGCGCTCGACCTCGGCCTCCGCCGCCGGATACTCGATGCATTCGTCGAGTTGCATCTGAATGTCGGCACCGAGCAGGCACTGGATCTCGATGGAGCGCTCGGGAGTGAGCATGTGGCGCGAGCCGTCGAGATGCGATTGGAAACGCGCGCCCTCCTCCGTCACCTCGCGGATTTTCGAGAGGCTCATGACCTGGAAGCCGCCCGAGTCCGTCAGGATCGGACCTGCCCAGCGCATAAAGGTATGCAGCCCGCCAAGGCGCGCGATGCGCTCGGCGCCTGGGCGCAGCATCAGGTGATAGGTATTGGCCAGGATGACGTCGGCGCCGGCCGCCTTCACCTGCTCCGGATAGAGCGCCTTGACCGTCGCCACCGTCCCGACCGGCATGAAGGCCGGCGTGCGGATGATGCCGCGCGGAGTTGCGATTTCGCCGAAGCGCGCGGCGCCATCCTGCTGGACGAGGCGATAGGAGAAGATCGCGGTCATGCGGCAGGAAATAGCAGGCAGGCGTCGCCGTAGGAATAGAAGCTATAGCCCGAGGCGATGGCATGGGCATAAGCGGCCTGCATGGTTTCCAGGCCCGAGAACGCCGACACCAGCATGAACAGCGTCGACCGCGGCAGGTGGAAGTTGGTCATCAGCGCATCGACCGCAAGAAAGCGGTAGCCTGGCGTGATGAAGATCGAGGTTTCGCCGGCGAAGGGGGCGATCCGGCCCTCCGGCGTTGCCGCGCTTTCGATGAGGCGCAGCGCCGTCGTGCCGACGGCGACGATGCGACCACCCCGCGCGCGCACCGCATTGAGGTCGGCCGCTACCGTCTCGTCGATGGTGCCCCACTCGGCATGCATGCGATGACCGGCTGTGTCCTCGGCCTTGACCGGGAGAAACGTGCCGGCGCCGACGTGCAGTGTCAGGAAGTGAGTTGAAATCTCGCGGGCCTTCAACGCCGCGAGCAATTGCTGCGTGAAGTGTAGGCCAGCCGTCGGCGCGGCAACGGCGCCTTCGGAGCGCGCATAGACCGTCTGGTAGGACGTGCGGTCATCGGCCTCCGGCGCGCGCTTCAAGGCGATGTAGGGCGGCAGCGGCATGTCGCCCAGCGCGGCGATCGCCTCATCGAGATAGGCGCCGTGCAAGCCGAAGGCGAGTTCGACTTCGCCGTCTTCGCCGCGCTCCGTCACGGTGGCATCGAACTCGCCGAGCAGGCACACGCGCCCCTCGGTGCCGAAGCGGATGCGGTCCCCGGACTTCAGGCGCTTGGCCGGGCGCGCGAACGCCCGCCACCGACTCTCGTCCACCCGCTTGATGAGGTTGAACGACACATGCGCACGCGCGTCGTCGCGAATGCGCGTGCCCTCGAGCGCGGCGGGAATGACCTTGGTGTCGTTGAACACCAGCGCATCGCCGGGGCGCAGCAGGCCGGGCAGATCACGGACGGAGCGATCTGCGAGAACGCCCGAGCCCGGCCCGACCACCAGCAGTCGCGCGCTGTCGCGCGGACTGGCCGGATGCAGGGCAATCCGATCCTCGGGCAATTGGAAATCGAACAGGTCCGTGCGCATGGCTCGCCTGTAGCCCATAGCGCGACGCCTGGGAACCGCCGACGCCAGGGATCGTTTCCGATCCATCAGCTTGTGCGGAGGACGATATGCCCAAAACAGGTGACGACAAGCGCCCGCCCCGGCCTAGGCCAGTGAAGCCGAAAGGCGGCAAAGATCCGGCCCCGAGACCGCCGGATCTGCCACCGCTGCCGGACTTCGGCGATCCGGGCCGGCCGGCCGTGCCGAAAACCGACAGTGTCTGACGGCTACGGCCTGCGCGAAACGAAGCGCCAGATCAGCGGCATGGCGGCGGTTCCGAGCGCCGTCTTCAGCGCACTGGAGGTCAGGAACGGCATGAGACCGATGTCGATGGCCTTGGTGGTTCCCAACAGAATTGCGAGCCATACGACGCCTGAAAGCGATATCGCCGCGTGGCCGGCGATCATCGCTGCGCCGCAGGTCAGGAACGACCGGTCCCAGCCGCGCTCGGCGAGGAAACCCACGATCCATGCCGCAATGACGAAGCCGACGAGGAAGCCGGCCGTCGGCCCCATCATGTAGGCCAGGCCGATGCCGCGCTCGGGCGTTCCGGCAAATACCGGGAGCCCAGCAGCACCCGCCAGGAGATAGGCGAGCACCGTACCTGCGGCCAAGCGCGAGCCGTACGCCATGCCGAGCATCAGAACGACAAGGGTCTGCATCGTCATCGGCACGGGCCAGAACGGCACCTGAATTTTGGCCGAAAGGGTCAGCAGGCAGACGCCAAACAGAGCGGCTAGGACCATGCCGACGCGACGAGCGGCGGCGTCCTGCGGCCAAGCGGTTTCCAGCAGCGTGCGCGGCGCTGCAGCACTCGTCATGATCATCCTGGATCGTCCTGTTTCTTGCGGGCCGTACGGCCCGGGCTTTTGTGAACAGCCTACTTTACATCAGCCGCCACCTTCAGCGACTTGATTTTGTCAGGATTTTGAACGGGCTCGCCGCGCTTGATCTTGTCGACGTTGTCCATGCCTTCGACGACCTTGCCCCAGACGGTGTACTGCTTATCCAGGAAGCGGGCATCGTCGAAGCAAATGAAGAACTGGCTGTTGGCGCTGTTGGGGTTCTGCGAGCGCGCCATGGAACAGACGCCGCGCACGTGCGGCTCGGCGTTGAACTCGGCGTCGAGATTGCCGAGCTTGGAGCCGCCCGTGCCGGTGCCGTGCGGGCATCCGGTCTGGGCCATGAAGCCGTCGATCACGCGGTGAAAAACGATGCCGTCGTAGAAGCCTTCGCGCGCCAGCGCCTTGATGCGGTCGACGTGGTTGGGCGCGAGATCGGGCCGGAGCGCGATCACGACCTTGCCTTGCGTCGTGTCCATGATGAGCGTGTTTTCGGGATTGGCGGCTGCCATCGGGGATACTCCTTGTTGTGAGGGCGGATAACGGCCCGGTTATTTCTTCGCGTCGGCCAGCAGATAGACCTTCTGCATCACGTCGGGCGTGGCCGGCGGCTCTCCCTTGGCAATCTGGTCAACGTACTGCATGCCTTCAATCACCTTGCCCCACACGGTGTACTGCCCGTTGAGGTGCGGGACGTGTGTGAAGCAGATGAAGAACTGGCTGTTGGAACTGTTGGGATCGTTGGTGCGGGCGGCGCCGATGGTGCCGCGCTCGAACGGGGTCGGCGTGAACTCCGCGGGCAGATTGCCGTATTTGGACCCGCCGCCGCCGGTGCCGGTCGGATCGCCGGTCTGTGCCATGAAGCCTGCGATCACGCGATGGAACTTGATGTTGTTGTAGAAGCCCTCCTTGGCGAGGCGCTTGACGCGCTCGACATGCTTGGGCGCGAGGTCCGGGCGGAGTTGAATGAGCACGCGGCCGGTCTTCAGCTCGATCACAAGGGTATTTTCGGGGTCGGCCTTCGGCGCCTGCGCTTGGGCGGCAGCCGTGAAAGCGAGCGCGATAAGGGCGAGACTGGCGAGCCATTTCCTCAAGGTCATCTCCTGAAAACTTCTTTGCGGCCATGCAGCGCTGCAAATGAGAACGCGCTTATGGCGTTTCTTGGACAATCCGGCAAGCCGAGGAACCGGCAGCCTATTTCTTCTTTGCGGTCTTGGCCTTGAGACGCCGCCCGACCTCGCGCGACACGAAGGCTGACACATTGCCGCCCATGGCGGCGATCTGGCGGACCAGGGTCGCCGTGATGTGACGAACGTCAGGACTGGCCGGCAGGAACACCGTGTCGATCTCCTTGGCCATCGCGCCGTTCATGCCCGCCATCTGCATCTCGTAGTCGAGGTCTGAGCCGTCGCGCAGGCCACGGAAGATCAGCGTGGCCTCGGCTTCGCGCGCCGCATCGACGGTGAGGCCAGCGAAGGTGACGATTTCGATGCGGCAGCCGGTCGCCTTGGCGATGGATGCCGTTTCGGCCTCGAGCAGCGCGACTTTTTCCTCGGTCGAGAACAAGGGCGTCTTGCCGGGATGCACGCCGATGCCGATCACCAGCGTATCCACCATGCGGGCCGCTCGCGCGATCACGTCGGTGTGGCCGTTGGTGACGGGATCGAACGAGCCCGAGTAAAAGCCGGTGCGCTTCATGAGAGCTTGCTGGAAGGCATGAGGTCGATGGGTTCCACGCCTATCACGGCCGCCGCGTCATCGCCAGTGCTGCCCCGCCGACCAGCAGCAGCAGGCCCGACACCCCGTCCATCATCCGCAGGCGCGCACTGCTGAACCGCTCGCGCGCGCCGGCGACCATGACGGTGAAGGCGAGATCCGCAGCCACCAAGATGACTACGAACAACCCCGCAAGGATCGCAAGCTGCACTGGAACATTGCCAGAGGGATCGACGAACTGAGGAAGAAAAGCGCCGAGGAAAAACAGCACTTTGGGATTCGACAGACTGATGCCGACGCCCTGCAGGTACCATTTGCGGCCGGAGCCCGGTCGCACCTCCGGCAGTGCGGGCGCGGAGCGGTTGTGCCACCAGGAGCGGAGCTGCTGAAAGCCGAGCCATGCCAGATAGCAGGCGCCGACCCAGCGCAGCACATCGAACCACGCTGCCATGAACACCACGACCGATGTCATGCCGATGGCCGCGGCCGTCACCAGCAGAACGAGGCCAGTGGCCGTGCCCGCAAGCGTGGCGAGGCCCGCGCGCAGGCCGTGCGACGCCGTGTTGGCGACGATCAGTGCCATGTTCGGGCCGGGCGTGAGGGCCAGCAGGACGCACGTGGCCGCGAAGGCCAGAAGAACCTGGATGCTCATGGTGCAAAGGCCAAGCGTAATTGCGGATCGAACTGATCCCGTCCGTACACTCAGGTTCCGGGAAATACAATCGCGTTATCGTGCTGCATGAAGCAGGCGCGCTGATGCTCCACAAAAAGATCGGACGCGGGCGACTGCTCGTCACCCACGTCCGACCTCGAACTCAAACAAGACCTGCATCAGATCATCAAGGCTTCTTCTTCTGCTCAAGGTCCGCGCACGCCTTGGTGAATTGAGCTTGGGTCCACTCCATGCCCTGCTGGTAGCCCGCACGGCACTGATCCTCGGTCGGCCCCGCGGGCGGCGGCGGTGCCTGGGTCGTCTGCGCGAGCGCAGAGCCCATGCCGGCGAGCGTAGCAAGGACGATAAACGTCGATCTCATGTTTGGCTCCTGTGTCCATTCAACATGAGCAGTTAACGCGACGGCGAGTGATCGGTTGCTCATGGCCGCGGTGCTATCGCGCCTTTACGCGGAACCGCCTTCGGTTCCGTCTGCGCCACCGTTCTCCACGCCGTTGCCGTTGTCCGAAGAGCCTTCCTCGGGCACGCGCTCGACCGACACGACCTTCTCGAGATCGTCCGTCTTGAAGATGCGCACGCCTTGCGTGTTGCGGCCGGCGATACGCACATCGTCGACCGGGCAGCGGATGAGCTGGCCGGCATCGGTGACCAGCACGATCTGATCCTCGCCTTCGACGGGGAACGACGCGACGAGCGCACCATTGCGCTCGTTGACCACCATCGCGCCGATGCCTTTGCCGCCGCGT
>JBJXDX010000156.1:0-34852 GCA_046154585.1 Hyphomicrobiaceae bacterium | reverse complement strand
CGCCCGCCGCCTTGGTGAAATTTACGAGCGCGCTGTTCACCGGGCCGCCGATCGTATAGTCGCCTTGGGCGACGCGTGAACCCACACCGATGATGTTGACAATGGATCCCTGGCTCTTGCGCAAATGCGGCCACGCCGCACGCGTCAGGCGCATGGTGGCGAAGAACTTGAGGCCAAAGCCGGCCACCCAATCTTCGTCAGCCAGCTCGAAGAAGCTACCGCGCTTGGTCGCGCCGGCATTGTTGACCAGGATGTCGAGCTTCCCGAACGTATCGGCCGCAAACGCAACTGCATCCGCGCAGGCTTTCGCGTCCATCAAGTCGGCTGCATGCGCAACGACGCGTGCGTTGGTTTTGGACTTGATGCCCTCGGCGACGTTGTCGAGGTTCTGCTTGTTGCGCGCGACAAGGCAGACATCGACGCCTTCTTCGGCCAGGACCCTTGCGATTGCAGCGCCGATACCTTGGCTCGCACCGGTTACGATCGCGGTTTTGCCGTTAAGATCGAGATCCATTCCGTTCCTTTTCCCGCTACGCAGCAACGATGCGCCGCAGCCGTTTCGCCGGCAGCTGCCGCGTCAATCACCAAGCGGACAATTCCACTCCCCACCGGCCAAGGCGTCGCGAGGCTGCCAACCGGGCGGCCGCTGCCACCTCGCGTCCGGCGGCACCTACGCGTTCGCGCCGGGCTGCTTAATACCGGTCTGCTTCGGCTGACGCACCACGTAGGTCTTGTCCGCCGCATTGTAGTATTTGCGGTCGGGCTTGTAGGTGCCGCCGACGATCGTCATCGAGATGGTGTCGTCGGTAAGGGCGGTGAAGCTGTGAATCTCCGAGGGCGGAGCAACGATCGCCACGTCGTTCTTCTCCAGCACGCGGTCGTCGATGATCTTAAGGTCGGCATAGCCTTCCTTCTTGCCGTCGTCCAGGCGGTCGTAGACGACATGCTTCAGGCGGCCGCTGTATATCGCCATCATCTCCCACACGCCGTGGTCGTGCGGCGGGATGAATTTGCCTTTCGGCATATGATCGAATGTGATCGACATCTGGCCGTCGTAGTAGAGGTACTTGGAATTGTCGATGTGGTTGCCTTCGCGCTTCACCCCTTCCGAGGCCAGATCGCGTTGCATCACGCGCCGCACCGGCTCGCGCAGGGCTTCCAACAGCTTCGGGCCATCTTGGCCATGCAGTTTTACGAGCCGCTGCACTTCAAGGGCGAGGTCGCGCACGGTGTAATCGGAGCCAGCCATAGCGTGTTTCCTCTGTCGATTATTGTTCGGGCCGATCGTTATTGCCGACCCCCGATAAGTTACCACCCACGCGCAACAGCGTCCATGCAGGTAACTATATTGCGTGTGCGGATGTCCGTCGGCCAACACTCGCGGCTCTAGTCGCTTGACAGGCCGCCTGCATGGTCCTCCTGTTTGCATAAAAAGCGGCAGCGCCGAGAGCACGACTGCCAACCAAGGGAGGAAAAGTCGATGACTCGTTCGGGAACCATCTCCGCCTCACTCATAGTCGGTTCTCTACTGCTGTTCGCAGGAAGCAGCCCGGCCTTCGCGCAGAAGCCGAAGATCTCAATCGTCGTCGCGGGCTTCAGCTCCTGGTTCTATCTGCAGCAGCACGTCGCGATCGGTGCTGGCCTCTATCAGGAAGAAGGGCTCGAGCCCGATGTCGTCGACACCAACTCCGGCACGCGGCAGGCCGCAGCCGTCATGGGCGGCACTGGCGAGATCGGTCAGTTCAGCTTCCCGCATGTCATCAAGTCGGCGGCCAAAGGCGGCGGCCTAGTCGCGATCGGCAGCGGCTATGATGCCTACCCGATCCAGCTGGTGCTGGCCAAGTCGACCGCCGAGAAGCTCGGCATCACACCGGCGATGCCCTTGGACGAGAGAGTGAAGCGCATCAAGGGACTGAAGATCGCGATCAGCTCGCCTGGTGCCAGCACCGATCTGTTCATGCGCACGCTTCTGGTTGTCCGTGGCATGGACCCCGACAAGGATGTGTCGCTGCAGCCGGTTGGCGCCGGCGCGCCACAGTACAGCGCGCTCGAGGCTGGCGCAGTGGATGGCTTCGCCTTCGGCTCGCCGTTCACGAACATGGCGATCAACAAGGGCTTTGCCGTCATGATCGCCGATCCGATGAGGAACGAGGTGCCGGAGTTCAACGGAGCGCCCTACCAGATCGTTGCCACCAGCCGCGACACGCTGAAGAATAAACCCGATATCCTGCTCAAGGGATTGCGCGCGCTGGCGAAGGCACAGAAGCTTATCCAGGAGAACCCGGCGGAGGCCAAGCGCGTCGCACGCCAGTGGTTCAAGAATCTGTCCGACGCGGAGTACAGCGCCGGCTTCGATGAGAATGTCGTGGGGATGCCGAAGTTGACAGCGGTCACCGAACAGCACTTCAAGCGTACCGTCGATCTGATGAACCTGACCGAGAAGGAAAAGTGGGTTCTCACGTATGCGGAGGCGGTCGCGCCGGAACTCTCGCTGCGCGCCGACAAGGAGATCTTCGGGAAGTAGCGTCAGGTGTGCTGCGTGCGCGATGGTCCATGGCCGGCGTTGCCAACACACGCGGGCCGGGACTACGCTGCGGTAGCAAATGGGAACGAGGCGCGATCCAATCCGTGCCCGACAGGAGGGAAGATGCGCAAAGCAGTGGCGAAGTTTGTCGCAACCCTGTGTGTCGCCGGTCTGATCGTTGCGGGTGCGGGGCAAAGCGCCCAGGCGCAGGCGCCGGAGAAGCTGAAGGTGGCGATCGGCGCCGCAGGCCTTTACTTCATCGTGCACTTCGTCGCGGAAGGCGCAGGCTTTTTCAAGAAGGAAGGATTGGAGCTCGATACCGTCGACGTCACGACGGGTCCCCGGCAAGTGGCTGCGGTGATGGGCGGCAGCGTTGACATCGCTCCGCTCGGGCTGCAGCTCGTGATCCAGGCGACGTCACGCGGCGGCAGCATCATCGCCCTCTCCACCGGCTACAACATCCTGCCCATGTCGCTCGTACTTTCCAACGATGCCATCAAGCGCGTGGGCATCACCTTGGACATGACGACCGACGAGAAGATCAAGCGCATCAAGGGACTGAAGATCGGCATCACAGGGCCGGGCTCGGGCACCGACGACATGGCACGCACCCTCACCGGCACGCGCGGGCTCGATCCGGACAAGGACATCACCATCCAGCCTCTCGGCAACGGCGACAGCATGCTGGCCGCCCTGGAGAAGGGCTTGACCGACGGCTTCGTCTTCACCTCACCGATTCCGGAGACCGCCGTCGCGCGCGGCTTGGGCCAAATCATCGTGGAGCCACTGAACGGAGACGTACCCGAGGCCAACGGCGTGCCCTACATCATCATGGCCACCAACCCGGCAACGATCCAGGAGAAGAGGGCCCTGTTGGTAAAAGCCGTGCGCGCCTGGACCAATGCCATGAAGTTCACGCACGAGAACAAGGAGGAGGCGCGGCGCGTGGTGCGCAACTACTTCAAGCAAATGGACGAGGCGGTCTTCAACGTCGCGTTCGACAAGTATGTGAAGGGCGTGCCGTCGCATCCGCTGATCCCGGAGGAGAACGTGCAAAAGGTGGCCAAGTGGATGTCGCTCAGCAAGAAGACGACCATCGACGCGGACTATGCCGCCACGGTGCATCCAGACATCGCGCGCGAGGTCGGCAAGGAACTGCTCGGCAAGTAGAGGACAGAGACGCTGGCATTCACGACGAGGCAGCCGGACCCACCGGCGACAATCCAGGACCGAGGCGAGCAGCCTCCCAACACTGGCCCGCCGGGGGGGTATCTCCTGGCGCAGATTGCGGTTGGAATTGCGTTGCTCGGCATATGGGAATGGGCCGGCGCAACGACCCACTCGCAATGGGTCAACCGTCCCAGCCTGATCGCGGAGCGGCTGGCGGAATGGTTCAAGGGCGAGATCTACATCCACCTGTGGTCGACGACCGCGGAGCTGATAAGCGGCCTCGTGATCGGGACGACGCTCGGCGTCATCGCCGGGCTGCTGCTGGGGCGTTCCGCGCGGCTCGGTCCCATCCTGCGGCCGATCATCGTGGCGCTCTACAGCGTGCCGCTGGTGTCGCTGGCACCGCTGTTCATCATGTTCTTCGGCGTCGAGATGCTGCCGAAGATCGTGCTGGTGTCGATCGTGGTCTTCTTCCTGCTGTTCTTCAACACCTTCTCCGGCGTGGATGGCATCGACCAGGACCTCGTGTCCTCGCTGAGACTCATGGGGGCGAGCCCTCGTGAGGTATTCGTCAAGGTCGTGCTGCCCGCTTCCACGGCCTGGATCTTGGCGGGCATTAAGATCGCGCTGCCGTACGCACTGGTGGCGACCATTACCGGCGAAATGCTGGCCGCCCGCAATGGGCTGGGCTTCGTTCTCAACCAAGCTTCGCAGCAGTTCAACATGACCTCAATCTATGCCGTGCTCGTGATCCTGATGCTGATGGGCATCATCGTCAGCGAGACGGCCGCTCGCGTCGAGACATGGCTGCTGCGGTGGCGCAATACGGATGGAGCGTGACATGCAGGACGCAATCGCAGCAACAGCCTCGACACCCCGAACCGTCGGTATGACCGACAAGATCAGCCTGGAGGGCGCCTCCAAGACGTTCCACGTGCGCGGACAGGTCATTCGTGCGTTGCAGGCCATCGACCTTTCCGTGAGGCGTGAGGAGTTTGTCGCGCTGGTGGGGCCGAGCGGCTGCGGTAAATCGACCATCCTCAATCTGGTCGCCGGGTTGCTGGCGCCGAGCACGGGTACGGTCATCTATGATGGGCAGCCGGTGCGGGATCTGAACCGCCGCGTCGGCTACATGACCCAGAAAGACACGCTGCTGCCCTGGCGCCGGGCGGCGGACAATATTCGCGTGGCGCTCGAGCTCGGATGCCGGTCCACGTCTCGTGCCGAGGCCGACGAGAAGGTCGCGCGCATGATGGAGTTGGTGGGGCTCAAGGGATTCGAGAATCACTATCCTTCCGAGCTTTCCGGCGGCATGCGCAAGCGAACGTTGCTCGGACGGACGCTGATCTACGAACCCGAGACGCTGCTCATGGACGAGCCGTTCGGCGCCCTTGATGCGCAGCTCAAGCTCATCATGCTCGATCAGCTCCAGTCGCTGACGCAGCAGCGGCGCATCACCGTGCTTTTTGTCACCCACGACCTGGGCGAGGCGATCACGCTCGCCGACCGTGTTGTGGTGTTCAGCGCACGTCCGGGGCGCATCCGCGCTATCCGCGACATCGATCTACCGCGACCGCGCGATGTGTTCCGAATCAGGTTCACCGATGCATTCGCGCGCCATCACGAGGAGCTGTGGGACGTGCTCAAGGACGAGGTCACGAAGGGCACAGACATATGAGCGATGAGGTGATCACACGGACCGCAGCGTTTCCGGTTCGGACCGGCGCCAATGAGGACGTTCCGCTCGAACCCCAGGGAACCATGAGCGCGCGCCACATGGTGATCGCACGCCTTGTGATTGTCGGGGCGCTGCTCGGAGCCTGGGAATTCGCGCCGGTGAGTAGGGGCATCAAGTTCTGGCTCTCCAGCCCATCAGCGATCCTCTCGACCCTGTGGGGCTGGATGGCCGACGGCTCGCTGTGGGCGCATCTTGGCGCGACGCTCAGTGTTATGGTCACCGGCTATGTCATGGGCTGCACGGCGGGCATCGGCCTAGGATTCATTTTCGGTTTCCTGCCGCGCCTCTATCGCGTGCTCGTGCCGTTCATAACAGCGTTCTATGCGTTGCCCAAGATCGCGCTCGCCCCGCTGTTCATCATACTTCTCGGCATCGGCATGAGCTCCAAAGTGGCGCTCGTCGCCATTACCGTATTCTTTCTGCTGCTCAACAGTACCATCGACGGCGTCAACGACGTGGATCGAGATCTTGTGCAGTCGCTGCGCCTGATGGGTGCCACTCGGGTGGAGGTGTTGCGCAAGGTCCTGTTGCCGTCGGCGCTCCCGTGGATCTTCACCGGCGCGCGCATTTCTGTACGCTATGCCTTTACTGCCACGCTGCTGGCGGAGCTCATCGCGGCGAACCGCGGGCTTGGCTTCCTGATCGAGTTCAACTCAGGCAACTTCAACGCCACCGGGTCATATGCCGCCATCGTCGTGCTGGTCGCCTTCAGCGTTACTCTGACGGAAGTTCTCACGCGGCTCCAGGCAATTACTGCCACGCGTCGCAATTGATGCCGAACCTTACGAATGTAAGCACTCTTAGATTTGACTTCCTACTGCCTCCAGACGGGCAACGTGTGCACGGACGCCTGCTTCCCATATCAGACAAGACCAAATCCCTAAGCGGGCCTCCATGAACTTCCAGAGTGCGGTCCGCAATCAGGTTGGCGATTTTGCATGTCGCACGGATGAGCGTGCGTGTTGGGCAATGCGCAAACTTCAATCTTGCCGTCCGCCCCGCGCTCCGCCTAGCGTAGCCTTCATGCTCAACCACACGTCCGCCGGTCCATCGTCTTTCATGATCTGCACCTAGAGGATTTATTGACTGACACTGACACTGCCTCCGCACTACATCTCAGCGCCGCGGAAGCGCGAGCCGCACACTTCCGGCACAAGACGCCGATGAGCGTCAGGATTGGGCATATCGACGTGTTCGGACATCTCAACAACGTCGCTGTGTTCCGACTGCTTGAGCAATCGCGCATCGAGTATTCGATCGATGTAGGGCTTGTGCGATGGAACGAGCTGGGTCTGATCCTGGCCCGCGTCGACTGTAGCTTCCGAGCTCAAGGCTTCTACCAGGATATGCTCGTGTGTGGCTGCAAGACCGTGCGCATAGGCCGTAAGTCGTTCACGTTACGGCAGGAAGTATGGCGTGCGGATGGTACGCTGGTCGCCGATGCCGATACTGTGTTGGTTGCCTTGGGGCCGGACAAGGTGACGCCGGCGGAGATATCCAAGGCGTGGCGCAAGATGTTGTCGGACTGGGAAGGAGCCGCGTTATAGAATTGCGCGCCGCGTATTGTTGTCGTCACCGGCTCCGACGGGTCCTCGCCTCGCCATTCATCCAGAGCTATCGGACAAGACCATGACCGCAAAAGGATCGCTGCCCTTAGCCCGCTTCCGGGTCTTGGACCTGACGCAGGCACGCGCCGGTCCAACGGCCGTCCGCCAACTCGCCGATTGGGGAGCGAACGTGGTGATGATCGAGGCGCCGGAGGCCATCAGCGGCGGGCGCGGCCTTGGCCAGCCACGGCATGACTTTGATTTTCAGAACTTGCATCGCAACAAGCGCAGTATGACGCTCAATCTGAAAGCAGAGGACGGAAAGAGGATCTTTCTCGATCTCGTGCAGCGAGCCGATGTCGTCGTGGAAAACTATCGACCAGACGTGAAGCATCGCTTGGGCATCGACTATGAGGCTTGCTCCAAGATCAACCCGCGCATCGTCTACGGTTCCATCTCAGGTTTTGGCCAGATCGGTCCGTATGCTAACCGCCCGGGCTTCGATCAGATTGCTCAAGGCATGGGCGGCCTGATGTCAGTGACTGGGCTGCCGGGGCAAGGTCCGGTGCGTGTGGGCATTGCCATCGCCGATCTGACATCCGGTTATCTTCTCGCACAGGCGATCCTTGTGGCGCTGCTCGAGCGCGAGACGTCCGGACAGGGGCAGTGGGTCCATTCCTCGTTGCTGGCTGCCCAGATTCAACTGCTGGACTTTCAAGCGTCCAAGTACCTGTTTACCGGGGAGGTCCCTCAATCAACCGGGAACGATCATCCGACGATTATGCCGCAAGGGCTTTACCCTACGGCGACCGACCCCATCAACATTGCTTCTGGCGGCGAGAGGATGTGGGAGAAGTGTTGCACGGTGCTGGAAGCCCCCGAACTGCGAGGTGATACCCGCTTCGCAACGGGAGAGGCGCGCGCTGCCAATCGCGCAGCACTCAACGACGCCATCGCCGCCAAGACACGCCAGCGCGCTGCCGAGCATTGGATTGCAGAGTTCAACGCGGCGGGTATTCCATGCGGCCCGGTGCTGACGATCGACAAGGTCTTTGCGGACCCGCAGGTGCAGCATCTGGAAATGGCCGTCCCCGTAACGCATCCCACATTGGGCGAGATCCGTCTCACAGGGCAGGCGGCCAAGATGGAGCGCACGCCGGCGAGCATACGAACCGCGACGCCGGAGCGCGGCGAGCATACCGAGGCTGTCCTCACGGAGCTTGGCTACGACACCGCGAAGATTAGCGACCTGCGCCTGCGACAAGTCGTGTAACTGCCAGTTCGCGCACAACTACTTCTCGAGTGTGCCTGTGATCTGTCGGATCTGCGGTATGAGCTGCAGAGCGAGCGCGACTGCCGCACTGGCCACCAGGAATGCGGCGAGGGGCTGGGTCACGAAGATCGAGAAGCTTCCGCCTGACAGGATGAGTGACTGCCGGAACGCATTCTCGAAGATGGGCGCGATCACCATCGCCAGGACCATCGGTGCAAACTCATAATCCGTCTTCTTCATCACATAGCCGATGAGGCCGAACGCGATCATGATCCAGACCTCCGCGATGCTCATGTTGACCATGTACACGCCGATCAGGCCGAACAGCAGAACGCCGGGAAACAGCATCGAATAGGGGATGCGAAGAATTTGTACCCACAGGCCGATCAAAGGCAGATTGAGAACAAGCAGCATGACGTTGCCCACGTACATGCTGGCTACCGTTCCCCAGAAGAGATCGGGATGCGTGTTGATGAGGGTGGGGCTTGGCTGCACGCCCAGGATCACGAACGCTCCGAGGAGCAAAGCGGTGGCCACGTTCGCCGGTATGCCTAACGACAGCAACGGGATGAAGCCGCATTGAGCCGCAGCGTTATTGGCCGATTCCGGGCCGGCAACGCCTTCGATAGCACCATGCCCAAAGCGCTCCGGATTCTTGGCAACGCGCCGCTCGAGCGTATAGGACAGGAAGCTCGCCAGCACCACACCAGCACCGGGTAAAGTACCGAGCAGCGAGCCAAGCAGGGTGCCTCGCGCTATCGGAGCTGCCGAACGGCGCCAGTCGTCGCTGGTCGGCAAGATATTGCGGATTCTTCCTAGCGCGACCGTGCGCGTCAGTCCCCGCTCGACGTTGATGAGGACTTCGGCGACCCCATAGAGCCCCATGATGACAGGGATCAGACCAATGCCGTCGTACAGCACAGGCAGGCCTAGCGTGAAGCGCGGTTGACCGGTCACGAGGTCCAGGCCGATGGTACCGAGAAACAAGCCGGCGAGTGCCGAGATCATGCCCTTGCGCAATGAGCTGCCGGACAGGTTGATCAGAATGACGAGCGCCAGGCACATCAGGGCGAAATATTCCGGCGGGCCGAAGCGCAGTGCGAAATCGGCGATGGGCCCGCCCGCGAGCGTCAACAGCAACAAGCCGAAGGTGCCGGCGATGAAGGAGCCGAATGCGGCAATACCCAATGCCGGGCCTGCGCGCCCCTGCAGCGCCATCTGATGGCCGTCGATGCACGTCACGACCGAGGCGCCCTCACCCGGAATGTTGACGAGAATGGACGTGGTGGAGCCGCCGTACATCGAGCCGTAGTAGACGCCGGCCAACATAATGATGGCGGAAACGGGCTCCAGATAGACGGCGACCGGAAGCAGCAGCACGATCGCCGACTGCGGACCCAGGCCCGGAAGGACGCCCACCAGCGTGCCTCCGAACACACCGAGAAAACAGTACAGCAGGTTGTGGGGTTGCAGCGTAACGCTGAAGCCGTGCAGTAGATGGCCGAGCGTATCCATCCCTAGAATCCGAAAGGTCCGATCGGCAGGTTGATCTTCAGTAGCTTGGCAAAGATGAGATACGAGCCGACAGTGATGCCCGCACTGGCAGTGATGGCAACCAGCCAGCTGCTCCGTCCGAGAACGCCGAGCAAGGTGACCAGAAACAACAGCGTGCAGAGCACGAAGCCGATGCGCTCCAAGGAGACGGTATAGAAGATCAAGGCTGCGACCACGGCAATCACCGGCAAGGCGCGGCTGGTTTCCGCGGCCAATGCCGGGGCCTTTGCCATCCGGAATGCCGTCGCCGTGACGCTAAGCGACAGCAACGCGATGCCGACCCCGATGACGAACGGGAAAAGTCCGGGACCGGGCCGGTTCAAGGCACCGAGCCCGAGATTGTAAGCTCCGGCAGCTATGGCGCTGCCGATGGCGACCCAAATCACCGCGGGAACGAGCTGGCCCCAGCTCATCTGGCTGGTTTGTCTTTCTGCATCGCCTCGATGAGCGACGCCGTGACCTCCCGGTCGCGCTTCAGCTCCGTTAGCACATCGGACTCGGAGCCGTAGTACAGCTCAAACCCATTCTTCCTTGCGTATTCGATCAGTGTGGGGGTCTCGATGGCCTTCTTGATCGCATCGTGCAGCTTGGCAACGACCGCATCAGGTGTGCCCCTCGGTACGAAGAAGGTATTGTAGACGGGCATGACACCCGGATCGAGGCCCTGTTCGGTGAAGGTTGGTACATCGGGCATGCTTTCCAGGCGGGCTGGATTATGGATGGCAAGGATCGACAGGCGCCCGGCTGCCGCATGCCCTGCAGTCGCCGTCACAGAGGCGCCGAAGGCAACGTCGATGTGCCCCCCGAGCAAAGCCGTAATCGCGTCGGCGGCGCCCTTAAAGGGGACCTCGATGACCTTGAGATCGTGCTTCTTAAGTAGCGAGTACGTTAGCAGGTGGAGCGGATGGCCAACGCCGATCGTGTGGCCCCAACGGACCTTGCCGGGGTTTGCCTTGATGTACTCGACGAGCTGTCCGATGGTTTTCCACGGTGCGTCAGGCCGCGACGGCATGCCGAAGACAAGACTCATATAGCGCGCCACCGGACGAATCTGTTCGCTTGTATAAGGGGGTTTCAGAAAGTCCGAGTAGACTTCCGGAATGGCTTGCGGGGACTGGAATAACCCAACGGCGTAGCCGTCGGGCTTGGCCTGTGCGACATACGACCCCGCAATTGTCCCGCTGGCGCCCGCGCGGCTTTCCACCAGGACCGGCTGGCCGAGAATCGCCTGCATCTCCTGAGCCAAGCCGCGCATGGCGATGTCTACTCCGCCACCGGCCGGCAGCGGACAAATGAGCGTGATGGGCCGTTCGGGAAATTGACCCTGTGCTCGCGCCGGCGCGGTAGCAATCGACACGAGCGCGCCGGACAATAGCCCAAGCGCGATGATCCTACGCAACATTCCTTCTCCCTTCGTTTGGTGGGCGAACGCCGCCATCCGGTGCGGCGGTGCTCGCGGATCTCCCAGCCTAGACCATAAAACATGCGGACCGCCATGGGTGCCGCCTGGCAAGCGTAACCGATCGGCTTTGGTGCGCACTTTGAGGCCGTCGAAACGATTTCAGAGGATTAGGGTGCAGCAGGTGAGAGCCACCGACGCCGCACGTGTGACTTCAATTTGATCGACCAGTGCGCCCGGAGATCCGAATGTTACTCACCTCCAAGACTGCCAAACTCTTCTCCAGGAAGCCCATCACGTCCGGCGTGTCGGCGTGGAAGCAAATGGTTTTGGGCAGCAAGGAAATGCGGTCACCCTCGACCGTTTTTACGGTGCCGGATTCCGCCATTTGGGCAACGCGTTCCGCTACGGCATCCGCTTTCAAGATCATGGAGTCGGTGCGCCGCCGGTCTACGAGGCTGCCGTCGGTGTGATACGCACGATCGGCGAACGCCTCACGCACGAATGGGATGCCCGCTGCGATGGCCGCATCCTCCATGCAGGATTTCGGGAAACCGTAGAGCGGAAGGTCGCTGCGATAGGCGGCGACCGCTTCGGCAAGCGCCTTCGCCACGACCTCATCCTTCACCGCACGATTGTAGAGCGCGCCGTGGCATTTGACATGATGGAGGGTCATGCCCTCCATTCTCAAGAAACCATCGAGCGCGCCGAGTTGATACTGAACTGTGGCGATGATCTCGCCGGGCGTCAGATCCATGTAGCGGAGCCCAAAACCCGCAAGATCCGGATAGGACGGATGCGCTCCGATGGTGCAGCCCGCGGCTTTCGCCGCCGCAACGTAGCGCTTGATGAGAAACGGATCGCCGGCGTGGAAACCGCACGCGAGGTTGACGGTGGACACCATGCGCAGGATGCGCTCCAGTGCTGGCAACTCATCGCCGACATCCGGATCGATAGACCCGCCACGGTCCAGTTCGAACCGCCAGACCTGCATGGGCGACGGCCAAACTCCCAGGCCTTCGCCCATATCCGCATTGAACTCGATTTCCGTGACTGCCATCTGCATGGTCCTTCTTGTGAATGCAGGGGCGGCTTAGCCCGCGCCCAGAAACATCTCGGCTGCGCGCTCATCCGCCAATAGCTCGCTCGCTGGTCCGGCCATGGCGACGCGCCCGCCATCCAGAATGCAGCCGGAGTCCGAGATCGCCAGCGACATGCGCGCGCGCTGCTCGATGATCAGCACCGACACGTCGAGCGCAGGCAGGCGTTTGATAAGGGCAAACGACTCGCCAACCTTAGCATGCGACAAGGCTGCCGTAGGCTCGTCCAAGATCAGCAGCTTTGGGCGGATCATGAGAGCACGCGCGAAGGCAAGCTGCTGGCGTTCGCCGCCTGACAACATGCCCGCGCGCAGGCGCTCGCGTTCCGCCAGAGCGGGAAACGTCGCGAACAGTTCCTCAATGCGCTTATCTTGCCCCTTCACCCCGGCGACAACGCGCAGGTTCTCGAGGATGGTGAGCGAGGGAAAGACATTGGCGACCTGGGGCACATAACCGATGCCGAGCGCGATACGATTCTCGGTTGGTATTCCCGTTAGCTCCGTTCCGGCAAAGCGAATGCTGCCGCGCACATCCGGCAGCAGCCCCACGATAGCCTTGGCCAACGTCGATTTGCCGGCCCCATTGGTGCCCGCGATCGTCATGATTTGGCCTGGCCGCATCGTAAACGTGATGCCGTTGAGGATATCGACGCCGGTGCCGTAGCCGCCGCGCACGTCCTCGACCGACAGGATCGTCACGACAGCCCCCCGAGATACGCCTCGCGGACGGTCGGATCTTGCAGCACCTGGGTTGGCGCTCCCCGGGCGATGATGCGGCCGCGATCCATGACGGCCAGCTGCGGCACCAGGCGCGTTAAGGCCGCCAAGTCGTGCTCGATGATGAGAAAGCCGATGCCGCGCGCGTTGAGCTCGCGAATGCGCGCAGCAATGGCCTCGATCAGCACCGGATTGACGCCGGCGAAAGGCTCATCCAGCAGGATGAGCTTGGGCGAGACCATGAGCGCACGCCCGAGCTCGAGCAGTTTCTTCTGGCCGCCGGACAGGCTGCCGGACGGTACATCGGCGACATCGACGAGGCGCAGGAATTCAAGGGTTTCGTCGACGCGTTCCGCGTTGCGCTTTTCCTCGATGCGGATCTGGCCCGGCCGCGCAAACAGGTTGATGAGGTTCTCGCCTGTCTGGCCGGGTGCAGCCACCATGAGGTTCTCCCGCACGGTCATGTGTCGGAATTCGCGGGGGATCTGGAACGTGCGCACCATGCCTGCGCGCGCCCGCTTGTCCGGGGCGAGCGCGGTGATGTCGCGGTCATCGAGCCTGACGGTGCCGGCATCCGACGGCTGGAAGCCCGAGATGACGGCGAACAAAGTCGACTTGCCGGCCCCGTTGGGGCCGATGACGCCGAACAGCGTGCCAGTGCCGATCTCCAGCGACACATCGTCCAGCGCGCGAAAGCCGCCGAACGCCTTGCTGACATGCTGGACCGTCAGGCTCATCGTCGCGTGTAGTCTCCCATCAAGCCCTGCGGCCGGTAGGTGACGAACAAGATCAAGGCGATGCCGATGACGCCAATGCGGATAGAGGCCATCTCCACCTCGGGAATGCCCGGAATGATGTCGCGTATGAAGCGCGACCCTTCCAGGAACAGCATGAGGATCGCGGTCCCGACGAGCGTCCCGGAGATGCGCCCCACGCCGCCGATGATGATGGCCATCCACGTATAGAACGTCACGATCGGGCCGAACTGATCCGGCACGATGAAGGTGATGTAGTGCGCATAGAAGGCGCCGGCGATGCCCGCGAGCGCGGCGCCCACCGCCAAAACCTGGATCTTGAAGCCCGCGGGATCCTTGCCGAGAGCCTTCACTGCTTCCTCGTTGTCGCGAATGGCCTCGATGACGCGCCCGAAGGGCGAGTTTGCCATGCGCTGGATTATTGCAGAAGCCGCGACGACCACGACAATGAGGGTTGCGAGAACGGCGAGCTGCGCCGTCAATCCGACGCCGATGCTTTCGTAAAGGCGCGGCACGCCAGGGATGCCCTGCATGCCGTTGGTCAGCCATTTCTCGCTCGTGATGATGATGCGCACGGTCTCGGAGAAACCGAGCGTTACGATCGCAAAGTAGTCGTCGTGCAGTCGCAGCGAGATCAGCCCGATCGGCCAGGCGGCCAAGGCTGCGAGCGCCGCTGCCGCGACGAATGCGATGACGATCGGCACGCCCTGCATGGCAAGCAACGCGCTGGTGTAGGCGCCGATGGCAAAGAAACCGACATGCCCGAAGTTGATCAACCCGGTCCTGCCGTACTGCAGCGTCAGCCCGAGTGCGAGCAGCACGTTGATGAGGACGACGATGCCGATGGCGGTGGCGTAGGCTTCCATCAGCGCACGCCTTCCACGACACCGAACAAGCCGCGCGGGCGCACCAGCAGCACGAACAGCATCACGACGAAGGCGAGCGCGATCTTGTAAGTGAAGCCGACGAAGGGCGTCGACAGCTCCTGCGCTATTCCCAGCAGAACGCCGGCTACGATAGCGCCCACGGGAGACCCGATGCCGCCCAGGATCGCGGCGGAGAAGATCGGCAGCAGCATGCTCCAGCCCGCCTCGGGTAGGACGACCGTCTTGATCCCGAGAATGATGCCGGCGACCGCCGAGATGGCGCCCGTCAGAAGCCACAGTGTCGCCATGACGCGACTAACACGAATGCCCGAGACGCGCGCCAAGTCCTGGTTATCGGCGACGGCCCGCATCTGGCGGCCGATCGACGTAAAATGCAGAACGCCGAACAGCACGGCCAGTGCCAGCGCCGCCGTGGCCATGAGGCTGAGGTCGAGCGCGCTGATGCGCAGGCCCCAGACTACGTAGGGCCGGGCCAGCGGCACCTGAAACACATATTGATCGTGCCCGAAAATCAGGCCATGCGCCGCCTGGAGGGTGAAGGCCACACCGATCGACGAGAGGAGCAGCGCCATGGCGGAGCGCCCCATCAGGCGGCGAAACACGAGCAGGTAGGCGAGCAGCGACACCGCAGCCGATACGGCAACGCCGCCCAGGCCCGCCAGAAGAAACGAACCCGTCGCCTTGTGGGCGCTCAGCGCGCCGTACGCGCCGGCCGTGAGAAAGTCGCCCGTGGCCGCATTGGCGAAGCGCGCGATGCCGAAGACAAGCGTGATCGCGAGCGCACCCAAGCCGATGACGAGGCCCTGGATGAAGCCATTCAGGACGAGTTGGAGGTAAAGCACCGGTCGCTCCGGATGCGGGCCGGGCTAGATCGCCACGACGTACTTGCGCTCCAGCTTGCCTTTCTCGAAGACGTAGACGCCGAAGTCGGGCTTCACGTCACCCTTGGCGTCGAAGTCGAGGACCGAGGAGGCGCCGTCGTAGTCGATCTTGCCGACCTTGAGCGCCGCCTTGCCCTCGGTGAACGAGTAGACCTTTTGCCCAGGCGGGTTTGCGATCTCCCGGATCTTGGCGTTGATGGCAGCGGTATCGACCGAGTTGGCAGCTTCGATGGCCAGCGCCAGGACGTTGACCATGTCCCATGTCATGGCGGCGAAGGAGTTGCTCGAGGCCGGCTCGCCCGTCTCCTTGCGGTAAGCCTCGTCAAAGACTTTGTAGGATGCGGCTGTCTCGTTCGGTACCGTGTCGACCGAGATAATGCCCTCCACGACTTCGGCGTTGAGAGCCTTCACGAGCTGAGGATTGGCCGCGTATGTCGGCGTGATGAAGCGCACTTGCTCGCCGGTCTGGTACCACTCGCGCAACAGGATGGTCAGGTCGGCCAGATAGCTCCCCATGACGATGACGTCCGGCTTCGCTGCCAAAACCTTCTGAAATTCCGATCGGTAGCTGGCTTGGTTCGGCTCGTAGACGACCTTCTCGACCAGCTTGTTGCCGGCGCCTTCCCAGGCGGCCTGGAAGCCTTCGGTGACGCTGATGGCTGCGGCGTTGTTGAGGGCCATGGTCGCAGGGCGCTTGAAGCCTTCCTTCAGCGCGGCCTGATAGTAGGCACGGCCCCAGCGATCGTTGGTGCCCTGGAAGCGGTACAGCAGGCCCTTGGCATTGGCGGGCGGCACCGACAAGGCGGGGGCGCCGGAGGTGTTCATGAGGAAAATGTTGGCGTCGTTCGTAAGCGGAGCGACGGCCAGCGACACGCCGGAGGCCCACGTGCCGAGAACGGCCTGGACCTTGTTGATCTCGATGAGCTTCTTGGCCGCCAAGACACCAGCCTGCGGATTGGTCTGATCGTCCTCGGAGAATACCTCCAGCTGCCGGCCCGCCGCACCCCCCGCGTCGTTCACAGCCTTCGCAGCCGCCAGGATCATTTTCTGCATCCCCGGACCGTAGTTGCTGCCGCCGGTAATCGGGCAAAGGGCGCCGATCCGGAACGTGGCAGACGTCTGTGCCCGGAGAATAGCGGGGGCGGCCATCAGCGCCGAGCCGGCCGTCAACGACTTGATGAGGTGGCGGCGTGTCAACATGTGTCTTGTCCTGCGGTTTGATGATCGTCGAGCCGTGAGCAGTTTGCCGAAGTCTGGTGCGCGCCGCCATACACAACTGTCCGCTGCGTAGCACAGCGCCGGATACGCCGTCGACATCGTAACGGTCGCATCAGGTCTGCGTTCTTGTCCGGCTGCCGACCATGAGGATGGGCCCGGAATTTAGCCTTCCGCTGATTATTCCGTAAGCAGTCGTTTGAGCGCGACATCGACAAATTGCGCGTCCGCAGGGTTCTGAGCCGGATTGTTGACCCGATGCCCCCAGATGGTTGGGATCGGGAGCAATTCCGCGTGCGGCATGAGGGCCACGTCACGCCGGCTGTCCTCCACGGGAAAATACAAGTCGGTCGCGCTTGGCATCACGAGGGCACGCGCCTTGATCGCACCGAGCGCCGCGATCAGGTCGCCACAATGAATCGGGTTGTCGCTGATGTCGGCGTGCTGCCAGGTCCACAGCATGGCCAGCAGGTTGTCCGCGTCGCGGCGCAGGAAGCCCGCTTCCCAGTCGCGGACGATGAAGTCCTCGAGGGAGGAAAAGCCAATCTTGAGGTGCAGGCCTTGGCGATAGAACGCTTGGGAAAGGCCCCAGCCTGCATAGACGCGCGCCATGGCGCGTATGCCGCGAACGGGTCGTTCCAGGAACACGCCATCCCGCCAGGCCGGATCGAGCGTCAGCGCTGCCTTGATCCCCTCCAAAAAGGCCAGGTTATGCTGTGCGGTCTTTGCCGAGCTGGTGATCGGCGCGATCCGCTCGACCATGTCCGGAAATAGCGCGCCCCAGTGGAACGCCTGCTGCCCGCCCATGGAGAAGCCGACGGCGAGCGCGATTCTCTCCACATCGAAACGCTCCCGCAGCAACCGACGCTGCAGCATGACATTGTCGTACATCGTCATGCGGGGGAACTGCCGCCGGTGCTCAGCGTCGAGATAGTCGCTTGGCGATGACGACAGGCCATTCCCGAACATGTTCGGAATGACGATGAAGTATTTGCCGGGGTCAAGCGCCTTGCCTGGCCCGATCAGCCACTCGATGTCGGGATGCTGCGCGCCGAACGAGGTCGGATAGACGATGACATTGGTGCGGTCCGAATTGAGACTTCCGAAAGTCCTGTATGCGAGACGTGCATTGATCAACACACCCCCGCGCTGAAGCGCAACGTCTCCGAAATCAAAGCTGTCCATTTTGCGGATCGTTGGCTCAAATCAGAGGCTGCCCGAGCGCACGAGCGGCCGTCCTGTCAGAAGACCGCCGTCAACCACGATACATTCCCCAGTGATGAACTCGGCCGCATCCGACAGCAGGAACGCGACCGTGTTGGCAATATTGGGGGCCTTGCCCGGCCGGCCGAGCGGGATGAGCCCGATCATCTGCTGCTTGTAGGCCGGCGACACCTGATCCTCGCGCACCTCGATGAAGCCCGGCGCCACGGCGTTGACGCGAATGCCGTGCGGGCCAAGCTCCTGGGCCATCGACTTCGTCAGCATGACGACGCCGGCCTTGGAGGCACTGTAGTGTGCCGCGCCCACCCGCGCTGAGAACCCGGCCGTTGAAGCAAGATTGACGATAGCGCCGCCGCCTCCGGCCGCCACGCGCTTGCGTCCGAAGGCCTGGCTGCAGAGAAAGGGACCCTTGAGATTGACGTCGAGCACCCGGTCCCACGCGGCCTCGGGCATGTCCAGCAACGCATGATCGGGGTAGACGCCGGCATTGTTGACGAGCGCGGAGGGAACACCGAGGTCGCCGGCCACGGCATCCATGACCGCCGTCACCTGCGCGGCGTTGCTGACATCCAGCTTATAGGCTTTGGCCGACTGGCCGGCAGGGTCGAGAGAGGCCGCCACCTTGGCGGCCTCCGTGTCGTCGACATCGCAGAGCGCGACGGCGTAGCCTTGGCCGTGCAGCGTTTCGGAGATGGCGCGGCCCAAACTGCGCGCCGCGCCGGTCACGACCGCTACGGGGCGTTTCGAGGAGACCATGTGTTTTCCCTGCGGTCAGAGCTTAGGTGCGGCCATTTCAATTGGCGGCGATCTCGCGTGTCCACCGCTGCGTCCATTGCGGACGAACCGTGGTCACGAAATCCCAGTCGGCCGGCTTCAACCGCTCAAGGTCCTTGACCGGCAGCTTGTCGGCCACGGCGTCCGGCAGCTTCACGTTGCGATTCACCGGAGCCAGATAGGTGTGTTGCGCATTGGCCGCCTGCGCGGCCTCGCTCAGCACGAAATCGACGTACTTGAGAGCCGCCTCCGTGTTCTTCGAGCCCTTGGCAATGCCGATCGTGGAGTCGATGATGTAGGCGCCTTCCTTCGGCACCGTCCAACCGAGGGGTGCGCCGCCATCCATGGCGGCTTGCGCGCGATCGCTCGTCCAGCTCGACATCGCTACATCACCTTGCGTGAACAACTGAGCGAGCTGGGCATGCTGCGTGTAGAACGTCAGGATGTTCGGCTTCAGCTTCTTGATCAGCTCGAAGCCGGGATCGGTGTTCTTCACGTTGCCGCCGGTCATGTCGGCCGCCGTCAGCAGGAAGAATGAGCCGTGCGACGTGGCGATATCCGGCACGGCGATCTTGCTCTTGTAGGCTGGATCCCACAGCACCATCCATGTGTCGGGCTTCTGCTTGACTTGGTCCTTGTGCCAGACAAGCGCCTGCGCCACGTACATGAACTTGGTATAGGCGTCGCCCTTGACGCGGAACTGCGGATACAGCGTCTCGATATTCGGTACCTTGGCGGCAACGAGCGGCTCATAGAGCCCTTCCGCATTGCCCTGCGCGGCGCCGACCTCATCCATCATGATGACGTCGATCTTCACGTCGTTCTTCTGTGCGCGCATCATGGCGATGGTCTGCTGGGTCAAGCCCGTGGCGATCTTGACCTTGATGGTCGGGTTGGCCTTCTCGAAGGGCTCGATGACCGACTTCTTCCAGCCTTGCTCGAAGGAGCCGCCATACACGATGACAGTCAGCTCGGTTTGAGCTTGCGCGGTCGTTGCTAGGAGCATTGCGGCCATACCGGCCGCGCAACTCAATACGGTTCGCTTGATGTGCATTGGATGTCCTTTCTCGCTCTGCACTCAGGTTGTCAGCAGCCGGCTATCCTCCGGCCGCCATGATAGCGCGACGTCGTCGCCAAGCGCTCGTGTCAGGTTGCCGGATCGATCCTGTTGGTGGATCAGGAAGGTCTCCCCGGACGGCAGCGTGGTGGCGTATTCGATGAGACCGCCGAGCTTGGTCACCCTGGTCACCTTGCCGGAGATTGCGTCCTGCGCGCCAGCATCCGCCAGCTCAACCTTCTCCGGCCGTATGGACAGCACCGCTTCTCCGTCGCTGGCTTGGGTGCTGGGCAGCACCAACCCGCTTCTGGCCACGAAACGTCCATCAACCACACGGCCGTCGATCAGGTTGCTCGTACCGATGAAGTCCGCCACGAACCGGGTGCTCGGACGATCATAGATCTCCGCTGGCGTGCCGATCTGATTGATCCGTCCCTTGCTCATAACCGCGATGCGATCGGCAATCGTCATCGCTTCTTCCTGGTCATGCGTGACGAACAACGATGTGATGCCGACTTCTTTCTGGAGCTGGCGGATCTCGTGCCGCATCTGGACACGCAACTTGGCGTCGAGGTTGGATAGCGGCTCGTCGAACAACAGGAGCTTGGGTTTCAGCGCCAGGACGCGCGCGAGCGCCACACGTTGCTGCTGTCCGCCTGAGAGCTGCTTGGGATATCGATCGCCGAACCCGGCCAACCCGACGAGATCGAGAGCGGCTCCCACCTTCGGTGCGATCTCCGCGCGGGGTGCGCCGCGTGCCACGAGGCCGAACGCAATATTGCGCTCCACCGTCATATGCGGGAACAGGGCGTAGCTCTGGAACACCATGCCCATGTCGCGGTGATTGGGCTTCAGCTCGGTGATGTCGTTGCCACGCACAAGGATTGTGCCGGCGGTGGGCTCGATGAAGCCTGCCACCATGCGCAGCGTCGTGGTCTTGCCGCAGCCCGAAGGGCCGAGGAACGCAACGAGCTCGCCCGCGCCAACGGCCAGGTTGACGTCGTCCACGGCTTTGGTCGTGCCGTAGGTCTTGGTCAGATGCTTGAGCTCGAGGTCGATCATCGCACTAGTGCTTCACCGAGAGAAAGCGTGCATAGACTGGCACGCCGATCAGCATCCATGCCATGATCAGCATCGTCGAGATGGCCGAGATCGTGGGATCGCTGGAGAACTCGACGTACGTGTAGATGCGCACCGGCAGCGTCGTCATGTCGGGCCCGGCGAGGAATAGGGTCACCACCAGCTCATCGAACGAGATGATGAAGGCAAACACGGCCCCGGCCAGAACGCCGGGCCGTATCAACGGCAGCGTGACCTGCAGGAACGTGCGCCACCATCCCGCCCCGAGGTTGCGGGCAGCTTCCTCAACGGCAGGATCGAATTCGGTGAGACTTGCCATCACCAGGCGGATCACGAACGGCGTGGTGAGAACGCTGTGGGCGATGACTAGCCCTGCGAAGCTGCCCGACAGCCCCACCCGGCTGTAGAACACCAGCAACGCCAGCCCGAAGACGATGGTGGGAAACAGGATGGGCGACAGCAAGAAGGCAGAGATCGCCTCTCGCCCCCTGAATCGATACCGTGCCAGCGAAAGCGCGCTGAACGTGCCGAGCGCCGTTGCCACCAGCGTGCTGGAAAAGGCCAGCAGGGCGCTTCGCCGGATCGCCTCGGTAAATTCCGGCATGCCGAGAAAGCGCTCGAACCACTGGAGCGTGAAGCCTTGCGGAGGGAACACCGGATAAGCGGTCGTCGTGAACGCCGTCGCCACCACTACGATAACGGGCGCCACCAGGTACAGCAGGATCAGCAAGTTCACGGCAACCAGCATCACGCCGTCCTCGCAAAACGCGAACCGACGTAGGACAGCACCGCCAACAGCAAGATCAGCGTGGCCAAGAGGACGAAAGCGATCGCTGCCCCGAACGGCCAGTTCAGCAGCGCGATCCCTTGTTGGTAGATGGTGGTGGACATGACCGGAACACGCGGGCCCCCGATCAGCGCGGGAGTGACATAGGCGCTGATCGCCAATGTAAATACCAGCACCGAGCCGGAAATCACACCGGGCATCGAGAGCGGAAGGGTCACCTGCAAGAAGATGCGCACGGCGCCGGCGCCCAGGTTGCGCGCGGCATCGTAGAGCTGGCGATCGATATTGAGCAGGGCCGCATCTAGGGCAAGCACCATGAACGGGAGCAGCACCTCGGCAAGCGCGATGACGATCCCGATCTCGTTATACATCAGCCGCATCGGGCTGCTCAGGATGCCGAGGTTGATCAGCGTCTTGTTCAGGAAGCCGTTGTTCGACAGCAGGATCATCCAGCCGAAGGTACGCACCACTGCGCTGGTCAGGAGCGGGATTAGCACCGCAAGATACAGTATTGCACGGGCCGTGCCGCGCAGTTGCGACAGCCAGTAGGCGAGGGGAAATCCGAGGATCAGGCAGACGATGGTCGTCTCTGTCGAAATCACGAGTGAGCGCCACAGAACGCCGAGGAAAAACGGATCGCCGAGGAATTGCCTGTAGTTCGTCAGCTCCCACGTTTCGAGGATGCCGCGCCCGCCGGGCTCGTAGCCGCGCAAGCTCGTGACCGCGAGCAGCGCTAGAGCGCCAGCCATAAACAGAAGCAGCCAGATGAAATTCGGCGCTATGAGGAAGTAGGGTATGTGGTTCGGCCGTTCGCGCCTGCGAACGACGCCGTCCGTCGTGCCGTGTGTCACTCTATGCACATCTCGCCCCGGGAGCCTTTGCCGGCTCCACGCCGAAGCCCGACAGCACGCCCATAGCGCATTTCACGTATGCGAGCGGTCCGCGTTGTTCAGGCTTGTGCAGTATGCTCAGGTGGTTGCGCAGGTCAACCAGCGCCTCGGCCAGTGCGTGATTATTGCCGCGGCGCCCCGGTTGGACGGCATAGGTCTGGCAGCAAAGCGGGGTGGTGCGACATGCGCGACGGTATTCTCATCTGGGGTGCGGGCGCCATCGGCGGCACGCTCGGGGCCTATCTCATCCGCGCGGGTCAAGACGTGACGTTCGTCGATGTCGTGCCGGAGCATGTCGCGGCCATAAACAGCAGCGGACTGAGCATCGAGGGGCCGATCGATACATTCACCGTCAAGGCAAAGGCCCTCCTGCCAGCAGAGGTGAAGGGCACGTGGAAGCGCATCTTTCTAGCCGTTAAAGCTCAGCATACGGCCGATGCGGCGCGGGCCCTGAAGCCCTTCTTGGCGGAGGACGGCTACGTCCTGTCGCTTCAGAACGGACTGTGCGAGCTCATGGTTCAGGAGCACGTCGGGCGCGATCGCACGATGGGTGCCTTCATCAACTATGGCTCCGACTGGCTGGAGCCGGGAAGGATTCTCTACAGCAATCCGGGTGCGTTCGTGGTCGGGGAGCTTGATGGCGCAATGACACCCCGCGTCCGCGAGCTGTACGATGTCGTCAGGTTGTTCGAGCCCAACGCCATCCTGACCGGCGACATCTGGTCCTACCTGTGGGGCAAGCTCGCTTACGTCTCGTTTCTGTTCGCGCAAGGGTTGGGCAAGGCGTCGATCGCCGACTGCCTGGCACGCCCGGAGCTTCTGCCGGTGTGGCGGTCGCTCGGCGGAGAGATCCTGCGTGTCGCGCAAGCGGAAGGTGTTGAGGCGCGCGGCTTCAACGGTTTCGATCCCGAGGCTTTCAGACCAGGGGCCAGCGAGGCGGCGGCCCCTGCCAGCGTCGAAGCCATGGTCGTGTTCAATCGGCCCAACCCGAAAAGCCATTCGGGCATCTGGCGTGATCTTTGGGTCCGCAAGCGTCGCAGCGAGGTCGATGCCCAGATCGCGCCTATCGCCGACATCGGCGAGAAGCACGGCCTCAAGTCGCCGACCGTACGCCGCCTCGTGGCGCTGATCCATGAGGTCGAGGACGGCAAACGCCCTATGCGGGACGAAAACCTCTTGGAGCTATTGGATGCGCGCTAGTTCGCGTCAGGATGGCCGTGGTCTTCACGAATTGTGTCTGGCGACAGTGAGACCAAATTGCTGCCATCGCCGATACGGCTACTTTTGGTGGTGGGACAGACTTGATCAATCTGCAACACGATCGCCACGAATGCAATCTACGACCGGCTCAAGTCCCCGACGAAAATGACCAACCAAGAGTTTCTTGAGCGCTACCTGGACTAGTGCGTCGGAGCGCATCATCTGTTCGGATGCAGTGCGCTCCTTTGGCTCGGGGATCGCTGGCGTCGGCGGCAAGCAACCGCCGACGCGTGAAGCTCCGACCGCACCCAGCCTCGTTGCCGTGCCTTTGCTTTCCCCTCTCAGCCCTTCGCTACAGAAGTCACGAGACGCATTCACGCGAGTTTCAGTAACCCGCCGCGGCTCGCCTTCTGGCGCGCTGCGATGTAAGCCAGAGATCATGCGCCTGCTCGCTTCCTCGATCGTTGCCGCTCACATTACGCGGGCGGTGGTCGTAGGCACAGAACCGTCGGTGCAGGGCACCAAATGGTTGCGCTGCCGGCTCGAGACGAGGCTCGCCTCGGCGACGCTCAGGCGCAGCCGGGGATGTTGCCATCGACGGCAAGTCGCGAAGGCTCCACGGCTGTCGGAGCTCAAATCGCTTGGCGAGTCCCGACATCAACGGCGGGAATATTGTAAGAAATCCAATATCGCTAATGCCGTTTATCGGACGCTGCACGCAGAGCGATGTCGGTTGTTGCGATGGTCAAAATTTGCCGAATGCCGTCGACAGAGTCGCGGCCAGAGCCGAGGCTTGGCTGTTGGCTTGATCTGGCAAGGCAGGGCCGCTCGGTTGCTCTGGCGTCGTCGTCCCGACGCTTGACCGGAACAACATGCTCTTGTGTTGTGGTAGACACGAATTGAGCTGCGGAGGACTTCCTGCGAGCGTGCGCAAACTTCGGCACCAGGCATACCCAGTTGCTGGCGGAGATAAGACATGGTTGGGTTGATGTTGGGGCGGCTTGCCGCGTGTGCCGCCGCACTTCACGTCTTATCGGGCCAAGTGCAAGCCTCTGATCCGGCACGCGCTGAGCATGCGAGCGTGTGCGCGGATCGTGCCGTTTGCACTCCAATCACCGTTTTATTCGGAACCGACCGGCAGCATGCGTCCAGCCTCTGGGGTAAAATCGAGTTCGGTGACAACCCTGGTCGCGCACTTAGGTTAGGCCGGACCGTTGTGACGATTCCGGAGCGCGTGATACGTCAGCAAGGTCAGATCGTTCTTTCCCCGCATCGCGTTTATATGCCCAAGCTTAACAAGGGTCAGTGGTGGGACAGCATATATCCGTCACTGCCGGGGCCGGATCCGGCGCGGCACTTCACGATCAGCGCCACCGACTCCATGCTTTACAACAGCCCTGTGGAACTGCGGGCTGAACTCCAGTCATTCTGGACCGGCCAAAGGCCGGGCAATGTCCTGTTGTTTGTTCATGGCGCGGCCACGACCTTCGAAGCGGCGCTATACAGAACCGGACAGCTTGCGTATGACATGCGCCTTGCTTCTCGAGAGGGCTCAACCATCGATATGGCGATCCTCTTTAGCTGGCCCTCGCTGGATAGTCGGACCGGCTACATTCTAAATCGAGAACGAGCCATATCTGCCCAGATTCACCTTGAAGAGTTCTTGCAGTTTCTACTTTCCGCCCTCTCCCATCGAATTCATCTCCTTGCAACCGGCATGGGCGTCGATCCGCTTCTAAGGGCGCTTGAGGCCTTGATCGATCGGTCCACGGCTTCCAAGCCGACCTTTGGCGAACTGGTGCTCGTGGTGCCGGATGTGCATCGAGAACACCTGGAACATATGGCCGGGCGCATTCGGTCGCTGGTAACTGGAACGACCCTCTATGTTTCCTCCAGTGACCGCGCGCTAGCGGCTTCGCGTGCGGTGCATGGCGAGGATCGAGCCGGAACGATTGGCGCCGCCGGACCCCTTATCGTTCCCGGCATCGACACAATCGACGTGACCGCACTTGATACCGACTATTTTACCCTCGGTCATTCGACCTACGGCGAGAGGAGGACCATGCTTTCGGATATTGCGGAATTGCTGACCCGCGGAACGCGACCGCCACAAGCGCGCATGCCGAGCGCCAAGGTCGTTCAAACCACTAACGGAATGTATTGGCGATACGAGCAGTAGCTGGCGTGATGCGCGGACCGCTCATGGACCGTTTGCCATTGCGGGAGCTGGCGACAGAACCTTGGCCGATCGCTCAGCCGTGATGTCCCGAAACCACTTTTCGACGCGCCTGTAGTCCGGGTCAGCCAGAAACTTCTCCGACGCCCGAAATCCGGCACTTTGCGCGATCGCGAACGCGAGCAGCTTTCGGAACGCCGGGCTGTCGAAATAGGTCGTATGGATTAGCTCCTTCCAGGTCAGATATTCCACGAGCGCATCGGAGGTCTCTTGCCTGTCTGAGTACACCAGCCGGCTCAAGTTCCTTCTGACTCTTCTGAACGCGGCCGTCGCGGCAAGATCGCTCGCCGCAGAGAGTTCGTCCGCGAGTTCGGGCGGAAGCGGATTGAAACCCTGCTTGCACCAGGGCGGGAGCGCGTGGGCAGCAATCGTCAATTCGCCCAGGGCGTCCCCGCCCAAAGCCGAAGTTGCAATCTGCGACTTGGCCAGCCGGTTGAGAAAGGCGCTCAGCACATAACTCGCGCCAGTGGATATGATCGTAACCACAGAGACAAACAGGTTAACGACGAGCCACCAGAAGAAAATGCCGCCGATCAGGAGCAGAGCCGCCAATGCCGAGGTCGTCGCCGTGTATTCCTTGAATGGCGGAATCGACAGATAATTCAAGACAAGCACCGACGGTGCTACGACGAGATGCAAGCTGAACTCGATGACGCGCAGCACTGGATCCTGGAAGCGCTCGAGCTCAAATTCATCGAGTGAGGAGCTGCCGACAAAATTCCTGATCGTGTTGGCCACTCGGACCGACGCGCCGGCATCCGCAAGAACCAGCAGGAACAAGGCCACCGGCACGAAGATTGCCAGGAAGGCGAAGAAGGGCACCGCGAAGTTGGCCGCGAAGGGCGCAAACTTGATGCTGCGGACGGCGCCGAGGCCAGCGATGGCCTCGTCCGTTTCGTGATGGAAAAGGATCAGCTTGTCGAGAGGGCCATTCGGCTTGTTTCCCGGCCTAAGCCTTCTCAGCGCCCGGATCTTGTCCGCCTCCATCCACTTCAACGTCGCAATCGCAACAGCAAGCGGTATCAGCGAGACGACAAGTGTCTGGTAGAAGACGGGGTCTTGGATCGCGAACATCAGGTCATTGAGGCTGCGGAAGTAGTGAAAGAGCATAGCTGCGCCCCAGAAAAGAAAACACAGCGTCAGCAAATAGGCGGATTTTCCCCAGATTGAGATTCTAGAGAACAACCACTTTCGCGCTTTCACTTCGATGAAAGGAGTGCCGACGGCGAGCCAGGCTGACAGGCGTGGCAGTGCGTTGCGCAGCGCAAGGGCCGCGATCAACGAGTGAGCTATCACCGACCCGCCGTGGCTATGCCCGACGATGCAATACGGCTTGCCGGCGGCATCGTGGGGCTGGATGACCTTCAATAACTCCTTGCCGGCGCGCCATCGCGAGGCTTCGCTGTTGAGTCCATCCCAAACGAACGCCTTGAAGGCGAGATCGCCGCTTTCCGCTTCAACAAGCCCCTGCAGATCCTGATGCAAGAAGCCGTCTTCCTGCCACCATTGACCTTTGCCAGGCTCCGCTGCTTTGGGGGAACCGCTGCTGTGTGTGCCGTGCACTGTGATTATTGTGGCCAAAGGCACCCCACCACAACTCGTTCCCACTCACAGCACCATAGATCGAGGTGCAGCGGCAGTCGACCTGTCACACCGGTAAGGCCCTCGGAAATCTGGACGTGCCCAACATCGACGGTCAAAGCAGACCGAGAACATCAAGGCAAAAGCGTCTCTGCCAACAAAGGCTATCGGACGTAGCCGTTGGCCAACTTTTTCTGCAGCCCTGCATTGTCCCCGGCTCGCGCCTTAAAGACGCCGGTCTCAAGGCAGGATGCGACCTGCTCCTTGCAGTAGTCGCTGCACTCAAGCTGTGCCATGGCAGCTCGTTGCCAACAGACTGAGCGTTGTCGGCTAGGACACTTGTGTAGTCTCTTACAGATTGAACTGGTAGCTGGCCGGAACCCATCGGTAGCTGGCGCCAAACTTCTCCACGAAGCCGACCGAAGGGAACGGCATGTGGAAGCCGGCGACCGCAATCTTGTCGCTGGCCACCATGTCGAGAGTACGCTTGCGGCTCGTGATCGCCATATCCTTAACGTCATCGAAGCCAGTCGCCCATTCGGGCTGTTGGATCGATACGACATAGTGATTGGCGACATCGCCCCAAATCAGCAGACGCTGGTTGTTACTCTCCACGTGGAAGGCGAGCATGCCTGGCGAGTGGCCATAGGCATTGACGGCACGGATGCCGGAGACAACCTCGCCTTCGGGCTTAAGGAACGTGGCCTTTTCGCCGAACGGAAGGGCGATCTTCTGAAACAGTTCGAGGTTCTGTTTGCGCGCCTCGCGTACTTCCCCCTTTTTCCAAAAGTCGAACTCTACCTCGCCAAAGGCAATACGTGCGTTGGGATAGACGGGCTTACCGTCGTGCACCAAGCCACCGATGTGGTCGGGGTGACCATGTGTGATGACGACTACATCCACTTGTTCAGGGGTATAGCCCGCGGTCGCAACCAGGTCGGAAAGGTGCCCTGCCGTGGCCATGCGTCCCTTCCCATTGCCCGTATCGAACAGGACCAATTCCTTGCCGGTGTTCACGAGCGTGGGAACAAAATGATGGTCGAAATTGACTGTCGGCAGGCCGTTCGCCCTCAAAAGGTCATGCACCGCTTCGGGAGGCTGATCTTGACCGAACGTCGGATGGGGGCCTGGACCCACTCGGACACCGTCGAGGATCTGGGTTACCTCGAAGTTGCCGAGTTTGAAGCGGTAGATCTGAGGGCGCAGCACACCCAGCATGGGTGCCGCCGCCCGCGCCGCGGGTGGTACGGTTGAGCCGAGGGCTGCCAGCGCGACGGTTCCGCCGGAAAGCTGTAAGAGATCCCGCCGCGTGGTCGAGCTCTGTGACATGGCTCCCTCCCTTGCGAACTCGGTTCGGGCCGCTTGCGCCCATCGCACAAGAACCCTAGCGCATCCGCTCGCCAACGGCCATCCAACTTGAGGCGGCTGGGCCGGTCTCGTTCCCTCGGGTCACGCCCGTCCGGCCGCCTCCGGTTGCATTTTGGACGGCGGTTGAGCTTGGCCGTGATTGTGCGGCAGCCGCTCCTAGTCTGCCCCAACGAGGCGATGGGTGGATCCGGGTCGGCGGTGGCGCATGAATCGGCGACTCGCACAACCGGCGCCCAAGGGGCGGTCCCTACGCCACGTCCGACGCGGGTGGGCGAATCTCGAGCCTTCGGAGGCTGCCCCCTAACGACATTCGCCATTGGCGAAATTATCCGATGTAATGGCGGCAATCCGCATTCGCCCCTGCGCGCCTCAACCTGCAGCTACTGCTTTGCCGTCTTATGTCCAGCAGTGTGGAGTAACTGCGTCGCGGTCACCAACTCACCGATCTTCCGCCCCATGGATTTGGCCGCTTCCGTGGAGAAGCGATAGTGGAAGCCGGCGTAGATACGCGCCAGCGAGACCTCGTTGCGATAATCTTCAAGCCGTTTCCACTTCCTCGTCACTCCCGCACTGGTGAGGGTGAGTTCCCCAACGTCATCGCCAGCGACTCTTTGCAGTACCTCAGTCACTGCGGCGGCCACGATGCAATGTGCGCAGGGATATTCAGGATGTGGTGGCGTGGTGCCCAGTGGGGACCATGAAGCGTCACGTGGCGTAGCTGGATTAGAGGTAAGGTCCGCATTGCGGATAGCCGTTATTGGGCGCCAGAAATTGTGAGCGTATTTCGCATCGAAGATGGAGATGAACGCGTCGCTCGTTGCCATGGAAACGAGGGCATAAAGGCGCGCACAATCAACCAGGTCCATCTCCTTGGCTTCAACAACCTGTTGCACAAGCGGCGTGTAGGTTCGGGGGCCGGTAAGAAACCAGAACCGACCAATTTCCGTCTGCTCAGGCGTGCGCGTCTTGCTGTTGATGCCGCCGAGCTCACGGATCTCATTGACATCGCGAGTCCAAACCTCGGAATCAAGCGCTGGGGGAGACTGCGGCCGGAATTGGGAGCCATTCTCCATGGTCCAGGGCTTGATCGTGCCGCTGGTGCTCTCGATCGGAAGTGCTGTGTGAACGTACACACCCGCTTTGGTGAAAGGACGATAGCTTTCTTGCGCGTTGCTACCGTCGTCCGCGCGCAGGGTGATGATTCCGGCAGCGGATTTCCTGCCCAGCTCGATCCCTTTGGTCTTGGCGTCGTTCTCTATTGCTGCAAGCGAGGTTTGCAACGCCTGCTCGAGCTTAGTCTTTTCATCGGGGAAAAGGTTGATGAGGACGACGTAAGCTGCCGCAGCCGCGGCGGCCTCCCTAGACGCTCCCTTGTCCGCCACCAAGTCAAGTGTGTACGGCTTGTAGCGGCGATCAATAGCGTTGACCGCGTCAAACATTGCCACGTGCATCATAGCCAAGCCGCGCGAGAAGCGGGAATTGGGCATCTGCTTTTCAGCGCCGATTGCAACGGCTTTCGCGCCCCAGTCAGTCACCACGTCGCCGGCCGTGGCGGCAGGCATGCTGGCAATCGACGTTCCCAGCAAGCAAAGAGAAAACACTTTCGCATAGCGTCCGTTGAGCATGATTGTCCTCCACTCCGGTCGTTCTCCGGCGGGGTCTGCGACCTGGCACGAAGATCGTGAAGGTTCTGAGCAAGCATGTACGTTGTCTTGAGGGAAACGTCACCGGAAGCTCAGGATTTCATTCATTTTGCTTTTGGGGCAAGATCGGAGTGCAATTGGAGAAGACGGTTGATGCGCTGGCTTTTCGAGGACTTTACGCTCGATATGGAGCGGCGCGAGCTGCTCAGGGCCGGAGCGTTGGTCGCGATCGAGCCGCAAGTGTTCGACCTGCTCGTTTACCTCATTCGGAACCGCGAACGAGTTGTCAGCAAGGACGACCTGCTGGGTACGGTGTGGCAAGGCCGGATCGTTTCCGACTCGGCGCTGGCCAATCGGATCAACGCAGCCCGTGCTGCGGTTGGCGATAGCGGCGACGATCAAAAGTTCATCCGCACTCTTCCGAGGAAGGGCTTTCGATTCATTGGCAATGTAGTGGAGGAAACCGCACAACGGGCACGCACGCTGGCTGTGCCGGATATCACGCCGCAGCTCCTTTTGCCGGAACAGCCCTCGCTCGTGGTGTTGCCTTTCACGGACATGAGCCCCACTCGGGACGAGGGGCATTTTGCGGACGGCATCACCGAGGATCTCATCACGGAGCTGGCCCGCATCAGATGGCTTTTCGTAATCGCGCGAAATTCGGCGTTTGCCTACCAGGACCGGCCCGTCGACGTGAAGCAGATCTCCCGCGAGCTTGGCGTCCGCTACGTGCTTGAGGGGAGCGTTCGCCGGTCGGGACAAAGGATGCGTATCAGCGCGCAGCTCATCGATGCCACGTCCGGTGTCCACCAGTGGGCCGAGCGGTACGACCGCGACACGGGCGAAATATTTGCGGTTCAGGACGAGATTACCAGCAGCGTCGCGGCGGCCGTCGAACCGCATCTTTTGGCCGCCGAGGGCAGCCGCACCGCGTATCTTTCGCAGGACGAACTGAGCGCCTGGCAACTCGTTGCTCGTGCCCAAAGCCAATACTGGCGGCTTACGAAAGAGGATTTCGAGGCCTCAATTGTGAGCTTGAAGCAGGCCCTTGAAAAAAGTCCCGACTTTGCCCCCGCGCAGGCTCTCCTGGGCTTTGCCTTGGGTTTCGCCGCGCACATGGGATGGGTAGATAGAGGTAAGTGGATACCCGTTGCCCGGCGGCATGCCGAAAGGGCGATTGAGCTGGACGATCGTAATCCATGGGGCTACTCAGCTTTGGGCTATGCGGCAATGATGCAGCGGCGGACGGAGGAGTCGCTCGCGGCATTTCGGAAAGCCGTGGCCCTCACACCCAGCTCCGCAGCGGCGCATGGACATTTGAGCCATGGACTTGCCTTCGCCGGCTACGCCGATGAGGCTATCAAGCATGGCGAGATCGCGATGAAGCTGAGCCCGCTCGATCCGGCGATGGCTCGCTTCATGGGCGGCATGGCCATCGCCCATTACACGGCTCGACGCTTTGAAGAGACCGTGAAGCTTACCCGCGATAACCTGCGCATTCGCCCAGGCTTTCAAGGCGCCCAGAGATTGCATTGTGCAAGCCTGGCCCAGGCTGGTCGCCGTCAAGAAGCGCGTGCGTATCTCTCAATAATTCGCCGGACCCATCGTCCTCCGCTTACCATCGAGTGGGTCCGCAAGAACGTCCCTTACCAGACCCCCGAATTGATGGACCTGTTCCTTGAGGGGCTTCGGAAAGCTGGCCTAGAAAATTGAGCGGCATCCCGAGATGGGAGCGCGTCAATCGGGCGGATTTTGCGATGCGTCGCTGCCACGACATCTACTCCTGGCAATTCTCTCCGCTCGCGGGTTGCCGCGGTGGGTCAGCTCGCAATAGAGAATGCGACCTCCCTAGGCCGGAACATCACGCGAAATCTGCGTTCTCTAATGGCGCTTATCGAAAGTTATCGAACGTGCTTCGGCTTTAGAGATGTCTCCGCTGGAGGCGCCGCTCAGCCGCGCTGAGGATTAGGGCATCTTCCTTCTCATACCCGTCTTCACGGCATGCATCTCCTCCGGCAGATACTCCTTCGCCAGCCCTATTGCCTCCTGCGGGGTGCCGCCATCCTCCTGTTCTCTGCGTAACAGTGCTGCATTGGCGGTACATGCTAAAAAGCCCACGTCACCGACCGCTGCGTCCAGTCAACAAGGAGCGCGAAGATGAAATCCGAGAGCCCAATGGCCGTTAAGGCCGCACCCGAAATGCGCGTTCTGGGCCCAATCGAAGTCAACGCTGTGAGTGGTGGCAATATCCAAGTGGCCATACAAGCGTACCAAGCGTGGATGACGTGCTTGAAATCGTGCGCGGACAGCAAGGGTGAAACTCAGAAGGCTTTGGCCCGCTTTTCGTAGCTGCGGGCCGGCCACCAACTGCAGGCGTTCTAGTCTTCCTCCTCGTATGCCTGTCGCTCGACCTCGGACTTGGCTTTGGTGTTGGAGATCCCACGCCACACGCCGGCGATCAGAGGATGCTTACGATCGAAGCTATGGCCGGCTGCGCGCTGGGCGACCAGCACGGCGGACAGGTACTGGTTGATCGTGGTGCGCGCGCGCGGTTTGCCGTCGTCGCCGTCGGCCAGCGCCGTCATCCAGGCGGCCACCGTCTCAGCTGAAGCCGGTAGCGACTGTCTGCGCTGGGGAGGTGAACGAGTCCCTCGGTCATGGTCACGTCCGATAATCCCATTTGACGAATGCAGTTGTGCTCAACCGTTCTCGGGCGCTGCGCCGTCTGTTCAGGTATCCTTCGGGGTCCACCCACAATGTAGCCGATGGGGCTACGAAAATAACTACCAACCCACACAACCCGCTTTTCTCTCCCATCACATTTTCGTGATTTGATGTAAGTGTAGCGGCTACATTAACTATCGAGGCATGAAAAAGCCACGATCACGCGGCCGGCCGCCCAAGGGAGACGCACCCATGTTGGTCCCCATCACCATCCGCTTGCCGGCCCAATTGAACGCCGAAATTGAGAAGATCGTGGATCAGCAGTCTTTGGCGGGCCTCGATAAGTCCACTGTCATACGCGAACTGCTGGCCGAAGCCGTGATGCTGCGGATGGTCGGGCAAAAGAAAAAGTAGGAGCACGGGTGGCTCAGCTCGCCATGAAGAAACGGGAGTTGGTTGATGTCGATTGATCAGGACCGGCTCAGCGTCGAACGTGAACGGCTCGAAGTCGAAAGGATGCGATTGGCTGTCGAGGAGCGGCGCGTCAATGTCGAACAAGACCGCCTCCGGTATGAGCCGACGCGTCTTCAATATGAGGCTGAGTCCAGGCTGAGCGTTGTCAGCTACGAAGCAGTGATGAAGTTCTCCGACATAACCATTCGATCCTTGCTGATCTTGAATGGCGGCGCCGCGTTGGCTGTGCTGACGTTTGCTTCAAATACTGCAAAGACCGGGAGTAACACCGCCTTGGCTGCGGCCGTTTTCTACTTCGGCATCGGCGCAGCTCTTAGCGTCGCAACTTCGGCGCTATCGTATCTTGGTCAGAGCTGCTTCACCCAAAACTGGAACAGGTCAGGCTACGCCTTCCAGATCGCTGCGATCTTGTTCGGTGCGACGAGCCTTGGCTTGTTCGCGTGGGGAATGCTTGACGCGTCTCATCGGCTGGGGATGGGGGGGAGTGCGTAAAGTTTTTTCGTTTGGCATCCGGAGCGGCGGCGGGAGGAAAACTCGCACTCCCGCAATTCACACATACGGGGGTGTCTCAGTTTTGAATATTTCGGGTCATCTGTGATCCCATTTGCACCCAACTCCCTCGTCTTGGAGCCCCTTCATTACGAATCTCAGAAGCCCTTCTGTGATGTCGAGAGCAAGCATCCCGGTGGCGTAGATCATGAAACGCTCGTCGGAGCACACATCGTAGTCACTCTCGCAAATGATCATTTTCAAGCCTGGGATCGAGCAACAGAAGTATTCTCCACCTGGGACATTGTCGCTGTACCGCTGTTCAAGAGGCGGCATCACGAACCAGCGCGAAAAGCTCGCCGCAAACTCTGACAGAGCCGCATCGGATCTAACAAATAGAACATCCATAGGTCGCCCGTCGCTTACCATCGGGTGGCGCAAATTTCCGTACATTTGTCGTACATTTTGGGATTTTCGGGGACCGTCTTGGGAGCGTAAGTTGAGGTGGTCCCGTTTGTTCGGACAGACATTCCGCTTGGGTAAGTGGATCGTCTGCCGGGGTTAGGCCGCCAAGCGGATCGGCGGCATGCTCTGGTGTCCGAAGTACGCCGCGTCGGGCGTGCGTC